>CAMIVY010000032.1 GCA_946402275.1 uncultured Prevotella sp.
GAGCATTACCATGCACGGCGTATGGCAATGGACAGTATGCTCTGCCGTTTCAAGGCCACCTATCCAGCAGAGCGCATCGATAGTGTGCGCAGTCTTTTAGAGGATAAGGAACGACAGATGTTCCAGATAGTCCGGTTAATGGATGAACAACAATCTATTAACAAGAAGATAGCCAATCAAATTCCGGTTATTGTGCAGAAAAGTGTGCAGGAACAGTCCAAAAAGCCAAAACGAAAAGGTTTCTTGGGCATCTTCGGCAAAAAAGAGGGAACGAAGCCAACGACAACAACGACTACGCTCCGTTCATCCAATAGAAACATGGTCAACGAACAGAAAGCGCAGAGCCGTCGATTGTCAGAACAAGCCGATAGTCTTGCTGCCCGTAATGCAGAACTTAACAGACAACTGCAAGGATTGATTTGCCAAATCGAAAAGAAGGTACAATCTGATTTACAAAATAGAGAAAGCGAGATAACAGCCATGCGTAAAAAATCATTTATGCAGATAGGCGGCTTGATGGGATTTGTTCTTTTGCTGTTGGTCATTTCCTATATCATCATACACCGTGATGCAAAGAACATTAAACGATACAAACGCAAGACAACGGATTTGATCGAGCAATTGGAACAGTCCGTGCAACAAAATGAGGTACTCATAACCTCCCGAAAGAAAGCGGTACATACTATTACCCATGAGTTGCGTACACCACTGACGGCAATAACCGGCTATACCGAACTTTTGCGGAAAGAATGCAATAGCGGTAATAATGGGCAATATATCCAAAATATACTGCAATCCTCCGACCGTATGCGGGATATGCTCAACACTTTGCTTGACTTCTTCCGCCTGGACAACGGCAAGGAACAGCCCCGTCTGTCACCCTGCCGGATTTCTGCAATCACGCACACACTTGAAACGGAGTTCATGCCTGTTGCCGTGAACAAAGGGTTGTCCTTGTCCGTGAAGACTGGACACGATGCCATTGTATTGACCGACAAAGAGCGAATAATACAAATCGGGAATAACCTGCTGTCAAACGCTGTCAAGTTCACAGAAGAAGGCGGTGTTTCTTTGATTACTGAATATGACAATGGAGTTCTGACACTGGTCGTTGAAGATACAGGTACAGGCATGACAGAAGAGGAACAGAAACAAGCGTTCGGTGCGTTTGAACGTCTATCAAATGCCGCCGCAAAGGAGGGTTTCGGGCTTGGGCTTGCCATAATGCGTAATATTGTGTCGATGCTTGGCGGAACAATCCGTTTGGACAGCAAGAAAGGGAAAGGCAGTCGTTTCACAGTTGAAATTTCTATGCAGGAAGCTGAAGAACAGCTTGGATATACAAGCAATACACCTGTTTATCATAACAATAAATTCCATGATGTTGTCGCCATTGACAATGATGAGGTATTACTTCTGATGCTGAAAGAGATGTATTCCCAAGAAGGAATACACTGCGACACTTGCACCGATGCTGCGGCACTGATGGAAATGATACGCCAGAAAGAATACAGCCTGTTGCTGACAGACTTGAATATGCCCGGTATAAACGGTTTCGAATTGCTGGAACTGTTGCGTTCGTCCAACGTGGGCAATTCACCAACAATCCCGGTGGTTGTGGCAACCGCTTCGGGCAGTTGTAACAAAGGGGAACTATTGGCAAAAGGCTTTGCCGGATGCCTATTCAAGCCGTTCTCCATATCGGAGTTGATGGAGGTTTCCGACAGGTGTGCCATAAAAGAAACACCGGACGGGAAACCGGATTTTTCAGCCTTGTTGTCCTACGGCAATGAAGCCGTTATGCTGGAAAAGTTGATGACGGAAACTGAAAAGGAGATGCAGACAATACGGGAAGCGGCAACAGAAAAAGACCTGCAAAAGCTGGATTCCCTGACACACCACCTGCGCAGCTCGTGGGAGGTGCTACGTGCCGACCAACCGCTAAATGTACTTTACAGATTGCTTCATGGCGATGTACTCCCGGATGGTGAAGCGTTAAGCCATGCTGTGACTGCTGTGCTGGATAAGGGAGCAGAAATAATCCGGTTGGCAGAAGAGGAAAGGAGAAAATACGAAGATGGATAAGACAACAATAATTGTGGTAGAAGACAATATCGTGTACTGCGAATTTGTCTGCAACATGCTTGCGCGGGAGGGCTACCACACCATGAAGGCTTACCACCTCTCAACCGCGAAGAAACATCTGCAACAGGCGACGGATAATGACATCGTGGTTGCCGACCTGCGCCTGCCTGACGGTAACGGCATTGACCTTTTGCGCTGGATGCGAAAGGTGGGAAAGATGCAGCCCTTCATCATTATGACCGACTACGCCGAAGTTAATACCGCCGTGGAAAGCATGAAACTCGGCTCGATAGACTATATTCCCAAACAGCTTGTGGAGGATAAACTTGTCCCTCTGA
Source organism: uncultured Prevotella sp. (assembly GCA_946402275.1). Classification (GTDB taxonomy): domain Bacteria; phylum Bacteroidota; class Bacteroidia; order Bacteroidales; family Bacteroidaceae; genus Prevotella. The sequence goes on from CAMIVY010000032.1 coordinate 2,424, forward strand.
TCCGTTCCATACTGAAAGAACGTCAGGCAGGACAACGCCGTATGCCTGTGTTCGCCCGTGACGGTTCCGCATTTCAGAAAATCATGCACCGTATAAGGCTGGTAGCCGCTACCGATATGAGCGTGATGATATTCGGAGAGAACGGCACGGGTAAGGAACATATTGCCCACCACCTGCACGACAAGAGCAAGCGGGCAGTCAAGCCATTCGTGGCGGTGGACTGCGGTTCACTCACCAAAGAGCTTGCGCCCTCGGCCTTCTTCGGACACGTCAAGGGAGCGTTTACAGGAGCAGACTGTGCCAAGAAAGGATATTTCCATGAGGCGGAAGGCGGCACGCTGTTTCTGGACGAGGTAGGAAACCTCGCGTTGGAAACCCAACAGATGTTGCTCCGCGCCATACAGGAGAGGCGGTATCGCCCGGTCGGAGACAAGGCAGACCAGAATTTCAATGTCCGCATCATCGCTGCTACCAATGAAGATTTGGAAGTAGCGGTGAATGAAAAGCGTTTTCGGCAGGATCTTCTGTACCGTCTGCACGACTTCGGGATAACCGTTCCTCCGTTGCGTGACTGTCAGGAAGACATCATGCCGCTGGCAGAGTTCTTCCGTGATATGGCAAACAGAGAGCTGGAGTGTAGCGTGAGCGGGTTCAGTTCCGAAGCACGTAAAGCGTTGCTGACACACGCATGGCCGGGCAACGTGCGGGAACTTCGGCAGAAAGTTATGGGTGCTGTATTGCAGGCGCAGGAAGGTGTTGTCATGAAAGAGCATCTGGAACTTGCCGTGACGAAACCGACCTCTACTGTCAGCTTCGCCTTGCGCAATGACGCGGAGGATAAGGAGCGGATATTGCGTGCGTTGAAACAGGCAAACGGCAACCGGAGTGTCGCCGCCGAACTGCTCGGAATAGGCAGGACAACACTATACAGCAAACTTGAAGAGTATGGACTTAAATATAAATTCAAGCAATCATAGCCTGTAATTCACTGAATTTGGCTATCTTTGCATAACATTTGAGAAAAACGGCGATTGGCAGGAGCTTTTCGCCGCCAACATATAGGATAAGACCGCAAGGCGTTTCAAGCGAAAATCTGGTAAATTGGAACTACGGAGACGATTGCGTGATGCTTATGCTATGCTTACGCATAGCGTGCATTCACGTACTCTCCGTAAAGGCTTTACCAGAGCCATCGCTTGAAGGTAGTGTGAATTGCACGCTACTTTTTTACCCTTGCCTAACGAAAAGAAACGATTATGGGTAAAGTTCAGATTCTCGCCGTACTGACGATGGACGGATGTCTTTCTTCAGAGTTATATGATAAAGCACATCAGGATTTGTGCCTTGACCGTTGCGGTCTTGATGAAATCAGGATAATAATATACTATTTCTGAAGTTGTTTCTCTAAATCAAGTATTTTTGTTTTTAACTGATCGTTTTCAATCAACAAAGCATTGTATTTTTCCAATAGAATATCATATTTTAAAGTTTTATCCTGTAGAATTACTTTAGGATTATTATAAAAATCCTCAAAAAAGTTATGATTGAAAATATAGCATAAATCTACAAGTTTCCCTGTATCTATCGAGTTTTTTTTAAGCATTTTACTTATACCTGCCTGTTGCATCCCCATTTTTTCAGCAAGATCTGCTTGTGACAGGCTTATAGACTTCATGTATAGCTCTATAGCCTTGCCTACATGGTAATAATATAAAGTATCACCAGAATCCTCTGGATTCCAATCGCTACAGTACCATGAAAAGAAATTTATGCCTAATTTCTTCGAAATATCATATAACAAGGAAGTTTCAATAGTTCGATTTTGTAATATTCTGTCGACCTTAGACTCACTTACACCAAGGAGTTCTGCAAAATGACCTCGGGTTATATCATTTGATTTAATTGATCTTCTAATTCTGTCACCGATGTGAATATCATTAACGGATACCAATAAATCATCCATATATATTAAAATACGTTAAAAAAGCGTTATAAATGAACTAAAATACAAAAGTTTTACTACCTTTGCATCGGTATAGGAATAATATTCCGCTTTCAATGCTTCGGGTTCAAAAGTTTCACGTTGCAAAAGTACAAAAAAAAATGGAACTAATAATATGAAAGTATATAATTTTAAATAATAAAAGGTATGGTTAACAATCAATTAAATCAAGGTATCCCGTCTACACAGCAGACGTTAGACATGGATTTTGAGCGACAGTTACTTGCAAGTAAACTGGTATCGGAAGTTCACCGGAGTCCTAATCATGTCTCGGTGACTCTTACTGGCGATGGTGTCCTCGCATTTGTAAAGGCCATGCAAAATTTTGCGATCGAAGAAGGTGCAACACTAAAACTTGATCATTATTCGCGTAGGGGGTTATTCCCTGAACAGAATGAAGATATGATAGCCAAAAAAGACGTTGTAGAAGGTCTGGGGGTTAGTCACACTACACTTTGGAAATGGGAAAAATCTGGTTATCTGGTTCCCGTAAAGGTGGGTAAGCGAGTGTATTATAAGCGAGACGACTTGGAAAAGCTCGCTAAATAAAAAAGAAAGGTCCCGAGCGTAAGCCCGGGATAATCTTCGCAGATGTTTACCCTTCCATCTCTCCAGGTGCAAAGGTACGAATTTTCTGTGAAACTTCCAAATAAAAATGAGAAAAAATAACAAAATAGCAGAAAATTATGGCTCGACCACATAAGAAAGAACTTTTTTATTTCACTCTCGATGTCGCTTTTTACAGAGATATTAAGATCAGAATGCTATTACGGTATTCTGGAGGCCCTTCTGCTTTAGGAGTATTGATTGCCATTTTTTCGAGGATATATGAGTCTGGCTATTATCTTGAATGGAACAACGAACAATGTTTTACAATTTCAACAGATATCTTCTCGGAAGACCGCTATGTAGCAGAGATTGTAGAGAAGTGTCTTGAATATGGTATATTTGATAAGAAACTATATGAAGAGCATCATATACTGACGAGTCATGATATACAAGAAAGATATCTTAATGCCACAATACGAAGGACAGAAAAACCCACAAAATACATCTACAACGATTTAATTAAGAAACCCAAAATGCATACAGAAACTGAGTTATTGCATACAGAAACTGAGTTATTGCATACAGAAACTGAGTTATTGCATACAGAAACTGAGTTATTGCATACAGAAAGTACACAAAGAAAAGAAAAGAAAAGAAAAGTAAAGCACTCTTCGAGTGCGGAAACGCGCGCGCGCAAGGAAGAGAAAGCTGAGGAGTTGGTGGATGAAGAGCAGCAGGAGATAGGGAATGGGGCTGCTGACGAGGTTGCCGATGAGGAGGACACCAAGTATACAGCTATGCTTGTCGCAGAGGTAGATGCAGAGATAAATGCACTGTTGACCGATGCCGAATGGAAAAAACAGGTATTCGAACGTTTCAAGTTTTTAAATTACGATGAGAAGACACTACAAGACATTCTTCTACGCTGGGCAGGGGAGGTTAAGATGCGAAACCGAGGTCATACAGATCTCACCGACGCCAAGGAACATTTTAAAAACTGGCTGGTAATACAAGAAGACAAGTTTAACCCAAATTTAAATAAAAATGGAACAGACAATAACAACGGCTATCGCTCAAGCGAAGAAATCTATGAAGGAGCAGCAAGCATTATCAGAAAGCTCCGCACAGAAGGAACTGCAAAATATACTACACCGTTACCCGAAGTTTGAAGACTTTGCGGTGATGGTTAATCCTGATACGCAGTTATCTTGTGCATCTGACGAGCGTAAAACCATTATGGGTAATTACGCTACCCTTGACATGCTTGATAAGGCTTATGGTTCCGGGGCAGCTTCCTCCTGGCTTGTACCTGCTATTGCCAACCTGAACACCTACACTGGCAGCAAGAACATGAATGATGACCAGACTGAGAAGCTGGCCACTCTGATAGCGCAGGAATACAAGGATATGAAGTATTCCGTCATGCAGCTCTTCTTCTATCGTTTCAAGTGTGGTCACTTCGGCAAGTTCTACGGCAAGGTTGACCCGATGGTCATTATCTGTGCCTTGAAGGATTTTGCTGATGAGTGTGAGCAGAAACGTGAAGAATACCAGACTGAGGAGTACTTAAATAAGGTGGATGATGAAGACACGTTCCGTAAGGATGTATATCGGTACTGGTATAACCTCTGCCAAGAATTATTTTCTCTGGTTAATCCTGAAGACAAGGATACCCTAACAAGTATTGATGTAGCGGAAATATACACCGAAGATAAGTGCTTAGAGCTCTCTCTCACAAAGCAGCAATACGAGCTATTGACTGGTACTTACAAAGATTTATTCAGTACCCTGAAGAAAAAATACTTCTCAAATATAGTAAAGCTGCTGCGGTATAAGTTAAACTAAAAACTCGATAACAATGAGACAAGACAACAACCGTAACGGCAACTACAGCCGTAGACAACAGTCTGTAGACAATACGTATGCACATGTACAGCCACAGGCAACAGAGATAGAACGTGCAGTATTAGGAGCCTTAATGATTGATAAGGAAGCCTTTACAGTCGTTTGTGATAGACTGTCGCCAGCGAGTTTCTATGAGCCTCGCAATCAGAAAGTGTATCGAGCCATCACAGAGCTGGTACGGAATGATTCTCCTATCGACCTTTATACTGTGACTGAGCAGCTGGCGAAGCAGGGCGACTTGGAAGATGTTGGTGGTCCTGGCTATGTGGCAGAAATCTCCAGCCGTGTAGCTTCATCAGCCAGCATCGATTATCATAGTCGAATTGTTGCCCAGAAATCGTTGGCCCGTCAACTCATTACCTATGCAAGCAACATAGAGACGAAGGCCTTTGATGATACCACAGATCTCGATGATTTGATGCAGGAGGCAGAAGCAAGTCTATTTGAGTTAGGTCAACAGAACATAAAGAAAGATTATACTCAGGTAGATCCTGTTGTCAAGAGTGCCATTAATGCCATTCAGGAAGCTGCTGGTAATAAAGACGGTCTGACTGGTGTACCTTCGGGATTTTACAAGCTCGATGACATCATCTCGGGATGGCAGAAGAGCGACCTAATCATAATTGCCGGACGTCCAGCCATGGGCAAGACGTCATTTGCACTGTCGATGGCCAAGAATATTGCTACAGAACACAAAGTTCCTATGGCTTTTTTCTCGCTGGAGATGTCGAACGTTCAGCTGGTAAACCGAATAATATCTAACCTTTGTGAGATTCAAGGCTCCAAAATTTTAAACGGACAGTTACAGCCAGACGAATGGGATCGTATAGATAAACGAGTTAACAAACTGCTGGGGGCACCGTTGTATGTGGATGATACGCCTGGTCTGTCGGTGTTTGAACTACGCACCAAGGCACGTCGTCTGGTACGTGAACATGGGGTGAAAATCATTATGATTGACTATCTGCAGCTGATGAATGCCAACGGCATGCGCTTCTCGTCCCGTCAGGAGGAGGTTAGCGTTATCTCGCGTTCGCTGAAGAACTTGGCGAAGGAACTGGACATCCCCATCATTGCGCTCAGTCAGCTCAACCGTGGTGTGGAGAGTCGTGATGGATTGGAAGGTAAGCGCCCTCAGTTGTCAGACCTGCGTGAGTCGGGAGCCATCGAGCAGGATGCTGATTTGGTGCTGCTTGTCCATCGTCCAGAATATTATCGGATCTATGAAGACGACAAGGGACACGACCTGCGCGGTATGGCACAGATTATCATTGCCAAACACCGCAAGGGTGCAACGGATGATGTGTTGCTCAATTTCCGTGGCGAGTTTACGCGCTTCGAGAATCCTGAGGACAAACGCTTGGGCATGAGACCCCAGGAAAGTCACAATATAATAATAGAGGAGAGCATACCTCCTGCTTTCTGATATTAGCGTATAAGAGCGAAAATAAGCCCCGTGACGCAAAAAAAAGCCCAATGGTGAACAACTACCAAGCCATGCCCCAAAACGCGCTCAGAGCGGAAATAAACAAGAAAATTGATGATTTTTAAATACAGATGACGATGAATACAATTGAAAAGTTACAGAAGCAGACAGCCCAGTATGTTATAGAGTATATAACGGGTAAAGGGATGCACACAGGCATTGCCTGGTTCAGAGACTCGTTCAACGAGCTGTGCGACGCCATGGGTGCCAATGAGTTCGATCCTGATGATATCGGTTTTGAAATGGATGACCTTGTAGAGAACCTTAAGAAAGCTCCATGGGTAGCTGAGATTGCCGGTAAGCCAGCCAACAGTCGAACAACGGAGGATATCGACCGTGTTGTCAATAGCTTCATATGTGAGTATTGGTTGACACGACCAGAAGAGGTGACAACCAAGGATGTCGCCGACGTATTGAAAGTAGCAGATCCCCTGAGCAAGCGTCACCTCATAGGCCAGAAGGTGGCCATCGACTGCATTTACGCGCTCAATCAAGAGCAGTTGCGCCGTCTCGATGCTGTCCTGAATGACATTGAGAAGAATCCAGACCTTGGTAAATCCAAGGGGATAGGACGTTAAAAACGCTATCCTTATGTAGTTTACTAATTTAGTTCTAAACGTACAATTATAAAATGAGTATGAATAACTTAATTATTTCCTTTGGTGGCCTGAAAGGAGGTACCGGTAAGACCACACTCTGTACCTTGTTTGCAACTTATGCAGTTGAGCAGGGATTTCCCGTTGCCGTCATGGACGCTGACACTCAGCGGTCAATAAGCAATAACCGCTTCGACGACTTAGGCATTAGCAATCCCCCAACTCCTTGGCGGGTCTGGCCTTTACATGTTGATGACGAAATTAAGGATAGGATGAGCAAGCTTAAAAAAGTCCCAGGACTTGTTGTGATTGACTGCCCTGGCTCAGTCGACAATGACAATTTAAAATATGTCTATCATTCTTCAGATGTCATCATCATCCCCTTCCGCTTTGACAGGATGAACGTCCGTGAGGCAGCAACCTTCGCTGAGACAGTCCGAAAGATCAGCAAGGCAAAGCTGCTGTTTTTGCCGAACATGGTAACCCAATATGATGACCAACGTGAGGAACTGGTTAAGGCTATGGAACGTGCCAATACCGACCTTGGTAAGTATGGACGTATTCTTCCATGCCTCCCGGATCGCTTAACCATCAGGGTGTCAAACACTCTGGGCATGAATTATAAGCAGCGTCAGGCAGTAAGAGAATCCTTTAACGCTATCATTGAAATTATTAACCCTTTAAATAATAAGTAATATGGCAAAGAAGTATAGCAATTCACTGGACGATTTTAACATGGCCAGTGTTGTAAGTGGAGATGAAGCCACAAATACATCCAAGAAAGAAGTGGCAAAGACAAAGAAAGAGAAGACTGTAAAGGTTGACAATAGTGTGAAGATAACCAATAGTGAAAGAGCTACTACCGGTGCAGCTCGTGGTTGTAAGCCTGGTTACACCCGTCACACGTATGTCCTACCCCAACAGATGATTGACCAGATAAAGGCAGTGTCACAGTTCTTCTGTTGTTCAGAGGTTTCTGCTGCAGAGCAGCTCATTCAGAAGGGACTGGATGACATCCGGAAGAAACATGGCAAGAAAGCACTAACGTTACAAAAGACACAAAGTTTATTTGATTAGTGTAAGCTGTAATCGTCGCTACATGTAATGTAATAGTAAATATAGTTAAGTTAGTAAAGTGATTGTAATATGACAGCAGATAACGTTAATATTGGAGTAAGGGTAAGGACTGTGATAGCCGAGAAAGGAATTTCTCAGGCTGAGCTGGGACGTAAATTAGGAAAGTCACCAATATACATCACGCGCCTGTTAAAGAGAAAAACTATTGATACGACCACTTTGAACAGTCTCTGTATGGCAACTGGATATAACTTCTTCATGGATTTCAGTCTTGGGAATGAGAATAGAGAAAAGTTTAACTTAACCCATCCTCATGTCGGGAATCTTATTTCTGCAAAGCTGAAGGAAGATAAGGTAATGCAAGTCGAACTTGGAGATTACTTGGGCGTTTCACATCAGGAAGTAAGCAGACTATTAAAAAACAATTCAATTGATACAGGTAAATTGGTCTTAATATCCAATTTTTTAAAATACAATTTTTTCAGCGATTTCTACCGTTATACCACGTCTGATAGAGAAAAAATCATATGTCCTTTTATAGAGTTCCTTACGGCATCGGTAATAGAGACAGGGTTTTCTAATGACTATATCCGTTCCGTCATTAGAGATTACTTAAATGAAGTTGAAACAAAATAATGTATATATTATGGAAATAAGTGGAAGAAAAGTTGATTATCAAGGGAAACAAACGTTTGTACTTGATCTTATCCGGAAGTGTCCACAGTGGGTATATGACAACATATACGATACGCTGGAACCTTCTGAAAAAGAAATATTTGATGCAATAACACAAAAGTATCCTTCAACCGATATTCGTATTGTGGAAGAAGATTTTATGAATACCCTCCTCCCATACATGATGAATGAACCTATTTTTCAGGAACCTCTTTTGGCAAAATTGGTAGACGAACTGATGTCAAGAATAGAGAAGTATAACAAAAGTCTTGGTTGTTGGGGGTCTGGTTATCCATATGAAAATTATGGATTAGACTCAGCAGCACCAATAGTTCCTAATATCAATATCCATTCTTTCTGTTTTACTTTAAAAAATAAATTACAGTATTTGAAACAGAAATATAAAAAAGGAAAACAGCCTTCTACTGATATGTGTCAATCTGCCGAAAAAGTTCTTGAAAACATTCCTGCCATAGAAGAACAGATGAAGGAGCACGCAGTGAAATATGGCGAATTATTAAAGGGGTTCTTCGAGGATTTTAATAAATGGTATAAGAAAAGAGAGGAAGCAGAATGGGATCTGAGGAGATTTGACCATCGTTACCATCAACGTGGAACTATGACTTTCGGCAAGTACTCCGGCAGAGCCATTAGCTATGTTATAAAGAGGGATCTTGGCTATATAGAATGGGCACTTAGGAACAAGAGGGATTTCACCTTGGAAGGTGATGACCTTGAAGAGTTCATCGAGAAGGCAGGGTACAATCCGGTTGTTCTTAATAAAGAGTCCTGCAGTATTGTACAGTTAACTGAGTTAATAGAAATAATGGACTATTTAGTGGGCACTAATTCCTATTGCCTTCATTCCATTATTCTTGAAGTAGGAAAACTTCCAGAAACAAAGGATATCATGGAGGTTAATACCAAATATCCTGGGCTGGCATTCTCCTTTGAAAAGAAGGGAGAGAAGATGTTTATGGGTGTAAAAGGAAATCTCGATGGTATTACAGCAGATAAGGCAGATGACGACCCGGCACCTATAGAAAAGAGTCCTACCGACGACGAGAATCAATCAGAAAGCTATACAGTATTATAATCAATGATAATTTAGCTATAATATGGAAGTAAAGGTATTAACGATTACGGAACAATTGACAGCACTGGTCTTTGTTCCGAGAACGAGAGAAGATCTGCAGATGGCTGTTGAAATTTTCATCAGCGTAGTGGCTAACCATTTCTGTGTGGAACTGATGGTAGACGAACCAACTCCAGAGGACGAAGAAAGAATGTATGCTTCGAAAGAAGTACAGTTCATCTATAACCATGAGAAGAGAGAGTTAAAATCACTCATCATAATGGAGAGTTAGAATATGTCACAAAATCAACCCCAAGAAGAGAAGAGACAACGACGGGTGAGCGAAGAACAGCTTCGTACCACAAAGTGTTACAAGTGTATTCACTGCAAGGATGAAGATGACATGCGAAAGATGTCATTCATGAAATCACTGTGCGGTATCACTGGCCGATGGGGGAGTCAGAAAAGAGCCTACTGGTGCATAGACTTTGAGACTCCTAATTATTCCAGCGATACTACAGAGTACCACGGCCACAGGATAAGGAATCGCCAGTATGAAGACTGGAGAACGGAAAACCAATGGCTTGAAGCTGGGTATTATGTAAAAACAGGCGAACAGCCGACAATGATGTTCAAAGACTTTAGATCTGCAGAAGATAATAATCCTGGTGGACTGTTCGGCTATTATCTTCCAGAACAGGTAGAAAGGAGACGTTAATAATAAATAGTAAGTTATGGCAAAGGAACAGATTATTGACAACGGGCGAATGCCTGTTGAAAGATGGAAGGAAGCTGTAAAGGCAGGGTCTAACGATGCCAATTACAGGCGTGAGAAAGGTTATACCATGACAAGGGATGATTTCTTTGTCGATGGTGTGCAGTGGGCAGATGAACACCCACGTAAAGGACTGGTTGATTTAGACGCAATCTGGCACGATGTCAGCGAGGAAGCCGACCTGTCAAAGCCAGTGTTGCTGTATGATGTCGAGGGAGGCTGGATGAGTCCACCAAGCAAATTCATGCTCAAAGACATGCCGGGTTTTGTGTATGCAATGAACAGGAAGTATGGTGCCAACTATACGAAATGGGTTTATATGGAGGATATTTTACCGAGTAAAAAGGAGGATTAATTATGGCAAGAATAATAAGTGTTACAGACAAACCTCACTTCTGTACGTTAAATGTTGGTACAAAAGAGATCCCAGAAGTGCAAGCGTATTTATATAATAAGACTGTGTTCATCGAAGATAATGGAAAGTTATTAGAATGTTACACAGACAGTCAGTGTTTAATGCCAAATTTTCCATGTGTTACAGTCGATGATATTTTGGAAGAGAACCGTGATAAAGGTATGGAGGTAGGTGAAATCGCAGTCATCGATATGAAAAGAATTATGGCAATAATTAAAACAAGAGAAAAGAGTGCCGGGCCAACATTAATGAACAAGATTCTATTACTCGTTGACGAAATGGAAAAAGGAGGCATTGATATAAAATTTTTATTAAGTCGTGTTCTTTGCGATTTACACAAGTGTGTACAGGAAGGTCGCATAACGGTAGAGGACATTAATATTGAAAAAGGAATATAATAACTTTGTTATTTATATTATGGCAAGACGAAGTATCAAACAATTTGTGAAAGAGAACTATGTTCTGGACTTTACCGTTCAAGGATCATGTAACGGGAAAGACTATAAAGATGTTCCTGTCAATGTGTACCGCCCAAAGCTTATGAAGGAACTGCCTGAAGAAATAAAGGAATACGTCACTGGTGTCTCACTCGGATGCTACGACGATAGAGGATATCCAAGTTGGGATTGCGGTAATCCGGACTACGGAAGATGGGATGCTATGGTTGTTTTTCGATACCTTTCAACCAGGACAGACGTGTATGTCTGTTCCATTCTGCGCCGTCCTTTCACGGAGGAGCAGCGCAAGTTCTACGAGAAGCATTGTGCCTTCATCATGGCACCATACCGCATCTATGCACCTTGGGACTCTGCCGTTGACTCTCCCGAGTTAAGAGCTGCTGTTAAAAAGTATATGAAAGATAATCCTAAAAGTTTATATTGATAATGTAACAAAATCAAAATTATGACAAAGAAAATAGTAATTGACAGCTTCGAGAAAGCGGTTCAGAAGTTAGGTGAGAATCACCCGTGTGTCTTACAATGGAGAATGTTCGAACAATCAAACATTGGCTCGGCAATGCCAGATGTAGAAGCATATGTTAAGTTAAGGGTGATTATTGCAGCTATCAAAGGAGATTGGAGACCTACAAGAGGTTTCACTGGAGAAGAAAATCTATGGATGCCTGTCTTCAATATATATCCGAAGGAAGCAGCTTTAGATGAAGCAGCGGAAGAAATGAGACGGACAGAATATGTTTTACCGACTGGTGAGATGGCCGAGTATGTTGATGCAATTGAGGTAACTAAAGATGGGAAAGCAAATCAGTTTGAAAGATTTGTTTTCCCAGATCCAATCGTTGCTTCCAATTTTGGCTTTTACTTTCAGCGACTACTGGCACAATTTTTAATAGGATAATTATATGAGCAGTGTCAACGAACATATGATACCGTTTGAAGAATATATCCAGATGGATAAATTCTTCAGGATAGAGGATACGATTCCGGATGATGATCGCATGACGCACCGGAACGTTCCACTGGTCTATGGAAATACCAAAAACAGTATAATTGTGTCGCCGTATGGTTGTGAATCGACTGCCTGGCAGACTATTCTTGATAGATTTGCCGAACAGCACAAAGGAATAAAGAAAAGAGGATCTGCACCTTGGAAAATTATTACTTTTGTTTGTGAGCCTGGTATCAGCGAAGACCTTATGAGAAACTTGAATTACTTCGGTTTAGATGTTGCCTCAGATTACGGTATAGACTTTATCGCTTCTTACATTTCGTTCGATGAGGTTTCGGTTGTGCGGCCGCTCTACACAGAAGAAGTGAAGGTATGTAATCTACCTGTGGCACGATTTATCCTTAGTTACACGAACCACTGGACAGGTAATAACGTTCCTATGCCAACTCCGTGGCCGGAAAAGAGTTACTATATCTGGCGTAAGTTCCGTAACCTTGTTGCATATCTTCCAGAGCATTTTAAATAACTAATCAAAAATTGATGTGTAATTTAATTATAAATATAATAAATGTGAAAAGGTACACAAAAACATCGGAAAATATTTGGTAGTTTCGTTAAAAATGTGTACCTTTGCAAAAGGAAATTAAAGTAAACGTGTTATATGAAAGAGCCAAGTATAAAGTGTTCAGAGTCATACGACTTTGCAGATGTAAAACAGCTGCACGCCTTTATCGATGAAATGGTAACACCAAAAGAAAAAGGTGACTCAAATCTGTATGCCGTTAAGACAGATGAAGGGGTTACCCTTCTGAATGGGAAACCAACAGATGAAGGATTTCAGAAAGAAGTTAGGAACCTCTTCAGGTCAATGATGGCATCTTACCCAATCGACACCATCAAATGTGATATTACCACAATATCCAGATTTACTGATGAAGATGACATCCAGGATGAAAGTTATGAAGCAGCAAAACAGATTGCCGGAGAGGTCATTATTGCCTCAGAAGAAGTTCCTGTAAGCGATACTGATGCAGCAGCATTGTTTCAGTCAGTTATTCGAAGCGTAAACGCAGGTCAAGTGAAACAGCAGGTGCTGGCAATGGCTCTCCTGAATGACCGACCAGACGATGACGGAATAATTCGTCGTAATTTGATTGTAAGATGGTTTAAGCCATAAGAAGGAGAACTATGCTATGGTGAGAGTAACAGATTTAATGGTAGGCGATAAAGTATATTGGGCTACCAATGTCGTAATGTTTGTCTTAGATGTCAGGCGAAGCGACAAGACAGTCGTTGGCATGGTGAACGAGAAGGAACTGGATCCTGAGTTATTGGAATATGCCCCAGGAGGTATAGTTTCCGTTGATCCATCAGACTTAAATCCTATTCCCCTAACTCCAGAGATTCTTGAAAGAAATGGATTCAAGTATGACGGTATGGCCGACTGGAAGTTGGAAGGTAAGGACGGACTGTTTATAAAAGTATGTCCTGTCCAGCCAAACAATGATGACTGGTGGCATCCAAGCAGCACAGGTTTCGAGGTGAATAACAGTATATCAGATATACTGCTGGAAGGAGTTGAACAGGTGTATGTTCACCAATTTCAACATGCACTAACGATGGCAAACGTCGAAATGAACCTTATAATATGACGATAGGCTACGCACGAGTCAGTACCACTGCCCAGAACCTCGACATGCAGATAGAGGCTCTGAACAAGGCAGGGTGTGAGAAGATCTACACCGAGAAGGAATCCGGCGTGAAGGAGAGGCCAGTACTCAAAGAGCTGCTGTCCTTCATCAGACAGGGTGACACGCTGGTGGTGTATAAGCTGGATAGGCTTGGTCGTTCCGTCCGGGAGCTGCTGGCCATGGTCGATGACCTCAGAGAGAAGGGCATCAGTCTGATAGCCCTTCAGGACAACATCGACGCAACAACACCAGGAGGGAAGATGATGATGCAGATGATGGCCATCCTCGCGGAGTATGAGCGGAACCTTATCATCGAGAGGTGCCAGACGGGCAGGAAGGTGGCTATGGCTGCAGGAAAGAAGATGGGACGGCCACAAGAGCCGCACAACAGCAAGGCCGATGCCGCTGCAGCCATGTATAAAGACCACATGCCGATAGCCCAGATTATGGAGTCCCTGGGAGTGAAGTCGAACAGGACGATATACAAGTACCTACGCCAAAAAGGCATCAAGGCGAACAGAAAATGAATTAATTAATGTTTGGGTTTATTATATTCATGTCCATTGTGGCATTAATATGGTTGATTATCTATAAGTGGGTCACTGCAGATAATCGGTGCATACAGGTTGGTCAAGAACTAACCTGGAAGACATTTTGGAACAAACCTGAACTATATGAGATGATAACTTCGCCAGAGCGGGGTACACCGAGCGAGAGGTGCCTTGTATCCTGTCTGCTTGCGTCAGGATTCAAACCGACGGCTATATATCACGACCTGATGGTAGAATCCGGTAACGGTAAGACTACTCAGATAGATATCGTAGTAGCCACCGATGTCGGGTTGATTGTTATCGAGGTCAAGGATTTCACGGGGTGGATTTTCGGCAAGGGTAATCAGGATTATTGGACGCAGGTGTCTGGGTATGGCAGATACCGAAATCGCTTCTACAACCCGTTCAAACAAAATGACGGGCATATAAAAGCACTTCGCGGACTGTCACCGCAGATGGCCACACTGCCGATGTATTCCCTTGTTGTGTTCGCCGGTGATTGTGAGCTAAAGGACGTCAATTTTATACCTCACGACTGTTATCTATCCTCATTTTATAGGTCTGTCTATGCCGTCAATGATATTATAGAGTCACACCCATCTGCCCATTATACCGACAGGTGGGAAGTGGCAAACCTACTGAAAGCTGCTGTTGATAGAGGTGGTAATACAGACCTTCAAGAGCAGCATGTGTATGATATTCATGATATGTTAGGAACAAATAGGAAATATGACTGACGGTGGTCATCTCTTTTTGGGACAAACTATGCCGTCCGGGGTTTGATTTAGTAACTTTTTCAAAGGCACTACCACAGATGAGCGCAGTCCGCTATGAACGGCTGAAAGGTTTACGCAAGCCTAAACTTGGTTATTGCATACGGAAACTGGGTTTCCTCCGGCGTAAACTTTGTTTCCTCCGGAGTAAACTGGGTAATGTCTGGTGGAAATTCGCGCAGGTCGCGCGACAATCTGCTCTCACCGATGCCGCTATTTTTATTTTATCAAAAAGTGATAAATTAAAATTATTGGCCGCAGTCTGCTATACAAGACTGTCGAAATATGGCCGCAGTGAGTCAAAAATCTGGAATATCGCTGTGAGAATTATTATTATCGCTACGAAAAACCCTATTGTCGCAGATTATCGCCGCGAAAATAGATGGATATAGTAAAGGTGCCGCCCATCGAGCAACACCCCTCGCAGATCTTCGTCACAGAGCCAGAAAACGACAAAAAAAAGATGAACATGCCACTATTATTTACCGATGCAGATATTCTATATAAAAATTATAAAATAAAAAAAAAGTTGTCTCACGTGATGTGGGGCAACTCTTATACAAAGTATAGATATTCATTTTGCCAAATTCTGGTATAGCTTGAATAGTTCAGCCACACAAACGCTTTCAGTGAAATTCCTGTCAGCTTTCCATCCATAGGCCTCCATGACGGCACGGTCGTTAGCCTGGTGCGCTTTTCGCAGCTCTGGTGGCATAGCCACTTCGTCATAGAGATCTGCCAAACTGCTTTCCGGATAAAGCGCACGGGCAGCAAGGATGGCTTGCGCAGTCTGCTCAATCTTTGCTTTCTGTTCATCCGTAGGTGATGGCCATGGGAAGTTGTTGTAAACGGCTGGAGAATAACTATAATCGCTTTTCAAACGCCCACAAACAACACGCATCCATGCCATGTGAACATTAGACGTCATCACGCCAAACATGTAAATGGAAGCATCGGGAATCAGAATAAGTTTACTACTCGATATGACATCTGGTGACATATATCCTATAGGAATATACCTACGACGTTGTGAAGAAACTTCAGGAACAGCAAGGTAATTACTTTCGGGTTGTCGAATCTGAGTGAATAGCATGGGAATTTCTGCATCGCGTCTCACCGATGCCGTTGGACTCTTGGATCTTGTCTCAGCAACCTTCTTTAAACGTTCCATAACTGGGGAAATCTTCCTATAATCAGATGGTGCGACCCCCTTTAGCCATAAGCAATATCTATACTTGTTATTTATAAACTCATCGCTTCCCATGTAACGTTTGATGAAAACTTCAGCATCAGGAAAGGCTTTTATTAGTTCCTCACGCTCCTCTACCGACAGAATCAGATTTCCTCCATCTGTTGGCTGACTTCCTTTGCTCATAATGGGTAAATCAGCATTGAGGGGTTTCCCTCTTGACTGAATGAAGATGTCGGGAGCCGCTAAGAGATATCCATTGATATGCTCAACATAAGATAGCTTGTCGTTATCAAAAAGAATCTTCTGCTCCTTATTGTGGTAACATGTAAAACCTATAATGACACAATGCACGGCTGCTTTAAGAGAAGCCTCACTTGTCCAGTTGAATGTTCGATAAGCGAACTGAATTTCCACATAAAACTGCCCAAAAAGCAATTCCCACAATGCCGCCACACTTTCACCTTGTGTTATACTGTTTGTTGAAACGAAAGCACATTTGATGTGTGTGTTCTGCATTAAATCAGCTGCTTTTTTATACCAACAAGCTACGTAGTCAAGTTTCCCATGTTTCTTTGCATCTGCGAATACAAGATTCATGTCCTCCTGCTGCGTCTCATTGCGCCATTGATGGCCAACAAATGGAGGATTGCCGATGATATATGACAGTCGCTCTACAGGAACTACATCCTTCCATTCTATGCGTAGGGCATTACCTTCCGTAATATTCGTGTAGGTCTTTAGTGGAAGGAAGTCATCATTAAAGTCAATAATCTTCTCTGTCTCAGCCAACATCTGGGCCTCACTAATCCAAAGGGCAGTGGTGGCCACTGTCACGGCAAAGTCGTTTATCTCTATGCCGTAGAACTGGCTTATACTTACCTTGATGGGCGAATTATCTTCAAAACCAATAAATGCCTGTCCGTGATATCTGGCACGAATGACGTCATTCTCCAGACGGCGCAGACTTAGGTATGTTTCCGTCAGGAAGTTGCCGGAGCCACAAGCGGGATCGAAGAAAACCAGACTCGCCAGCTTGTCTTGAAAGGCATCAAGCAGCCTGTTTCTGGTCTTCTCTACTTTCTCTTCAAGAATGGTCTCGAATTCCTTCCTGAGTGTATTCAGGAATAGGGCATCAATGACTTTATGAATATTCTCAATACTGGTGTAGTGCATACCTCCTGCACGTCTCGTTTCCGGGTTCAATGTCGATTCAAAAACGGCTCCAAAGATGGTGGGGGATATCTTGCTCCAATCGAAATCGAGACTGGCATTATGCAATAAAACCTTACGCAGCTCATCCGTAAACTGAGGTATCTCGATTTCAGCAGCAAACAATCCTCCATTGGTATATGGGAATGCTTTCAGGTCGTCTCGTAAGAATTTGCTCCTGTTACCTTCCTTTGTGTTCAGCGTTTGGAATAACTGCAGTAGTGCTTGCCGCATTCCTTCTGCGTCAAATTTCGCCAGATAGTTATGGAATTGGTCTCGGCTGAAGATGCCAGCATCCTCAGCATACAGACAGAACACAATGCGGACACAAAGAATATTCAGCCATCGCAGAGCTTCTGGTGAATTGTCATCATATTGCTTCAGCAGCGCATCGTAGATACGTCCTACAATTTCTCCCGCTGCCATTGAAACCTCCATCTCCTTGCTGATATGCTCGCTCTTTTCATCGACGAGGAACTTCAGACGATAATAATCGGTACCGAGGTCTTTCAGTAAAATACTTTCCGGCTCGCTGTTCGGCTGTTCCATGTCATAGACCAGGAACTCTTTGAAATTGCAGGTAATTATCCAACGTGGACGCTGTGAATAGCTTACATCGTTGGCATACCTCTTCACCTGCTGAAATGGTGTCAGGAAATTACCGTCACTTTGCCTGATGGGAGCACGTAGGTCTTTGTTGATGGACTTCTGCTCTATGAACACCTTCGTTGATGGAATACGAACATCGATGAAGTTGGTGGTTGATATATCACTCTTCACTTGTTCCTCGAAACGGACGAAAGACGTAAGATCTTCTATCCCATAAACTTTCGTCAGAAGGTCACTCCAAAACATCTGGCTTTGACCTTTTTCGTACCCTTCTCCCTGCCAACGGTCTGCAAATTCAGCAGCATCTTTGGCGATTTGTTTGTCTGATTTCATTGCTGAGAGTTATTATCTGACAGCAAAGGTACGAAAAAGATAATGCAAAACATCTTTTCAATAGTTCTTTTACATATTTTTATAATTCTCAACCAGCGGCTGATAATTGTTAACAAGTGTTCATTTGTGTCCTGCATCGGTTAAAGACACACTAACTGATATTGTCAAGAAATCTCCAAAAACGGGCATTTTACCGATGCCGACGGAGAAAATGACCTCATAGGAAGCCCGTAGAACGCATAACGGCAAGGCGATAAGGTAGTTATACCCCTCTAAAATGGGGCAAAACGAAATATTCTTACATGCCAAAACACATCAGATTTGATGTATCAGAGGCAGGTGCAAAATATAAGGAGTTCCTTATAATTTAGTAGGGAAACCTTATATTCCGGCATCGGTAATAGCGGACTGCGCCCATAGGTAAGATAATCTGTTATTGAAGGGATGCCGCCCATCGAGCAGCTCCCCTCGTAGATTCGCCAACGTCCTGTTCAAAAAGCACAAAGTCAAAAAAACACTGCCTCCTGTTACACCACTCGGCACTAATCGCCGGGGCATCAGCAAGGCAGCCCAAAAAGAGCACTCGAAACCGCGTCCCTACCATTCGTGGAAGATCAACCAACAGTCGTCTCAAGTGCTGATGGTGCAAAGGTACGAAGAAAATCTGAGACCACCAAAGATTTAGCAAAAAAGAACTGCCTCCTGTCCTACCACTCCGCACTAATCGCGGGGGCATCAGTCAAGGCAGCTCATGGTGCTGCACTCCTGTCTGAGTTGTCTTCAACGGAAGAACCGGGATGCTCGGAACTGCTCCGTCCGGCAGTGTGCAGCTTCAGGACTATTGCGTCCGTCCTGAGAAGAATGGAGAGCTGTTTTCCAGTCATTGTCGGAAGTTGTGCCTTCCTCAGACCCATCCAGACATACCGAAGTACCCGGATACACCTATTCAGCTTCTCCAATATTCGCCAGTGGCTTTTCCACCCATTATTTCAGGGATGCCCAGCCGTACCGAAGTACCCGGAACTCCTATTACCACTGGCAGGGTGCAAAGATACGAAGAAAAATTGGTATTATGTCAACTTTCACTTGATATTTCGTCAAGTCCGACTTGATATTGCGTCAACTTTTGATTGATATTATATCAAGTACCGTCCCTTCCTGTTTTTTTTCTGGCGGTTGGTTACCTTCATGGCATCCCATTCCGGATCTGGCACGACACTTAGAATGTCACCGTGTCCGTCTAAATCCACCTCCCAGTAGATGAAGCGATCATTGTAAGGCCAGACTGAAAACAGGTCATAGCCTTTATCGGAGGCCCCAACCACTACAAGGCGTATCTCATATCCTTTTGCCTTTACTATATCGCCAATTTTTAAATTCATCATATTATTTTCTCCTATTTTTTGCAGAGTCTTGATGTAAAGAGCTGCCACCGTTCTGTCCTACCACCTGGCACCAATCGCCAGAGCATCAGCAACAGCAGCTCGCCGATAACGTTCTAATACTGGTCATAACCAGCCGCTCGGCAAATGGGAGGCCGCAGGGGGCACCCCTACGAACCTCCCGATGGGCTTTACTACAGTGGGGGACGCACCTTACCACCTTATGCCCACCCGGCGCATACTGGTGTAGGAGACCTACAGCAGTAAGAAGAATGGAGAGCCGTTTTTCAAGTCGTTATCGGAAGATTATTCCTCAGACCCTCGCAGACGTGCAAATGCACCCGTGAATACCTATTCCGCACTCTCCAGTAGATGGAGGGGCCTCTCAGTGAGTGATGTACGTACTTGCCCCACTCCTTACGCCCTTGACGCTCTGGCGCAACCCTCCAATAGGATCCTGGCACCGCAACGCTCATGGGATGGTCTCATGACAGGTCGTAACCTATCCCCGCACTCCCAAAGCTCATGGGCCGGTCAACATGAGGCCGCCGTAACCGCCTCCCGCTTCTCCCATGGCTCAAGTGCCGCATGCCAGGCTATATCTCAGATTTTCAAAGATCGCTATTCAAGCCCTTCCATCAGGACTGTCATGGCCATTTCCTGGGCACAGGCTGGTGGAGCACCGGCACGGCGCTGCACCTCATACTCTTCAGATGCGGCATCGGCCCTGGCAATGATGAAGTCTTCATCATCCTTTCTGGCATCACCGGCATCGGTAAGGTATGCCTTCAGGTAGGTAGTATAATAGTTTGCGTCCATCAGTCTAAATATTCTGTGTGTGACAGTTCTTCCTGCTGCAGATGTTCGTCCAGGTGTTGCAGGTACTCATCATCGTACTCGATGTCTGGAGTATTCTTGTTGTCCTTCTTCATAGCCTTGTCAATCTGGGAGTGCATAGATGATATTGATGCCTTGCCTATAACAATTCATCATGATTTCAACCTGCTTGCCGCCGATGGTGGCCAGTCCCTCGTAGATATACTCGGTACCGTCTTCTGAGTTCGTCACCTTCTTCATCGTGATGCCATAGCGCTTCTCGATCTCAGCCTTAAAGCCCAGTGCCTTGGTGTCACCACCACCAGTATAGGTAACTCCTACCATGCCCAGACCTTTATCGCTGCCGATGAACATGTAGTTGATGACTACCGTTGCAGTCTGATTGGTATAGAGCAAGGTGTACTCATTACTGTTCTCGTTCAGCTCCCAGTTAAAGCCGGACATGTATTCCTTGACATGGCTCTGTGAGCTGCCGAAGTCCAGGCAAGGATCCACATACTCGGTACTGCCTGTCGGTCCTGTAGGCACCTGGGGTGTCCCGTCATCATCACTGTCACCGCCACAGGCTGTGAATGTTACACACATTGCTGCCATCATGGCCAGCATCATCACTCTCTCTTTAATAGACTTTTTCATAATTGTTTGTTGTTAGTCATTAAAGCCACCCCGGGCGTGGCGTCGCGTTCCACGTGATCCGGGATGGCATTCTTGTTGTTGTTTTATCTTCAGCAGTGAGTCGCGACCCTCACAAGCGTATATACACAAAAAAAGCCACAGAACACCCATATCATCTATGGATGTTCTGTGACCTACCCCTTCAGAATGTATCTGAATTTGGCCGGACTTTAACCGTCAAAGCGTGTAGCCAGTTACCATGCTACTGTCCGAGCGCCACAGCGAGAAGGTGCCTCACATTACGCCACTATTGCGGCCTTTTACACTTCAACTCGTTTGTCTTAGTGCAAAGGTACAAAGAAAAACTCAGATTACCAAACATTTACCGAAAAAAATGCAGTTTGAATGGGAGGTTGATAGCGGACTGCGCCCGTCCTTACGCCTTTCATGGATGTAAGATATTTTTATTTCGCCCAGAAAACGGGGATATAACTATATCGGCAACGTTGAGAAATGCCGTCAGAGGCCATTTTTGAGGGTCGTTTTCCCGTCCGGCATTGGCAAAATGCCTATTTTGGCAGATTTCTTTACAACATCAGTAGAACACGCTGGCACCTGTTCTGAAGGTCAGTTCTCTATCGAAAGCGATATCTTTCAGATAGATGATGAGGGATGCCAACCTGCCAGGGCGCATCCATCCTGAATCACCAGGCAGTAACCTTGGGGCAGACAAGGCGAGTTTACCAGCGAGGATGTAACGGTTCTGCTGGCTACCTGTAGGCCCGCCAAAGCTCTCGATGTGGCCACGCTCCCAATGTTCTTCGTGCCAGGCGAAGTACTCATTGAACTGTTGCCTAAGCTGCTGCTCGATGCTGGGGGTGTGGTCGTGCATGAGGTACTTCCGCATCAGATCCATCAATGCGGTGTACATCACTTCATCCTTTCTCCAGATAGCCATTGCCATAGGGTATTATCAAATTTACTTTGTTTACAACTGTCACTGCACATCCGCATGAGTGCTCGCAGGCTCGTACTTCATGCTCTTGGCCATAGCTGCAAAGGGAGTACTACTTTTCACTGCTGAATATTCGAGCCAATATACCATTTAGGATCATCCATATAAAGTTTAAGGCCAATGCCACAGGTAGCAGGTATTTCATCCATGCCGGGCTGGCATAGCAATCTAAAACGTACCACACCAAATATATACCTGCCGCCAATGTCAACAACATGAAGTAAAGGGCCTGAGACAATGACATACTATAAAGCTTTATTTCTTCTTTATTAGCATCCTTCTTTGTGCTCTCACCTTTGTTTTCCTCCCGATATATCAGGGAGTTCAATCCAGTTGATATGCCATATATAAACTCCATTATGGCTGCAGCTACCATCCAGTTCATTGTTACATCATTCCCTGGTACCCTCCAGAATTTCACCCAGCTCAGGAACCCACCTAAAATGATGACTGAAGAAAGCAACATCAAGGCCCAGAAATCCTTCCTTGGGATGAGAATCCTATCGCTAAGCCTTTCAGTTTTAGCGGTCAGCTGTGCATAGTTATTACTCAGTTCTTTAATCTCGTCATCGTAGTTCTTTTTTAAATCATCCTTCAATTTATCGAGAGTGTCTTGCTGTTGAGTGACAATATCATTTAATCCCTTATTAAAGAGATCTGCTTCGTTTGTTAGCGTTTCATGAATGCTGCCGGTAAGTTTGATGATGAAAGCCTGGAATTGTTTCTGGGCGTTGTCGGATAATTCAAGACCTTTGTCTTTGTATTTTTTTATATCCTCGAGCATGTCATCAACAATATCGCCGGCTTGCCACATCTTTTCTTTTACCTGCTCCTGTTTAAAATGTACTTCTTCCAGAGTATGGATCTGACTTTCACACTTTTCACTGACTGCTTTCAGTTTGTCTGCCAGTTCAGTAGACAGTTCTGTCAGCTCCTTCTTGGCATCTACGATTTTCTTAGTGAGCAAAAGATCCTCGTAACCATCATACTGGGATGGTGCCACAGGATGATTATCCTCCTTTGACAGTTCCATTCCCTCAAAGCTCTGAGGCCCATATTTATTATTCCTATTCATATACTTAGAATTTTTATCTATGGAAACTACTCTTCTTTAATTTCATACCGAAGGCATTCTTCCAGGCATTCCACCAGTCATCCTTCTGTTTTGGAAGATCGGTATTACTGCCTGGCCCTGCACTGACGGGCATATCAGGCGGTATTATCATTCCAACCAAGGAGTCACCGACGGTTGTCATCACACTCGATATCTGGCCACCGGTCATACTCAGACCCTCCATCAGTTCCTGAACAGCCCCCTGAAGATTTACATTTATAAATGGAGAGTTGCCATTTTCAACAGCCTTAGCTGCAGCACCATTGATAATAGCCTCCTTCATATCCACGTACATTATTTTATTTTTGGCATAATCGGACAGTGCTTTCCTGGCATCTCTGATAGCCTCCTGTCGTTCTTTCTCAGTAGCGGTAGGATCCATACTTCTGCCGTCATTTTTATAGGATTTTGCCAGCTCATCAAGTTTCTTTATCCGCTGAGCCTCCTGCTTTTCCCGCTTTTCCTGTTCCATTTTCTGCCACTCTTTCGACCATCTTCTTACTTTCTTCTCATCATCCTGAGTGGTGTCAGATTGATGTCCCTGAAGCTTGTTCTGTTCCTTTTGCCATTCACCGACAATCTTCTTTGCTGTTATGTTAGCGCCTATCTGAGAAGCTGGCATCGGTCTGTTCTCGCCACGCGAAATAAAGTAGTTAACTACATCCCCCTTGGAATCGCGTTTCACGTCAATCTGACATCCATGGTTACGCTCCATCAGATCAATAAATCTATCCCAGGAGAAAGTCTTATCATTCATTTGTCGGAGTGTATCATAGACGGCATCCTTGTAGAATTGCTTCTGATGAGCGTTCGGATTAATGTGCAGTTGGAATCCCAGTTCCGTACCAGTATAGGTACTGTTTCCACGTCTGACAGACCAGCCCGTCACTTTCCCTTTATCGTCGGTATGGTACTGCATATCGTAGTTCTGAACATTGCCCTTATAGTCCACGAAAGTTACCGCTTTCATCCTCTCTTGGAACTCCTTAACATCGATATCTTCACCCTCCATATCAAACAGTATATCATCAATGATCTGCCGTATTTCTGCTGCATGCTCATCGTGGATATCCTCTGCCGAACGGTAGCCATATTTCTTGTTTAATTCTTCCGCTGCCTGTGCCGCTCGCTTAGCGATTTCATCGTCGCAGTTCAACTCATTGTCCATGTTATAGCGCGAAATAATAATGTGTAAATGCCAGATGCCGGACTCCGAATCCTTATGAAGATATGCCATCCATTTACTCTTCGCCAGCTTCGTCTGAGGGGTGTCCCTCATGGTCAGACTGCCGTCTTTATTACGCTTGTAACGCTTCTTCTTAGCGTCCCATATCGGAGCCTGTAAGTGACGTTTATCCATCTCTTCAAGCAACTCTTTAGCGTGAGCGTACCACTGCTCACGAGTCCATCCTTCCGACTCGTTTGTGGACGGTGAAAACTCGATGACAATAGTGTCGCGAGTGACGTCCTTACCTTTCCTAACATAGTCCAGTCCGGCTTCCTTAAACTCGTTCCAAAGTTCATTGATAAAGTCCGGATTATCGAATATAATATCTGTGTTTGTAATCATGTTATCTGCACCTACAAACACCGCTTTCTCTTTCCGTTCAGCATATTCAGAATATGCTTTTCCGTGTGCAATACTTCTCGCCTGTGCTATCATAATTTATACTCTTTTAATCCATTTATCCAGGAAATCCAATATCTTTGATACACCCTCAGTCCAGCGTTTTAAGAAGCCAATTTCACACATCGTTTGATAGCGGTCTTCCTGTGTCAAATTCATGCCTTTAAGAAACGCGAAAAGCTTCCTTATGTCGTCGCCAATACGCATCAACTGGTGTCGAAATTCTGGGTCAGGAACTATCGGTTTATAACCTAATCCAACCTCACGAAGATACACCGAAGGTGCTCGGTTTACCCAGTCAGCTTTACCGACGATAACTTTCCATTCGTCATCGGTAAAGTACACTTTATGTGGTCGCCGTCTGTCGTCTGAAATGTCGCTTTCAGACTCCTTAAAACGTTGTTTCGTGCGAATGTTTATACGATGTTCTGCCATATTACTTACTGTTTGGTTCTACATTATAAAGGTGCGAGCCTGCGAGTACTTTCCATTCCACTTGCCGTGTCGGCTATAGTGGAATCAAGACGTTTTGGGGAGGGCCCCGAAACCAAGTCTTGTTCGCGTTGCGCGTTTAGACACTGCTTGTCAGTTTCTGTCTTCTGCCAGCGAAATTACGAAGTAATCTGGTGGCTAACAAAACTGCTCAAAGTTTTCTCTTGATTTAACATATTTAAGACCCGAAAAATCCTAAATGCGTTAAATCAAGACGAAGAATCAAAAATTCTTGGTGTTCCTGAAAGGAGGGCGTACCTTTGTGCAATACTAATTTTTATAATTATAATAAGGTATGGCAAGTATAGTTAAGCTAAGTGTAGATGCTGCTGTTTACGAACATGCCAGCATTATGTGGGAGAACCTGGTAGGTTCGACCCCGGAGAAAGTTGTTTATCGACTTTCTGCCGGTGAGGGTTTAGTGAGCGAAGTTGATAGACTTTTGGTTAATGATCTGAACGATTTCCTGCATCGTGTAGACCGCTTCGTTCCGCGTGTCCGTCTAAACGTTCCCGGTGGTGACATCTATAGTGTTCAGTGTAACACGCTGATCGCAAGATGGAGGCGCAGACTTTCAAGTGTTCGTTCTGGTATGTTGAGAAGCAACAAACCTGTTTACATTACCGATGCCGTGAATGCCATCATCACCAAGCCATATAACGATGAGATAGCACGCTTGCGCAAGTCGATTTCTGCTGAGCTGGAATTACAGAAGTCTGGTCAAGAACTGACCCCTGAGCAGCAACAGCGAGTAGACGAAGTTAACGCGAAGATAGAGGAGCAGAAAAGTAAGCTCCGGAAGCTGCCTCGCTGCAACAATACCATTCTCACTGCCATGTTGCATGAGGTCATCGACCGTATGCCACAGGAAGAGCGTGATGAACTTACCCGTCTCGAAGAAGAGCGATCCAGGAATCGCAAGGAAATTGAGGACGTGATAGCTGAGCTAAAGGACGTACGCTTATCTCTGGGAAGCAATTCTAAGTATGCGGGCGAGGGCGAGAAAGAGAGTCTTGAAAAGAGGCTGCCAGAGCTTGAAGAGAAGTCCATGTTTTTGGATGCTGATTATGACACTAATAAGAAACGTCGAGCAGAGATACTTCAGAAGTATTACGACCACATTAAGCCAGAGGTTGTAGCTGAAGCACTCATGGAAGCACCTTACACCTTCTGGGAATCCTTCAACATGAGCAAGATCATGAAGGAGGTTAACGTGAGAGTGGCATCAGCTACCAAGTCCCCCAGGCGTACCAAGTCTGATGATGAAGAGAAGTCTGCGCCGAAGAGAAAAAGAAAGCTGCCACCGATCGAGGAACATGCAGCAGACTTAATGTTGTTTCCATTCAGTTTTGGCGACGCTGATACTGGTAATATAAGATCTCAGCTCGCTGAAGACAATATGATCATGGATGAGTACGATGAGTGGACAGAACAATGCAAGGACATATCCCTGACGGCAGAGTACCGTGCAAAGTACGAAGAGTTCTGCCGTCGCTTCAATACGATTCCGGAAAGCGCTCTCAAAGCCCTCGCAGAGGGACCGGCTTTTACTGTGCCGTCCCGAGAAAGCAAGAACTATGCACGGCTGAAGAACTTCCTGGTTAGCATAAGTGCCAACAGTGAAGAGGACGAGCAGGCTATCGAAGACAAGAAAGAAGATATCAAAGCCATCTGCAAATTTGACGACTTCGAAGCTTTCTACGATGAGATGGTCAGAGCGAGTCAAGGTACGGGCATAAACAGCCCTCTGCGCTATATCCTGAAAATGATTAGTAATCATGTTAAGGAGCATAACACTGCAGGTTAGCAATGACAAGAGACTGCGAGTGCGCATTGCATGAGTGCTCGCAGGCTCGTACTTCATGCGT
Organism: uncultured Prevotella sp.; assembly: GCA_946402275.1. Lineage (GTDB taxonomy): Bacteria > Bacteroidota > Bacteroidia > Bacteroidales > Bacteroidaceae > Prevotella. Next base: position 29,694 of record CAMIVY010000032.1, read on the forward strand.
GCTGTCTTGCTTCAAGCGGTTTCAAGCATAGCGGACTGCGCCCATCCTTCAATCATGGCATCATGAGATACCCGATGAAAACAAGGTCAGCCAGCAATGCGACACTGGTCACCCAAAGTAATACAATGTTCATCGTCCTGTTCATATCATCAATGGTTTGAATGGTACCGAGCCAAAGGTGGCCATCCTCAGAGCTGGCGCCTTGGCTTCCGGCACGTAGTGGATTAGTTTGAAGTACACTTCCCGTCCATCCTTGCGGTCAGCAGCACAGCAAGGGTGTCGATCGTAAACGGCACCTGAGCAAGCACCACCGGCAAGGGTGGCAAAGGCACAGTCCTTGCACCCATCACCGGCAACGGTGATAACCTTTGCCCCGTCGATCGAGTCAATCCAGACCTCGCCAACAGATCTTTCCTGTCCATAATTGGTTATCATGACTTGTGAGTTTTGAAGTTCCGAAGGTAGATATTCTTGATGAAGGCATTGAAGCCGAAACAGAAGGTGGCGGTCGATGCGCCAACAAGGATAAGTTCAAAATCAGTCAGATGTTCCATGCTTTTTGTATTTAGTGGGAGTTGGTTAGGCTCCCGTTACCTGTTTATTCATTCACAACTTTCAACCAGTTAAACATGGTGTCACTGCCATCGCCATTACGTACGCCGTCGGCATGAAAAGTAATTTCGTGTTCCTTGGTCTGGTCAACCTCAATATTCCGACAACAACAGCAACAGTTTGTGTCATCATGTTCAAAGAATTGTTTTGCCTCGTCATACGTCATATTGGCAATACTCCTGACATCGTAACTTTCAGGATTAATACTTACGGAGAAAATCTTTATTTTTGCCATACTTTTTCTGCCTGTTTCTATCCCGTCGGCATCGGTTTTGGTGAATATTGTTTGTGACGCTGTTGTTTTGAATTATCGGCTGAGAGGAGTTTTAGATCTTTCTTCCTTAAATCTTTTCTTACCTGAGTCAGCCGTGTGTTTCAAAATTTTCAGTCGTCATCGACTTCGTATCGCTTTGAGTCTTTTTCCTTGCTGGTATCAAAGTAGCAGACAACAAGGGGACTAAGCCAAGAAATTCTGCGAGAAATTTCATGGAATACCCAGATTGTTTGCAATCTGCGGAAGGCTGCCATGATAATTTTTCCCAGAACGTAGCTTGTTTATTGGTGTGGCCCCGGTCTGCACTACCTTTGCAAGGGAAAACGGCTCATCAGAAAGCGATATGAACCTATGAGGTGAAAATAACACATGGACAGGACGAAGGTAAGCCAGAAAAGATTTGTATCACCGCGTAGCGGCTTGCACAGTTTACTGTGGTTCTTAGGCGATAGTTCCAGGTTCCTTCTGGTGGAAACGCCCCATTCAATAGCCACAAAAAAAACTGGAACCTGACATTTGCCAGACTCCAGCTGTAGGTAATAGGAAGGAGGCCTTACGCCTCCTGAGTCTCTTCTTTCTTCTCCACCTTCTCGATGGCTGTAGCCTTCCAGGAAATAGCGAAGTGTTCCTTCTCGTCCTTGCCAGTGTAGCTGCGAGGCTCGAAGTAACCGGTCACCTTGACAAGGGTGCCTTTCTTCAGCAGTTCCAGCTTGGGGCTGTCGGCCTTGGTGCCAACCTCGATGTCCTGCAGGGCTGAGATCTTCTTCTCGTTGCCGTCCTTATCCTTCTTCGTGGTGCGGATGGCGAGTGGGAATCGTGCGAAAGCACTGCCGTTGTTGTTCTTTACTACGTTAGCGTCTACTGCTACGAAACCAATCACTGTGAAATTGTTGTTAGTTGCCATAATACTTTAATTTTAAAGGGTGAAACTTTCAATTTTTACGTGCATAGAACAGCAGGCAAGAGGGAAGGTGTTCATAAGGCCAAGGAATTACAAGGAAATTTGATGGAATACCGCATTTTCTTTAGCCACTTTGTTGGCGTTAAGAAAATGCGGAAGGCTGCCGACAAATTTCTGAAGGAATCGGGAACCATGGTGACCAGTACTTGCCGGACACCGCTTGCGCTAACTTTGCAAAGGAAAAATAAAGCGACACCCGCCATGAAAAGGAAAGAGGCAACCCATAACGGCAATAAGTGATTGGTCGAAAGCAGAAGCATGGGCAATGTCAGGACAACAGGCAACGCCTTTGGTGGTTTTCCACCATCATGTACCAAGTTGGATAAGGAGGATAAAGCAACGACATCCAGAAGAATGACCGCAGTCCGCTATCAGGAAATGACACAAAGCCTGACGGCGCTGGACATGAAAAAGAAAAAGGTCACAAGATGACAAAAGGATAAAAGAGCCAGAAGCAAGAAGAATGACAAAGGTGAGGAACACCATCGTCTGCAAGGCAGACATCAGAAGAGAAAAAGAAGAAAGGACTACAAAAGGGCGGGGCCTTACCAAAGCGACAGGCTACCGGAGCTGATAATCGGGTTCATTGATTTGCAATGTTATTCCAACTTGCAAAATGAGTATTATTTGTAATATTAGTAAAGTTAGCTAAAAAAATAAGAAATACAAAACAAGCTAAAATAACTAAAGTAACAAATAATACCATTATAATGTCATCAGATGGCGACCCAACAGGTGTTCTGTTAGCCAATGGCGGCGACCAAACTGGCAACACGTACAGCAGATGATGGTTCCCCAAGCTCGCTGAGCTGCCGGGAATGAGCAGCAGCCGTACATGGGGCCAGTACCAAGAGCGGACGGTGACCAACAATACATCTGTACCGAGAGTAAGTAGATGACATATAGTAATTATATGTAAGGAAACAACAAAAACATAAATGTTCTTGTTGGCGAAGCATCCTTCATCGTCCAGAACTGATGTAACAGTCATTGTGGTGGGCCTGGCAAGGGAGAACATGCAGCATTGCCAAGGGCTGGAACAGGAGCGTGGTGACTTAGAGTAAGCTGTGTATTACCGAATAGGGAGAACGAATATTGTGTGACGGTGCTGCAAACAGCTGAGTACTCGCCCTCTGTGGCGGTCAGCCGTTTGCGGCATGAGCAGGTATGTATGACCATACTCTCCTGATCAAGTCAGGCATCATTCATTCTCACCGGTGATACTCAGTGTCTCTAAAGGTTTTCACCACCCTCCGGAGAAAGCCCAATGCCGCATATTCTCCTGCAGCCGTAGAAGGTCGCCACTGGCGTTATACCTGGACAGGACCTAAGAAGAGTATATCGAGCTGTGCGAGGGTAGTAGAAGGGAAACAGCATCTGTACCGATGCGTCAGATGCCCATTATGAGTGATGGCCAAAAGGGCAGCGTGTGAGAAGTACTCGAGAAAACCTGTTAGTAGTGCCGTCCATGGGGTATATGGATATGATGGTGGCCACATGGTTTTTACCAGCAGCATGCCGGTGAAAAACGCCGTGCGGTGCCAGGTTTCTGGCATCCCTCGACGTAGTGTGAGGTAACAGCATAGCCATAGCACATAGGCTTGTTACGTTAAGACAGGCTTACTTGGGGACTTCTGGCACCCTGAACGGACATCGCCTTGATGGGCATCTGGAGGTGTGTCAGCACCTTCCCTGAATGGTATATCTTGAATTATCACGGGAAAATCGCGGGAAAATTCTAAAATAAAAATCGCTAATCCGCTGATTATCAACGTTTTAGCGATTTTATAAGGTCGGGATGAGGCGACTCGAACGCCCGACCCCTACGTCCCGAACGTAGTGCGCT
>CAMIVY010000033.1 GCA_946402275.1 uncultured Prevotella sp.
ACAGTACAGCACCCGCAGTCAATGTCAAGGAGAGTGAGAAGGCCTACACGATGGAACTTGCAGCTCCAGGCATCAAGAAAGAATATTGCCGCGTAGGCATCAATGACGAGGGCAACCTCACCATCGCCATTGAGAACAAACAGGAACACAAGCATGAGGACAAGCACCATCACTATCTGCGCCGTGAGTTCAGCTACTCTAACTACGAGCAGAACTACGTGCTGCCAGACGATGTGGTGAAAGACCAGATTTCTGCTAAGGTCGAGGACGGCATCCTGACCATCACCATGCCGAAGACTGAACCGAAGGAGAAAGTCACCAAGGCCATTGAGGTCTCGTAAGCAGATGCCACTAGACACAAGATCAAAGCCCCGACCTGCATTTGCAAGCCGGGACTTCTTGGATATATATGGTATGGCAAACAGTTATGCCACTGAGTGCATGATATGACGGGCTGATGTTACTTTTGCATCGTAAATGACTGTCAGTTCACGAGTACGTGGATTCCACTTCGTGTTCATTACACCCTTCATGTGTTCAGCCTTTGCTACAACCTTCCTGTGAGAGTCATGGCGGCTTACTGTGAAGGTGCAGGTTTTCACATCAGGACGATAGGCATGTCTGTGGGCATCAAAGTGAGAAGCCCTCTTGTCAACCTTATCAAAGTGCGTTGTTTTCTTATTGTTCGTCACTACAATAACTGTGGCCTTCTTGTTGTTGCCATACTTCTTATTACCTGCCATTGCTGGCATTGCAAATGTGATAGCCATCATCATGGCGGCTGCAATCACCTTATTAATCATCTTCATATTCAAATCTCCTGTTCTTTAAATGTTAGACATTTGTTTCTTAATCACAGTGCAAAGATAGGGCGATTCCGTGGGGTTTCAAAAAGATTATTCCTATTTAGATGGAGCGTTTCCCTAAAGTTGAGTGGGGGAAATCCCCAATACCGGATTGCTGTGCCTGTGCCTCTGCTTCCGTAGCCGTCTGAGTCTTCCTTTTTGACGATGCAAAGGTACATCGCTGTTTCCGAATGTCCTCGGTATTCAGTACGGATTCCATGAAATCTTCCTTCCCGACTCAACTGTAATATTCCACTATTTACTGAAAGATTATTATTCTGGCTATCTGTGATAGCCTCGTTTATAACTGCCAAGAACCATTGCCTTTGCTGTCTGATGGCAACGGCGGACGAAAGCTAAATCATCTTCATCATCTTTGCGATGGGGCAGATCATTATTGCTACACCCTCCTCCACCACAGGATTCAGAGATAGTTGTGGCAGCATCAACACAGCCAATGAACAGGCTGGCTGTGGTGGCTGTAACCTCTGCTACTTTCTCCGCCACCCCTTCAGCCAGATTCAAGCCCATCTTCATTAGATAGTTTATGGCAGAATCGGCTCCTATCTGATAGACCTCAGCCTTGGTTCCAACAGCAATGTCGCGTATCGCATTAACAGCTTTCAACATCCATCCTGCATTGGTCAGCCGCTCCTTGGGCTTGTCGCCGAGTGCCTTCCTCACTATTTCTTTCTCCCTATCATTCATGACGTATTTGTCGAGTCAGGGATTGATGATGGCCTTAATAGCATTCCAAAGGCCGGGCCAGACAGTTCCCAGTACGTTGGATATGTTGTCGTAGTTGTCGGCTTTTGCTTTGGCTTTCTCGTAGGAATCTATGGTAATGCCCCGTTTTGTCATCTCATCGTACTGGTGTATCTTCTTGATGGCTATGGCATTCTGGCGCATTTCCTGCTTGACGATAGCGCGACTTCTGCGTGTCAACTCGTCTTTGTGAACGGAAGCAAAACAGCGGAGGATAGTCTGCATGTCGGTCATCACGGACTTGATGTCTGCGTCACGATTCTTTTTGACTTCTTTAGGATCATCGAAGAAACCTATCTTCCTGGCTTTGATTTTGTCTATCTGACAAAGAGAGAATAACCCTCGACCTTCTTTGAGCTGAAATCCTGATAGTCGTCCTTGACGATAGGTTTCACTCACTCATGGAGAAAATCATATGCTTCCATATCACTTACATCCTCTTCTATTAAATGGTTACAAACTCCTGCTTACTTACTGCTTTTTTCTCGTTACTTACTGCCAAATATGTGTTACTCCCTGCTTCTGAGGCAGTAAGTGGACGGCTTATGCGTACTGTAAACTGGCTTCCTTCCTTGCTATGATTACGGGCATACGAGTTGCCCACTTTTACCTCTATAAAACCCATCATAACTACTTCTCCTTCAATTCGTTTTCAATATCCTCGATAGAGGGGAGAGAACTCTTGAAATTCTCTGGGAATACCTTTTACAGCACATATTCTGATATACCCAAGGCTGGTTATAGCCTTCTCCCTTTAGAACGTGGCTGGCAAACTCATCAAGGCACTCTTTGCATACGTGGATGAAGGCAAGTTGCCCGATTTCAATGGGCCTACATGTGGTTGGCCATCTCCAAGTTACATTTCATATAGTTTGCAGCATCGACAGAGTTCATCGGCGATTGCTTCAATTCGGCTGTTTTCCGCATCTTGCGCTCTGTCACTTCCTTGTGAAACTGATTGAAGAATGTCATAGTCCATAACAATTAAATGATTCTGCGAGGTGGAATGATATTACTCCGAATAGAAATATAAATACTCCAAAAGTAATTTTTGTTACTCCGAAAGTAATACCTAAGATGTTATAGTTGATACGCTCGGGATAAGTATATGACTTATGCTCTATAAGTATATTGTTTGCGATGGAAAAGTATATAAGTTATGCTTAATTTCCACCTAGTCTGTTGTGTATGGAGTGGAGTGCTTTGAAATGATTATAAATTTTAAATTTTTAAATTTTGCTGCCACCCTGCCACCAATCTCCTGAAACGCCTGTATTTAGGCACATTTTTGGTGGCAGCAGGGTGGCAGCATATTCCGATAATCGAGAAAAATCAGCAACTTACGAAGAATCGGAGGTTGCTGATTATCTTTTTCAAACACCGTGCGAACACGGAAACTTTTTACAGAAATTCTGTGAGCACTCTATTTAAGTTCCTTCAGGCGCTCAGCCATTGCACGCCCCAGGGCTTCGCACTGGGCTTTGGTTTCAGCGGTGAGGCTCTGCTTGATTTCCACGGGCTCGCCTACCTGTTCAAAATGCAGCCTCTCTTCGTTCCATCTGGCTATCTCACTGACGGCTTTGGAAGCCCATCCGTAGGAGCCAAACCATCCCATGAGGTGATTCTTGATGTCCTTGCCAGCCAATTCAGAGAGCAATACGTCCATTTCGTGATAGAGTGCGGTGTTATAGGTGGGTGCTCCGACTATGAGTCCCTTATAGCGGAAAACGTCGCGAATGATGTAAGAGTGATGGGTCTTGGAGACATTATAGACGACGATGTTCTTCACACCAGCCTCAGAGGCGGCACGTGCAATGACCTCTGCCGCACGCTCTGTATTGCCGTACATAGTACCGTAGCAGATAACGAGTCCGGGCTCAGTCTCGTACTTGCTCAGACGGTCGTAGATGGCTATCACCTTATTGATGTGCTCGTGCCAAACGGGACCGTGGGTGGCACAGATATAGTCGAGCTTCACATCGGCCAGCTTTTTCAGGGCATTCTGCACGGGAGTCCCATATTTACCCACAATGTTGGAGTAGTAACGTTCCATCTCCAACCAAAAGGAGTCGCAATTAATCTGTGCGTCTATCACACCACCATTCAGGGCGCCAAAGCAACCGAAGGCATCACCAGAGAAGAGGGTTGTGCCACAGAGGGTCACCATCGTTTCAGGCCAGTGAACCATCGGGGTGAGTACGAAGTTCAGCGTCTGTTTTCCCAGTTCGACGGTATCGCCATTCTTGACCTCCAGCGTACCCTCGGCAATGCCGTAGAATCCCTCCATCATCTGGAAAGTCTTCTTGTTGCCGATAATCTGAATCTCAGGATAGTATTTCTTGATGAGTGCGATGGAACCGCTGTGGTCGGGCTCCATGTGGTTGATAACGAGGTAGTCAACCTTGCGGTTGCCAATGACCTCCTGGATATGTTCAATGTACTGGGTGAAGAAATCGACCTCTACGGTATCTATCAGACACACCTTCTCGTCATCGATGAGGTAGGAGTTGTAGGAAACACCATAGGGCAACGGCCACAAACCTTCGAATAACGACTTATTACGGTCGTTAACACCAACATAGTAAATGTTTTCGGTAATCTTTTGCATATTGTTCTAAGTTTTTTGGATAATTACTATTTCTCTAAGTCTTTCTTTCGTGCGGCACCAAACTCAGGCGATACATAGTTATAAATACTAGTACACACCTCAGCGGAGAACTGCTGTCCGCTATGTATAAGTGCATCCCACTGTGTTTCCGAGAGTCCTTGCTCTATGTGTCCGCGTGTGATGCCATTGGCAATCAGACCATAGAGGAATCCGGCATTGAAATTATCGCCGGCACCCACCGTGCTTACCGTCTGAATAGGCGTTATGGGATATTGCTTACTAAACCCATTGTCGCCACGCAACTCAATAGGATCGCCTGCCTGCGTATAGATAAACTTCTTGGTATAGAAGGATATCTGCGTGCGATAAACCACATCAGGATTATCCTTCTTGAAGAGTATCTGAAAGTCTTCTTTCGACCCTCTTACGATATCGGCCATCTCAAAGTTCTCCAGCAGGTTGGACGTCAGCTTGATAACCTCATGCTGATGAGAGGCGCGGAAGTTAACATCATAATAGAGAATGGCTCCACGCTGGTGGGCATACTCGAGAAACCCTTTTACCTGAGGACGGATGACAGGGTTCAAGGCATAATAGGAGCCGAACAGGACCAAATCGTCAGGTTTCACGTCAGGATAAGTAAAGTCGAGACGGTCCTTAGGGTGGTCTTTATAGAAAATATAATCGGCATCGTTCTTGTCGTTGAGGAATGCCAGCGACACCGGCGACTTGGAGTCAGGATAGACATTCACACTATCGGCATTGCAGCCATTGTCACGAAGGAACTGGATGATGTTCCGTCCCACACGGTCGTTGCCCGTTTCGCTGATGAAGCTGGTTTGTATGCCCGAACGGGCCAGTGATATAATAGCATTGAAGGTGCTGCCTCCAGGGAGTGCATGTAAGGGCTGGTTATCGCGGAAAATAATGTCCAGCACCGTTTCACCTATTCCTATAACTTTTCGCATAATCTACATAATTTTCCTGCAAAGTTACAACTATTTTTTAAAAATGCACTAACTTTGCATGCAATTATGACGAAATATAACACAACGACACTCTGCAACGGACTGCGCGTCATCCATCTTCCCTCCACATCACCTGTGGTCTATTGTGGCATCGGCATCAACGCTGGAGCCCGTCAGGAGACAGCAGGAGAAGAGGGTGTTGCCCATTTCTGCGAGCACGTCACCTTCAAAGGCACCAAGCAACGTTCTGCCATCCAAATACTGAACTGTCTGGAAAGTGTGGGCGGCGACCTGAATGCGTTTACGAATAAGGAAGACACCATTTTCTATGCCGCCATTCTGAAAGAGCACCTAAATAAAGCCATCGACCTGTTGACGGATATTGTTTTCAACAGCGAATATCCCGAGCAGGAGGTTGCCCACGAGGTGGATGTGATTTGCGATGAGATAGAGAGCTATAACGACTCCCCCGCTGAACTGATATACGATGAATTCGAGAACATGCTCTTCAACGGACACCCCCTGGGACATAATATATTAGGTACACGCGAACGCGTACAAGGGTTTACCTCGGCACATGCCCGTCGTTTCACCAACAAATTCTACCGTCCTGACAATAGCATCTTCTTTGCATACGGCGACATAGACTTCGACAGAATGGTGAAAATGCTGGAGACGAAAACGGGAATGCAAGAGGCTAGGCAAGAAGTTGCTATCCTGGAAAAACCTCAGACTGCTTCCCCCACTCCACTCACCACCGAGCCTCACCATCAGGCCCATGTAATGTTGGGAAGCCGAACATTCAGCTTTAACGACCCACGACGCATGCCCCTCTATCTCCTGAACAACATGCTGGGAGGTCCCGGCATGAATGCCCGTCTGAACTTATCGCTACGTGAGAAGTACGGATTGGTTTATACTGTTGAGAGTTCGATGGCCAGCTATAGCGATACGGGTTGCTGGTCGGTTTATTTCGGTTGCGACCATCATGACGTGAAACGGTGTGTCAGGTTAGTGCGCCACGAATTAGACCGTATGATGCAGCATCCACTTTCTGAGCGACAGTTGAGTGCCGCCAAACGCCAGCTGAAGGGGCAGCTCACCATAGCCTGTGACAATCGTGAACAGTATGCTCTCGATTTTGCCAAGAACTTCCTGCATAACGGGAAAGAGCGTGACATTGACACCGTCCTGGCTCAAATCGATGCCATCACTGCCGCCCAAATACAAGATGTGGCCCAGAGCGTGTTTGCCCCAGACCACATACAGACGTTAATTCTTTAAGCAGGCCTTCCCTCAGACACAATTCCGAAGCTGTTGGCGTACCACCTTACGAGCCTGTCCCAAACGATTCTCTACCTGCTTGTAGGGAAGAGAGAGCTGTTGGGCTATCTCGCTGACCTTCATACCATCATAGACGTGAAGGCGATAGATGTCGCAACATGCGTGGGGAAGACGGGCCAGCGAACGCTCCATACGCTCCATCAACTGACGGGCAGAGATAACGGACTCTACGTTATTCTCAGACCGCTGAATGCCTATTGCTGACTGCTGGATATAATGCTCGTACTCCTCGTAAACACGACGACGGCGATAGTAGTCGGCTATGGCATGACGCGCTAGCGTGTAAACCAACGAAGGAAGGGTTTGCTCAGTAATGAGACGACGTCCGTCAAGCAGATGCAGGAAAATGTCTTGTACCATATCCTGTGCCTGCCCGACATTCGTCGTTCGCACCGCAATGAAACTGACTATCTCGTCACGATGCTGCTTGTAATAGTTGGATAAAAGTTGTTGATTATTCATTGATAACCCGCTGGATTGTTCCATCCTCATTGTAGAACAACTGCTGCACTTTCAATGAGCGCAGGTGGGTAACATCATTCGAAGGAACACAGTCGTGGTAGCAGAGATACCACTGACCCTTGAACTCTACGATGGAATGGTGGGTAGTCCATCCTACTACTGGATCGAGAACCACTCCCTTATAGGTAAACGGTCCATAAGGATTGTCACCAATGGCATAGCACAACAGGTGGCTGTCTCCCGTAGAGTAAGAGAAATAGTATTTGCCATTATACTTGTGCATCCAGGATGCCTCGAAGAAGCGATGAGGATTGCCTGCCTTCATGGGTTCGCCATTCTCGTCGAGCACTACCACGCCACGAGGAGCCTCTGCAAACTGCTGTACATCGTCGCTCATGCGAACCACGCAGCTGTTAATGGCAGGAGAATCAGCGGTCGTAAAGAGTTCGCCCTTATGGTCAGGAGCTGCACCCAGATCAATGAGTCCATTCTGGTCACCATACTTGCCATAGACAGGAGCCTGTCCGTTGGGTAGCGGATGCCACCACTGGAGCTGTCCACCCCACAAGCCTCCGAAATATGTATAAATCTGCCCGTCATCATCCTTGAACACACAGGGGTCAATAGAGAATGAACCGCGGATAGGTTTCTCCATAGGTGTGAACGGTCCCTCGGGTTTGTCGGCAACAGCCACACCCAGACGGAACACACCGTCATAGGCCTTAGCAGAGAAGATGAGGTAATACTTGCCGTCCTTCTCTACACAGTCGTTGTCCCACATCTGCTTCTCAGCCCAGGGCACATCCTTCACATCAAGAATCACACCGTGGTCAGTAACAGGACCGTTCTCAATATCATCCCATGACAGCACGTGATAGTCCTTCATCTGGAAATGTCCGCCATCATCGTCGAAACACTCACCAGCATCCCAGTCGTGAGAAGGATAAATGTACAGTTTGCCGTTAAACACATTGGCTGAAGGGTCAGCCATATAATCACTTGGGAAAAGATAACGTGGTTTCATACCTGATTCTATTTGAAGATGTTAATGATTTTGTTGACAATAGGCTTCTCTTCGTAGTTGCGGTCGAAGAGCAGCGGATAGTTAGTACGTCCGGCAATAGGCCATCCGTTAAGCCAGGAATCACCATCGCAGACACCCCACAAGGTGATGCGACCAATCTGCGAGCGGTGCTTATAATAAATATTGAACAAGTCCAGCCAACGGTTGTCCAACTCTTTCTGCTTATCCTTGGAAAGTCCGTTGGGATATGGGTTATATTTCTGCTGGAACTCAAAGTTCTGCTCCACAGCTGCACCACCGAATCCCTCTGGATTTGGCAATACATTTACGTCAAGTTCCGTAATCAGCACCTTCACCCCACAAGCGGCAAAGGCATCGATGGATTTCTCATACTCTTTCAGGTCAGGATAATCCAGTCCATTATGGCTCTGCATGCCCACGCCGTCAATACGAAGACCTTTAGCCTTCAGGTTCTTGATTAGCCGGCACACCGCCTCACGCTTTCCCGGCTTTGCCATCGAGTAGTCGTTGTAATAAAGTTCTGCATCAGGATCAGCCTCATGAGCAGTACGGAAAGCTATCTCGATAAACTCCTCGCCCAACAGATTATAATAAGGTGACTTGCGGAAGGAACCGTCATCCTCAATAGCCTCGTTGACGACATCCCATCCGATGACCTTTCCCTTGAAATGGCCTACAACAGTCTTGATATGCTTAATCAACCGTTCCTTGACAACCTCCTTTGGGGCAGGTGAAGCATTGTATCCATTGGTGAACCACCAGTCGGGAGCTTGAGAATGCCATACCAGACAGTGACCTGTTGCTTTCAGCTTCAGACGCTCACAGTAGTTGATGAACTTATCAGCCACACGGAAGTCAAAAATACCCTCGGCAGGAGCCAGCACCTCTGGTTTCATGCAGTTTTCTGCCACAGCACAGTTAAAATGGCGTTGTAGCACAGCATCAGCCTTTGGCACCTGCCCGTCACTCTGCCACTGGTTCACTGCAGCACCAATGAGACAGTACTTACCTACAGCTTCTCGCAAGCTCTGCGCAAGAACTGTCTCTGTGGCAAAAAAACCTAATGTGAAAACTACTAATCTTAAAATTCTCATGATGCTATTAATTATTGCGTTTTTCGATTTCCATGTTAATCTTGTCAATCACCTCATCAGTCAACTCATATCTTGAGATGATGAACATAGCCAGACCCAGCAGGAGAGCTGGAATGACACATACCAGCCAGAGGATACCCTGCTCTGCGAACGGAGTCTGTGTGGTAACTTTGGCATCGAAGCCAACGTAGGCAAGAACGAGTCCGGGAACCACACCACCCAAGGCCATACCTGCCTTGAAGAAAATGCCGGTCAAGGCATTGACAATGCCCGAGATGCGCTTGCCTGTGGTATATTCACCAAAGGAGATTACCTCAGGAACCAATGCCCACATATAACCCGTAGCCACGATGACACCTGTTGACTTGATGAACTGAGCCACATAGACTATCCACATCTGCGACTTCAGCGAAGGAACCACACTGACCACATAAAGAATAGCCATACCGATAATAGCGATGGTCAGGAAGATATTGAACATACCACGCTTACCCACCTTCTTTTTAATAGCAGGAACCATTGGCATGAAGATGAAGGCAGGAACAGAGCCAAGACCCATAAATACGGCTAACTGGTCGCTGGTAGCCTGCAGGTTACATGTCATATAATAGGAACCGGCAGCATTGCCGACAGACATCATGGCGAAGGCGGTAATGAAGAAGAAGGCCAGGATGCGCAAGGGACGGTTGCGTACAAACTCCGTCCAGAGGTCTGACACCTTCACATCACCCATATCTTTCTCGTCCATCACCACACGCTCGCGGGTCTGTGTAAAACAGAAGATGAGCAACAGCAGACCTACGATAGCATAGATACCCATCGTGGTAAACCAGGCACTGGCAGCTTCCGGTGTATTGATGATGGCTTCACCCTGAGCATCCTTTGGAGCAAAAGCAGCAACGACAAGGGGAATACCAGAGGCTACACAGAGTCCACCAACATTAGCCAGGAACATACGAACTGAGGTCAGTGTGGTAATCTCGTCCGTATCACGAGTCAGCGAAGAGTTCAAGGCGCCATAAGGCACATTAATCAATGTGTAAAGCATGGACATGCCTACATAAGTCACATAAGCATATACCAGAGAGGGCGCAAAGGCATTCCAGAAACAGAGAATGGCAAAACCCGTCAAAGGAATACCACCCAGGACAAGATATGCGCGATACTTACCCAGCTTGGGGTTGTGCTTGTCCACATAAGTACCTACCAAGGGGTCCCACAACACATCAACCAGACGAACCACGAGGAACATCGTAGCAGCATCAGCAGGATCCAGACCGAAAATGTTGGTATAGAAGAACAGCAGATACATGCTGATGGTTTGGTAAATGAGGTTCTGCGCCAAATCACCAGAGCCGAAGCCTATGCGCTGCAGCCAGGAAAGTTTGTAGAAGCCTTTCGCTTCAGTTGTTTCATTATTTGTCATCATGTTATTGGTTTTAATTCCTGCTGCAAAGTTACAATGTTCTGTTGAAATGGATGTTTTTTCATGTTACAAAAACTATCTTGTTTTGTAGCATACCTAAATAAATATAGCATTTTTGACGCTTATTTGCACTTTTTTTTCTACTTTTGCGTCAAAATAATTAAAGACAACTATGAAACGATTATTATTAACGCTACTGTCTATTATCGTCTGTTCCCTGACCACGGAAGCAAATATTCAATTACCCCAGCTGTTCCAGTCGGGTATGGTGCTTCAACGCGGGAAACCTGTTCCTGTATGGGGAAAGGCCAATCCTCGTGAAAAAATCATCATCCGTTGGCAGAAGCGGCAGTATGCTACTATCGCTAATGCTGATGGTCGTTGGCGCATTGACCTGCCGAAGATGAAGGCGGGAGGTCCCTATACGATGATAGTAGGAGATATCGTACTGACGGACATTTTAGTGGGTGATGTATGGCTGTGTTCTGGTCAGTCGAACGTGGACGTCACTATTGAGCGTGTCTATCCAAGATATGTCGATGAAATCGACCATTTTGACAACAATAAGGTCCGCTTATTCCGTGTTCCCAATAGCACAGATACACATGGAGTTCGTGAGGATATCCAGCCTACCAAGTGGAAGACATTGACAAAGGAGAACGCTTGGGGCTTTTCTGCCTTGGGTTCTTTCCTAGGTCTTCGCATGCAGAAGCAGACGGGTGTTCCTCAGGGTATTATCGTCAATAGTTGGGGTGGAACACCCATTGAAGCTTGGATTTCTGCTGATTCTTTGCAGGGTGACTATCCTCAATTGATTCAAAAGACCAAACTCTTCCAGAACGATAACTATGTAAAGGCACAAGCTCAGGCTAATAATGAGGCTTCGCAACAATGGCAGAAGCTGTTGGATGCCAGTGACCCTTATGATTCTTACAAAACGGCCCAATTTAACGACAACGATTGGCAGGTAATCAACCAGAACGATTGGACTTGGCGAGGCGTAGGAAGTGTCTGGCTTCGTCAGCATATATATATAAATAAGGTACACGCAGGAAAGCCCGCCCGCCTTCTGTTGGGCACACTTTTCGATCAGGACGTCACCTATCTGAATGGCAAGGAGATAGGCCATACCTATTATCAGTATCCTCCTCGTCGCTATGATATTCCTGAAGGATTACTCCAGGAGGGCGACAATGTCATAGCCATCCGTTTCATCAACAAGTATGGTGCCGTCCACTTCATTCCCCAGAAACCTTATCTCATAGCCTTTGGCGACGACCGTTTCTCACAGAATCCCATGCCTAAGGATGTTCTTCCGCTCGACAATCAGTGGAAGATGCACCTGGGAGCAGAGATGCCTTCTTGTCCCAGTGGCGATGTCTCTTTGCAGAATATCCCCACCACGCTTTACAATGCAGTTGTCTATCCTTTGGCTCCTTTCGCCATCAGTGGTGTCGTGTGGTATCAGGGTGAATCGAACACAGGAAATCCTGCTCCCTATGCCAACTATCTGAAGAAGATGATGGGCAACTGGCGTACCTTATGGAAAGAGCCTACTTTGCCTTTCTGCATCGTTCAGTTGGCTAACCACGATGGACGCCAGCAGACAGGGTTCCCTCAACCTCTTGTCTATCCAGCCCAACCCGTTAACAGCAATTGGGCTCAGTTGCGTGAGGCCCAGCGATTGGTGGCTCAAGCTGACCCCTTTGCAGAACTTGCTTGCATCATCGATCTTGGTGAAACCGTGGATATTCATCCGTTGCGTAAGAAAGAAGTGGCTGAGCGTGTAGGCCTTTGCATGGACCGTTTGGCTTATCATCAAAAGGTGGAGCTATTCCCACAGGTTGTCAACTCTTCTGTTCAAGGCACGGATATCACGCTGACCTTCGACCAACCCCTCCGTTCAGTTTCAGCAAACGAGCTGGAAGTCGCCGGTGCCGATGGTCGTTTCGTTAATGCAGAGGCTACTGTTGACGGTAAGGTGGTTACGATAAAATCGCCCGTTTCATCGCCCAAGAAGCTTCGCTACGCATGGAAAGACGATCCTCAGCGCGCCAACATTTATGGCACTAACGAACTCCCAGTCGCTCCGTTTGAGATAACGATAGGAAACTGACTTTTATCTCTTGGTGCAAAGATTTTATCTATATTTCTTGCCGGTATCGGCAAGAAATAGTATCTTTGTGCCAGAAATAGAAATAAAAACTTGCCGATAGATAAGATTATGGAATACATTTCAGTTATCCAGTTTGCTGAGAAATATGGGATTTCGGAGCGTACAGCTCGAAACTATTGTGCTCAGGGAAAAATAGAAGGAGCATTCCTTACAGGAAAAACATGGAACATTCCTGCTGATGCAGTCTTGCCTAAACGAAGTTCAAACAAGGACAAGACATCGTCTTTGTTGAAGACTCTTCGTGAGCAGAAATCTGCCCGTCTAAAAGGTAGTATCTATCATCGTACGCAGATTGATTTGACCTATAACTCCAATCATATCGAAGGAAGTAAACTGACCCACGACCAGACTCGCTACATCTTTGAAACCAATACTATTGGCATAACAGATGGTGCCATTAATGTGGATGATATCGTTGAAACGGTTAACCACTTTCGTTGTATAGACTACATTATTGATCACGCAGAAGAACGATTAACAGAAGATTACATCAAGCACCTTCATCTGATGTTGAAGACAGGAACATCAGATAGTCGTAAAGATTGGTTTGTGGTGGGCGACTACAAGCGATTGCCCAATGAAGTTGGTGGTCAAGAGACTTGCGCTCCTGATGAAGTACACAAGCAGGTAAAGGTTTTGCTTAGCGATTACAATCATGTTCGCCAGAAATCTTTCGAAGATATACTCAATTTCCATGTTCGTTTTGAGCAGATTCATCCTTTTCAGGATGGAAACGGCAGAGTAGGGCGCTTGCTGATGTTTAAAGAGTGTCTGGCTAACGGCATCGTTCCCTTTATTATTACTGAAGAATTGAAGATGTTCTATTATCGAGGACTGAGGGAGTGGGGACATATCAATGGCTTCCTAACAGACACTTGTCTTACTGCCCAAGACCAATATAAGGATTTGCTCAACTATTTCAAGATTTCATATTAGAATTATAAAAGACACTCACCACACTCACCCAACAGGCCTTAGACGTCGATGTACACTGGGTGAGTGTCTAATTTTTGCAACCAATTTATTTTCAGTCGATTAACCCCTATTGGATGAGTGTGGTGAGTCTGTTTTTAGATTGTCGTGAACATGACAATTAATATTGCATTGAGATTGTGCTTATCTAAAGAAAAAAGCAATTTTTCTTTGTTTATTCGAAAATAATGTCTATATTTGCAGCATCGCTTGTTAGCCCTCAGGGGTAAGCGGGCGGTCTTATATATGAGAAAGACGTTTTCGAACGTCTGTCGTTGTGCATCTTGAACTTCGCAACTTCATAGCCACAGCAGACAGATGACAACCGAAGCGTCACGTTGAGCGTTTCTATATACCCAATCTTATATAGTTCGTTCTGGCGTGGGCTAACTGCGTTGTCTATCCTGTGTGGCGAGGCAATGCGAAGGCCCAAGATGCCAGGATGGGCAAAAGAACAGACACCTGCGCCTTTTTTGTGTGTAAGTGTAACCATATAATAACTAAAATTATGCCAGTCTGGGGTGTTATGAGGCAACATTTATTAAATCTATTTTTATTTATGAAAAAGTTATTTTCTATTGCAGTAGTTGCATTGATGTCATTAACAGTTGCTAATGCACAGAGTGTAAAGGATGAATTGACAAAGAGTCAAGAGCGTGCAGAGAAATTGCAGGCTTTGTGCAAAGATTACAAGCCATGCAAGAATGCGAACATTGATGGATATGGAAATGCAATAAAAGAGGCTGCTGTGTTTGCTATTGCTAACACTGAACAAATCGGCAATCTTTACATACGGGATATACAAGAGAATGCTGATGGTACCATTGACGTAACAAAGAAAAATCCAAATCTTGCAGATTGGGTCGCACTAGCTACAACTGTTGCTGGTGAGGGCGCAAAGATTAAGGAAGCTGTTGATAAAGCCAAAGGTGCTGGTGAAGAAGCAAAGAATATAGCACAAAGCGCTTCTTCTGAAAAGAATCCCATGAAGGCTGCAAAGGCTGCAAAGACCGCAAAAGCTGCCACGGCAATAGTAGAATTCGGAAATGCTGCAACTCCAATCTTGATGGAGGAGAGTGCAACACAGGTAAAGCTTGTTAACGAGATTATTAAGAAGATTAAGGCTGCGAAAAATATGTAGTCTATGAGGATTATTGCTGTTTGCATAATAATGTCTGCGTGTGCCCTTTGTGGGTATGCGCAGACTGACTATCAAAGTGGCGAAAAAGGACTGCGCAGTAGAGAAGGGTTTGCAAATGCTTCAGCTGTAGAGCAGGAACGCGAACTTGCAAAAACGAATGAGTTTTTGTATGATCGACAGTTGAAGGATGACCGACCTGTTGTGGGAGTTGCCGCATTCAAGTTTGATAGAGAAAGCCCATACGTGAGTCTTGTTACAGAAAAGATTGTCGAAATACTCAAAAGTAGTGGACGCTTCAATGTGGTTGACAGAACTAATCGTGATAAGACTCTAGAAGAATTGGAATTGCAGAAACGTGAAGAATTTATCACTAATAAGGATGTTGCTCAACAGGGTCAAAGTGTAGCAGCTCAGAAGATGGTGCAGGGGACTATTACCAAACTACCAATATATCGTATAAAGAATATGGATGGTACTATAAGAGCTTTCAAGGCAAGTGTTGCATTTCAGATGAAGGTGGATGATGTCGCTACTGGCGAAACTACTGAAACTACAAGTCTTGAAAGTAAAGGTAGTAAGGAGTGTCTGTCACCAGAGGCAGCTGTACAAATGGCAATGAACTCTCTTGAAGATGAGATTGCCGAATACTTCAGAACAACATTTCCTCTTACATGTAAGATTGCAAAGATAGAGGACGTTAATAATGGAGTAGCAGGAACTGTGTTACTCAAGGCTGGAAAGAAATATGGAATCAAAGTGGGCGACTCGTTCATGGTCGAGAGTATAGAGCGTATAGATGGTGAGGCTCTGCCAACTCCACTTGATGAAATCAAAGTTACTTCACTTGTTGGCGAAGCTTTTTCAAGATGTAAGGTAAACAAAAAAGCAGGTCAGACCATTCACGATGCCTTCAACGCAGGACAAGAGATACGTTGCACACTTGTTGTAAAGAAATAAAGAGGAGAAGACATTATGAGAAAGATATTGTTAGTTTTAACGCTATTATGGTGCATTGCAGTAAATGCACAATACCATTGCACTATAATATCAGCTACAAGAAGCGATGTGACATTGCGTTCTACGGGATATGGTAAGAATGTAAAAATAGCAGCAAAAGATGCAGAACAGAATGCCATTAATACCTTATTATATGCGGGTGCAGAAGGAACATCGTATTCTTTGCCGTTGATACCTACAACTCGTTCTGAGGCAGAGTCGCAGAATAAAAATTTCTTCAAAGATTTTTATGATACATCATATAAGGATTTCATAATATCATCAGTCACCGTTACGGCATTTGGTAAAGATGCAGAAAAACGCAAATGTGTAACACTTGATGTATGCGTCAGGGCAGAATCCTTACGCTCCTTCTTGGAAAAGAATGGAGTAATACGAAAATTTGGCTTTTAATGTTCATTGAAAAGATAGACAACTATGAGAAAGACCGTGTTTACAATATTACTATACTTATTGGCACTTACGATACAAGCGCAGAATTCTGTCACCGTACAACCAAAGATTATGGTTGTACCATATGTTACAGAAGGTGTTGACATACGGAAAACCATAGAAGGTGACCCTAACATACGTGTAGTGATGTCCAAAATACGTGAGGCCTTTGATAAGCGAGGTTTTACCACCGTTGACTTTGAAGCAAAACTAAAAGCACAAAGTGCAAATAATGCTCTGTCGCAGAATGCACAAACAGACCTCAAAGCAATGGTGATACATGGTTCGGGAGCAGACATATTCGTAGAAGCTGAATATGTGCCAACGTTCTCCACCTCAGGAAACAGCGTTAAAATAATAATGAAGGCAGTGGATGTTTCAACAGGCTCTGCTTTGGCAAGTAAAGACACCTACTTCGGCCCTAAATATACTGAAGACATGGGACTTCTTGCTGGTATAGCTATGGAGCGTGTAGCTGATGAATTTCTCTCCACAATTCAGATGAAGTTTAACGATATCGTTCAGAATGGTCGTTCCATCAATATCGACTTTAAGATAGGTGGCGCTTCATCACTAACAATGAACACCGATGTAGGCAGTGATGCACTTCCTCTATCTGATGTTCTCGAAATGTGGATGGGTGAGCATGCTTATAAAAACAACTACCATATACAGGGGACAACTGACCTCGAGATGATATTTGATGATGTACGCATCCCACTAAAAGACCAAAATGGGAACAATTATAACATCAATAAGTTCGGATTGGAGATTTTGAAGTTTGTTCGCACTTTGGGACTGCAGATAGATCGCCAAATAAAGAACAACACTCTTGTAATAACATTTAAGTAGTAGGAGGAAATAGACTATGAAAAAAATGCTTGCTTTCATTACCTTAGTAATGATTTCTCTTGTGTGTTCTGCTCAGTCGGGAGAGGTGTATCTTTCTGTAGCTATGCCACAAAACAGCATCCTTGATTCAAATGCCAAGACTATATTAAAGAATAAATTGCTCACAGCAGCAACATCACAAGGCGTTGCTGCAACAGAATGTAGCGCTATTGCAATGGTGCCTGAAGTAAGCATTCTATCTGAGGATAAAGTTGAAGGTGGGATGAGGACGATCTACACTCGTCAAGTATGTATTACCTTAACTGTTCGCAACATCATTACTAATACAGTATTCAACTCCATACAATTTGAAACTAATGGTGAGGGATACACTGTTAATGATGCAATGCGCTCTGCCGTTACCAAAATCAATATGGCAAATGAACGATATGCATCTTTTGTAAACGATGCAAAAAACAAAATAAAAGATTACTATAATAACAATACGTCGTCACTAATAGGAAAAGCTAACACACTTGCCTCTCAACAGCAATATGATGAGGCGCTAGCGCTGTTGTCAACTTATCCAGAATCTCTTAATGAGTATCCGCTTATCTCAAAAACAATAACTGATATCTTCAGAAAAAGTCAATCAAAATACTGTGGAGAACTTATGCAAGCTGCGCGAGCCGCATATTCTCAAAGAGACTTTGTTTCAGCTTCTGACATAGCAGCTATGATAAATCCACAAAGCAGTTGTTCCTCTGAAGCAAAACAACTACTAGCGCAAATTAAAAGAGATTCTGACAAAGAATACAATAACCAAGTAGAAATAGAGCGTGAACGTTATCGCACAGAGGCAGCTTTAGAAAGAGAAAGAATTCAATCAAACGAACGCGTGCGTACAACGTCAATTAAAGCTGTTCGTGATATCGCCACAGCTTATTACAAACGTCAAACACGCTACGTCTGGTTCTGGTGAAGATATTGCAGAGTCGTGGGTGATGTACTGAACAGGTGTCGTTTTTGTGTTCCTCCGACAGTAATTTTAATTACTCCGAATAGAAATTTAGATAGTCCGAAAGTAATTTTTGTTACTCTTGGAGTATCGTTTCTGTTTGACTTTTCGCTTAACCCTGTTTCCGTAGCCGATGATGCAAAGGTCGAAAAAACTTTTTTTCTTGGTTCGAATAAGGAACGCTTATTGATGAATAAGGAACCCTTATTGAGAAATAACCTTGGGTTATGATGAAGCAACTTGGGGTATTAATAGTTGCAATTAGTCCGTAGGCTTCGGACTCTCAGTCCGAGCCGAGCGGACTAGCAGTCCGAAGGGACGGACTAATGACAAAAATCGGGCGACAAATTTGGTTGTTCACTTAATTTGCTGTACCTTTGTGCAGAAATAAAAGGACCGTTAAGATGGAACAACTACTGCACTATTGCTGGAAACATAAGATGTGGCCACTGGGTGATCTGGAGACTACGGACGGACGTTTAGTCGAGGTGATAGACCCCGGGTTACACAATAGGAACGCAGGTCCGGACTTCTTCAATGCAAAGGTGAAGATAAACGGAACACTATGGGTGGGCAATGTCGAAATACACGACAAGTCGAGCGACTGGTATGTGCACGGTCACGACAGGGATGCCCATTATAATAATGTAGTGCTTCACGTGGTAGGTGTTGCCGACCGCGATGTGCAGACACAAGAAGGCAACTTCGTGCCGCAAATGGTAATGACGGTTCCTCAGTCTGTGTATGACAACTATGCGGAACTGTTGCGTACAGATGCCTATCCTCCCTGTTACCGGATTATCCCTAACCTCACACGGCTGATGGTACACTCGTGGATGGCAGCCCTGCAGACAGAACGCCTGGAGCAAAAGACAGTGGCCATCGAGCAGCGAGCCTGTCAGGCTGGCGGATCATGGGAAGATGCCTTTTTCATCACGCTGGCCCGCAACTATGGTTTCGGCATCAACGGCGATGCTTTCGAGGAGTGGGCACGCCATATTCCCTTGCAAGCCGTAGGCAAGCACCGCGATGACTTGTTCCAGATAGAGGCTATCTTCATGGGACAGGCCGGACTATTGGAACTGGAGGCCGTGCCGGAGCGATACCAGAAGGATGCTCTGAACGAAGGCTACTTCGCCAAGCTGCGCAATGAGTATCAGTATCTGGCCCATAAGTTCTCGTTGGAGCCAATGGATTACAAGTTGTGGCGTTTCCTTCGTCTGCGTCCTCAGAACTTCCCGCATATCCGCATCTCGCAACTGGCCAACCTCTACTATCAACGCAAGTTATCACTCTCGGCACTGGCTGACTGCAAGAACATGATAGCACTGGCGAGCCTGCTGCAGACACAGGTGACACCCTATTGGGAAACCCACTACACCTTCGGTTCTGAGAGTATCCGTAGCACGAAACACCTATCGCCGGCCTCTATCAATCTGCTGATCATCAATACGGGTGTCCCCATGCTCTTTGCCTATGGACGCCATACCATGAAGGAAGAGCTCTGCGACCGTGCCTTCGACTTCCTGGAACAGCTGAAGGCGGAAAACAACCACATCATCCGCATGTGGCAGGAGGTAGGACTAGAGGTCAACACAGCAGGCGACTCACAGGCACTGATACAGCTGAAGCGCGAATACTGTGACAAGCGCGACTGTCTGCGCTGTCGTATTGGATATGAGTACTTGAGAAATGAGAAATGAGAAATGAGAAATGAGAAATAAGAAATAAAAAATAAAAAATAAAAATAAATGAGAAAGTACGTTTTTGAGACAAGAATGGAGGTGCGCGACTACGAGTGCGATATTGAGGGTATTGTGAACAATGCCAACTATCTGCATTATACCGAGCATACGCGCCATCTGTTCCTGAAGAAGTGCGGACTAAGTTTCGCACAGATGCACGAGAAAGGGGTGGATGCCGTGGTGGCTCGTATGGAACTGCAATACAAGGCTCCCCTGCGTTGTGACGATGAGTTCATATCGCGTCTATGGATAGAGAAAGATGGTTTCAAATACATCTTCCATCAGGACATCTACCGCGCCTCCGACGAGGCCATTTGCTTCAAGGGTAAGATTATGCTTGTCTGCCTTATCAACGGACAATTGGGTGAGAGCGAGGAATACGACCGTGCTTTTGCACCCTACCTGTAAGTCCTCCGTATGCTGAATTGTTAAAATGATGGCATTCTTTCTTTTTTTTTATAGAATTCCCTTATCTTTGCAATCACAAACATAACGCATTAAAAAGTTATTTATTTCGCATTAACCCAAGATCTTGAGTGCAAGCGTGTTAGCAACAGTCAGAGAGTAGCCCTCTACTATGTAACATACAACAAGGGTGAAATCAAAGATAGTCGGCCTTGACATCCACGGTAGCCGTACCGTTACGGGAAGCCAGTTGGTAGAGATTGCCCTGACGAGTGACCTTCATCACATCACCAGCCGTCATGATTTTGTGGAAGTCGGCCACGGAGATATAGGCCACACTGGGCATGTCGCTGTAGAAGCGTAGCGACACTTGTCCGTAAGTCTTACCGTCGCGGTTCACATCCACCATCTTGTCCGTATAAGACGGCCCAGCATCGACGGGTGTAGGTTGGGGATTATCACCAGGATTGTCATTGTTGTCCGTACATGCTGCACACAGTATGACGGTCAGCAGCATCAATAACTTCGATATTCTTTCCATAATTGTTTTTTTTAACTTCTTACAGTCGGCAGGTCAGACCAATCTTGGCCTCGAACGTGCTGGCATGCATATTGTCGTGATACTTGTAGTTGGTGTGACGAATGAAGTAAGACCCCTGAGCGATGATGCCCCACTGCTTCGTCAGATGAATCTCCAGCACGGGATTGATAATCAGGAGTCCGGCATTGCTCTTGTCGCCCTGGGCATTCAGATAGCGGAGGTCGTAGCCCGTCACTTCCTCGAACTTGTCTTTGTCGTCGGCGATAGAGCGCAGATATTCTGCCGTGAATTCGCCTTTGTCAATGCGCTCCTGCAGTGGTACCAGCTTATCCTCGTATCCCTTGAAGGTAAAGATGCGGAAATACTTGGCATTCAGCGTGAAGCGTGCCGAGCTGCCAAAGTCGAGCACTGTCTTGGTCTTGATGCTGAAGCCGCTGCCCATATTGTAGTCGCGCTCGATGATGTTGAAATAGTCGCTCTTGGTACCACCCAGCAGAATAGCGCTCAGGAAGACGCGCTGCTCAGCACGGGTGAGCGCTGCCTTGGGCTGCTCCATCGCAAACATAAAACCAGGACCGAACGATGCGGGCTCGCTGATGCGGTAGGGTGTCAGGTCGGAGCCGTTCTTGATGGGTTTGGAGTCATAATAGCTGAAGTGCTGATAGAAACCGAACTCACTATACATGCTCTTGGCGTGTTCGTTCTTTGCCGTACGATCGACAAGAGGCGTACTCCACAGACGACCCATGATGTTGATGTTGTTGATGATGGGTTGGCTGCCACCAAAGGAGAATGTAGCATCGAAGTCGAAGAAGTCGAAAGGCTTGGTGTGCTTTTCGCCATCGACACCCGTACCATAGACAAAGCCGATGTTTACGTACGGGCAGTAGTCGCCACGGAACAGGGCACCATCGTCAGCCACATAGCGCAGACCGGTCGAGAACGATGCCTGGATGGGTATCGTGTGGAAGTCGTGGTAGTGATAGTTCTTGCTCTTGACACGCCAGGCATCGCCACTGAGGATACGATGGAATCCCTGAACGGGGTTCAGCAAAGCAGCCACTGCCTCACGCCAGAAACGGTTCCAACCGCGCGTGCGGTCGTCGAGTGGCGTAAGGCTCAGGCGGTGCAGCGTTTCACCAATGGCCATACCGCCACAGGTGGTAGCGAAGAGGTCGTTAATGGCAGGAGGATCGGTCTCGCCGAAGAATTCCCATTCAGCCGAACCCAACAGGGCGAAGGGAGCTGCCTCCCAATAGCCCAAGCCGTTGGCACGCGCCGCATTGAAGTAGAGGTTGCCATGATAGGGGTGGGCGAACATGTTCATGGTGAACAGGTCGTTATCCCACACCATACCCCTGCGGAGGTTGTCGCCGATGCTATTCAGCGTAGTCTTTACGAAAGGTTCCTTCAGCAGATAGCGGTCCATCAGATGCACGCCGACATTGATGCCGGTTACTTCGAGGGCCGCAGCCCAGAAGCGCTTCTTGGGTTCAAGAGCCATCGTGCTATCGTCTGTCTCCTGATTTTCTTTAGCTACCTTCTTCCTTAAACTGGTGTCCTGCCAGGGGTCGTTGTGATTGTTCCTCTGACGACGAATGGTCAGACCGGCTTCGAAGATAGGACGACTGCGGTAGCTCGTAGCATGGTGATAGTAGCGCGTGTCGCCCCAACCCACAGAAGCAAAGGCGCCCAGTGTCTTGTTGAACTGATAGTCGGCATTGATGCGCGCTTGCAGGGCATAGAGGCGCTGTGGCTTGTCGCTTTCACTTCTCTCGAAGGTCTCGATATGTGCAAAGCCTATGTCGCCGCTGACGCTCCACTTGGGCGACAGCTGGAAGTACTGACCAAGGCGATAGTAGATGGCACCGGAGAAGCGGTTACTCAAACCCATAAAATGCGTGCCGACACCTAAGATATTATAGGTACTCTTGTTTCGATAGCGTACGGCGAAATTCACCTTGCTCTGATTGCCGCCGAACAGCATGTAGTCGATGGTAGTCTTCGGACTGATGTTGACCAGACCGATGCGTGTGGCGCCAGGAATCGTGTCTTTGGTATAATTGATGATAGCTAACTGCCATCCGCCCTGGATATGACGAGCAGTATTGAAGATACCAATCTGTGCACCCTTCAGCGAATCAGCATAGTTGAAGGCCGCTATTTGCCATCCCCCCATTTCGCCAGAAGCTACATTCAGCATACTGCCCAACTGCACACCTTTGTGCATATTCTGGGTCAGGTTAGTGAGCGCACTGAGTTGCACACCATTGAATGTGGCACCCGAATTGTTGGAGAATGTAGCCAGCTGCAGACCCTTGCCGCCATTGGCAGCTACCGACGAAATGACACCCACCTGGACGCTCTTCGTCGTATCCTGAATGCTGACTATTCCTACGGGCGAGCGCTGTGCCCGAACGCCTACAGTAGCTATGATAGCAACGGAGAATAATAGTATTTTTTTCATCTTTTCACTTATCATTTATCACTCATTCCTGTCCAGTGGCCTGACGATACTCCAGAATCTTGGTTTGGAAGGTGGCGTACGCATCGGTAAAACGGTCGCGAGCCTGCTGATACTGTTCTTGGGCAAACAGCAGGTCGCTCATCTTGGTAGTACCCACACGATAGTAGTCGCGGTTCAGTCGCAGGTTCTCGTCGGCCTGTTCGATGGCATCGTGAGCAATCTGCAGCTTTTTGTGACTGGTCTCAACGGCGGCCCAGGCATTGTTCATGCGGATGATGAGCTTCTGGCCGTTGTCCTGCATCTGTTCCTTGGCATCGTCGAGAGCGAGGCGCTGCTTCTTTATCTTGTGCGAACCACCCCACCAGTCGCTGATGGGCACGCGAACGGTAGCAAACATCATGGCATTGCTATTCTTGCCCATGAAGTCGTTGTAGTTATACAGTGCACCAACGGCCACCTGAGGCAGATTTGCACCAATCTGCATGCGGTGCTGCAGTTTCTGGGCCTCTACATTCTTGGCCAACAGCTGATACTGCGGTGTCGCGTTCAGAGCGGTAGCATGATCCTGACGCAGCGACAACGGCATATCGACGGTCTTACCCTCTGCTAATTCGACAGGAACAATCACGTCAATCGTCTCGCCTGTCTTGCCCACATGCTGTGCCAGCAACTGACTGGTGGTAGTGAGACCGTTGTCTATCTCGAGAATCGAAGTCTCCACCTCAGCCTTGCGCAACTGAACCTGCAGCAAGTCGTTGCGATTACGCGCACCCACGCGAACCATATTATTCACGTCCTTCTCCAACTCTGTCAGCATGCTGTGCATGGCGGTAAGTGTCTTCTTTTTTTCCTTCAGCGATACCATTTGCCAGTAATACTGCTCGGTGGTCATCTCTACCTGGTCTTCGGAGAGTTCCAACCGCAGCTCGCTAGCTTCTACGCCTACACGGGCCAATTTGTTGGAATTAATAATCTTACCACCCATAAAGACAGGCTGGATGGCGGAAACAGAGCCGATGACGCCCTTCTTCAACAGACTGATGTTAGAGGGAATGTCGCCTACACCCATACCGCCCAGAACTTCCTTTACTGCTTCGGGCAGTTCGACATCGATGTCAATCAGCGGCTTGTTGTTCTGGAATGCAACACCCGAAGCAGAAATCTGGGGGAAGAAATTGGTCAGTGCCGACTTCTCCGTCTGCTTAGCCTGCTGGATAGAGTTCTTCGATGAGTTCAGCGTATAATTATTGTCTACGGCCAGCTGCTTCAATTGCTCAAGCGTGTAGGTTGTCTGGGCTGTGGCGGTGATGCCGCAACAAACCGAACAGAAAATTATTGCAAATATCTTTTTCATTGTCGTTTCTTTCGTTTTGTTTTTATTCTTTCGGAGTCTTTTCCTCTTGGTGTCCCATCACCTTCCAATAAGCTATCGGCATGATGGTAAGGATGAAGAACATGGTGATGAGT
The DNA here is from genome assembly GCA_946402275.1 of uncultured Prevotella sp. Taxonomy (GTDB): domain Bacteria; phylum Bacteroidota; class Bacteroidia; order Bacteroidales; family Bacteroidaceae; genus Prevotella. The sequence continues at coordinate 24,770 of CAMIVY010000033.1, forward strand.
GCACCGTAGCAGATGACGCATCCCATCGGAGACCACAGTCCGCTGCCACCGAGAATCATGGATACCACACCCATGGAGGCTGCTGCCGACGTCAGGAAGATAGGACGCATACGGCGAATGGAAGCCACGTGGATAGAATCCTTCAGTGACAGGTGCTCCAGTTCGCGCACTTCTGCCGCATAGTCGAAAAGGATGACGCCATTACGCACCAAGATACCCATCAGCGATACAAAGCCGAGGATGGATGTCGTTGAGAACGCCTTGCCACCAACCATAAGGCCCAGTGACGTACCGAAGACACAGAGCGACAGGCACACCATAATGAGCAGCGCCTCGCTGACACTCTTGAAGTGCCACAGCAGCACGAAGAAGATGATGGCAATCGACATTACCAGTGCACTGATAATCTGCGGCATGCGCTCGTCATCGTCCTCTATCTGTCCGCCATACTCCATCTGCATACCATCAGGCAACTGGAAGTCGGCCAGACGCTCCTGTACTACTTTGGTGACTTCACCAATGTTCATTCCACGTGCCACTTCAGACATCACTGTTACGGTGCGCAGACCATTGCGGTGGGCAATCTGTCCGTACTGCCAGGTGGGCACAATGGAGGCAAACTGGCGCATCGGCACACTGGGCAGTGTCTCACCCACATCATGGATGCTCAGCATTCCTTCTACGGAGGTGGGGATGGCAGCCAGAATACCAATGGGGATGAGTTCGTCCATTACGTCGTCCTTCGTAGCCTGGTCGGCGTTGTCGGTCTTCATCACGACATTAACGCCGTAGTCACCTTCCCATGCGGTGCTGACGGGCAGACCGTCGCCATAGCGATAAGCCATCTGCATTTCGACGGCTTGGTTGGTGATGCCCAGACGTGAGGCTTTCTCGTCGTCAATCTTGATACGGGTGGTAGAGAGCGGTTCGAGCATGTTGCTGCGAACCAGCAGCAGTTCGGGCATCTGGCGCAAAATTCTCGCGATACTGTCGGAGTACTGGGCCAGCTGGTCCAGGTTGTCGCTCTTCAGACGCACCTCGATAGGCACGGACACCGACGAATAGCTTAATTGTTTGATTTTCACATAGGCCTCAGGGAAGTAAGTGGTATATTCCTTGGTAAGTTCGTCGCAAAGCTTTTTCGTCACTTTATTTCCCTTTGTATTGACGATGAACTGTGCATAGCTTTCGTCAGCAATCTGCGGAGCATAGGCCGTATGGAAGCGCGGCGAAGCACAACCCTTGAAAGAGGCAATGCTCACGACGCCCTCTTTCTTGGCTATCATGTGCTCCAGCGAATCGGCCACAGCAGCCGTACGTTCGATACCCGTACCCGTAGGCATGTAAATCTCGACGGCAAACTGATTACGGTCGGCGAATGGCATCAGTTGCTTAGGTACGCTCTTGAGCATCAAGACGCCAATTACCACGCTCGCCACACCACCGGCAATGGTTATCCAGGGATGATTGAAGCACCAGTCAATGAGGACCTTGTAGTACTTGTCCATGAGATCGAGCAGGTTGAAAGGCTTCTTGCCGTCGGCACGCGTCTTCACCTCCATCGGTTTCCTAATGAAGAAGTACTGCAGGATGGGCAGCAGCGTCTGGGCGATAATCATCGAGGCAAAGAGCACAATGGAGATGGCCCAAGGGAAGGAGAGCAGGAAGTCGTGCATCTGTCCCGTCATCATGAGGAGGAAGGGGAAGAAGGTCACCGAGATACACAACGTAGCGGTGAAGATTGACTTCAGGAAGTGCACCGTAGCATCAATCGATGCCTGCCAGCGCGGCTTTCCTTCTGCCATCATCTCCAGATAGGAGTCGATGATAACTATGGAGTCATCGACTATCATTCCCAGCGTCACAATCAGTGCAGCGAGCGTCACTGTATTTAGTTCGATATTGAACGCATAGAACAGTCCAAGCGACACGAAGATAGTGATAGGCATGGTGCCTGCTGCTACGGCAGCTACACGGAATGGCATGATGAGCACCACCACGAGGATCACCGTACAGATAGCTATCAACAGCTCGTGGAGGAAGTTATCAATGGAGTCGTCCACCACCTTAGCTTGATCAGTAATGGCATGCAAATTCACGTCTTCAGGAATGTGTTCTTCGAAGTTGGCCAATTTCTCGTTGATGGCCTCACCCATTCTCGACACATCCTGTCCCTTCTTGATCTCCACAGAGAGCAAGATACACTTCGTACCGTTGTTAGTGATGTATTTCGTCATGCGCGGATATTCACGCTTTACCTCGGCCACATCCTTCAGTCGCACATTGTTGCCCTTGCCGTCGGTATAAATCAGCGTGTTCTCCACGTCGTAAATCTTGTTCAGTGCGTGGTCAACATAGATGGGCGACTTGTAGCCCTTGTCCTTCACGCGTCCTGCAGTAGTCACGAAACCTTTTTCCGTCAACTGCATGGCAATGAGTTGGTAGCCAATGCCGTAGTGCGACAGCTTGTCCGAGTTCAGATAGATGCTGATCTGGTCGCGCTGTTCGCCGAAGACGGTCATCTTACCCACGCTGGGTATCAGTCGCAGCGAGTCAATCAACGAGTTCATATAATTGTGGAGCTCACGGTAGGTCTTCTCACCCGACTCCATCGCCAGCAACAGGGCTGAGGTGTCACCAAAGTCGTCATTCACCTGAATAGCCAGTACGCCATCGGGCAAGCTTGACTTGAAGCCCTGCACGCCATGTTTGAACTTGCTCCAGAACTCATCCTTGTTGTTTAGGTCGTCGTTCAGTTCAACTTGGATGATACTCAGACCATCCCTTGAGTAGCTGACGGTCTTCTCCTTTTTCACCTCCTTATAAGTAAAGATGTATTTCTCCAACGGTTTGGTTACCTGTTCCTCCATCTCTTGCGAGGTCACACCCGGATAAACGGCTACGACGATACCCTGGCGGATGGTGAAGTCAGGAAACTCGTTCTTGTTGATATTAACAAGACCATATATACCGAAAGCCACCATACAGCTCACGAGCAGTATGATAATCTGCCTGTAGTGCATGGACCACTCCTGCAGACTCATCTTCTTTTTCTTCTCTTCCATAATTGTCAATTATCAATTATCAATTGTCAATTATCAATTAGCGAATGCGTAATAATTACTTAACAATCTCCACCTTCATACCGTTACTTACCTTCTGCTGACCTGCGATGATGAGCTTGTCGCCAGCAGAAAGTCCACCACTGACTTGTGCACCCTGAGCAGTCTCATTGCTGATGGTAATCTCACGCTTCAGGGCCTTGTCACCGTTGACTACCCAGACAAAGGTCTTGTTATCGATGTTTAGCTGTACCAGGTTGGCGGGAATGAACACACCCGTCGTACCCTGCATATAGTTGGTGAACACCTGACAAATCATACCGGGAAGCAGTTTCCTGTCGTGGTTCAGCACAGTAGCCTTTACTTCATAGGTACGAGAACGAGGGTCGGCACTCACGCCACGTTCTGTCACATGACCGGAGAACTCGCGGTTGCCCAATGCAGGCACCACAATCTTCATCGATGAATTCTTGGCAATGCGCTGGATGTCGTCCTCAGGCACAGCTATTTTCACCTTCACGTTACTGATGTTTACCAGCTTTGCAATGGGTACTCCTGGGGAAACGTTCTCGCCTACCTCGGCAAACTTCGTAGAGATATAACCTGCGGACGGTGCGTACAGTTTGGTATCGCCCAGCGACTTTCTAGCCACAGCTTCCTGCGCTTTGGCGCTCTTCAACTGGTTCTCAATGGATATCCACTGCATCTCGGGCAGCGAGCCGGCATCGTGCAGTTCCTTCATGCGGTTGTAAGTGTCCTGCGCCTGCTCCAGCGAAGTCTTGCTGATGGTATAGGCGTTCTGCAGCGTCGTGGGGTCCAGCTCTGCTATCAACTGTCCTTGACCCACCGTCTGACCTTCACTCACATAGATACGCTTGATAGTACCCGCAGTGGCAAACGACAGCGAAATACCGTTTGCCTCCTCAATGGTACCTGAGAAACCCTGTTCGCCGTTTACGGTCTCAGTCTGAATCTCCTGCACCTTCACTCTCACCGTCTGTTCTACGGTGGCTTGCTTCTTCTCTCCGCAACTGCACAATGCCATCAGCACCGTTGCAGCCATTACCAAATGTCCTTTTTTCATATTTATCGGTTTTTTACTTTAACTTCTCTATTGACTTCACTGATGATATTTCTTTCTGAAGTCCAACGGCGTCATGCCTGCGTGCTCCTTGAAATACTTGCCGAAGAACGACGCATTGGCAAAATTCAGATCGTTGGCTATCTCCTGCATCGTCATGTCAGTATAGCGCAGACGGTGCTCTATAGCCTTCAGCGTATAAAAGTGTATCATCTCACTCGGACGACGGTTCATCGTCTCCTTCAACAGCGTCGAAAGATATTTCGGCGTGATATTCAGTTGGTTTGCAAAGTCATCGACCTTGCGGATACGACCGTCGCTTTGTTCCACTAATCGCATAAACTCGTTTGCCAACCGCTGACGATGGACGCCGGTCGTTACCGTGTTCTCAGGCTCCTGCCTTCGCATCATGATTTCCAACATCATCGTACTGACGAGTGATCTTACGATATTGGAATACAACACGGGACTTGGATCTCTCATCCGGCGACATAACAACTGGAAATAATCATCAAGCAACTTCACGTCATCTTCTGTCAGATGCATTATTGGGTGTCGTTTGAGATAAGGCAGGTCTGACAAACTTACCTCGCCGTACTTATTGATGTTCCATAATTCGCCGCGGGAAAACCAAATCTGACGACAGTTAAAATCCGAAGATGACATGAAATTGGTGACCACGCTATGCGCCATATATAAGAAAAGATCATCCTTGTGGAGCCGAATCTGCTGTCCGTCGTAGTCAAATTGTGCTATGCCTTCAGTACAGATGACGATAAGCCCATGCCTGTCAAGAGATAATTCGCCCTTTGGTAATGAACCGAAGTTCTCCATGACCACAAGTTCGTCACTATCACCCAATCGTATGGTGTCAAAGCCGCTCCTTGGTTTGAGATTTTGTATCTCCATGATGTCCAATTTTTACTTTTCGGGGGCAAAGTTCGCAAAAAATATTCGAAATTCAATATTCTGATTGTCTAAAATATGCTCTTTTGTTATCTTTTGTAGAAAAAAGAGTATTCTTTAGGAAATATCGAACATCACAAATGTTCAATATGTTCCATCAAAAGTATATAGCCAACAGGACAATAATTGATTTTTTACTCTTAGTCTTTCAGACAGCCTATGGGAACCACAAACACACCGTCTGGCCGTTGGTAAGCATACGGCCCGACAGTTTACGAACCAGCAGTCTATCGGCTATTCTTGGTTTATACATATTGCCCATCTTTCATTTGATAGTTTTGTTCGGTCGTTTGTGAAGAATTCCGTTCAATCAAGGGGACTGGGTTTATGCCCCCGCTCACGACACCTGGTTACACTCGTTCAAGGACACAGAGAAAATTGACATAGGATGTCTGATGTATGAGGGCTGATGTCTGATGGAAGAGGTAAGACAGCCTGTGTGCGAGCAACTAAAGGGATTAACGTTTTTTGGGAAATAATAGTGGGGTGACAATTAGGTCAGCCCACTATTATTTTGTACCTTTGTGAGCGTTTTATGGAAGTAGGATATGGCTGAGTATGAAATAAGGATATCGGGAGTGCACTATGGTGCCAATGGCGACTCTGTGGCTGGTCAGAAGGACACGGAGGAGATGCACGTGCGCACTCGCGAACTGCTCAGCAGGATAGACCGCGTAAGACCGATTGTGACGCAGAATATCTATGGCGACAAGAACGAGTTTCAAGGTGGGGCGCAGTTGCTGAAGATGGGCATACCTGAAGGTGCTGATCCTGCTGAGATTGCTGCGCGCATAGCAGAACAGAAGAAACAGATAGAAAAGAAAAAAGATAATAAGTAGATATATATGAGCGACGAACAGAAATATACCATTCAGGGTTTGGATGAGTACATCCGTCAGGGTGAGCCGCAACAGCGTGAGCGTAGCAAGGCGTGGAAGGTGGCCATCGGCCTGCAACAGGTTGACAGGCTTCAGACTTCTGAGTATTTGCTTGATACGGCTAAGCGCCACATTGAGGGCGATATCAGTATTGGTGAGGCAAAGGAGCTGATAGACTCTTACTACAAGTCGGCAACAGGTCGCAGGGAGGTGGAAAACGACCGCACGGAAGAGGCTGACAAGGTGGCTGCACGCATTACGGAACTGATAGAAGAAGAGACGTTCTCGTTTACGCCAGCACAGTTGATTTCCATTCATCGCCGATTGTTTGAAGGCATCTACAAGTTGGCTGGGCGTATTCGCGACTATAACATCACTAAAAACGAATGGGTGCTTGGGGGTAAAACGGTATATTATGCCAGTGCCGACACTATCAGCGACACACTGGCATACGACATGGGGCAGGAACGTGAGTTCAATTATGCCAACATGAATATTGATGAGGCCATCCGTCATCTGACTCGTTTCTGTGCTAACCTCTGGCAGGTACATGCTTTCTGTGAGGGCAATACCAGAACGACGGCGGTGTTCATGATCAAATATCTGCGTACGCTGGGATTCAATGTGGTGAACGATGTGTTTGCTGAGAACTCGTGGTATTTCCGTAATGCGCTGGTGCGTGCCAACTACAACGACCTGACAACTGGTATCTCAGAGACCACCCTCTATCTGGAGCGATTCTTCCGTAGCATGCTGCTGGGCGAAGAGCACGACCTGAGAAACAGAATCATGCATGTGGATTGGGGAAAGGTAACTGATGGAGATGAGTCCCAAAGTGCAAATAAGCCTGTTCAAAGTGCAAAATTGAGCGACGAACTGCCTCCAAAGTGCAAAAATTGCACTTTAGAAGAGGTAGCGGTGCTTCGCATCATTCATGAGAATCCTACAACCACTCAAAAGGAAATAGCTACTGCGATAGGAAAATCTGAACGAACCGTCAAGACAATTACCGTTGCGCTTCAAGAGAAGCTGATTGTGAAGCGCGTGAACGGTAAACGAAATGGGTACTGGGAATTTATAGAGTAACGTAGAATGAGTGATACAAAGGAATATATCAAGGGCGATAAGCATGTGCACCAGGCTGGGAGCATCATGATTAAGTTCGCACAATATAATGTGCCTGAGCGGAAGGGTGACTGGAAGCAGCAGGAAGAAAAGGAGGCAGAGGAACTGGAGAAGGAGTTTGTGGCGATTTTATTCGGTCGTTTGTGAAGAATTCCGTTCAATCAAGGGGACTGGTAATTGCAATTTTGTTTGTCACTTGGATTTTCGCTGAAAACTATAAATCCAATAATAACAAGAGTCCCGCAAGCATCATTGCCTGCAGGACTCTTCTCTTTAACTTTTCACTCTTCACTGTTCTTTGACCTAAAGGTGCAAAGCGACCATAGGTCGAGCGCACTATTCACTAGGACGAAGTCCGCTAAAACGGTCCGTATCCCATGCAGCTGGTCGTCCCCAGTGCCGTCAGAAATGCTGTGAGTGCGGCTACTATCACCTTCACCGCTACCTCAATCAATCGATTCTTCATCATTTCTCATTTCTAATTTCTCATTTCTCATTTAAAAAGAGGCCCCTTGTGGGGCACTCTTTTCGCCTTA
>CAMIVY010000034.1 GCA_946402275.1 uncultured Prevotella sp.
TTGTTCGCCTATACGCAAACGACTGTGCGCCTATACGCAAATTGAATCGCCAAAATTTACTTAAATTAATTTGGTGTTTTACTCACTTATTCGTACCTTTACCTTCGGTTAAGGTTCTTTGACCTAAAGGTGCAAAGCGGTAACCGAGCGGGCTGCATTTCGGAAATAAAAGAAAAAAAGACTTCTTTTTCTTTGTATTTCGCTCAATTTGCACTACCTTTGCACCCGATTTGGTGATGTGCGTGGTGTTCCACCATGTGCATAAAAGGGAATCAGGTGTAAATCCTGAGCAGTACCCGCTACTGTAATCTCCATTATGGAAAGTCCATCAAAGCCACTGAGTGAACCTTGGGAAGGCGGATTTTTCGGAGAAAGCCAGGAGACCTGCCACGTCAAAAACAGTAATGAAGCGAAAGCCTCGGGAATAGGGCTAAGCAGTAAATTTACGGATTTTTAGAACATGAGAAAACTGCTAATGGCGGGCGTGTTCAATGTGTGCTTTATGGTCACATTGCAAGCCCAGGACATAGCGAAAGAGACAACTTTGCAGGATGTTGTAGTCACTGGTACTGGTACACAGCATCTCTTGAAAAATGCACCCGTGCAGACGGAAGTCATTACACAACAGATGCTTCGACAGTATGGTGGTAAGAGTCTGGAGGATATTCTCGCAGGTCTTACTGCTTCGTTTGCCTTTAACGAGGGTGATATGGGCTCGCAGATGCAACTGAACGGCTTGGGTAACAGCTATATCCTGATACTCATAGACGGAAAGCGCATTCATGGTGATGTGGGTGGTGAGAACGACTTGGGACTCATTGACCCCCAGAACATCGAGAAGATTGAGATAGTAAAGGGCGCCCAAAGTGCCCTGTATGGCAGTGACGCTATGGCTGGTGTGGTGAATATCATCACGAAGAAACATACTGAGAAGGGTGTCTTTGCAGAAAACACCACGCGCTATGGTTCGCACAACGACCTGCGCCAGCATAATAGTCTCGTCTTTACGTTTGGCAACTTCTCATCGCAAACCAACTTCCAGCTGCAACGAAATGACGGTTGGCAGAACACGACGGAAGAGTGGGCTGAGGCTATGGTACTGACAGACAGCAAGAACATGACGGTAAACAAGTTCAATAACTGGCAGATAGCAGAGCGGCTGACCTATAAGCCCCTGAAGACTCTGGAACTGTATGCCGAGGGTTCTTACTACAAGAAAAACATCCTGCGTCCACGAAATGGTACGCACGCAAGTTGTGACGTCTATACCTACGACTTGCGCTACAACAATGCTTCGGCATCACTGGGTGGAAAATGGTATCCTAGAGGTGAGAAGTCAGGGGTAAGTGGTAAGAGAGACTACATAACCCTGGATGTCGATTGGAACAAGCATGCCTATTACTATGACTATACGGCCAAGCATTATGACTATGTATTGCTGCAAGGCGAGGAATACGGCGATATGAACGGTGAGTGGTTTTCTGTGGCTATGCTGCCAGGACAGAGTAGGTTGCAGAGCGACCAGCAGCGAGTGATGGGACAACTGAAGGGTATCTTCTATCTGCCCTACGAAAACACGCTGAATGCTGGAGCTGAATATCGTTACGACTATCTGAAGGCTCCTGAAAGGACTGAAACAGGAACAGCCAGCGACCATACGGCAGCCTTGTATGTACAGGACGAATTCAATATGCTGAAGTGGCTGAACATTACCGCAGGACTCCGTCTGGTAGATAATCGCAATTTCGGATTCCGCCTGACTCCCAAGTTGAGTGCGATGCTCTCTACGGGCGACTTCCGCTTTAGGGTAGGGTGGAGTCAGGGATTCAAGACGCCTACCGTTAAGGAACTGCACTACCGCTATCTGCACGTGATGGGAAGCAGTACCTTTTTTAATATAGGTAATACCAAACTGGATCCTCAGACCAGCAACTATTATTCTGCCAACGTTGAGTATCGCGGACGTCATTTCACGGCATCTGTAACAGGTTATCTGAACAAGCTCGACAATATGATTGCACTGGTGAACGTATCGCCTGGCGAGATTCCTGCAGGTATCACCACAGCCTATATGGGTGACGGTAGTACAAATATTCAGGCGCGCATGTATAAGAATATGGACGATGCACGCACCTGCGGACTGGATTTCACGCTTTCATATAAGGTGATGAAAGGACTGACGCTGAATGCAGCATACAGTTATCTGGATACCAAAGCCCATTTGTATGATGAAAAGACGGATAGGATGAACACGGTCGTCATTGACGGTACGGCTTACCATAAGTGGAACGCCTCAGCCATGTACAGCCATACGTTCAGCCCTAACTACGCGCTTAGTGTAAGCCTTTCTACTCGTGGCAGCAGTAAACGCTACTATCAGAACAACGGTAACGGAAAGGCTTATCAGATATGGCGCATTAACACTACGCACGACCTGGGTAGGCAAGACAAGATGCTGGCATACAGACTGGAAGCGGGTGTGGATAACATCTTCAATTTCGTAGATCGAACCATGCGTCCCTATCATCTGGGCAATAACACCTCAGGAACTACAGTGTATGGCACGTTTAGTATCAAGTTCAATTACGGAAAACGAGTTAAGAAACATATTTTATCATCTAAACAAAAAATGAACAATGAAGAAGATTAAGACATTCATGCTGGCTGCAGTGGCTATGGCACTGACAGCCCCTGTGTTTACTGCATGTAGCAGTGACGATGACAACAAAACAAAAACAGAAGTCGTTGAGAGCATTGTCTCAGAGTTCTCTGTGAACGACAAGAAGGTAGCTGAGCAGAAAGCAAAGTCTGGTAAGAAGGAAGCTGTGCTGCTGATAGCTTTCGGTTCGACGTGGAACAATGCTTTCCTGGCTTTCGACAAGACCATTGAGGCTTATGAGAAAGAATTCCCCAATGCTGACGTGTACATCAGTTTCTCGAGTGACATCTGCATCAACCGTGCCAGCATTGGTGAGAATGTGGATGACAATGGTAACATCGTTAGACGTGACTACTACGAGCCCCGCTACCTGTTGCACGCCATCGGTGCTGCAAAGTATAGCAAGATCTATGTACAGTCGCTGCAGGTAATCCCTGGTGAGGAGTTTGCTGCTGTTGTTGCCGCTGTCAAGAAGTTCATGAACAACGGCTATGTCGGTAATGCTCACCTGGACGACGCCTATCTGGCCAAGCTGTCAGAGGATGAGGCTATTCGCTTTGGCATGCCCCTGCTGAACAGTGTGGACGAGGATGTTCCCGCAGTAGCCAAAGAGCTGAACGCTCTTTATAAGAATGAGGCTGCTCAAGGCGCTGTAGCCTTCATGGGTCATGGTAACCCCGACAGCTATGACACCTTCAAGGCAAATGTCCGCTACACACAACTGGAGAATGCCCTGCAGGCTTACAGCAAAAACTATTTCGTAGGTACTGTGGATATGCCCAAAAACTACAAGCAGGATGTCTTGGATCGTATGAAGAAGAAGGGCATCGATAATGGTAAGATATTCCTCCATGCCCTGATGTCTATCGCCGGTGACCACGCTCACAATGATATGGCTGGCGAAGGAAGTGATTATTGGGATGCCGAAGCCCCGGAGAGCGAGGATAACAGCTGGTTTGAGTACTTCAAGAACAATGGCTATGATGCAAGTGTTCCCAAGACCGGTCTGCACCCACTCGGACTGCTGGAACTCGAGGGCGTTCGTAACATTTGGATCAAGCACACCAAGGAGGCTGAGTTCCTGGAGGATGCTTACCATTCTATGTATCCAGAAGAGTAATTTCAAAGATTCATGACTTATAAGAAACTGATAGTTCTGACTGTGGCACTCCTCACGGGGAGTGCCGCTTTCTCCCAAATCCATAAGATGGAGCGCAAAGACTCCTCTGCCATCCATCGTACCTATAATCTGAATCCTGTGGTGGTAACCGGTTCTGGTCATCACCAGCGACTGAAAAGCACAGCGACGCCAGTGAGGGTCCTCTCCAGTCAGGAGATTCACGAACAGGGTATCACCACTTTTGATGGTGCCCTGACACGTATGATGCCACAGGCATCGATGGCACCTAGCAGTATGGGTAGCTTTTTACGGTTGAACGGCCTGGGGAACAAATACATATTGATACTGATTAACGGACAGAAGTTGTCTGGTGACATATCTAATAATGTGGATTTGAATCGCATTAACATGTTGCGTGTAAAGCGTATTGAGGTACTTGACGGAGCAGCCTCGTCGCTCTATGGGTCGGATGCTATTGCTGGTGTTATCAATATCATTACCGATCAGCCAACACAAGATTTCATCAGTGTTACATCAGATACCCGTGTCTCTGGACATGGAGTGCTGACAGAATCGGTAGGACTGGATATCTATAAGAACGGCTTTGGCTCCTATACATCCTTTTCCTACGATAAGGCAGACAGTTATCGTAACAACGATTTGGAATATAAAAAAGGTTCTGATACAGAAACGCAAGTATCGATAGCACCGCTGTTTACAGGTTATCGATCGAGCATAATAGGACAGAAATTCACCTATGCCCCCAGTCAGCATCTGGCACTGAATGCGGGCTTAGACTATTCATATAAAATCACGGACCGACCAGGAACCCGTAAGGATGTTACAGGAGGAACCGATTATGAGATGCGTTATAAAGGGTTCCGTTGGAATATTGGAGGTATCTATAAATTCACCTCAAGGAATTCGTTACAGGCTGATTTCGTCGTAGATCGTTTCCGCTATGGCAAGGAATACGATGTGGAAACGGATATTTACAAGAATGGTGATTATGTGCAGTCGAAGAAACAGCGCATGATGGAAGGGCAGTTGAAGGCGATACTGGGTCTCACGACAAATTCTACCACCATCTTTGGAGCCAATTGGCGCAAGGATTACCTTACTGCTTCAAGTGGTAATATTGATCAGCATGTATATTCGTTGGCTGCCTATGCCCAGCACGAGATGAAATTCTTGAAGGATTTTACGGCAACGTTAGGTTTACGACTGACGCATCATGAGACCTTCAATCAGCATCTCACACCTAAAGCGACACTGATGTATGCTCCAGGCAACTTCCGATTCCGCTTTACCTATTCTGCCGGTTTCCGTGCTCCAGGTCTCGACGAACTCTATTACCATTACTTCTCAGTGAATCGTGGAAAGGCACAAATCAGTTTCGGCAATAAGGACCTGAAACCTGAGAAGAGCAATTACTTCTCGCTGAATGCCGAATATCGCACGCAGACTATTGCAGTAAGTGTGACGGGCTATCTGAATCGTATCAACGATATGGTAGTCAAGCAGAATATCGATATTGATGATGCCAGCAGAAAGATGCTGATGGCTGAGTTTCCTGAGATGACTCAAGATCAGGCTGACAAGATGGTAAGCTATGCACTCTACAAGAATAGCGACAAAGGAGATGTGAAGGGAATGCAGGTGAATGTGTCGGCAAATATTTTCAGTGGTTTCAATCTTTCGGCTAACTATGTTTATACCTATGCCAGAACATGTAGCGGAGATGAGTGGACCGTGTTGGAACGTAGCATCCGACATGCGGCTACGATTGCTGCCAATTATCATCACTCTTGGGGAAAATACGGTCTCAATGTCAATCTGAACGGACGCATGCAATCCAAGACTTACTATACGGGCAGTTATGAGGATGCGCCAGGCTTTGGTGTGTGGAATCTCCATACCACCCATTCGCTCAATATGTTGAAGTGGGCGTATTTGGAACCAAGCATAGGTGTGGATAATCTCTTTGACAAAGTTGAGAACCGTATTGACTCTTCTACGCGCAAATATGCGCTCTATTCTCCTGGGCGTATGCTGGTGGTAGGACTAAAGGTGCGATTTAAGTAACTTACCACATTGGTATCTCAGTTTTTTTAGGTATCTTTGTCCCCATGAAATCAAGTTTCCTTATAGCAGCACCTACGAGTGGCTCTGGCAAGACGACTATAGCACGAGGGCTGATGGCGTTGTTCACAGCCAAAGGTTATCGGGTGCAACCCTTTAAGTGCGGCCCTGACTATATCGACACGAAATTCCATGAGGCGGTTTGTGGAAGCCCCAGCATCAACCTTGATACTTTCATGGCGACACCTCAGCATGTCCGCGAGTTGTTTGCCCACTATGGTAAGGATGCTGATATATGTATAGTTGAAGGTATGATGGGACTGTTCGACGGTTACGACCGCGACAAGGGTTCTTCTGCGGAAATCGCACAGGTGTTGGATATTCCTGTTGTATTGGTGGTTGATGCGAAATCGGCAGCATACTCGACGGCAGCGTTGCTTTCAGGTTTTATCCATTTCCGCAAGGATGTGCAAATCGTTGGTGTCATCTTTAACAGAGTAGGGTCAGAGAAGCACTTCGCAATGTTACAGCAAGTTTGCGACGACCTGGGTATCACATGCTTTGGCTATCTGCCCAAGCAAACAGCGCTGGAGCAGGGCTCGCGCTATCTTGGTCTTGATTATTCCAAAGAGGCAGAGAGCTGCGAACTCATTAATTTGTTGCAGTCACATGTCGATTGGCAAGCCCTAACTGAATTAAGAAATCCATTGCAATGGATTTTCAATTCCATTGCAATGGATTGTCAATTCCATTGCAATGGATTGCATGCATTGATAGCTCGCAACAGCGACTCCTTTGCTTTTCTCTATCAGGAAAGAATGGATGCTTTTGCATCGACCCGCTTTTTCGATCCGGAGAAGGATGTGCCTTGTCTTGACGATGTCGATTTGCTATATCTGCCTGGTGGTTATCCCGAGAAACATTTGGAAGCGCTTGTGGCTAACGAAACATGTCGAAAGGCTATCAAGGAATATGCTGAGAAAGGAGGGAGGATAGTGGCTGAATGTGGAGGCATGATGTATCTCTGCAAGGCTATTGTGACAGATAATGGCGAGTATCCCATGTGTGGTGTGCTGCCCTATAATATTACAGCCCGTCAGGCAGACAGAAAACTCTCATTAGGCTATCGTCGCTTTGTGCTCGACGGAAAAGAATATCGTGGACATGAGTTCCACTACACGCAGTTTATAGGCGAAACGCCAACAAGTATTGTGCAGGTTTATAACGCCAAAGGGGAACCTGTCAACACGCCTGTGTTCAAGTATAAAAACGTTTTAGCAAGTTATACGCATCTGTATGAAATCATTGGCTAAACTACATCCCGTAATGCTGGCTGGTACAGGCAGTGACGTAGGCAAGAGCATTCTTGCTGCCGCCCTTTGTCGCATCTTCAAGCAGGACGGTTACAACCCTGCTCCTTTCAAAGCTCAGAATATGGCACTCAACAGCTATGCCACTCCTGAAGGTTTGGAGATAGGACGCGCCCAAGCTGTACAGGCAGAAGCTGCTGGCATCCCCTGTCATACGGATATGAATCCGTTACTCTTGAAGCCTAACTCTGACCATACCTCTCAAGTTGTACTCAATGGTAAGCCTATTGGCAATAAGAATGCGTATGACTATTGGCGACGCGGTACTTCGGAGATTGACTTTCGTGGAGAGGTTTGTAAGGCCTTTGACCGTCTCGCAACAAAATACAATCCCATCGTGATGGAGGGTGCAGGCAGTATCTCAGAGATGAATCTGAGGGATACTGACCTTGTGAATCTTCCTATGGCACGTCACGCTGATGCTGACGTCATCTTGGTGGGTGACATTGATAGAGGCGGCGTCTTTGCTTCCGTTTATGGCAGCATCATGTTGCAGACACCTGAGGACCGCAAGCTCATCAAGGGTATTATCATCAACAAGTTCCGAGGCGATATGCGTCTTTTCGATGAGGGACGTAAGATGCTGGAAGACATCTGTGGCATCCCCGTCTTGGGTGTTGTACCATATTTCAAAGATATCTATATTGAAGAGGAGGACTCGGTGAGCCTTGAAAAGAAACAACGCGAACTGGCTGAGGGCAAGGTGAATGTGGCTGTCGTACTGTTGCGCCATATCTCTAACTTCACCGACTTCGACACATTGGAGCGCGACCCACGCGTCAATCTGTTCTATACCAACAATGTGGCAGACATCAGCCGTGCAGACATCATTATCCTGCCTGGTACGAAATCCACCTTGGACGACTTGCTGGAGCTCCGCCGTAACGGTTGTGCCCAGGCTATCCAGCGTGCCCATCGTGAGGGAAAGATGGTGATTGGCATTTGTGGAGGATACCAGATGTTAGGTCAGACGATAGAAGACCCTGATGGCATCGAGGGCACGATAGCCCGCCTGCCAGGTCTTGGTCTTCTGCCCATTCATACCACGATGACTCCAGAGAAGACTACCCGTCAGGTCACCTTCCAGTTCGAAGGTCAGGCGTGTCAAGGCTACGAGATACACCAAGGCGTCAGCGATACCAGCAAGGCCATTATGCAGACAGACCATTGCATCGGGACTTATATTCACGGATTCCTCGATAATGCACCAGTCATTGAGTATATATTAAGTGAAAAGGGAAAAGATCGCTCGACCCAAGGGTCGCTTTGCACCTTTAGGTCAAAGAAAAGTGAAAAATTGGCTACCGCTCTCAGCTATGCCGACTTCAAACAACAGCAATACGACAAGCTGGCTGACCATGTTCGCCAGCATGTGGACATAGACAAACTCTATCAAATCCTATCCAGCGATGATTAAAGGACACGGCGACGATTCTTATCAGTATCCGCACATTGAGACGGATTTCTCTTCGAACATTTGTGCGCATCAAAGTCATCAAGTGTTGATGGCTCATTTGGCTGCATGCCCGGAACTGATTAGTCATTATCCGGAACCAGAGGCATGGTCGCTTGAGGAGTTGATAGCCCAACAATACGGTTTAACCCCCGACGAGGTTATAGTCACCAATGGCGCTACCGAGGCCATCTATCTCATAGCTCAGGCTTTTCCCCTGCATGCCGATGTTCCGCAACCCACTTTCTGTGAGTATGAGGATGCCTGCAACTTGTTCCCAAGAACAGATATGGAACATACCATGCTGTGGCTTTGTAATCCGAACAATCCCACAGGTGATGTTTATGACCAGTCGATTATAGACGAAATGATGGGTAAATATGACTTGGTGGTGCTTGACCAGTCGTATGAGTGCTATACCGACCGGTTCGTGATGAATCCTCAATGGGCGGCACGAAAGCCTAACCTGATACAGATTCATTCGCTGACGAAGACCTATGCTGTGCCAGGACTGCGACTGGGGTATATTACAGCCCATGCATCATTGACGGAGCATATCCGTCAATATTTGCGTCCGTGGAGTGTTTCGGCTTTGTCTGTTGAGGCAGGCAAGTTCCTGTTATGTAACGACGAGCTGCGTTGTACACCAGACTTCAATGAGGCACAAAGATTGAGAGACCGACTGCAACAGATTGATGGCATCATGCCCCAAGAGACGAATACCAATTTCATGCTGTGTCAGCTTGAAGAGGGTTCTGCTGCCCATCTGAAAGATTATCTGGCTCGTCAGCATCACATGTTGATTCGTGATGCGTCCAATTTCCGGGGACTGACAGCCCGTCATTTCCGTGTTGCGGCTCAGTCACCCAGAGAGGACGATATGCTGGTGGAAGCCATCAAAGAATATATGGAGATAAGACATGATGAGTGACACATTGACAGGACTTTTCCCCTTGTTAGTGGGATGGCTACTCGACCTCGTTTTGGGTGACCCGTCATGGTTGCCACATCCTGTTGTGGGCTTCGGAAAGATGATCGCCTTTTGCGAACGCAGATGGAACAAAGGCAGTTATCGAAAACTGAAAGGTGCCCTTGTTGCTGTTTGTCTCATTGCCGGCATCTTCATTGTTACCTCATTCCTCATTTCAGATGACTCATTCTTTGACCCAGGGGTCAAAGCGACCACAGGTCGAGTTCTCATTTCAGCCTTGCTGATTTTCTATTGCTTGGCAGGAACTACATTGATTCGTGAGGTGCGTGCCGTCTTTCGTGCTGTTGACCGATCGTTAGAGGAGGGCAGGGCACAGGTTGCCCGTATCGTAGGGCGCGACACCTCAGAACTCTCAGCGCAGGAAGTACGGACGGCAGCCTTGGAAACACTGGCAGAGAATCTGAGCGATGGTGTCATTGCCCCTTTGTTCTGGTTGGCGATACTGGGTGTTCCAGGGATGCTGGCCTATAAGATGGTGAACACACTCGATTCGATGATAGGCTATAAGACAGAACGATATAAAGACTTTGGATGTTGGGCAGCACATATCGACGATATTGCCAACTATATTCCAGCCCGCCTGACGGCATTGCTGATGGTGTTACCTCATGCAATGGTCAGTGGTCAATGGTCAATGATCACTTTCGTCCGTCACTACGGACGACACCACGCTTCGCCCAATAGCGGTTATCCAGAAGCTGCTTTGGCAGGCATTTTGAATTGTCGTTTTGGTGGTCCGCATTATTACTTTGGCGAACTTTTCGACAAACCTTTTATTGGTGAGAACGAACGTGAGCTCACTACTGATGACATGAAAAAAGCCGTTCGCGTCAATCGAACGGCAGAAGTATTGATGGTTATTCTGACTGGTTTTTGCTTAGTGGTATGTCACTAAAGAGCAGATAACCAGATAAACCGCTAACTCTACCAATAGACAGACGGCACCGCAACAATCGCCAGTATAGCCTCGCAGTCGATGCCAAATCAGCAGATATAGGAAATACATCACGATACAAGGCAGGAAGATGACCATCTCCCAAGGCAGACTAGTGTACCAAAGGAAAGCAGCCATCGGGAGCAAGCCCTGAATGGCGAGACTGACACCTGCCTTCCATTCTATCTTTCGATAGACCGTCTTGTTCTTTGCCGTCTCTTCCGTTCTGGCGTATGGCATCATGATAATCAGCTGACTAGCCACCATCTTGCTATAGGGGTCGGCAGCCAGGATGGCTAATGCTGCTATCTCTGGCGACATGGATAAGAGAGTGGCTCCTAAGAGTAACTCGTAAAGGATGAGGCCCAACACACCATACGTGCCGATGTGCGAATCCTTCATGATGTCGAGGATGCGCTGACGGTCTGTACCTCCACCACCAAAGCCGTCGAAGAAGTCGGCCAACCCGTCTTCGTGAAGAGCTCCCGTGATAAGCAGGCGCACGGCAATGGCAGCAATGACTACAACAAGATAGGGTAGTACCATACTACCGAAATAGAGTGTGGCAGCCATCGCGCCACCTGTCAACCACCCTGTCAAAGGCCAATGCTCCACCACCGTTTTAAAACACTCCTTGGGTGGCTGGTGTAGTCGCCAGAAGGGCAGACGGGTAAAGAAGATGAAAGCCGCCCAGATGCGGTCATACCAACGGGTTTGATCTAATTGTATTTCCATCGTTCAGAAATATTTTGTAATTTGGGCATTATCAAAGTTATTCATCTCGTTGATCATGCGAACGGCACTATCAATAATAGGATAGGCGCAGAGCGCTCCCGTTCCTTCACCAAGTCTTAATCCCAAACTCAGCAATGGTTTTGCATCCACGATGTCCAGCATCATCCGATGTCCACTCTCATCGCCACAATGGGTGAAAATCATATAGTCCTGTGAGGCAGGATGGAGTAGGATAGCAGCCAGTGCACAGGCCGTCATGATAAAGCCGTCAACTAAGATAATAAGGTGGCACTCTGCTGCTCGCAGCATGGCTCCGATGGCAGCAATCATCTCAAAGCCACCGAAGTACATGAGAGGACTGATGGAAGATGGATGAGGGAAGAGTTGATGATAGCGAGACAACGCTTTAGAGAGAACTTCGTACTTATGACGAATACCATCATTGTTGAGTCCTGCACCAGCTCCGATACAGTCTTTCAGTGGAATGTCACCAAACAGGCTCATCCAGATGCTGGAAGGTGAGGTGTTAGCAATGCCCATTTCTCCAATACTCACCACTTTGCACCCCTCGTTGATACAGGCGTCCGCCAAATCAACACCCACCTGAATGGCTCGGTTGAACTCTTCCTCCGTCATTGCTGGTTCATATAGAAAGTTTTTCGTGCCACGGGCTATCTTCCGATTGATGATGCCTGGAATATTGCTTAAATCATAGTCAACGCCCACATCGACGATACGCAATT
The DNA here is from genome assembly GCA_946402275.1 of uncultured Prevotella sp. Taxonomy (GTDB): domain Bacteria; phylum Bacteroidota; class Bacteroidia; order Bacteroidales; family Bacteroidaceae; genus Prevotella. The sequence continues at coordinate 12,088 of CAMIVY010000034.1, forward strand.
TAAAACCATGCTGACGACAGAACATGTTGACGCCTCCACCACCACGGGTGAAGTTGATCATCTGTTGCCAAGTTACCTCGCGAGGCGACACACTAACCCCCTCTCGTTCAATGCCATGATCGCCACCCAGCAACAGGTGGCAAGGATGTTCCAACGATGGCTCCAGAGTCTGCTGAATCAGGCAAATCTGCATCGCCAACTCCTCTAATCGTCCGAGTGAGCCCTTGGGCTTGTTCAAGTTGTCAATCTTCGCCTGAATCGCAGGGCATAGTGTCTCATTAGGTTTATCTATCTTAAATGATCTCATCTCATTCATCATTTCTCATTTCACCCGTAATGCTATACCGCTAACCATTAAAACAACTTCATCCGCTTTGGAGGCAATATACTGGTTCATCCAGCCTTCCAAGTCGGTGAACTTCCTTTGTAGGGCATTCTCGCTCACACCACCACAGCCTATCTCATTCGTTACAAATATATAGGTGGCATCATGAGCAGTAAAACGGTCGAACTCCTGTTTGACGGTCTCAAGTGTCTGTTCAACATCCGACGTCTCAAAGAAGAAATTAGTTAACCATAGTGTTACGCAGTCTATCACCACCACACGTCCGGTAAGGTCATGCCTGCTAAGGTATTTCTCTTCCTCTATATTCGTCCACTGAGGACCTCTGCGTTCTTGGTGTTTGCGGACCCTTTCGCAGAACTCATCGTCCCAGATATGTGCAGTAGCCAAATAGACCGGATTTTCTGAAAGACTTAGGGCTAATTCCTCAGCCTGTCGGCTCTTGCCAGAGCGTTGTCCACCCGTTATTAGAATGATTTTTCTCTTCACTTTTGTTTTTCGTCTGATTTGTGCTGCAAAATTACAAATAATTTCGCATGATGCATTATGAATTATGAATTAATTTTGTAACTTTGCAAACAATATGAAAAGAATTATTGTAGCAGGAATTGGACCGGGCAGTCGTGAGGACATCACACCTGCTGTCATGACAGCTGTTGGTGAGGCTGATGTCGTCGTAGGTTACAAGTATTATTTCCAGTTTGTGGAGCAATATCTGAAGCCTGGATGTGAGTGTGTCGATACGGGAATGAAGAAAGAACGCGAACGGGCAGAACAGGCATTTCAGATAGCTGAGCAAGGCAAGACCGTCGTTGTCATATCCTCTGGTGATGCTGGTATCTATGGTATGGTTCCGCTTATCTATGAAATGAAACAAGCACATCAGTCGGATGTTGAAATAGAAACACTGCCAGGCATCTCTGCTTTTCAGAAGGCCGCCTCGCTACTTGGTGCCCCTATTGGTCACGATATGTGTATCATCTCGCTTAGCGACTTGATGACCCCTTGGGAGATGATAGAGCGACGCATCAAGGCTGCTGCAACGGGCGATTTCGTGACTGCTATCTATAATCCCAAATCTCATGGACGCTACTGGCAACTGTATCGTCTCGTAGAACTGTTCTTGCAGGAACGTTCTGCTGATACGCCTGTTGGTTATGTTCGTCAGGCAGGACGCGAGGAACAAACAGTTCACCTCACCACGTTAGGTGCTTTTGACCCTGAAGACGTCGATATGTTTACAGTCATACTGATTGGTAATTCGCAGTCGTATATAGCTGATGGTAAGTTTATTACGCCACGAGGGTATTATGGACCCACCCCTAACCCCTCCCTTGTTGGAAGGGGGACAGACACGCCTCCTACAATGATTTCGTCTCCTGGACAACAGATAATGATGGAGTCGTTTCGTACCATCTCCAGCGAATTGAAAAGGGATTATCCGCTTGACCATAAGTGGGCTTTGCTGCATGCTATCCATACAACGGCTGATTTCGATATGGAGGATATTCTCTATACAGACGAAGGGGCAGTAGAGAAACTATACAACATGGTGAAAGAAGGCAAGCTGAAAACCATCGTGACGGATGTGACTATGGTGACCAGTGGCATTCGAAAAGGAGCACTTCAACGACTGGGTATCGAAGCAAAATGTTACCTCTCTGACCCACGAGTTGCAAACATGGCTTTGGAAGAGGAAATTACACGCACTCAGGCGGGCATACGTCTGGCTGTAGAGGAACATCCTGATGCACTCTTTGCTTTTGGAAATGCACCCACAGCACTGATGGAACTCTGCGACCTGATACGCAAGGGAAAAGCCCATCCTGTAGGCATCATTGCGGCTCCTGTAGGCTTTGTGCATGTCAAAGAATCCAAACACATGGTGAAACCTTTCCGCAATATTCCCAAAATCATCATCGAGGGACGAAAGGGAGGCTCCAATCTGGCAGCTACCCTTTGTAATGCCATCCTGACTTTCGACGATGCTGCCCAACTTAAACCAGGAAGAGACTTATGAAGTTTATCGTTATAGGTATCACCGACAATCCCAATCCCTGGTTTCCTCCAGAGGTGATTGAGATCATCAGACAGGGTAGGGTGTTCTCGGGTGGCAAGCGCCATCACGAGATTGTAGCATCTCTGCTGCCTGCTGATGCCCAATGGATTGACATCACCGTTCCCCTTGATGCCGTCTTCGCACAATACATATCTCTCCGCTCGACCTTCAGGTCGCTTTGCACCTTCAGGTCAAAGACCTCTGACATCATCGTCTTCGCATCTGGCGATCCCCTGTTCTTCGGTTTTGCGAACACTATCAAACGGAAGATGCCGGAGGCTGAAATCGTGGTTTATCCTACGTTTAATTCCCTGCAGATGTTGGCGCATCGACTGGTGATGCCTTATCACGATATGCGTGTTGTCTCATTGACGGGTCGCCCTTGGCCTGAGTTCGACAGGGCTCTCATTGAACGATCTGAGAAAATTGGTGTTCTGACGGATAAAGAACATACCCCTGCTGCCATTGCTCAAAGGATGCTGGATTACGGCTATACTGATTATACCATGTACGTTGGTGAGCATCTTGGAAATCCTGAACTCGAAAAGGTTACCACCCTGTCGCTTGAAGAGGCAACACAACGCAACTTTGCGATGCCGAATTGTGTCATTCTTGATGCTGTCAGCCATCAGACCTCAGCCATCAGACCTCCTTTCGGGATTCCCGACTCCAAGTTCACCCTCCTTGACGGACGGGAAAAGATGATAACCAAGATGCCGATTCGTCTGTTGACATTGCAGGCTCTTGAACTACCTGAAAAGAAAGTGCTTTGGGACATCGGATTCTGTACGGGCAGCGTCTCGATAGAGGCTCTTCTGCAATTCCCACACCTGCGGATAGAAGCCTTCGAGATTCGTCCTGAGTGCGAGGCTATCATCCACGAGAATGCTCGCAAGTTTGGTGCCCCAGGCATCAATGTTCACATGGGTGATTTCCTGAAAATGGACATCTCTTTATTACCTCGTCCCGATGCCGTCTTTATCGGAGGACATGGTGGGAAACTGAAGGAAATCATGGAGAAAGTGTTGACTGTAATGGCTGATGACGGAATCATTGTCTTCAATAGTGTTGTTGCGCCCAAAGTACTGACAGACAGTCAGAAACTATGGGATGAAGCCTGCGAGGAACTTGGCTTGAAACAGGATACTCCGCTTCATATCCAATTAAATGATAATCACCCAATAACGATATTAAAATGCAGCAGATAGCAATCATACAAATTAGCGAGGCAGGCAGTGAGATAGCCTCGATACTCAAAAGGGAGCTGAAAGCCAAAGTGGTCCAGCGCTCAGAGGTGGGTAGGGAATGGAAGAAGCAAGATGCTTTCGTTTTCATAGGTTCGATGGGTATCTGTGTTCGCACTATTGCCCCCTATGTTGAAGACAAGCATGAAGACCCAGCTGTGGTGTGTGTCGATAGTTTAGGAACGAATGCCATCTCCGTGTTGAGCGGACATATCGGTGGTGCCAACAATCTGACGCGTGACATTGCTGCGATGATTGGTGCCCGTGAGGTCATTACCACCCAAAGCGACAATGCCGGCCTGTGGGCCCTCGACACGTTGGCTGATCGATTCCATTGGGCCATCGCCAGCGACGATGATATGAATGAGTGCATCTATGCCTTTGTCAATCGTGAACCTACAGCGCTGCTGATGGAAGTCTGCGACGAGGGAACGGACTATTTGGAGAAGACCCTGCCTGAGCATGTGACTGTTGTCAAAAGCCTTGAAGAGGTTGATCCCAAGAAGTTTAAGCTGGTCATCATGGTGACACCCTACAACCTCTGCGCACCATACGGTGTGCTCGAGTTGCATTTCGTGCCCATGATAGCGTCTTTGGGCTTTGGACTCGCCAGTCATCCAGACGACTATGAGGACATCTACGACCAGATTGACGAAACCATGAGCCAGATAGGTATATTGCCTTGCTACAAGCGCTATTGCACCATCGATGTGAAGCAGGACGAGGAGTTTTGCGCCATGCTCGAAGATGAATACGACGAGGAAGTGGTATTCTATACGGCTGAGGAACTTGCTAAGGTCGAGGTTCCTAATCCCAGCAAGACCGTCGAGAAACATGTGGGGACGCCGTCTGTCTGTGAAGCAGCTGCTATCCTTGGTGCAAACAATGGAAAACTGATCGTTCCTAAGGTGAAAGGTAAGAACTGGACAGCAGCCCTCGCCATCGACTATAAATATTTGCGTGAACAAAAAGGTCATATCGAGATTGTGGGTGCTGGTCCTGGCGACCCAGACTTGGTGAGTGTTCGTGGCAGGAAGATGCTGGAGCGGGCAGACCTGATTCTCTATGCTGGCTCACTGGTACCAAAGGCCCTCACAGAATGTCACAAGCCTGGTGCTGTGGTGCGCTCCTCTGCTGATATGGCACTTGAAGAACAATGTGAACTCATGAAGCAGTTTTACGACCAAGGTAAGTACATTGTCCGTCTGCATACTGGCGACCCTTGTATCTTTGGAGCCATTCAGGAACAGATGGCATTTTTTGATCAAAACCACATGGACTATCACATCACGCCAGGCATCTCGTCGTTCCTCGCTGCAGCTGCTGAGTTGCAGAGCCAGTTCACGATACCTGAACGTACACAGACCATTATCCTGACGCGAGGCGAAGGGCGTACACCTATGCCCGAGAAAGAGCAGTTGCATCTGCTTGCCAAAAGTCAGAGCACGATGTGCATCTTCCTTTCTGCTGCCATTGTCGATGATGTGCAAAGGGAGTTGTTGATGGAATATCCAGAGGATACCCCTGTTGCTGCCTGCTATCACCTTACCTGGCCTGATCAGAAGATCTATCGAGGCAAGCTGAAAGATCTGGCGAAGATAGTCCACGACAACAAACTAACTCTCACCACGATGCTTGTCGTTGGTGAGGCCATCGACAATCGCCAGGGACTCTCCGAGCTTTATTCAAAACATTTCACTCACCTGTTCAGGAAAGGCGACGACACTGCTTCATGATACTGGTATTCGGAGGAACAACGGAAGGCCGTAAGGCTGTAGAGGTGCTGGAGGAAGGTGGCTTGCCTTACTATTATTCTACCCGCAGTGATGGGCAGAAGATAGAATTAGTGCATGGAATCCATCTGACTGGAGGCATGGAAGTGCCAGAGATGATACAGTGTTGCAGAGAGCACTCTATCCGTCTCATCATAGATGCTGCCCACCCTTTTGCTGAAGAATTGCATCGTAATCTGGTCTTTTTGGCTAAACACATTCAAGCGCCCATTATCAGATATGACAGAATTTATCCACCACACGACAAAGATCTCATTTGGTGTAAGGATTATAACGACGCAATACAACAATTAGAGACCAATGGTATAGAACGGTTATTAGCCTTGACAGGCGTCAACACAATAGGAAGATTGCGTCCTTACTGGGAGAAGTACGAAGATTGCTGGTTTCGTATTCTGAATCGTCGTGCCTCGCATTTTGTGGCCAAAGCTAATCGTTTTCCAGAAGAGAGGCTTGTATATTATGAGACAGACGACACTAAAGATCTTATTGGTGACCTTCAACCACAAGCCATTATCACCAAAGAAAGTGGACTAAGTGGAGGTTTTACAGAAAAGGTGGAAGCTGCAAGACAAGCAGGTATCAAAATTTTCGTGGTAGAACGTCCAAATTATCCACCACATACACCCAATCCACAGAATGTCCACATAGAAACAGTCAATGGACCTTACGGACTGCGCAGAGCTGTGGAGAAGTTGCTGCCTGAGTTCTATCCCTTGCATAGTGGACTGACAACAGGTACTTGTGCTACGGCTGCTGCCATAGCCGCTACGATACGACTATTGAAAAACGAGATGCCTGAGGAGGTTCCTGTTTTATTGCCCAATGGCGAAACGATACAAGTTCCTGTTGGTTATGGTGAAAGGCTACGGGTAGGCGCGTCAGCGGGAATGGACTATGCTTATTGCATCAAGGATGCAGGCGACGACCCTGATGTAACCAATGGGATTGAAGTGAGAGCGAGTGTGAAACCTGCTGATACGTTTGAGATTATAGGGGGTGAAGGGGTAGGGCGCTTCACACTTCCAGGCTTCGACTATCCCCCTGGTGAGGCTGCTATTAATAAAGCACCACGCGAGATGATTCGCAAGAATATCAAGGAAGATATGCGTATCATCATCTCTGTTCCTGATGGTGCTGAGATTGCCCGACGTACTTTCAATCCCCGTCTGGGTATCGAGGGTGGCATAAGCATTATTGGTGTCTCAGGTATTGTCAAGCCATTCTCTGAAGAAGCCTTTATCGACAGCATCCGCAAGTGCATGAATGTTGCCCAAGCCAGCGGCACCAGTCGTGTTGTTATCAACAGCGGTGGCAAGAGCGAACGATTTGTGAAGGCACTCTATCCGGATTTGCCCCCACAGGCTTTTGTGGAATACGGCAACTATATCGGAGAGACGCTGAAGATAGCCAATGAACTCGACATCAAGAATGTTACCCTTGGCGTGATGTTAGGCAAAGCCGTAAAACTGGCTGCTGGTCACCTTGACACGCACAGTCGGAAGACAACGATGGACAAGGCGTTCATTCAGCAGATGCTGACAGAATCGGATGTTTTGATAGACATGAGTAATATCACGCTGGCTCGCGAACTTTGGGACAAGATACCTCATCATAAACTTCAGGATTTCGCCACGACAATAATACGCCATTGTGCGGAGCATTGTTGTCCTCTGCTTCCTAACGGCAACCTTACCATTCTGCTAATTGATGAAAAAGGAAAGATATATGAAGTATAAAGACCTGTTTATAGACTTCGACGACACGCTCTATGATACCCACGGCAATGCGGTGATTGCGCTCAGCGAGACGTTTGAGTTGTTTCGTCTGGAGCGCTATTTCAATGACCCACAGGAGTTTTACGATGCCTATTGGTGGGCAAACATAGATCTGTGGGGACGCTATTCGAAAGGTGAAATAACGCGCGACTATCTGATTGTAGAACGCTTCCGACGTCCACTTAGTGCAGGCAAGGGCTTGGAGGTGACCGATGCGCTTTGCCTGGAGATGAGCGATCGTTTTCTTGACTTCTGCGCATCGAAACCAGGGGTAATCGACGGTGCCCACGAGCTGATAGACTATCTGAAGGGTAGGGGCTATCGGATGCATATAACCAGCAACGGCTTCCATGAGGTACAATACAAGAAACTGGCTTCCTGTGGGTTGCACGACTATTTCGACACCATCATATTGAGCGAGGATGCAGGTGCCAACAAGCCATCGCCAGCTTTTTTCGATTATGCCCTCAGAAAGTCAGGAGCCAGTCGTGAAACAACGCTGATGATTGGTGACAATCTGCAGACCGACATCCTCGGTGCCCTTCATGCCGGCATTGATGCCATGTTGTTTAATCGCTGGCAGGTCCCTTCAGCAGATATTCCACAGACGGTCACCTTTGTCGTATCGACGCTTGGCTCTATCATGTCGATACTCTGATGCCCCTTACTCTCCGACCTCACCTTTACGCTTCCTGAACAATACGGCAGCAATGACTGGCGCACCGACAAGGGCCGTCACAGAATTCACAGGCAGGGCACCTTCGAAGCCGGGCATACGGGCAATCAGATTGCATATCAGTGCTAATGCTGCTCCGCATAGAGCCGTAGCAGGCATTAGCAGGCGATGGTCGCTGGTATGGAAAATGGCGCGTGCCAGATGAGGAACTGCCAGACCGATGAACATGATAGGACCGCAATAGGCCGTGACGATAGCCACCAGTACACCTGACGAGATAATCACCATCATACGGGCCTGTTTCACGTTAAGTCCCAGGTTAGACGCATAGCGGTCGCCTAACAGCAGGATGTTCATGGGTTTTACCAGCAGATAAGCCAAAGGCAGCAGGATGCACATCAGGACTACAAAGAGAATCATCTCGTCGCCGGATACCCTTGAGAACGAGCCTAATCCCCAAACGACAAAGGCTTTCACATCCTCTTCCGGACTCAGGAATTTCAAGACACCTATAATGGCATTGGCCAGATAACCAATCATCACACCGATGATGAGCAAGGTGACGTTGCCCTTCACCTTTTGAGATATCCATACAATCAGCATCATCACGGCCAGTGCGCCGATAATGGCTGCAACGCTCATAGCTGCCTCGCCCAGATAGCCTAAGCGACTAAGTGCCACCCCTCCGATTCTTCCTGAGAGCAATACCACGAAGGCCACACCGAGGGCAGAACCGTTCGAGATACCCAACACAGAGGGCCCTGCCAGCGGATTGCGAAAGACGGTCTGCATCTGTAGTCCGCTGACTGCAAGTCCCGCTCCCGCCATTATCGCTGTCAGTGCCTGTGGCAGACGCGACTTCCAGATGATGTTCTGCCATATCTCAGGCTGGTCTGTATTGCCAAGCAGAATCTGGCAGACATTCTTCAAGGGAATATCTACGGAGCCAAGGAGCAGGTTGACAATAGCCAATACCACTATTGCCACTGTCAGGATGATAATCTTTGGCAGCGTTTGTCTCATTATTTCAATAAATAATAGAAGGTGGGTTGATAGTCTTTCTCCACCAGTTCTGGATGGAAGATAGCCACGAAATCCTTGAGTAGCAAGTCGGGCTGTACAGGCGAAATCTCGTAATAGGGCGTCTGCTTCATGTTACAGTAGATGACCTTCCGTTCCTTGAACGCTTTGAACAGTTCGTTGCGGGGTTCTGAGGCTTTCAATGCGTCGTACGAGAACTCGCCAGGATAGCTGTTCAGGATGCGCCAGTAGTCAGCATTGGCAGCCAATGAATACATCTTCTCAAATTCCAGGTTCTCGCCCGCCGTTTCTTCGTCGTTAATGACATAATTTGCACCAGCATCGCGGAATATCTGTGCCAGATAGTTCTTTCCACCCACAGCGTGCCAGTTGCCATAGTGCATCTCGCCGCTGAATACCGTTGGCTTCTGGCTTTTGGCTGTTAGCTCTTGGCATTTGGTTTTCATGTCGTTATAGCGTTTTTCAATGCCTGCGAATACCTCGCTGGCTTCTTTCTCCTTGCCTATAAACATCCCCACAAACTTAATCCACTCTGCCTGGCCCAGCGGGTCGAGCTCTTGGTAACCCAGATGGGGGACTAGTGTGATTCCTGTTTCTTTAATTGCTTCGTAACCTCCACGTTTCGAGGGAGATATGAAGATGACGTCAGGATTTGCAGCAAGCACCATTTCGTTGTCGAAGTTTCCTTCCATGCCAATCTTCACGATACGCCCGTCCTTTACCCTTGCACGGATGTCCTTGTTGAAAAGGTTCTTCGTTCCCGTCACCCCTTTCACCACATCGTGGGCATCCAGGATGGTGAAGTTCGATAGTTGCAGGGACGTCATACAGATCGTACTCTTGATAGGCACTTTTACCTTTGTATAGCCGTCAGGGACATTCGTTTCGTCAGTCGTGACCAGTGCAAAGTGGTAGTCACTGCCCACATTCACCAGTCGTACGCCAGCACTGTCCTTTACCTCGTAGCCTGTAGCATATTTGGGCTTGACAAGGGAGTCTGTCTCGACTTCTCCTGCCTCAGCAGCCTTTCCGCCGTTACCGCATGAGTAGCTGATGCAAACAATCAGGCATACCATGCAAAATCCTATCACTTTCTTCATGCTCATTATGATTTAAGTTCACCTTCTTTTATTTTTGTTGCAAAGGTAGTGAAAATCTCGGAAATGCGAAACAAAAGTTATATTTTTGTTTTGAAATACTGTCACAAAGGTGTGAATAAAAATACGGGAATTCAAGATGTTTTTTTTGAAAAAATATAGCTACTAGCCTACATGCCTACATAAAAATGACTTCAAACCCTTTGTACATCGTGCTTTCCCGAGTTTACAAGCCTACATAAAGCCTACATAAGCCTACATAAAGCCTACATGATTTTGCCTCGAAAACGGTAGTTTTTGTATTTTTCATAGGCATTTGGCACTAAGAAAATACAGTTTTTGCATTTTTCCAGATACTATAATGCAATTGAATTCTCTAGAGAATTGAACGGTTACTAGCCTATCTAGCAATTGCAAGTACGTGTTCTGTCAGTAAATTCTCTAGAGAATTCATTTGCAATTACTCGATTTACATCTTGCGAAAACGCATATTTCGTTGTGCTACCTGCCTATGAAAACTTCAAAAAACACATGTTTTACCCCCAAAACCCCTAATTTTATGTAGGCTTTATGTAGGCTTATGTAGGCTTTATGTAGGCTTGAAAACTCGGAAAACCACGATGTACAAAGGGTTTGAAGGCATTTTTATGTAGGCATGTAGGCTGACTGGCAATTTTTTTTTCAAATTTTCAATGGCAAAACAGGCAGAATTACCCGAAAAATACCAATTCTCTAGAAAATACATCCAATTCTCTAGGAAACCTTGCATTTTGAAAAAATATCCATTCAAAATACAATCCGTATGTATCATCGTTCTGTTTTTTATTGACCCTCCGAAATACCCCTTTCATCCAATATATCAGACGGAGGACGGGCAAACACAGATTGATGTTCGTTTGGAGAACGATACTGTATGGCTGACACAGGCTCAGATGGCAGAACTGTTTCAGAAAACCCCTCAGAACATTACTATGCATATTGGTAATGCATATAAAGAGGGTGAATTGGAAAGAGAATCAACCTGTAAGGAATACTTACAAGTTCAACAAGAGGGAAAGAGAAAGGTATCTCGTAAAGTTAAATACTACGATCTCGATGTCATCATCTCAGTTGGCTACCGTGTTCATAGCAAGCGAGGTACTGCTTTCCGCATTTTTTGGTAATGAGAAGGACGACTCGTTCAAGAGTAGCATAGGACAGATATATCAGACATTCGGAGGTGAGGAACTCTATCCCAGTGTAGAGGAGAAAGCCGCCATGTTGCTCTACCTCGTCACCAAAAGCCATTCGTTTAGTGATGGCAATAAACGCATAGCTGCAACCCTCTTCCTTTGGTTCCTCAATAATAACCATATCCTCTATCGTGAAGACGGTTCCAAGCGTATAGCTGATAATACCCTCGTTGCCCTTACGCTAATGATAGCAGAGAGTAGAACAGAAGAGAAGGACGTGATGGTAAAGGTGGTGGTGAACCTGATAAACCAGAGAAATGAATAATCACGCCCTTGCCGATGCAGAAGCTTGTGCCTGACGAGAAAGTGAAGTGAAACACCCTCCTGTCCCTGATGTTCTGTCACCAAAATCAGGCAAATCCGCGATAAACAGACTCGCTTATCATCAAAAGTTAATGTTTCAACACCTTTTTGCCGTCAATGATGTTGATGCCCTTCTGTGGCTCTTTCAACATTCTACCGTTGAGGTCATAGATTTGGGCGTTTGTTTTCTTCTCTGTAGTAATGTTCTGAATACCTGTTGGATCAAACTCTTCTATGTTCGTGAAGTTTTTCCAACCTTCTGCATTTTGATATAACTCCTTACTGCCTATAGGCACTTTTAGAGTTGCCGTATAAGAATCAAAGGTAGTCCATGTCGGGTATTGAGGATCATTTAAGACAGGAGGTGTTGAACATAATAATTTAATAGATTTCAAATTAGGCGTGTAATAAAAAGCTGCCTCTTCTATTCGGTTTACACTTTCTCCTATTGTAATAGAGAACAAGTTGCTACATTCATAGAAAGTGCGTTGCTGGATGGTTGTTAAATTATTGGGTATTACAATAGAGGTTAAACTAGTACAACCAGAAAAAGCATATACTCCCATTATCGATAAATTGTCAGGCAAGTGTACAGAGGTTAAACTAGTACAACCCTTAAAAGCGTACGAACGTATCTCAGATACACCATTTGGTATTTCAATCGAAGATAAACCTGTACAGCCTTGAAAAGCATACATACCTATAAGTCTTAGACTATTTGGCAAATGAATTGAGGTTAAGTTAGTGCAGTCCCGGAAGTCATCAATTCCCACAACATCAAATTTTTGTTTCATAAAGGTAACGGACTCTGGTATAACAAGATTTCCAGAACAATCTTTGTTGCCGACCGCTCTCAATCCAAATGTTCCAGTAATGTTAGTGGGTCTATATTCAATATTATCAAAAATAATACGGTATTCGGAAATAGACTTGAAATTCTTCCAATTATTATAATTTTGATACGTAGATTTTAAACCTGCTAAAACGTATAAATCAGTCCATGTGTAGCAGGTATTACCAAAGGCGTCTTCTTCGATATAAGGCGGCCAACCAACATAATCGTCACCGCAAAGTATGTAAATCTTCTCAAGACCTTCAGCATCATAAAACGCGTAGTTTCTTATACAAGGGAAATAAGAGCTCCCACTTCTACTAAAAGCAAGCACTAACTCTTTTATTTCAGTCTCTTCATCACTGTATAAATGATGAGCATAGTGTAAAGGATTGCACTCTAATGTCCTAAAAGATATATTACACCATGCATAAATATCCTTGACTATTACTTTTTTTAATCCTGTACATCCATCAAAAGCATTCTCGCAGATAGTATGTAAACTTTTAGGAATGGATATCTCTGTTAGGCTGCTACAATTTAAGAATAAGCTATTATTTATTGTTTGTAAACCTTCTGGAAGGACAACAGAGGCAAGGCTAGTGCAGCCATCGAATGTATGTTCGTATATTTCACTTACTTGATTGGGTATTATTATTGAAGTAAGACTACTACAGCCAGCAAAAGCATATCTTAATATAGATTCCAATCCTTGCGGTAGTGATATTGATGTTAGGCTGGTACAGTTATAAAATGCATATGTCTTGATTTCTGTAAGACTATTAGGAAAGTCTATTGAAGACAAACTACTACAATTCTGGAATGCATTTGATTGTATTGAAGTAATTCCTTCTGGAAGTATTATCGAATTCAAGCTGCTACACCCATAAAATATTTCTGATTCGATTGTTGTAATACCTTGCGGAAGAGATATAGAGGATAGTTTACTACACCCTCTAAAAGAACCCGCTCCTAATTTTGTAACATTCTGAGGAATTGTTATCGATGAAAGATTTGAACATCCATCAAAACAGAATTGCAAAAATGATGTCACACTTTGCGGGATAGAAACGGAAGTTAGGGATGTACACCCCGCGAAAGCTCGGCTGCCGATTTGTACAATTCTGAACACCTTATCCCTATACGTTACCGTTTCCGGAATTACTACGTCTCCTGTATATTTATTATCTCCGTAAGTTACTTCGAACTCGTCAGACGAAAGTCTGTTGTAATAAATACCGTCAACCTCGCAGTCGAACGCAAACATGTTTGTGCTTATCAAAAGCGTAAACATGGTAACAAAAAATGATTTACTCAAATGTATCATAGTTTCTACAGGTTTAAAGATTCGTTGATAATGATACGAGGCATATCTATCTTTTTCTTTTCGAGATTAGTGTATTCCTTTGATATTAACATCTTAGGGAAGTCTTCATCGAATGGTTTTATTGCGGATGCAGTCCCCTTAAAAAGACATTCTGCAGCCAAAACAGTTCGCTCATCACAAATCTCAATTTCTCTATACACCTCAATATCAATAGAGGCTCCGTCTTTGTAATTAGAAAGAAATGTTGTTGCCATTTTCAGCCACTTGTAAGCGTTCCTTTCATCGTAGTCCATTGGATTCTTTATACCAATGGCATAGGTGTCTGCTGATTCTGTTTCATGTACTTCCGTATCAGTTAACAAGACCAAATTTGTCGATTTAGCCATTTCCATTACCAACTTTTTTGTCTCTTTGTTTGGGATTCCCTTAACGACTACAAGGACATTATAATAATCTACCATGACTATATAACTTATAGTAGCTTATAGCTACCCTGATTCAGCGGTTAGTAATATTAAACGGAAAGACGTGGGTGCTCTACTTCGCTCATCCCAGGTACGGGCTCTCGCATTGCCTTGCATCAGGATAAGCAACTCGATAGCCCACGCCGAGATATATTGACATTGTCCAAAGAATAGGACAGAGTGCAATACACCCAAAGTGGACGCTCCGGTTGCGTATCTTCTGATGCTTTGATTTGCGAGATCTGTACCTAGAAGATAACGTTCGTAAACGTCCTTTTTACCACTAAAGTTTTGACCCACCTCGCCCTTGCGGACTATCTGAGTCGCCTGCAAAGTTACAAATTATTTCCAATAAAGCAAAGAAAAAGGCAGAAATCTTTCAATTTCTTACCTTATTATATTAATGTGTTGTTTCTTCCGTCAGGGCTGTTGCCACCAGGCGTTTTTGGTGCGGCAGAGGGCTTGGGCAAGGCAGTTGAGGGTTTGATGCCACAGGGACGGGTGACTGACATCCGATATTGTAAATCGAGATGGTTTCTCTGAAAGTAATTTCAATTACTCCGAATAGAAATTTAAATACTCCAAAAGTAATTTTTGTTACTCTTGGAATATTGTTCCTGAATGACAGAATAGGGAGGAATCAGACTCTCAAAAACGGTTACGGTTACAGTTGTAACCATGTAACCTTTTTATCCAGCCAAAATACTCTATCATGTTATAAACATCTAATTTTCAATAAATTACATTTTGTTTATATGTCTTTATCCACCTCTGCGGTTACATGGTTACAGTTGTAACCGTAACCGTTTTGGGAGTCTCGGAGTGAAGTGTTAGGGATTGCTGGGAGAAGCATTAAGTCTTGCAGGGAGAAGCACTAAGTCTTGCAGGGGAAAAACCTAAGGGTAACGGGGAGAACCTCCCGTCTAACCATCGTGCGCCTATACCCAAACGATTGTTCGCCTATACGCAAACGACTGTGCGCCTATACGCAAATTGAATCGCCAAAAATTTACTCAGATTACCAGGGACTGGTTCGTTTCGATTTGCAGAATATATAGACAATCACCGCCTTTGCAAGAGCAGACTGCAAAGGTGGTGATTGTAAAGGGTCAGTTGATTACTACTAACTTGTTGTCGGGTAAGTCATATCTGACGGAATGTGCGAAAGAGGTGGTTTTGCCATCACTAACGGCTGTAATATTGATGCCGCGACGTTGGAACTCGCCGATGAGTGCCTGGTCGTGATAGGCACGCATACTGGACCAGCCTCGGCTTTGCACCTAGGCGTTGAATACTGTTACTAACTCGGGAATTTGCATGTCTGCGAATTGCAGGGCATACTTGGTGTAATAAATGTGTTGTTGCATAACTTTTTGTTTTTTGAAGTGAATAAATCTCCCACATCGTACTGACCACCGTGGCGCTTATGCTATAGCTAGGTTGGACTATTGTCCTTCCTCTCTCGCGACTCGGCAGAATGTAAACGAGTTTACTTCTGCACTCGCTGCTCGCTCGGTTGGCGAGTTAACCTCGAAAGGTTACTGCTCTTGATGCTGGGTGCAAAGGTATAACTATTTCTTCAAACTAGCAAACTTTTCGCCAAATATGTTATCCCATGCCACGGGGGTAGACGGGTGACGTATGATGTATGATGGCTCTTTGACTTGAAGGTGTAAAGCGACCTGAGGGTCGAGCGGATGGAAGAGGAAAAAAAGCTGCTTAAAATTCGATTAACATAATAATTGTCCGTCAACTGTGCGTCAAAATCGAAATGTGCGTCAATAAGAAAATCGGGAACTCCTTTGTTTAAAGGGATTCCCGAATTTGCTTTGAGGTGCCTGGCGGATTCGAACCGCCGTGGACGGTTTTGCA
The DNA here is from genome assembly GCA_946402275.1 of uncultured Prevotella sp. GTDB lineage: Bacteria > Bacteroidota > Bacteroidia > Bacteroidales > Bacteroidaceae > Prevotella. Next base: position 28,149 of record CAMIVY010000034.1, read on the forward strand.
GACCGTAGACTAAGCCACTCATCCAAGGCACCGTATTTGCTACGTTTCTGTCTTAGCGGATGCAAAGTTACTATATTTTTCGGGACTGACCAAACTTTTTGCAGTTTTTTTTTAGTTCACACCCGTCGCAGGGGTCAGAATAGCCTTTTACTATCTTGTATATACGCAGGGATGCGTATCCAGCCGCTAATATGAGAATGATAATAACAGATATCGTTTGAACCATTGTCCTTCTGTTTGCAGGTGGCTTTTCAGCTTCTCAGCTTGCGAAGCAGCACCTTGTTGATAGCCTGAATTTTCCGACCTCCCTTCTCGATGTCATCGACAATGTCTTCGCGTACATTATTTATATTGTTAAAGAAATCGCTGAAGGCGTTGAGCACCTGATTGGGTTGTGCCTTGTCTTCAGGGATGTTAGGATTAATGATGATGCGAATGCCCATGTGCTCAATGGATACATCAATGTCCTTGCCGGTCATGATGGGGTCGCCGTCGTAGTGGATAGCTCCGGGTTGTGTACGATGGATATGAATATTCTTGGTGCGGAACGTCTTTATCTTTGAATTATTGCCTAGTGTCTTCATGAACAAGTCGGCAGCAATCTGCGGTGCCTCGATAGCATCGAAAGGCTCCATGATAATGACGTCCATCATACCGTCTTTCATGGTAGCTCCTGGAGCGATGTAGGCGTTGTTCCCGTATTGAGAGGCGTTGGCACAGGCTATGAGGAAGGCCCTATAGCGGGTGGTTCCTGTGCTATCTACGATTTCGTAGGTCTCTGGTCGGTATTTGAGTCCTTCTTTCAACACATTCTCGATATAGGTGATAGGGCCGCGCTTGCCGGCTTCTGCAAACTTGAGTGAGATAAAAGCATCGAAGCCCATGCCGCAGGTACAGAAAAACGGGAGTCCGTTGATGACGCCATAGTCGAAAGAGTCGATGGCGCATTTGTTGATGAGTTCCAGGGCACCACTCACATCAATGGGGATGCAGAGGTGCCGAGCCAGTCCATTGCCAGAACCGCAGGGAATGATGCCCAGTGCGGTATTCGTATGTACCAGCGAACGTGCCACTTCGTTGACGGTTCCGTCGCCACCAACGGCCACAACGATATCCACGCCCTCGGTTGCACACTGGCGGGCTATCTCGGCAGCATGACCCCTATACTCGGTGAAGCGCAACTCCGTGTCGAATTGCGAATGATCGAGCATCTGATCGATGAGTTCAGGGAAATTATCCTTTTTCTGTGTGCCCGATATAGGGTTGATGATAAATATGATGCGTTTTTTGTTGCTCATCTTGTTGCAAAATTACAAAAAAAAGCTTGAAATATGGGGTGTAAAATGAATAAATTTGTGTGAAAGGGTGAAATATATGTTTTTTTTTGCAATATTTGATAAAAATTGTGTAACTTTGCACCAAATTTCAAGAATAGCTCTGCTATACCTATATTAAAATGGGACAATTACAAGAAAAGTACAAGCATTATCGCGAGCCACAAAAATTCATGGAGGCTGGCGTATATCCTTATTTCCGCGAGATTACCGGAAAACAGGGAACAGAAGTTGAGATGGGTGGTCACAAAGTGCTGATGTTCGGTTCAAACGCCTATACTGGCCTGACCGGTGATCAGCGCATTATTGACGCCGCAAAGAGAGCATTGGACCAGTATGGTTCCGGATGTGCTGGAAGCCGATTCCTGAATGGTACATTGGACTTGCATGTTCGACTGGAGAAGGAAATCTCCGAGTTTATCCACAAGGATGACTGCCTTTGCTTCTCTACCGGTTTCTCCGTAAATCAGGGTGTGTTGGCAATGGTAGTCGGCAAGGACGACTATATTATCTGTGACGATCGTGACCACGCTTCTATTGTGGACGGTCGTCGTCTTTCGTTTGCCCGTCAACTGCATTATAAGCACAACGATATGGACGATTTGGAGCGTGTGCTCCAGAAGTTGCCTCAGGAGGCTATCAAGTTGATAGTAGTAGATGGCGTATTCTCTATGGAGGGTGATTTGGCAAAGTTGCCTGAGATTGTGAAGCTGAAGCATAAATATAATTGTTCCATCATGGTGGACGAGGCTCACGGAATTGGTGTGTTCGGTGATCACGGACGTGGCGTCTGCGACTATTTCGGACTGACTGACGAGGTTGATCTGATTATGGGTACCTTCTCCAAGTCTCTGGCCTCTATTGGTGGTTTCATCGCTTCCGATAAGGATACCATCAACTTCCTCCGCCATACCTGTCGTACTTATATTTTCTCCGCCTCCAATACACCGGCAGCAACAGCAGCAGCTCTGGAAGCTCTGCATATTCTGCTGCAAGAACCCGAGCGTATTGAGAAGTTGTGGAATGTAACAAAGTATGCCTTAAAGCGTTTCAGTGAAGAAGGCTTTGAAATTGGTGACACGGAGAGTCCTATTATCCCGTTGTATGTGCGTGATGTAGAGAAGACATTCTTGGTAACAGCTCTAGCCTTCAATGCAGGTGTGTTTATCAATCCCGTTATTCCGCCAGCTTGTGCTCCGCAGGACACTTTGGTGCGTTATGCTTTGATGGCTACTCATACGGAAGAGCAGGTAGAACGCTCCGTTCGTGCCTTGAAGAAAATCTTCGTCGAACAGGGAATCATCAAATAAGAAAAATAATTGCCGAAAAGTTTGCAAGGGTCGCAGAAAATGCGTACCTTTGCATCCGATTTCGAAAAAAGTATCGAAATAGCGAGGTGTAGCGCAGTTGGTAGCGTTCCTGGTTTGGGACCAGGCTGTCGCAGGTT
>CAMIVY010000035.1 GCA_946402275.1 uncultured Prevotella sp.
GTTCAGTCAGAGTAATCCTAACCACTGCTGTCCGTTCGAGACTTCTGGCAATAGCATCATCGAAAGCATCCATATGATGAGGGAGAAAACGCTGGCAGATAGCTCTCAGACCAGCAATCTTCTCTTCGTGGTCTGTCACAATCTCTGCCTTGCCTACGGCGGTTGCAGATTTGTATTGTAGCGTAAAACTTCCATCTTTAGGGCCAACCGTAGGCGCACATTTAGTAACTGCCGAGAGGAATACAGTCGGACAGTGACGAATGCAGTCCAACTTGTCACCCTCCAAGGCACAATGGAAATAGAAGGTTTTCTCGTCTGTGCGTACCAACGACAGAGGTAATCCGTATGGACTCCCATCTGATTTAATCATGCTGACTGTAACGTATGGTGCCTTATCTAACACCTCCAAAGCGAAGGCGGCATCCATCTCTCTACTTGCTTTTCTCATAGTTGTTTATTCACTAATGCTATAAGTATGTACACTTGAACCTTGGGCTGATGGCAGGTAATTGATACCCCACCAACACATTTGTAAGAGTACGAACGATATGATGATTATCCAAAGGGCCAGCCGCTCACGATGGAGTTGTAACTGGCGGTAGTGGACGTAGATGAGGTAGGCTAGCCAAGTGATGGCAGCCCACGTTTCTTTAGGATCCCACGACCAGTAGTGGCCCCATGCCTCCTTGGCCCATAGGGCACCAAAAAGCATGCCTATGGTGAGGAAGGCAAGACCGACATAAACGAGGTTGTCCGTGATGTCAAACTCTTGGTCAGCGATGTCACTCTTTTTGATAAAGAGCAGATAAATAGCCATCACTGCCGCCGCACCGAGTACGGCGTAGGCGAACATATAGACGATAACATGTGGCGCAAACCAAGGACTCTGAAGGGCGGGCATCAGCGTCTTGTCGTGTATCTCCGGTTTGAACAGATTTACACAGATAAATACCAGGGCGAGAATGGTCGAGAACGACAGGATCCACTTGTACTTCCAGCGCGAATAGACGATGAGACCCGCCAACGGCAGGAAGAACGAATACCAGAGTCGCGTTTCGCCCATCGTGCGCAGTGGCGGTCGCTCCAGCGAGATCCACATAGAGAGGATGAACGAGAAGAAAAAGAGCAAGCCCAAGACTGTTGTCGCGTAGGCCATACCAGTTTTACTCTTCCACGCAGCCCATGCACCCACGGCCCAAAGCAGTACCGCTGCAATTGCGAAATATATAAAATGCTCCCAACTCATACGCGTTTCCTCCCACCAATAACAAACATACAAACCGCTCCTGCCAGCATCATATAAATACCTGTATAGACAAATGGCAGCCACGGGTCGCTCACCAGTTCGAGTATTGATATCTGGCTCTGAGCCCCCATCTGCGTGTCGTAGCCGTACTGATAGATTTTCCAGCCGTCCACCTCGTAGGGCATGTTCACATCAATGGTAGTCTCGATATTCTTGCCCGTCTTCGTCAGTATCTGTATCTCCGAAGCAAAGCGCTTGGGCGAGCCGTCGTCGTAGGTTTCCATGATGAACTTCTTCAGTTCGATGGCCAGATCCATTTCTTTGATAGCACCTCCTTGCTCCATTGCGCGCCATTCAGGTTCGCCAACGCTACAAATCATTTTTACGCGCTGTATGTCGGCATTGCCAAGCGTGGCAGTGGTCAATGCTATGAAAAGGCCGAGATGGTTCAATAAGAAAGGTACATCGCGCTTCATCGACCACTCACCTCTGAATATTTGACGTAATCTGCGATGGATGGTGAGTCCCAGAATCACCGTGATATACACATAAATAAGTACGAACGGCCAGAACGACAGCATATTGTTCAGCCACGTGCCGTTTGCTTGCTGTCGTGTCAGTCCCATGATAATGGTCAGCGCAACAGCATATACCATAGCTGGGATGGCTGCTTGATACGTTGTCATCCATTGGAAGGCATATATTTTTTTACGCAAGTACGCCATCGCTGTCAACATCACAAAGAATCCTGCCAGCACAATGGCGTTAGCTGGCCACGCAAATGCATCCCACATTACAGGACCCACGCTCAGTTCCAGCATCAGTCCTGCAAAGATAAGGCCTCCTCCAATGAGGAAGCCTTCCTTAAATGTCCAGGGTTTCGTCCACATCAGATTTCAATCAGTTTTCCGTTCTTTTTCGCCTCTTCAATCCACTTGGGCACGATTTCCTGCAGGAAGCGTTGCTTGTTCTCGTTCAGCTTCTGCATGTTGAGACCGATGGCAGCCTGAGCCTTTGCCTTGGTGCTATAATCAGGCACAGGGATGGCTTCGGTATGTCCGTGCTTGGCGGCTACGCGGGCGATGAGCAAACGGGCCTGCTGGGCATAGTCGACAGAGTGGGAGAGCAGACGGGTAACTTCCTGAGGCGCATGGAAAGTAGCACCATGAGAGGCGATGGCATAGTCCCAACGCCACTGGCTCTTGCGCAACAAAGCCTGGATAGGAGCCATCTCAGCCTCTGTAGCTCCCTTGTCGATGATGAACTTAGCCTCGAAATGGGCACGGGCCAGTTCCTGCTCGGCACGGTTGCGCACCTCGTTGCACTTCTCCTGACGGTCGTACACATTCTGGCGCAGCACCTCGGCATCCTGACGGTGACAGGTCTGACAAGTGCGGTCAATCTTGGCCAATGGCGACTGAATCTGGTGGTCAGAGAACTTCACGCCACCTTCCTGCTTATAGGGCATGTGACAGTCGGCACACGATACGCCGCGCTGAGCATGGATACCATGCTGCGACATCTCCCAACCCGGATGCTGAGCCTTCAGAATCTTCGTGCCAGATAGCGGATGGATATAGTCGTAGAAACCAATCTCGTCGTAGTATTCCTCGGCAGCCTCGCAGGTTAATCCCTTGTCGTGCGGGAATACCAGATAGTTGGCCTTGCCGGGATTCTTCTCGTCGTTAGGCTTGATGAAGTAGTACTCCACGTGGCACTGAGCGCATACCAGCGAACGCATTTCCTGATGGGTAGCATTCTTCACATCCAGACCACGACGGGCAAATGCCTCGTAGAGGGCAGGACGGGCAGGGCGCAAATCCATGGTGCGGGCATCGTGACAGTCTGAGCAGCCGATGGTATTCACCTCTTCAGCTCCTAACTCACTCCACTTCTTAGCATAGAAGTTAGCAGGATCAAATTGATCCTTACCATTACCCAGTTCGCGCATCATGCGAGGCACATCGGGTCCCTTACACGTCCAGCAGGTGGCGGGCTGCATATCTACGGCGATAGAATCGCTTCCATCGGCAGTCTTTACCATAATGCCTGGATTACCCGTACGCAGAATCTTGCGCATATCCTCAAGGGCGTGCTTATGTCCACGAGGGGTATTGTAGTGGCGCGAGAAGGCATAGCCAGCCCACAGCACCACCATCTCAGGACGCTGCTCGAGCACATCTACCTCCTGCGACGAGTTGTACTTTGATTTGAACGTGGTGTCCTCTGTCATCGCCCACGTCTCGTACTCACGCGGATAGTCAGCCTTGAACTTCTCGTTCTGAGCGATTATTTCATCCTCAAACACAGTACGTTTGTTGTTGAACACACTGGCCACCTCGGCCCTGCGCTCCATCAGCGACGACACAAGCAGTCCCAGGATAAAGACTACTGCCATAGATCCTCCGAAGAGTATCCAACCTTGCCATTTTTTCAATTGCTTTGCCATAATATTTCTTTTTTATTTATTTGCGATGTTTGTTGAATTTTTCATTTCATCATGTTCTGAAGCCATTCCGGCACAGGCGATGGTGGTAGGGGAGTCACCCCCTCGGCTCCAGGTGTTGCCATCAGCGAGTTCATGCCACCGTGGGGCACGTTACGATGACAGTCCCAGCACACCTTGCCGCCTGTAGCCAACTGCTGCATATAGCCCATGCGGCCTGTCTTCACAAACTCCGTGTTCAGCTGTGTGTGGCAGCGGATACAATTGTCCATCACTACCTGACCTGTTAGCTTCTCGGCCTTGATGGCCTGATGCTCCATGTGGCCCACGAAATACACTGTGTGCTTTAAACCGTCGACTGCCTTGAAACCGTAATATACGGCGAGATTCTGATGGGGCACATGGCAATCGTTGCAAGTGGCACCGTTTGACTGATGGTCGATACGTCCGTGAGAGGAGTGGCTCCACGTAGCATAGTAAGGTGTCATGATGTGGCAGTTGACGCAGGCCGACGGGTTGTCACCTATAAAATAAGTATGCGCCCTAAGCAGATACATAAACAATCCGCCGAGGCCGCATACGACGCCTGCTATCACCAGCAAACCCACCTTCTGTCGATACGATAGCCAGTCTTTAAAAGCAAAAAAATCTTTCAGCTTCATTCGTTATAGGTATATTTATGTTGCAAATATACGGAAAATATTCCAAACTGCCTAATTTTATGACATAATAATTGTTAATCCGCCATTCTCTTCTCAAATCTGAACAGCCCGTCCTCCTGGTCAAACTACTCTATCCTAAGCGGGACACAGAAGCCCTCCCAACAAGCTACTCTGTCACAATTATTTCGGTGCTTGTTATACTTTAGTAACACAAAACAACAAAAATCACACAAAAAGGGATGAATAAGTTTATTATTCTTCTTTCATACGCTCAGAATTAGAGGAAAATTCGTAATTTTGCCCAGCATAGCCTTGCTGCACTCAGCGAACAGTCGGCACTTAGTAAGCAATTAGTCGGCATTGATGTGCGGTAGTACTGCGATACTTCTGCGGTATATGTCCGGTTCAGAACCGGACAAGTAGCGGACAAATAGCGACCAAGTAGCGGACAAGTACCGAAGAACGACCGAAGGTGTATCGAGGCTATATCGATGCAGTAACGAAGGAGCACCGAAGCAGTAACAAAGAAACGACGAAACAAATAGGATACGAAGATGGTGAAAATGAAGAAATCAGGCTTGGGACTGGTGATTCCCAAAACGCTCCGCATTGGGGGCGTGACATTCTATCAGCGTGGTGGTCAGGTGATTGGACGCGTGTCAGAGTCGCGGGAGAAGCGCAGCAACACGCTGGCGCAGTTTATCCAGCGGCAGAAGATGCGCCATACTACGGCACTGTGGAAGATGCTGCGCTATGCAGAACCGATGTTCACCGAGCGGGCCAATGCCTACCAGGACTTTGCGTCGCTGGCCAACGGTCTGCCGCCGGTGTATGTCGAGAAAATACAGATGACGGATGCCTCGTTCTTGATGCCCGGTATACCAGTGAGCAACGGAAAACTGCCCACCGTCGAGCAGCACCTTGGCACGGTGGACGGCAAGCCAGCCCTGCTGACCGACCTCGGTGTAGGCAATCGTCAATGGGGCGAACAGTTATGGCTCTACACGGCAGAGCAGCGCGGAGAAGACGTCATTCCCCGCGTGCGCTTCACTCGTCACATGGTGTCGAGACAGGAGATGACCGCAGTAGACGGACGACTCGCGCTGGTGAGCGACGAGTTTGCCGACTCTACGAAAGGCTGGGCACTGGTACGCGTCATTGGCGACCGCTGCTCGCCGCAGACTATCCAGACCCGCTGCACGCTCTACCAACAGTACATGACCGACGAAGCCTTGCAGCGTGCCGCCAAGAGCTATGGCGGCATCACCGACAAGCCCTTTCTTTAGCCAAGATAGGCGAAGAAGGATATACTTTAAAGATATTATTTGAAAAAATTAAGCGCGAATGAGTTTTTTTTCGTAAATTTGCATCCACGATGCAAGCTGGAAATATCTTTAGTATAAGAAAATATGGAACAGAAAAGAACAATACCAGAGTTCTTGCCGAGCAAGCGTACTACGTCCGAGCGTATCACATCGTTGGAGCCGAACGAGATCTTTGTATTCGGCAGCAACCTGAAGGGAATGCACGGCGGCGGTGCTGCTTATATCGCCTACCGCAAGTTTGGAGCCATCATGGGTCAGGGCGTTGGCCTGCAAGGTCAGAGCTATGCTATCCCCACGATGCAGGGCGGTGTGGAAACTATCCGCCCGTATGTGGATGAATTCATCTGGTTTGCCAAGCAGCATCCCGAATTGACATTCCTCGTCACTCGCATCGGCTGCGGCATCGCCGGATTCACCGATGATGAAATCTCCCCGTTGTTTGCAGAGGCACATGGTGTGGAGAATATCGTTCTACCTCCGAATTGGTAAAACCAACAAGAATAATGTTATGCCAAGACAATATAAAGTAACTCTATTGACTATACTGCTGTGCTTAGTTGCCATAGAAGTTCCTGCTGACAGCTGGGATGAAGGGAACTACAAGCCTTATAACACTGATGTTGTGCTGGAGAAGACAAACCTGCCCATCCTGTTCATCAACACCCGCGACGAAGCCGGCCATACCACCGCCATCCATAAAGACTACCAAGTGGCAGTGCGTATGAAGATCATCAACAATGCTGACGGGGTGAACTACGGCGACACAGTGGCACATTCGGGGCAGACCACCGACTATGAGGGATGGGTAGGCATCAAGTACAGAGGTAGCAGCTCATTTTATGACTCCGACAAGAAACCTTATGGTTTCAGAACCTTGAAAACGGCTGACGTGAACGGAAAGAAAGAGAAAGTGAAACTGCTCGGTTTGCCAGAGGACAACAACTGGGTGTTGCTGGCGCCCTATCATGACCGCAGTCTGATCCGCGATCCGCTGGTGTATCAACTCTCACGGCCCTACTTCGAATTCACACCTAAGTGCAAATTCTGCGAGATCATCGTCGACGGCATCTACTATGGTGTCTATATTCTCTGCGAAAAACCCAGCAAGGGCGAGAACCGCTTGAACTTTACTGTTCCAGGCGACAGCGGCGACGAACTGACTGGCGACTATATGGTGGAGATAGACCGTGATAATGAGCCACATTTCGTATTGAAATACAAAATGTACGATCATGATATCTGCGCAAAGTACCACTTCCCTGAGTACGAGGAAATATCAAGTGAACAGATGGCCTATATCAAGCAGCGGTTTGACGAGATGGAGGATGTACTTAACAGCGATGATTTTGCTGACAAGGAGAATGGCTACAGTAAGTATATTGACGTGGAAAACTTCATCAATTACCAGTTGATGTCGGAGTTCTGTCAAAACCCAGACGCCTATCGTCTGAGTACTTTTATCTACAAACGTCGCGACTCTGTAGATCCACGCTTCAAGATTACCCCTTGGGACTATAACATGGCCTTCGGCAATAACATCGCAGCAGGTGATTTCATCTATGAGCAATGGGTGTATGAGAAGGGACAGCAAGCGGGGCTGTTAGGCAAGCTGCCTGTGCCTTTCTGGTGGAAACGGCTAACAGAAGACGAAGCCTATTGGAAACGCATGAAGGAGCGATGGGCTGAATTACGAACCAGCACACTGAGCGACCAGTACGTCACGGAAATGATTGACTCACTGGTCAACGAAGTGACTATCGGAGGTGCCTGTGAGCGCAATTATCAGGCATGGCCCATCTGGGACAAAGAGATTCCCCTGGCTCCCACCACTGCCACAAACTATGATGAGGAAATAGCCCTCATGCGTGAATGGACTAAGAAACAAGTGGCGTGGATTGACGAACAACTGGGTTTCGATCCTACAAGCATCCTCTCCATTCACGATGCGCCAGCAGACCATGATGGATGGTATGACCTTCAAGGTCGCAAGTTCACCAATAAACCCACTGACAGAGGCATCTACATACACCAAGGCAATAAGGAAGTCATCAAATAATGACACATCACAGCGTGCCTAAGTAACTATAGACAGTATGGCATATACATATAAATATCCAAGACCAGCAGTGACAGCAGACTGCGTGGTTATTACCAAGGAAAGGCTACGGGTAGGCTTTCAGCATTACCAGAATTGGCTTTTGACCATGACGAAATAATGCACGATGCTATCAAGAAATATAAGGAGATTGTGAATGACGGTTTGATATGATAGAAATACGAGAAGCAACAAAGAATCAGGCAGCGGAGATAGCACGACTGATCATGATGGCCATGACGGATGAGTGCTGCCTGTACTATTGTGCTGACGGGTGCAGTCTGGGGGTTTTCCGCAGAATGATGACCTATCTAGTAAATCGGGAAGACTCGCAATACAGCTATCGGAACACGCTGGTGGCGATGGATGGAGAAAAGGTGGTTGGCATATCGGTGAGTTATGACGGCAGCATGCTTCATGAGTTGCGGCGAGCATTCATCGAGGCTGCCAAGGAGTATGTCGGCAAGGACAATTCCAGCATGGACGATGAGACGCAGGCGGGAGAACTTTACCTCGACTCGTTGGCTGTGCTGCCCGAATATCGCAGACAGGGCATTGCCCGACGGCTGATTCTGGCTACGAAGGAAAAGGCAGACGCGATGCATCTGCCTTGTGTTGGACTCTTGGTGGACAAGGAAAACCCGGATGGCGAGGCTCTGTATTCTTCTGTTGGCTTCAGATACGTAAACGACAGTCGGTGGGGAGGACATAAAATGAAACATTTGATATTGTAAATGTATGGATGCTAATGTAATAATTCGCAAGGCTGAACGGCACGACGTGCCGTTGCTGCTGGAGTTTATCAGGGGCATCGCCCGATTCGGCAGGATGGAGGACGAGGTGATTGCCTCGCCGGAGGTGCTGGAGCGGGAGATGTTCGATGAGCACAGAGCAGAGGCGGTGTTTGCCGTCGCAGATGGACGTGAGGTGGGATTTGCGCTCTACTTCTACAACTTCTCCACGTTCATCGGGCATTCGGGGTTGTATCTGGAAGACTTGTTTGTTTGGCCAGAAGAGCGAGGGAAGAGCTATGGGAAGGCATTGCTGCTGCATCTGGTGAAGACGGCCCGTGAGCACCATTGCGGACGGATGGAGTGGATGAGCCTCGACTGGAACAAGACTGCCAATGACTTCTATCGCTCACTCGGTGCCGTTCCGATAGACGACTGTACGGTGTATCGGTTGGATGCTACGACGTTGGAACGATTATCAACAATATAAATAGAATACGTTATGATTAAGATGTATGTGATGGAGACCTGCCCCGACTGCGAGTATGTGGAGAAGCAAGTGGTGGGGAATCCGAATTTCAAGGTGATTGACATCGGCAAGCATGTGAGGAACTTGAAGGAGTTTATCAAACTGCGCGACAGTCACCCTGCTTTCGATGAAGCGAAAGCGGTGGACGATTTGGGCATTCCGTGCTATGTGTTGGAGGACGGGACGGTGACACTCTATTCGAAGGATGTAGGGCTGGAACCAAGGCCACAGATGGAGGGTGCAGCCTGTAGTATTGACGGGCGCGGTTGCTGAATGAACTGTGTCGTGATTGCCATATTCCTGCTGAGCATCGGAGCCAGTTTTGTGCAGCGCACAACTGGCTTCGGCTTTGGCATCTTCATCATGACGATGCTGCCATACTTCATGCCAACGTATGGTGAGGCGACAACCCTGTCTGGCATTCTGGCCATTACGACCTCAGCGGTCATCGTCTGGCGGCTCAGAAGATTTGTTACTTGGCAGCGTATGTGGCCGATATTGCTGACTTTTATGGTTGTCTCGACTATGGCTATCTTTGTGCTTACACGCATTGAAGACCATATTCTTAGGCAGATTCTGGGCGTGGCACTGATTGTCATCAGCATCTATTTTGCCTTGTTCAGCCAGAAGGTAAAGCTTCCGACAACGAAGCAGGTGCAGGTGGGAGCCGGAACTTTGAGCGGACTGATGGGAGGCTTCTTTGGGATGCAAGGTCCGCCAGCAGTGCTTTACTTCATCCAGTCGGAACCTTCCAAGGAGCATTATATGGCGATGGCGCAGACGTACTTCTTGATAGGCAATGCGATGATGACCTTGGTTCGGGCCTACAACGGTTTCTTCACAACAACCGTCCTGACAGACTATTGCTTTGGCCTTGGCGGTGTCATCATAGGCACAACCCTTGGAGCCTACGTTTTCAAGCACATTCCCAATCAGGCCTTCCGATATGTCGTGTATGCTTATATTGGAGTAAGTGGAGTGATTATCCTGCTAACAAACGGCTAACTCGCAGATAGGATCCTCTCTGATGATTTTGGGAGCGGACTTGCCTGCCAGCACCAGAATCTTCTTGCCGTTCTTGGACAAGCCAAGCGTCTCCTTTGTCGCCGAGCGGCGGTAGATGTGCAACGGCGTGAACGGACTACAGCAGTCAGTTCCGGGTCATCCTGCATGGCAATCCAAAGAGGATGATAGATGCCATCCTCATTAAAAAGCTTCCGTTGCAGGTGGGAGCACATGTTAGTGGTGTCGATGGTCATTGCCACAGGTCAGAACTTTACGGTAAACTCATCGTTGATGTCATGGTTCTCAATCTCGTAAGCCAATTCCTGGCGGACGGGCTGCTTCTCTTCGTTTTCGGGCATTGCTACTGTCGCCCTTGCATATTGGCCTTCGGCCTTCCTCTGTCGCGACTCGGCAAAGCACAAGCAAGCTTGACTCTGCCCTCGCTGCTTCATCGTTTGTTGTGTCATATAATTCCAAATCGTATTTAAAAACGAGGGCAAAGATAGTGAAATTTGCCGTATTATGTGTAACTTTGCCTGTATATTTTCAACACTTTAAGAATATGAGTAAGGATAACAACGAAAGACATTACGGATTTAAGCATATCCAGCCTGAATATAGTTGGATGACTCCTGGCTGGATAGAAGAATGGTAAGAGGTTGGAGGATGATAAGGTCTACAAATGGCTCATGGTCTCGATGGATTTCTTTGCCAAGTGGAGAATATAAGTCTAAATCAAAGTACAATCTTAAATCAATAATTGTACTTCGATGAAAACGAAAAGGATTATAAATAAGAAAGATGTGATGAAGGAACTTCTCGCCACAATGTTCGAAAGTGCATGCACACAGAAAAAGTTGTTGGAAATGCTCTTAGAAGAAATTGAAGCAGAAGAAAGTAAACCGACACCGATAAAAGATGAGCCACGTGAAATCATCAAGGGCATAGATGAGCTTGCCGAGTTCCTTAGTTGCGGAACTACCAAGGCTCAAAATATAATGAATTCTGGAATACTTCAAGAGCGCGGCATAGCCTATCGCGCTGGTAACAGGTGGCGATTCAATAAGACATTACTAACAAGACTTCTGGAGGAAGAACCAGAAATACTCAACGGAGTTTCCACTGAAGCAGCATAAGTCTAGTATATTCCAATCATTAATAATATCCATATAGCGTTTATATTGGACACTATATGGCTTTTTTTCAGATACATACTTTAACATCTCCTTGGATAGTTTAGGAATTGCTATTTTCAGAATTCTCCGAGTTTTGGATGAGATTTGGGTCTGATTTTGGGTAACGGAGAAATAGAAAATCCGCGTAACTTATTGACAGACAACTAGTTACGCGGATTTATCAGCGGAGAGAGAGGGATTCGAACCCCCGGTACCTCTCGGTACGGTAGTTTTCAAGACTACTGTAATCGACCACTCTACCATCTCTCCAGTGCTCTATTATCTCGAAAGCGGGTGCAAAGGTAGCGCTTTTGAATGAATTAACCAAATTTTTGGGCAACTTTTTGCATAACAAATCTATTTTTTGTAATTTTGCAGCATGATTTATCCTAAGAACTATGAATCGAAGATAGGATTTGACGAGATACGACACTTGCTGAAGGAGCATTGTCTGAGCTCGTTGGGCAAGGAAAAAGTTGATGAGTTGGCTTTTTCCGATGATGCTGCTACGGTGAGTGAATGGTTGGAACAGATACGCGAGTTCCGCCGTCTGATGCAGGCCTCGGAACAGATGCCCATGAATTATTTCTTCGACGTCCGTGAGTCGGTGGCTCGCATCCGCTTGGAGAACACACACTTGGAGGAAGACGAATTGTTCGACCTTCGTCGTTCGCTGGAGACCATCAGTGTCATCGTGAACTTCCTGAACAAGAACAATGGTGACGACGAGTTTCCGGAATACGCATACCCTGCCCTGCATCGACTGGCTGAGGATGTGCAGACTTTTCCCGCCATCATCCGCCGCATAGACTCTATTCTGGACAAGTTTGGGAAAATCAAGGATTCGGCCACGATGACGCTGGCTGGCATCCGTCACGACCTGGAACAGACGTCAGGCAGCATATCGCGCACGCTCTATTCCATCCTACACGTTGCTCAGCGCGACGGACTGGTGGCTCAGGACACGGCGCCCACCCTGCGCGACGGACGACTGATGATTCCCGTGGCACCAGGACTGAAACGCCGCATCAAGGGTATCGTGCACGATGAGTCGGCAACGGGAAAGACTGTTTTCATTGAACCTGCCGAGGTGGTGGAAGCCAACAACAAGGTACGCGAACTGGAGGCTGCTGAGCGCCGTGAGATTATCCGCATTCTGACCGTATTCTCAGACGAGTTGCGCCCACACGTGCAGGAAGTGCTGGAGTCGTACCAGTTCCTGGCTACCATCGACCTGATACACGCCAAGGCAGAAATGGCTGAAGAGATGCAGGCTTTCGAACCCGTAGTAAAGGACGAGCCACACATCGACTGGATTCGTGCCATCCACCCCTTGCTGCAACGCTCGCTGGCCAAGCAAGACAAGAAAGCCATACCCCTTGATATCATACTGACTAAAGAGAAACGACTGCTTATCATCTCGGGTCCTAATGCGGGTGGTAAGTCGGTATGCCTGAAGACGGTAGGCTTGCTACAGTATATGATACAGAACGGACTCAGCATCCCCATTGGCGACCGCTCGACAGTAGGTCTCTTCCAGAACATCATGATAGACATCGGCGACGAGCAGTCCATTGCCGACGACTTGTCAACCTACTCCAGCCACTTGCTGAACATGAAAAACATGATGAAGCAGGCAAACGCGCGAACATTATTATTAATTGACGAATTCGGAGGAGGCACGGAACCCGCTATTGGCGGTGCCATAGCCGAAGCCGTGCTGAAACAGTTCTGGAGGAAAGAGACCTTTGGCGTTATCACCACCCACTATCAGAATCTGAAGCACTTTGCCGAAGACCATCCCGGAGTGGTGAATGGAGCCATGCTCTACGACAGGCACCAGATGCAGGCTCTCTTCCAGCTCAGTATCGGACAACCTGGTTCGAGCTTTGCTATCGAGATAGCCCGTAAGACCGGTATTCCCGAAGAGGTGATCAAGGACGCATCCAACATTGTAGGCTCCGACTACATCCAGAGCGATAAATACCTACAGGACATTGTGCGCGACAAACGCTACTGGGAGGGAAAGCGACAGACCATCCACCAGCATGAGAAGAGACTGGAAGCTACAGGCGAGAGATTGGATGCCAGCATCGAGGAGATAGAACGAGAGCGCAAAGCCATTCTAAACCGTGCCAAGCAACAGGCCGAGGAGCTGTTGTCGGAGGCCAACCGACGGATAGAGAATGCCATTCGCGAGATTAAGGAGGCTCAGGCTGAGAAGGAGCAGACCCGACTGATTCGCGAGGAGCTACAAGAATTCCGTCAGCAGGTACAGAATGACGACACGCGAGGACTGATGAGCGAAGAAGACTTTGCCAAGAAGTTGCGCCAGATGGAAGAGCGCAAAGCCCGCAAGGCACAACGCAAGGAGAAGAAGGACGAAGAGCAGAAGAAAGCCAGCGAGAAACTGGCTGCAAGAGCCAAGGAGAACCTCCATCCAGAGAACCGCCCGCTGGAGAAAGGCGA
This sequence comes from uncultured Prevotella sp., assembly GCA_946402275.1. Classification (GTDB taxonomy): domain Bacteria; phylum Bacteroidota; class Bacteroidia; order Bacteroidales; family Bacteroidaceae; genus Prevotella. Next base: position 13,684 of record CAMIVY010000035.1, read on the forward strand.
CGCTGTCCGCATCAAGGGTACCAACAGCATCGGAAAGATAGAGAGCATATCAGGAAAGAATGCCACCGTCATCTTTGGCGATCTGCGCTCCAAGATGAAGCTGGAACAGCTGGAGAGAAGTGAAGAAGGAAAAATGAAAAGTGGAAAATCTGTGGCTGACAAGCATGCCCATCTGGCTATCCAGACCAGTCATATGACACGCGCTACCATGGAAGACCGCAAGCAAAACTTCCACCAGGACCTGGACGTGAGGGGCATGCGGGGCGACGAAGCGGTGGATGCCGTGATGCACTTTATTGACGATGCCATCCTGGTAGGCTTGTCGCGTGTCCGCATACTGCATGGCACGGGAACAGGCATCCTGCGCCAACTCATCCGCCAATACCTGAGCACTGTACCCAACGTAAAGAAAGCCAAAGACGAGCACGTACAATTCGGAGGAGCAGGAATCACCGTTGTCGATTTGGAATAACAAAAAAGCTCCTACGAAATTTTCTGCAAAATATTTAGGGCATAAAATTTGTCCGTCTCATAGAAATTGATTACTTTTGCAATCAAATCTAAAGCAATGTATATAGCTGTTGCAGGAAATATAGGAAGTGGCAAATCGACACTGACTAAGCTGTTGGCCAAGCATTATGGTTGGGAGGCACGCTTTGAGACAGTGGACGACAACCCGTATCTGGAAGATTACTACAGAAACATTCACAGATGGTCGTTTAACCTGGAAGTGTTCTTCTTAAAGGAACGTTTCCGTGACATGATAGACATTTCGCAGGCGAACCATACCATCATACAGGACCGCACCATCTACGAAGGCGTTTACGTGTTCATGGAGAATAACAAAGACATGGGCAACCTCAGCGAGCGAGACCATGAGACATACATGGAGCTGTTCGAACAGATGATGTCGGTGGTAAGACAACCAGACTTGCTTATTTACCTAAGAGCCTCTGTGCCCCATCTGGTAGGCAATATCCAGAAACGAGGGCGAGAATACGAACAGCAGATGAAGCTGGACTATCTGGAAAACCTAAACAAGCGGTACGACGACTTCATTTACAACAGATACAAAGGAAAGGTGATGACGGTGGAGAAGGACGAGCTGGACTTCCTGAACAACCCGAAAGACCTAGCACAGATTGTTGACCGCATAGACAGCCAGCTGTTCGGACTGTTCACACCACAAATGTAAAACTACAAAAAAAAACGACAATACTATGCACATCGCAGTAGCAGGAAACATAGGCAGTGGCAAGACCACACTGACCAAATTACTGGCCCACCGCTATGGATGGACACCACGTTTCGAACCCGTTGACAACAACCCGTATCTGTCGGACTTCTATGCTGACATGCCCCGCTGGTCGTTTAACTTGCAAGTTTACTTCCTGAGCAAACGATTCAAGGAGGTGGTGGAAATCTCAAAATCGAAGGATACCATCATACAAGACCGCACTATTTTTGAAGATGCCAGAATTTTCGCTCCCAACCTGCACGATCAAGGTATGATGTCCGACAGAGATTTTTCGAATTATTCTGACTTATTCGACCTGATGATGTCACTGGTAAAGTTGCCAGACCTGATGCTGTACATCCGTTCAAGCATTCCGACACTGGTGGCACAAATCCAGAAAAGAGGCCGTGAATACGAGCAAACCATGCGATTGGACTATCTGAAAGGACTGGAAGACAGATACGAAAATTGGATTGCTACCTACAAAGGCCCACTGATTGTAGTTGATGGAGACCATTGTAAATTTGGTGACAATCCTGAGGACCTAAAAGTCGTAACAGACATGATTGATGCCAAACTGTATGGACTCTTCCCGTTAGAAAATAACACCTAGGCAAAAGAAAGAACATACTCCGTTTAATTTTTTTTAACTTCTAATATAAAGGGGTGTGACGGATTTTTCATACTTTTGCACAATATTCTCAAAGAGAAAGCTTATCTCAAACACAAAATGACCGACGTCATACTATCAAGTTTTATCAGTCTATTTGCACTATTCGGCAAAGAAGAGCAAGTAGATGAGGAACGGGCCAAGAAAATGCTCGTGAGTTATCTGCGTCGCCATTTCGGCATCAGGAATACAGACCTTTACGTTGATTTGTATGCCGACATGCGTATGGCATACGAGATGACGGACGATTTGAACACGGAAGACACCGTCACCTCCATTTGTGCCAACCTGCAGGGCGATATACGCAACACGGAAAAAGCCCTGTTGCTGTTGCGTCTCATGGAGTTCTGTCACGGAGGATTCGAAGGGAAGCACACCGATGTGCTGTTCAAGACAATGGCACAGCTGTTCCACATCCCACAGAAGCAGTATGACGACTTCATGGATTTTGTCGAGAACAAGGAGAATGAGCACGTAAAACTGCACCAACTGGAAGGTTTCGAAGGTCAGCTGAAAACATTGCGCGACCCCTTCACGGGATTCCTGCTCTTTACCTATACAGGCACCGATACGGTTTACCTGAACGATGTGCCCGTGCTGTCTGGCTCGTATCAGGTTTGGATACAGAGCAGCGTGTTGAAGAACAAAAACGGCAAACCCGTTTATTATTCATCAATTATCAACACCTACGAGCAGGAACATAGCGAGGTGAAAGCCGTAGAGTTCTGCGGACGAGACATCAATTTCCGATTCCCCAACAGCGACAATGGTATGCACGACCTCAGCTTCACGCTGAGAAACGGCGAGCTGCTGGCTATCATGGGAGGTTCGGGAACTGGTAAGACCACCCTACTCTCCCTACTGAATGGTAGTCTGAAGCCCCAAGAAGGCACCATCACCATTAACGGGCACAGTATCACAGAGCCCCAAGCCAAGAGCCTGATAGGCTTTGTTCCTCAGGATGACTTGCTGATTGAGGAACTTACCGTTTACCAGAACCTATGGTTTACAGCCAAGTTCTGCTTTGAGGGCATGAGCAACGAGGAACTGGACAAGCGGGTGATGAAGACGCTGAAAGACCTGGGACTGGATGCCGCCAAGGATCTGAAGGTTGGTTCTGCCATCAATAAATACATATCAGGAGGACAACGCAAACGACTGAACATCGCACTGGAGTTGATTCGCGAACCCGCCGTGCTGTTCCTCGACGAGCCCACCTCGGGATTGTCATCAGCTGACACCGAGAAGGTTATCAACCTGCTAAAAGAACAGACACTGAAGGGTAAGCTGATTGTGGTGAACATCCACCAGCCATCAAGTGATGTCTATAAGCTGTTCGACCGCCTGTGGCTCTTGGACAAAGGCGGATATCCTGTATTCGACGGCAATCCGATTGATGCCATCACCTATTTCAAAGAAGCCGCCAACTACGCCGACGCAGAGACAAGTGCCTGCCCGACCTGTGGCAATGTGAATCCGGAAATCGTCCTCAACATCATCGACGAGAAAACACTCAACAATATCGGTGAGGTAAGCGACGAGCGTAAGTTGTCACCTCAAGAATGGCACGAGCTCTATCTGAAGAACCGTGAAGAGATGAAAGCCCCGGAAGTGAGCGACGTGCCCGCTTCTGACCAGAAGAAGCCTAACAAGCTCAAGCAATTGGGAATATTCCTACAGCGAAACATCAAGACGAAGATTACCAACGTACAATACCTGTGCATTACGCTTTTGGAAGCCCCTCTGCTGGCACTCATCTGTTCGTTCCTGACACGCTATGCCCCACCCGAGGGCTACTCCGTAATGGACAACAAGAACCTGGTCAGCTACTTCTTCATGTCCGTCATCGTGGCTACGTTCATCGGCATGAGCGGTAGTGCGGAAGAAATCATCAAGGACAGAGCCCTGCTGAAGCGTGAACGATTCCTGAACCTCTCGTATGGCAGCTATATATGGTCGAAAATCATCTTCCTGGCAGTGGTCTCGTTGGTGCAGACGCTGTTGTTTATCCTGATAGGAAACACCATCATGGAACTACACGGACTGACGATGGAATGGTGGCTCATTCTGTTTGTCACCGCCCTTCTGTCTAACCTCACAGGACTGATTCTGTCGCAATGCCTGAACTCGGTGGTGGCTATATACATCAGCATTCCGCTATTGCTAATTCCGCAAATCCTGTTGTGCGGACTGGTGGTCAGCTTCTCAGACCTGACACCAAAGAGTACCACAGGCAATGTGCCCGCTATAGGCAACATCATTCCCTCGCGATGGGCTTACGAAGCATTGGCTGTAACCTCATTTACGGACAATATCTACGAGAAACCGTTCTTCGAAATAGACAAGCAGAAATACGAGAACCAGTTCTACAACATGGGATTTCTCTATGAACTGCAATCACAGGTGGAGACCATGAAAGACGAGAAGAAGAAGGGTAAGCCCGTTGACCCTGAACACATGAGGGTCATAGAGATTAACCTGCCACGGCTGACTGAATTCTGCGGTATGAAAGCCTATACCGGTGACAATTCCACAGAATCGCTGACACAATATATGAAGGAAGCTGAGGAGATACTCAGAGAGCGAGGCAACAAGGCCAGCCGAATGGAAGATGCCATGAAGTCGGCATTCATCCGCCAGAACGGCAAGGAGGAGTTGCTGAGACTGAAGCGCGAGAACTACAACCTGAAGTTGGAGGACTGCGTGGTAGGTGCCGACCAGCGTAGGATGCTGGACGTGATAGACGGATACATCGTGCCTAGAACGGGTACCATTTTCCTGACACCACAAACCAACTGCGGAAATGCTCCCTTCTATAGTAGCGAGAAGATTATAGGCTCATGGCACGTCAAGACGCTGTGGTACAACATGGCGATGATGTTAATCATGTGCGTCATCGTGGGAATCCTACTGTTCTGCGACTGGCCAGGACGACTCATCAGGAAGGAAAACCCATAAGTGAGAACAAGAAAAACGAAAAAGAATAAAATATAATTCATTAAAATTAATAACAACAAAAAACTTTAAAAAATGAAGAAGTTAACTATTGTAGCTGTTGCTTTTGCAGCAATTGTCTTCGCAGCTTGCGGAGGAAAAAAGAGTGCTAACAATGTAGAAGATGCAGACTCTCTGAAAAGCTTTGAACAGAAGCAGATTGAAGCTAGCATTAAGATGCACATCGACAGCATCGCTGCCGAGATTGGTAAGATGAAGCAGCCAAGCTTCATTCAGGAAGACAATGGTGGTCTGAAACTGACCAAGGAAGAGAAGCAGGTAAAGCCTGACTATCTGCTGCCTGCCAGTGCTGCCGAGGATGCTGCCACTCTGGCTGAGAAATATCGCATGCTGAGTGCTCTGGGTGTTGACAAGCGCATTGCCAAGCTTTACGACATGCCTACAGAGGACTATGAGAAGGCTATTGCCAAACTGATTGCCGACATCAACGATCCTTCGTTCAAGACCATCGAGGACCAGACGAATGTTTTTGAGACCACTCAGACCCTCTATGACGATATGGAGAAGAACGGTCGCATCAACTACTTCTGGCAGCTGGCTTCTGCAGCACTCGTTGAGGAGCTCTACATTGCCAACAAGAATGCCGACAAGTTCCTGAGCGTGTTCGACGACGAAGCAGCTTCAAACATCACATTCCGTGTAATCCTCGTGCTCGATGCCATCAACCGCCTCTCTGAGTACGATCCTGACATCAAGCCCATCGCTGATGCCGTTGCTCCCCTGGAAGTGCTGAACGCTACTACCGTTGATGAGCTGAAGAAGCAACTTAACGAGGCTAAGGAAGGTATTGACGCTGCCCGTGCCGCTTTGGTGAAGTAATAAAAGACTATGATAACAAGAAAACTGGTACTGCCGAACGATATAGCAACCATCCCTCAGCTAAACGAGTTTATTGACACGGTAGCTGAGGAGGTGGGGCTTGACATGTCACTCACCATGAGCCTGAACCTGGCCATCGAAGAGGCTGTAGTCAACGTGATGGACTATGCCTATTCCGAAGGTCAGAGAGGCGATGTGGATATTGAGGTTACGGCTGACCAGCAATGGTTGACATTTGTCATCTCGGATACTGGCATAGCCTTTGACCCAACAGCCAAAGAAGATGTTGACACGACACTCTCAGCAGAAGAACGCCCCATTGGCGGTCTTGGCATTTTCTTGGTACGCCAACTGATGGATGTCATAGATTATAAGCGCGAAGGTGACAAGAATGTGCTAACCTTGCGCAAAAAGAGGGACTAGATAAATGCACCAAACTATAAAAAAGGAAAAGTAAAATGAATATTGAAATTAACGAAGTAAATGGTGGCTATGTTGCCAACTTTATCGGACGTCTGGATACCCCTGCCGCTGTAAAGGCCCAACAGGACATTGCACCATTGTTGGAGAACGCCGACAAAGAGATTACACTGGATTGCACCAACCTAGAATATATCAGTAGCTCTGGTCTCCGTTTGTTCCTGACGCTCCGCAAGGAAACTTCCACAAAGGGTGGAAAAGTTGTCATTAAGAATATTAATGACGAAATTAAAAAAGTATTTATGATGACAGGTTTCTTCAACTTGTTCGAAATTAAATAACGATTTTAAGAAAAGACAAGACTCATGGAAAACTATGGTCTTGACCTACATGGAGAGATGCTGCTGGAGGAATACCGCCAGCAGCTACCTCTATATAATAGGTTAATGGAAGTGGTTAAGCAGAAAACTGCAGAGATGGTAAAGCAGGGCGACCTGACGGTAGCATCTATGGAGTTCCGCGTCAAGGAAGAGGAGTCGCTGGCAGGGAAACTGCATCGTAAAGGGTCAAAGTATTCATCGCTTAGCGATATCACGGACATCTTCGGAGGACGTATCATCATGTTCTATAACGAGGATGTAGATCGCGTAGCCTCTTTTATAGAGTCAACATTAGAAATAGACTGGCCCAACTCGGTTGATAAGCGCAAGATGCACGAGACGAGCAGCTTTGGCTATAACTCGCTGCACTACATCTGCCGAATACCCAAACATATTTTCTTCGACCCGGAATGGCCTCAGCTGAACGAGATACGCTTCGAGATTCAGATGCGCACAGCTTTGCAGCATGTATGGTCTGCTATTCAGCACGACATTGGTTATAAGTCGGAGATTGAAACGCCTAAGGAATATCATCGTATGCTGAGCCGCTTGGCCGGTATGATGGAACTTGCCGACGACGAGTTCAGCCGCATCCGCAACTCTATAGCCGACTATCGTCGCAGAATGCAGAATCTGGTATTAAACGGTCAACTGGAAGAGGTCGTGCTTGATGGCGACACATTCCTTTCGTATATCGGCATGCATCCCTTTGATAAGTTGAACAAGAAGATTGCAGCCATCACCCAGGCCGAGATCCAAGAGAGCACCTACCTTCCTTACCTTAAAGTGATGCGACAACTGGATATCAAGACGCTGGGCGACATAGAGCGCATGATGACCAACTATTCTGACGATGCCTACCAGTTGGCACTTTTCCAACTAGGCAGTACGGACATAGACATCCTGGCAGACACGGTAGGTCTGCAGAACCTGTGCATCGTACATATCCTGAAGACAGGACGCGGCATTCCAGGACTGATAAAGATGTTTGACGCCATCAATGGAAAGTTGCCTCAGAACGAGGCGCTGGCAAACATGGTCTTCGAACAAGCCTCCCGTCTGGCTTTCATGAACAAGTAAAGCCCTCGGCTTCCAGAATAAGCAAACCGTATTCTTTTAGATACTTACACCCATCTTTTAGAAACGTACTCCAATGGACGTGTTGACGAACCAATCCTTAACACGTCCATCTCCTTCGTCTCCATAGTCGTAGCGGTGCGTATTAAACTGACCATAGATATTGAAGAAGAAACGCTCAAAATTATAGGTGATGGAAGCACGACCGTTGAACGTGAGGGTAACACGGCTCCACCGTGTTGACTCTTTTTCGTCGTATAGGGCATCTTCCATCTCCGTTTCGCCAAGATCCGTCTCATACTGAGTAACCACCTGCCGATTATAAAGGGTAACCATCGGCATGAACATGGCATTAACCAAGAGTCCGCGGACAGGCACCCAGTTGTAGGCATAGCCCGCTCCCAGGCTTCCTTGGCGAACCTTGAAGGCACCGACGTTGCTCATGAGGTCAACAAGGATGGCGTTCTTGTCAGTATTATAGCGCACACTCATCGCATTCCACAGGGCTCCCACCATGAACGATCCTGCCGAGCGAATCTGAATGGCCGACTGGTCATAGGCAGCAGCATAGGAGAATCGCTTGCTGTTGAACATATAATAGCCATCAATCATCAGGGAGTGCACCCGAATGGGATCTGTGAACTGAAGATCGAAGTTGCCATTAAACGCTACAACGCCTTCATCTTTTTCGTATAAATAGATGTCCGCATTAAGGTCTCTCGTGTTAAACCTACGCAGACGCAGATTGATGCCAAAGCTTTCACCTATGGCACCCAAGGTGAAATGTTTGCCGGTATTCTTACTCAGATTAATGGAATAGCCAAATCCGTAGCCACGATAGCCTATCCACAGGCCAATATTATTAGAGGTATGCGTGCGAAGCGTAGGCGACCAGTTCAGATATTCTGTATCCGATTCCTGAACAGAGTGCATGTTAAGCCGCATCTGGTGGATATTATGGCGAAGTATCAATTGCCAGGGCCTCTTGGGTACCACGATATAATTGCTGTCAACCGACTTGATGACCGATGAGTCCAGATAGTTCTTGACAGCACGTGCAGCCTTGAACAAGAAGAAGTCCTTCTGCGCCGATGCAGAAAGGCTCATCAGCAGGAAAAACAACAGTATGTATGTACTTTTGGCTTTCATGGCTGCAAAATTACGAAAAAATATTAGAAATACAATCCCCGAAATACTTTTTTTCATTTTTCACTTTTCACTTTTCACTTATTTTTCGTACCTTTGCAACCATGATTACAACAGGTAGGCCCAAGATAGCCATTATCGACAGTAACACGCTGGCTACTATGGGGTTGAAACAGATTCTGCAGAACGTGGTGCCCATCATGACGATAGACACCTTCGGTTCGTTTTCAGAACTCATGAGCAACAATCCCGAGAGCTATTTCCACTACTTTGTATCTATGGAGATTGTTGTTCGCAACAGGCCTTTCTTCCTGGAACACAGACAGAAAACCATTGTGTTGACGCTCTCGTTGAGCGACACCAGCCAGTTGTCCGATTTCCACAGCCTTTACATCAACCAGCCCGAACACCTGTTGGTAAAAGCTATTCTTTCCCTGCAACAGCATGCTCACGCCCACGGAAAGAACATGCCCAAGATACCACGCGTGCTCGAACAGAAAATCCTGTCGGACCGTGAGATAGAGGTCATGTCATTCATCGTACAAGGCCATACCAACAAAGAGATAGCAGACATTCTGAAAATCACGCAGAACACCGTTATCACGCACCGCAAGAACATCATGGATAAACTGGGAATGAAGAGCGTATCGGCCCTGACCATCTATGCCGTGATGCATGGCTATGTGGATATCAACAAAATCTGATTCCCCCTTTTTCCTTCCGGTTTACTACAGTTTCACGCTGCTAATGTCAACCAGACCGTTTACTATAGCATAGATAGTCAGTCCGGCAGCACTATGAATCTGTAGTTTGCGGGCAATATTACGGCGATGGGTAATCACCGTATTCACCGAGATGTTCAGGCTATCGGCAATCTCCTTGTTCTGCATGCCCTGTACCACGCCAATAATGATGTCACGCTCACGGTCGCTCAGCACCTCGCTGTTGTCCTGTCCGTCCTTGAACACCATCTGCTTGATGTTTTTCGTGATGTCGTCCTTGCGCGTCTGTTGCTCCAGCCGACGGATGGCCGGTGTGAATATGTGGTCTTCCACCTCAGCATGCTGCTTCAGCCACTCCTCGTTGTTGTAGATATCATAAAGGGTTGCCGTGAGCTTGTTGTTAAGATGTGCACTCGATGGCAGATACTTAATAATCATGAGCTTTACCTCGCGCAGCTTCTTATCGGTGTTCTCATGATGTTTGGAGAACATTTCCACGGTATAGTTGTCCTTGGGACTACCCTGCAGCAGCGATTCCACATAAGGGAAGAGCGTCTTTTCCTCGTATTTCATGTGGCGCCGTATTTCCTGGGCATACCCATCGTAAAGCTTCATGATAAGCTGGGCCAAGGGGTCATTCTCATCCATGCTCTCCTCCAGTTCACGCCGGATGGTAGGCAATTGGAAATCGAGGTAATACAGATGGCTTGCCTTCAGGTAGCGCAATAGGGTTTCCACACTAATCTGAGTGTCATTCTCATAGAGATTATGGTCGTTGATGGTGTAATTCACCACAGCCAGGAAAGTATAAGTATCCACGTGGTTGAGCTTACAGGTCTCAGCCACCGTCATATCGCCAAAACCAAGGTTTATGCCAAAACTGCCCAGTGCCTGAAGAACGCTGTAATCGTCCTTGATGAGGGTTATCATCTTGTCGTCGGGCTCATACTTTTTCAACTGTTTCATCTGTTATACCTATATATTATTATGAATGACGGTGCAAAAATACTCATTTTTCGTGAGACACACAATAGCCTCCCCGCAAATTCATCATTTTTAGGTATGATGACAAAACACGCCGTTGTCAGTCTTTCTATAAACAAAAAACCTTTCATTATGCGTAAGATTATTGTGACGGTGGCACCCGTTTGCCATGTAGGCAAGGAGATTCCTGCCGAATGTAAGAATCCGCTGACTCCCGAGGAGATTGCGGAAGACACCATCAATTGCTATAAGGCCGGAGCCTGCGAGGTACACCTGCACACCCGCGACTTGCAGGGCAATCCGACGTTCGAACTGGACGTGTTCCGCCAGACCATCGGACTCATCCGCAAGGAGACCGACATGATTGTGCAGGGCTCTACCGGCGGACTCTCCACGCTGACGCTAGCTGAGCGCTGTGTGTCGCTCGATGTGCCTGAGGTGGAGGTGGCCTCACTCAATATGGGTAGTGTGAATTTTGGCGAAACGGTATATGTCAACACCATGCCCGACCTGCGCTATTGGGCCAAGCGACTGGACGAGACGAACACAGTACCTGAGATGGAGCTGTTCGACCTCAGCCACGTGGAGTGTGCCACCCGTCTGGCCGACGAGGGTGTCATCCATCGCCCCCTGCACTATAACTTCTGCGTGGGTCCTGGCAATTCCAGCAACCTCTCGGCTACGGGTCGCAATCTGGCCATGCTCTGCTCACTGATGGAGCCCGGCTGTTCGTGGGGCATCACCCACGATTCGATGAAGGACTTCTCCATCCTCGCCTGTGCCATCGGCATGGGCGCCTCTGCCGTCCGCGTAGGTTTCGAGGACAGTTTTTATTACGCTCCCGGCAAGCGTGCCCACACCAATGCCGAACTGGTGGAGCGTCTGGTAGCCCTCATCCGCATGATGGGTTGTGAACCGGCTACACCTGCTGAAGCAAGAGAGATGCAACACATCTTTTGCGCCCCCTAAGTTAGGGGGCCACAGGGGTCTGAACAATCGAAAAACAAACGAAAGAAAACAAGGATGAACTACTCAAACCATCCTGGAAACAAAGAATATCGGCAATTATTACGCAAGACCAGAACGCCGATGGAGGTTAAACTATGGAAACATCTTTGCAAAAGACAAGTGGATGGTTACAAATTTCGGCAGCAACATGGGTTCGGCCCCTATGTCTTAGACTTTTATTGTCCTGAATTAAGGCTATGCATAGAACTGGACGGCGAAGTGCATAACACACCTGAGGCAAAGCAAAAGGATAGTGAAAGGACTGAGTTCTTAAACAACTATAAGATTCGTGTTGTTCGTTTTAGGAATGAAGAGGTTGAGGAGAATGTTGAGAATGTTATTAAGTGTATAAGGATGAATATTAAAGAAATAAATGAAATCAGGGGCTTACACGACGCTGGTTCAGACCCCCAACCCCCTAACTTAGGGGGCAAAGTAAGATGGAAAATGGTCGTACTTGACGACGACCCGACAGGCATTCAGACCGTACATGGGTGTCTGCTCATCACCCGATGGGACGAAGAGAGCGTGCGCCTTGGCTTCCAGGACAGCGAGCCCTTCTTCTACATCCTCACCAACACCCGTGCGATGACGCGCGAGGATGCTGCTGAAGTAACGCGTGAGGCCATGGAGATGGTCGTCAAGGTGAATCAGGACTATGGCTACCAGCTCATCATCGTCAGCCGCTCAGACAGCTGTCTGCGTGGCCATTTCCCCTTGGAGACCGACGTCATGCGCCAGTGTCTTGTGGAGCACGGGTACAGCGTTTACGAGAAGACGCCCTTCTGTCCTGCCTTCATCGAGGCAGGGCGCGTCACCATCGACGGCATCCATTACATGCGCGACGGCAAGCAACTCATCCCCGTCAGCCAGACGGAATTTGCGCGCGACAATGTCTTTGCCTACCATACCAGCATCCTCACGGAATATATCAAGGAGAAGGGTGCCAACCCCGACGACTACGAGATTGTCGATGCCGAGTCATACGACGAGCTCTATCGCTTCGCCCGCCATCTGACCTCCGACATCCTCCCTCAGACCTCAGACCTCAGACCTCATCCCTCCGCCATCGTCATCCGCTCTTCATCCTCGCTGCCCAAGGCCATCAGCGGCATCAGCGACATCCCCCTACTCGACCGCTCCATTCTCAGCCCTCAGCCTTCAGCCCTCACCCCTCTCAATCCCGGCTGCTTCATCGTGGGTTCCCATGTCAAAAAGACCACCCTTCAACTGGAACAGCTCCTGCAGGCAGAAGGCACCTGCGCCATCGAGGTCGATGTGCAGCGCATCCTCGACGACTCCGCCCTGCTGATGAGTGAGACCCTCGACACCATCCGTCAGGTAGTGGAAATGGGACTGACACCCGTCATCTATACTTCGCGACAGGAAATCCGACTCGACGATGCCGACCAGCGCCAGCACCTCGGCCAGCAGGTCAGCGACTTCCTCGTCGATATCGTCTATCGTCTGCCCTTCACCCCCTCTTATCTCGTCGGAAAGGGTGGCATCACGTCGCACGACATCCTGACCAAAGGCCTCGGCATCCGCTCCGCCCGCGTCCTGGGACAAGTCATCGCCAGCGTGCCCTGCGTCATGGCTCCCCACTTCCCCTACATCATCTTCCCCGGCAATGTAGGCAACGAAGACTCGCTACGCGAAGTCTATCTGAAGCTGAGATAAAAAACGTGATTTGACTTGCAGATTTTTAAAAAAAGTTGTATATTTGCAACATCTATTGCTAAAAATCTAAAATTGAAATGATTATGAAGACAAAAAAACGTAATTACATTTTTCTTGCAGTCCTAATGATGGGGATTGCGACGATGATGACAGGCTGTGCCAAAGAAGACATAGCCAGCAATGATAACGGCGGCGGTACTAATCCTACCGATATGAATGTGGACGAGTTGAATGTCAAGGTGACTGCCGACATGCCGACAGCCGTGCTGAGCTCGTTTGACGAGAACTCTATGGGTGCAGCCCTTGTGCGCCGTTTGTCTAATACCACCACCAGTCTTGATGAAAATACCAAGATGGTGCTCATCAAGGGCGAGGACATCAAAAATCGCCCAATTACTGAGTGGTTCCAGGCAGCGAAGATATACCTGAAAGGTGGCTTTATAGCAGTAGAGAAGCCTCGTAATGCCCACATGGTAGAGGTGGCAGAGCAGTTATCTACTAAATTAGAGCAGGCCACCGTCGAGTTGATGACACAGAGTGGACATGTAACAATCACTCCTCCCAAGCAGCAGTCTGGCAATGCCATCAATTCTGATGCAGCGAGGATTAACGCCCGCGTTGCCAATATCGCTGCAATAGCAGGCAGACGAGGTGCTGCCAGCGGAACAGATGCTGTTGCCGAGATGGTCATCTTCTCACCAAGGGGTTACTACCAGTGCGAGCCTCACCAGGGTGTCTTGGTCAGCTCCTCATACACAGACAAGGATGGCAAAGAGGTAGTACAAGAAGAGATACACAATCCCGACTACACCAAGCGCAGCAGCGGTTGCCTTGCCGACGGTGCTGCCATGTGGCTTAACACCAAGAATGCTCAGACAACTACTAACAAAGCCACCAACCGCGCTGACGGTCAGGGGGCTATCAACGAACTGATGAGTGCTAGCGAAGAGCATTACTATCAGAGAAACCTGTGGGCTTATGATTGGAACTCACAAGACCGCAAGAAGCCTAACGGCTTTACTGAAACCATCCGCGTGTGGGGCAGCCACAATATGAAGACCAACAAGGACTATTACTTCGTGGAGCAAAAAGCGCTGTCAGCCGTTGGAGGTCAGCAAGAGGGTGATGCCCGCTTTGATGCCAACAAGACCCTTTATGTAGGTCCTTACAAAGAAAATGAATGGATGGATGCAAGTTACGACTATGATGGCGTTCATTACACAGGATACTATGGTGCATATTGGCATGATGGCACCTACTCGTTGAACCTTGTTGGTTCGGGCACCATAAAACTGGAGGATGCCCTTCCTACTACCGACAACAACACCACCAGTACATCTATCGCTGTGGGCGAGACGCACTCAGAGACAAGCACCGTTGGAGTCTCCATGGGCATGGTAGGTTTTAACCCTTCAGTCGGCCTCAATTACTCACACGGATGGACTGATGGCACCAGTTACACCATGACCACTACCACCAATACCAAGGAGATAGCGGTGCAGAAGAACACTGAAGCAAATAAGGTGATATGGAAATACCAAATTGGCCAGACGCCCTACGCTGATATGGATACTGATAAGCACAGGCTGGCTCCTGCGGCAGTCACCACCGATGTAAACATGGACAATCAGGCATGCTGGTCTGTAGAAAATCCTGAAGGGGAATACACCCTGGAGGTCACAAGCAATTCATATATTCAGAGCCTATGGTCGAACAGAGACAACTGGAGATGCCACAATGTGGTCTCGCCATCCACAGAGAATAACAAATATAAGCTCATCGTGCCTAACCGTGCCGTACAGACATGGCACATGGACGTCACCTTCCCAGAGATTGGTCAGGAGGGTCATGAGGGACAGAAGGGCCTGCTCACCCAATACTTGAAAGAACAGTTCCCAGACCTCTACCAGACAAAACAGTCGCTTGCCGACAAGACGGCAGAGAGCGAGAACACCATCAAGATATTGGTCAACCAAGCAGATTATTTGCTCCACAACACTGATGGCGGTCAGACGCTGCGCGAGTATGCTCTCGACCTCGGCATCTCTCAATATACCATCAAGTGGTTTACTACCGATGACAAGCACAGCGTATATACAGTTGATGTTAAGGCAAAAGAATGAGTAACAAGATATTGGGCACCCGCAAGGGTGTCACACGGTGCCAGGCACGGTGTGATAGCATTATTAATTATAACATAAAAAGTTAAACAATGAATAAGTTGATGCAATGGGTGATTGCCGCCACCCTTGTTTGCGGTACGAGTTTATTCACAGCGTGTACATCGAATAACGACAATGCTGTAACTCCTGCCCCACAGGATATGGAGGAGAGTCTTGTCGGTCTGTGGTGGGATGAGTTTGAATATGCCGACGTGACGGAGGATAATGTTCCCTTTAGTCGCGTGGTGCTGGCCGTACAGGTCAATGCTGATCACACCGGATGCATATATCTGGGTGTTTTCAACGATACAGACAGCAATCCAGTGGCAGTCTATGGTGGTCCTAAGGATGCTGGATTCACATGGCAAATGCTTGCTGACGGTACCGTGACGCTGAGCGATAGCGCCACTGATGTGATAGTGGCACTGAAGCGTGGTGCTGGCGACAGCTATGGTGGCAACATGACCAACGTAGAAAACACCAACATGACGCTGACCAACGGCAATGTGAACGTGACTAATGGCAGCTATTCCGGTATGCTCCGCAAGGCCAATGGCAATCAGGTGGACGAAGTCGTGAAGAAGCTGGCAACTGGCAACGCACTTTATACATCCGCGCCGGGCATGTTAGTGGGCTCCGACGGAAAGGCCTATGCCGCCAGCGATAAGGACAACTTGCCCCAGGGCGTTACTGCAGCCGGTATGGTAGCCTACAAGAATGGTTTCTACGGTATTGTCATCGCCCTTGCCAATGAACCCCAAAAAATGGACTGGTACACAGCCAACGGTCCCGACGGAGCAGCAAAACACACGCCAGCTGTCACGGGATATACATGGAGGGTACCCGCTCAGTCTGAGTTTAAGCAGATATTCAAAGCCACCAGCGGCTCAGAAGATAATTATAAGAATATAAACGACATGTTGGCCGTGTTTGGCGACAGCTGTAAATTGCCATGGGAAGATGAAGTAGGGACTTCAACTCCTACGACCTATCTGGGTATGGATGAATACTGGTTTGTAGATTTATACCAAAACGTTGCCGACTACGCATTGTTCCATGCTAGCAAATCCCACGCTTGCATTATCCGTGCCTGCTTTGCTTTCTGATAATCACCATGAGAAGAGGACACGGGGTGCCTGGCACGGTGTGACCTCAAGCCTCCCCATCTCTGTTTATTGAAAAAAAGAGAGGCCTCGTCTGAAGCCTCTCCCTCTCTCTCTTAATTTTCAAAACGGTCCGTATCCCATGCAACTGGTCGTGCCCAGTGCCGTCAGGAATGCTGT
>CAMIVY010000036.1 GCA_946402275.1 uncultured Prevotella sp.
GTGTTGGTAATGATCCAATGCTGCAGCTTGCTTGTGAAGATTGTCACCTTATACGCGCTTGGTGATGACGGGTGTATGATATGAGTGGAAATACTCTGGGGATTCATTTCTCATTTTTAATTTCCAATTTCTCACTTCTCATTACTCATTTCTCATTTGAGCGTAGCGATATTCAGGTGGTTATTGCGGCGGGGTCCCACCTCTTCCCATTCCGAACAGAGAAGTTAAGCCCGCTTGCGCCGATGGTACTGCAATGCAATGCGGGAGAGTAGGAGGCCGCCACTTTTTTCTGAGAGCACCCTGTTTCAGCAATGATTCAGGGTGTTTTTGTTTGTATCAGCGAAAAGTAGATAAAACGAGGACCTTGTAAGTTTTATTGCTGGATACTTTGCTGTTTAATTATTTCTTGCTACCTTTGCAATAGTAATTGCAATTATGATTAATCTAAAACGCTGGCTCGTGTGGTTAAGCCGTATCCACCACTGTATGGGATTTGGAATTCAATCTCCCACGGATTATTCTTTCGTTCGCAATGTTGTGAACGAGCACTGGCCTTATTATGCCTATGAGAATTTGACAGATGCTGATTGGAAACAACAAAAAATAGGACGTCTGTATTTCCGCTTGGCTAACTGGTGTCAGCCCGATGTGATGTTGGCTGACTCTTATCAGCGTTATTGGCATGCGGGATGTAGAAAGACGCAGTTTGTCAAAGACCTCCATCATGTAGAATTAGCCCGTGTGGATATGAACGATGAGAAGGGACTGGCAGCGTTGTTGTCTTTGTGTGATGAGCATTCTGTCTTGGTTGTTGAAGATATATGGCGCAATCCAGCGGTGTGGAAATCGTTACAAAACGATGAACGGGTTTCAATATCTTATGATCTCTATTACTGTGGCATTCTACTATTTCAGAAGAAACGTTATAAAAGTCATTATATTATTAATTTCTAAAAACCTAAGATGATGAAGATAACAAAGGTATATACGCGTAAAGGCGATCAAGGAATGACTTCTTTAGTCGGAGGCAAGCGTGTGTCAAAGTCGAATGTCAGAATAGAGGCTTATGGCACGGTGGATGAGTTAAGCGCCCATATAGGATTGCTGATAGCACAATTGCCTGAAGGACATGAGAAAGAGGTGCTGTTGCGCATCCAGAACAATCTTTTTAATGTCTGCACAAACTTGGCTACTGACCAGGAAGATACCCCGTTGTATCCATCTGCCTATTTACCGGAAGGAGAGACGGAATTTCTGGAGTGTGAGGTTGATCAAATCATGAAAGAGTTACCCGAAGCTCAAGGCTTTATTTTGCCTGGTGGTACTTGCGAGGCAGCTCAGGCTCATGTATGTCGTACCATCTGTCGTCGTACCGAACGCCGTATCGTAGCATTAGCAGATGTAGCGATTGTTTCTCCGGAAATTCAAGGATATATCAACAGATTGAGTGATTATTTTTTCGTTTTAGCAAAAAAACTTAATTTTCTTGCTGGCAAGAGCGAAAAAATCTGGGTGAATGCTTGTAAATAACAAAAAAAATATTACTTTTGCGGGCAAATTACAAATTAATAATTATAGACTATGTATTGGACACTTGAATTAGCTTCAAAATTGGAAGATGCACCCTGGCCCGCAACCAAGGATGAATTAATAGATTATGCCATTCGATCGGGAGCTCCCTTGGAGGTCTTAGAGAACCTTCAGGAGATAGAGGACGAAGGTGATGTCTATGAAAGTATAGAGGAAATTTGGCCTGACTATCCCTCTAAGGAAGACTTCTTGTTCAACGAGGATGAGTATTAAAGAAAGTGGCATTTATGTGCCACTTTTTTCAATGATACAAATCTCGTAATGCACTATTGTATAATTGACTTAAATATGTCTAATAGCCAACTCGACAAAGTGGCTGATTGCACAAGGAAAATCATAAGAATACGAAATAGGCGATATGAAAAAAGTTATTAGTACATCAAAAGCACCTGCGGCCATCGGACCGTACAGTCAAGCTATACAAGTAGGTAATCTTGTCTATACTTCTGGCCAAATTCCCATTGACCCTGCTACCGGAATGTTTGTAGAAGGCGGTATCAAAGAACAAACCCGCCAGTCATTGCTCAACGTGAAGGAGATTCTCGAAGAAGCCGGACTTACGATGAAGGATGTCGTTAAAACAACAGTATTCATGGCTGATATGAACGACTTCGCAGATATGAACGCTGTCTATGCAGAATTCTTCTCAGAGCCGTACCCAGCACGTTCTGCCGTTGCTGTAAAGACTTTACCTAAAGGCGCATTGGTTGAAATTGAAGTCGTAGCAGGCGTATAACCAGGAGCATAATCCTATTTTATTCGTAGGCATAAACCAGCCTGTACTTCTCGTGCAGCTTCCTAATTTTTCCAATCTTATCATTGTTTCTGTATTGTATTTTAAAGTTGGCTACAAAATTACTCAATTTTCATTAGAATAAAGTAGTGAAGACTGACTTTTAAATGGTGAGCACCAACTATCTTGCCAAAATAACACATCTTCACTACAGAATAGAATGCCTTTCTCTTGTTTCTTCGTTTTTAACAGATTTCAGGGTTAAGCGAGATGTCAAACAGAAACAATACTCCGAAAGAAACAAAAAATAGTTTTGGAATATTTAAATTTCTATTCGGAGTAATTGTTCTTATCAAGCTTTAACAAAGAAAGTTTGGAAGATAAACGAAAAATACCTACCTTTGCGAAACATGGACTTAAGAACGAAAAAATGGAGCAGATAAGAGAGTGCAACCGCCGTTTCTGCTACTGGCAGCAGACTTTGCCGCACTATGCCAACCGACATGAAGGCTCAGTGCAGCATTGCAACAACTGCGGCAACGAGTTTCACGGGAACTTCTGTCCAATCTGTGGTCAGCGAACAGAGGTGGGACGTGTGGGGTGGAACTCCATCAAAGATAACATAGCTATTCTGTGGGGACTGGACTCCCGTTCGCTCACCTATACAATCGTCCAGCTACTGGGGCGTCCGGGCTATCTTGTGCGCGACTACATCAGCGGTCATCGCCAAGTATCGTTCCCGCCCGTCAAGATGTTAGTTATCATCTGCCTCTTCATGGTTATCATCGAGACGCTGTTCCATCTGGAGAACGATGTCCTGACTCACCATTTCGAAGTTAAGGAGATTGACGATGTCATCGCATGGATTAATTCGCAGAAAAGTTGGGCGACACTGCTCGTGCAGTCCATCATTCTCTTTGTCACCCATCGCATTAACAAGCGCACTTATCATAATAGCAGAAAAGAAATACTCTCAGATTGATATTGTTTCACATCTATTTTTATTCTCCGTTGGTTGATAATAAATATCTCAGTTTTACGTTATTATTATCGTGATAAGACGTAAACAAGTCATATTATTATTGTTTTTGCTGTCTGTGCTGACCGTATCAGCTCAGCAAGATCCATCGTTCTCTCATTATTGGGCGATGGAGACTTCGTTTAATCCTGCCTCTGCCGGTAAGGAGTCGAAACTGAATGTGACAGGAGCCTATGCTATGACGCTGACGGGCTTTGAGCATGCGCCTCGTACGATGTATGTGGGTGCCGATATGCCCTTGCTTCTAATGAATGCCTTTCATGGTGTGGGTGTACAGTTGATGAACGACCAGATAGGACTGTTCACTCATCAGCGTTTAGCGGTTCAATATGCCTATAAACACAGGTTGTTTGGAGGAATGTTGAGCGTGGGTATCCAGTTGGGAATGCTTAGTGAGAAATTCAAGGGAAGCGAACTGGATTTGGAAGATCCTGACGACCCAGCTTTCAGCAAGTCTGACGTCTCTGGAATGGCTCTTGACGTGTCTCCCGGCATTTATTATACGCATCGGAATTGGTATGCGGGTTTCTCGGTCTTACATGCCACCGCACCCTCCGTTGAATTAGGTGACCGCACTATATTCAACATCAGTAGGATGTATTATTTGACTGGTGGATACAATATTAAATTAAGAAATCCGTTTTTTACAATACACCCCTCTTTGTTGGCTCATACTGATGGGACTACTTACAGGGTTAATGTGACGACCCGTGTGAAATATACGCACGAAAAAAAGATGTTATATGCCGGTGTGGGCTATAGTCCTACCCATTCGGTTACGGCACTTATCGGTGGCATTTTCCACGGTGTTACGTTGGGATATAGTTATGAGGTTTATACCTCGACGCTTAAGATAGGCAATGGCAGTCATGAACTTTTCGTAGGCTATCAGACCGAGCTGGACCTACTAAAGAAAGGACGTAACCGCCATCAGAGTGTAAGAATATTATAATTAATAAGGTATATGAACAAAGTAGTAAACATAGTGCTCTGTTTCTTGGCAACACTCTTGTTGTCAGCCTGCTTCGGAAGTAAGATGGCTTCATCAGCAGGAGGTGAGGTAACAGGTGTTAGTGGGCGAGCTTTCAGCGAGCCGACTCCTTATGGTATGACCCTTATCAAGCGTGGACATCTGAAAATGGGTATTGATAAGCAAGACTCTCTATGGGGAAAGCAGACTCCCGTGAAGGACATCTCGATAGAGGGCTTCTGGATTGACCAGTATGAAGTGACCAACTCCATGTATCGTCAGTTCGTCAACTATGTGCGCGATTCTATTCTTCGCGAACGATTGGCTGATCCCGCTTATGGCGGTGACGAGAGCTATAAGATAGAGGAGGATAAGAATGGCGATCCCGTTAAGCCCCATCTGAATTGGAAAAAGGCCTTACCGCGTAAGCCCAATGAGGACGAGCAGCGTGCCTTTGAGAGTCTTTATGTGACCAATCCCGTTACTGGCGAGAAGATGCTTGACTGGCGGCAGATGAACTATCGCTACGAGATTTTCGACTATACCGAGGCTGCCAAGCGTAAGTATCGTGAGAGTCATGAGGAGCGTGTGCTGAATACCGATATCCGTCCTAATCCTAATGAGCAGATATGGATTTCCAAGGATACTGCTTATATCAACGATGAAGGTCAGATAGTCCGTGAGACGATAAACAGACAATATACCGGTCCTTGGGACTTCCTGAATACCTATATCGTTAATATCTATCCGGACACCACTTGCTGGATTAACGATTTCCCCAATGCGGAGAACGAATCCTACATGCGCTATTATTTCAACAACGCTGCATACAACGACTATCCCGTAGTAGGTGTTACTTGGGAGCAGGCCAATGCCTTCTGTGCATGGCGTACGGAATTCCTGTTGCGCGGCTTGGGTCCGGCAGCACGCTTTGTTCAGCGTTACCGCCTGCCGACAGAGGCAGAGTGGGAGTTTGCCGCACGAGGCAAGGACCAGAACGAGTTCCCTTGGGAGAATGCGGATGTGATGTCTGGCAATGGATGTTTCTTTGCCAATTTCAAACCAGACAACGGTAACTATACCAAGGATGGCAACCTGATTACCAGCAAGGTGGGAATCTATTCCTCCAATTCCAATGGACTTTACGATATGGCTGGTAATGTGGCAGAATGGTGTAGCACCATTTATACGGAAGCCGGTGTGGAGTCGATGAATGACATCAATCCACAGTTGAGGTATAATGCCGCCCGTGAGGATCCGTACCGATTGAAGAAGAAGAGTGTCCGTGGTGGCTCGTGGAAAGACCCGGAGAGCTATATCCGTTCGGCTTGGCGTTCCTACGAATACCAGAACCAGCCTCGCTCCTATATCGGATTCCGATGCGTGCGCAGTCTGGCGAATACCACAAGCGACAAGATGAAATTTAAGAAGGCCAAGAAAAAAGAAATTAAATAGTAAATAGCAATGACAACATACAGTAAATTGAATTTTATCTACCGCTTGCAGAAGTGGATGGATAGTGTGCCAGGTCAGACTTTTCTGAACTATGCTTACTCTTGGGGTGCTTCTATCGTTATCTTGGGTACTTTGTTCAAGCTGACCCACCTGCCAGGTGCGAACTTCTTCCTGTTCTTAGGAATGGGTACAGAGGTGTTCGTGTTCTTTATTGCAGCCTTCGACCGTCCGTTCGATAAGACTACAGACGGGATGAATCTCGATGTACATCCTAATGAAGAAGGTGTAGCTCCCGTTACTCCTGCTGTTGCCGGTGGTGGCACAGTAGTCATCAATGGTGGCGGAGGTGCTGTCGTGGGCGACGTTGTCGGCAATGGTGGCGAGGCGTCACGCTGGGAGGGCGGTCCCATTCAGTTTGGCGGTGCTGTTCAGATGGGCGGTGGTACTATCGTAGCAGGTCAGCAGACCGTAGAGCAGCCGATGGCTGAGGAGTTGAAAGACGCTACCTCTAATTATATAGAAGAGTTGAACCGTCTGACGGAGATGCTTACTCAGGTTTCCGAGCAGAGCAAGCGCCTGACTCGTGACTCCGAGGAAATGGAGAATCTGAACCGCACGCTGACAGGTATCAGTCGTGTCTATGAGATGCAGCTGAAGAGTGCCTCTTCACAAATCAGCACCATTGATGAGATTAACGCCCAGACTCGCCACATGGCAGAGCAGATTGTGGAATTGAACAAGATCTATGCCCGCATGATTGAGGCTATGCAGGTAAGAATGAACTCATAGGGCCTATAAGACCTATAAGTCCCATAAGACCTATATGACCCATAAGACAGTAAGTAACTATGGCAATTAAGAAAAGACCCGTTTCTCCCCGCCAGAAGATGATCAATTTGATGTATGTCGTCCTCATGGCGATGTTGGCATTGAACGTCTCTACGGAGGTGCTCAACGGTTTCTCCATTGTTGAGGAGAGCCTGAAGCGCACCACGCAGAACGCCAGCAGGGAGAACCAGGCACTATATGACGACTTTGCCGTCCAGATGAAGAAGAATCCTCAGAAGGTAAAGCAATGGTACGACAAGTCGCAGAAGGTAAAGCAGATGAGCGACGAGCTCTATAACTTGGCAGACGAGTTGAAACAGGCTATCGTCCAGGAGGCTGATGGTGATGACGGCGACGTCCAGAATATCCGTAACAAGGAAGACCTGGAGGCAGCTAATCAGGTGATGCTCTCTCCCAATCGCGGACGAGGCAAGGAACTCTTCCAGGCGATTACGGATTATCGTAACAAGATGCTCAGTATGGTTACGAACTACCGCCAGAAGAAGACGATAGCTTCTAACCTTTCGACGGATATTCCCCAAGATGCCCAGTCGATGGGCAAGAACTGGGAAGAGTATATGTTCGAGTCGATGCCGGCAGCTGCTGCTGTCACCCTGTTAAGCAAATTGCAGAGTGATGTCCGCTATGCCGAAGGCGAGGTCCTTCACACGCTGGTGTCTAATATTGACGTAAAGGATATTCGTGTCAATGCCCTTGATGCCTTCGTCATTCCCAATTCACAGACGATTGTTCGTGGCGACAAGTTCTCTGCCCGCATTGTGATGGCAGCTGTTGATACCACGCAGAAGCCCCAGATTTTCATCGGAGGCAAGGAGGTTCACCTTCCTGGTGGACTTTATGAGACTGTAACTGGACGTACCGGCGACTTTACCTTGTCAGGATTCATCCAGGTGGAAAATGGTAATGGTGAGTTGCTGAAGCGTAACTTCGAGCAGAAATATACGGTGGTTGACCCCTCGGCTACTGTTTCTGCCGACCTGATGAATGTGCTTTATGCCGGCTACAGCAACCCGTTGAGCGTTTCCGTTCCTGGTGTTCCCGTCAACAAGGTTCAGGCAACGATGACTGGTGGAACTTTGCAGCCAGTAGGTCCTGGCCGTTATATCGCCCGTCCTACTGCTGTCGGTCAGAATGTCACCATCACCGTCACCTCTACGAATACCGGACGAGCCCAGCAGATGGGACAGTTCACCTTCCGTGTTCGTCGCTTGCCTGACCCAACGCCCTATATCGCTATGAAGGACGAGTCTGGAAGTCCTATCCGATATAAAGGTGGTGGCTTGTCTAAGGCACAGCTGATGGCGGTAGATGGCATAGGTGCGGCTATCGACGACGGCATTCTCGACATTGCCTTCCGTGTGCAGAGCTTCGAGACCGTATTCTTCGATAATATGGGTAATGCGGTGCCAATGGTTAGCGATGGAGCCAGTTTCTCGGCCCGTCAGAAGGACACCTTCCGCAAGTTGCAACGCAATCGCCGTTTTTACATCTCCAGGGTGAATGCCATCGGTCCTGATGGTATCTCCCGTAAGCTGAATGCCTCGATGGAAGTCATTGTTAAATAGCGGGCTTCGCCCTAGTGAAAAAAAGTGAAGAGTGAAGAGTGAAGAGTGAAAAGTGAATAACGAAAAACTATATATAAGATGAAAAAGAATATAAGACGACAATCGAACAGGTATCTGTGGATAATGAGAGTGGTAGCTATACTATTCACTATTCACTATTCACTATTCGTTAGCGAAGCGCTTGCTCAGCCCAAGGCTCGTCGTCAGCAGGCTAGGACGGCCCAGCAGCAACAGCAGAAGAAAGGTCAGACGCAGAATCAGGGAATGTCCATGCGAGCCCGTCTGATGTTCCCCACGGCTATCGATATGCCGGAGGATGTGGTGTGGCGTCGTGATATCTATCGCGAGCTGGACCTGAACCGTGACAACAATGCCGGTCTTTACTATCCTGTGGAGCCTATCGACAAGCAGGTGAACCTGTTTACTTACATCTTCAAATTGGCTCTGAACGGATATATTCCTGTTTACGAATACCGCCTTGATGGCAACGAGGTGTTTACCGACTCTGCCCGTGTGCAGATGAAGACGGTGTTGGACAACTACCATATTTTCTATGAGGAGAAGGATGGTAAGTTGCGCGTTGACAACAGCGATATCCCCTCGGCTGAGGTGAAGTTGTATTACCTGAAGGAGAGTGCCTACTACGACCAGGCTAATTCCTCTTTCCACAGAAAGGTGTTGGCAGTATGTCCAGTGATGATGCGTGAGGACGACTTTGGCGGCGAGGCTTCCAAGTATCCTTTGTTCTGGGTGAAGTATGCTGACCTGGAGCCCTTCCTCAGTCGTCAGACCCTGATGACCAGCAATCTGAACAATGCTGCCACGATGTCGATGGAGGACTATTTCACGCTGAACCGTTACGAAGGAAAGATTTACAAGACCAACAACATGTTGGGCAAGACATTGGCGCAATATTGTCCTACCGATTCGGCACTTGCCAAGGAGCAGAAGAAGATTGAGGCCGAGTTGCTGGCTTTCGAACAGAACATCTTCGGCGACAAGCATCGTAAGGACTCTCTCGACTCCATAGCAAAGCTTGATCCTCAGCAGTTGAAGCTTCTTGCCAAGAAGACCCGCAAGGACAGTTCTGCACGAGCCCGCAAGTCCCGTAGCAAGGGCAGGAGCACTTCCTCAGCTTCTGGTTCGGCTCGCGTGACGGTACGCCGTGAGCGTCACTAAAAGTAGGTATTTATTTAAAAAACAAACTAAAAAAGCGGCTTGAGGGTTGCAAATGTCAGATATATTCTTTATCTTTGCAGTCTGAAAGAATTTAAAGTTAAAAGTTTGCAGGTTATGAAGAAGATACTTATGCTCGTTTTTGTGGCAGTAGCTGTGTCTCTGCCCTCACAGGCTCAGGTGAAGTTCGGCCTGAAAGGTGGCTTGAACTTGACGAACCTCTCTATGAGTGAGTCAATCGGCAATAATCTGAAGAATAAGGAAGGCTTCCATGTAGGTCCTACGGTGAAGATAGGCTTGCCAGTACCAGGTCTGAGCCTTGATGCGTCGGCTCTCTACGATCAGCGTTCTGCAAAGGTTACCGTTTCCAATATCGATGGAACTGACAACGAAAGCACCATTAAGAGCCAGTCGCTTCAGGTTCCCATCAATATCCGCTATGCCGTAGGCTTAGGCAGGGTGGCCAATTTGTTTGCCTTCGCTGGTCCCCAGTTCGGTTTCAACCTGGGCGACAAGAACCAGAAGATTATGAATGAATTGGCTAACTGGACACTGCGTTCGTCTAACGTGAGTGCTAACCTGGGTATTGGTGCCACTTTCCTCGGACACATACAGGTTACGGCCAACTACAACTTCGCACTTGGCAAGACTGGCGAGGTGGAGCTTTGGGATGCCACTAAGAAAGCCTGGAACGCCTTTACTGATGGTAAGGCAAGTTCCTGGCAGGTGTCTGCAGCCTATTTCTTCTAAACCTCCCTTCGTACCCATATTTTATGCGACCCGCTACCTCGTGTAGTGAGGTCGCTTTTTTCTTGGGCTACCAGTCGCTTCAGGTCTTGTGACGCTGTTGTACGGCTCTGGCCTGTGGCTATTGCATATTCGCCAAGTGTCATAAATCCTTGTTTGTCGATGATAGCCAGTGCGCGACTGATTCTCTCCTCCGTCTTCAGCGTACACCGCTTCGAAGTCACCACACCTGATTCCGCACGCGTGA
The DNA here is from genome assembly GCA_946402275.1 of uncultured Prevotella sp. Lineage (GTDB taxonomy): Bacteria > Bacteroidota > Bacteroidia > Bacteroidales > Bacteroidaceae > Prevotella. The sequence goes on from CAMIVY010000036.1 coordinate 10,372, forward strand.
AACTGGCCTCGCTGTTGATGTCCTTCAGCAGCTGGGCGTCAGGCTTGAAGTTGATGCCTTTGACGCATACGTGCCTATACTTCGTCTTGGTGCCCTCTCCGCTTTCGCCACCGTTCTGCGCCAGTGCCTGCTCGGAGGGTGAACTCATGTCGAAGCCTAGCGACAGCGAGAAGACGCCCAGCCCGTCAATCTTGATGTTGTGCCCCAACGGCATCCAGCTTTTCATGGTCTGAACCAGTGCGTCTATCACGGCGCGTATCGTGCCTTCGCTGAGGTTCCCGGTATAGACCCGCATGTGTTCTATCACCGTCTCATAGTCGTACAGCGAGTAAGTCTGCATCTTCGGATACACAGGCTTCTTGCCATTTCCCATCTCCTTGTGGAGTTCTTTCAGTACATAGTTTGCCATTTCTTGTTTCCCCCTTATGTTTCTTATATTCTTAACCTCCGTATCTCCGTACGCAACTTGCGAACGGACGTTCGTAACTTGCGTATGTGTATTCGCAACTTGCGTACGAAACTTTTCTCCCTGCAAAAATACATCTTTTCTATGAGATGGCCAAAAATAAGTCTTAATTATTTCGTCTTTATGTCTTGACACTATTAAGACAAAAAGAAAATCGGCTTTTCATTTTGCGTTTCGCCCGCTTATTTGTACCTTTGCAAAATATGATGCACTACGCCGATTTGATATTGCCTGTGCCCCTGCAGGGGTTGTTCACCTACGCCGTTCCAGAAGGGATGAGCGTGAGGGTGGGCGTGCGCGTGCTGGTGACTTTCGGGCGCAGCAAGACGTACATCGGCATTGTGGCCAAGGTGCACGACGTGAAGCCGGAGGGCTATCAGGTGAAGCCGATTACGCAGGTGGTGGACGGCGAGCCTATCGTGACGGAGCGGCAGTTGCAACTATGGAACTGGATTAGCGACTACTACCTGTCGCCCATCGGCGATGTCTATAAGGCGGCCCTGCCGTCAGGACTGAAGGCGGAGGACGGGTATAAGCCGAAGACGGAGACGTACATCAGGCTGACGAAGTCCTATCAGAATGTGAAGGCCTTGCACATAGCCCTGAACGTGCTGGGCAGGGCGAAGAAACAGCTGGATGCTTTCACGGCTTATCTCGAACTGTCGCATTGGGACGAGGTGGAGGAAATTAGTAATGAGGAATTAGGAATCAGTAATTATGATTACCCATTCAGTACTAAGATACAGGAGGTTACTCGCGAGGAGTTGATGAATGCGAGTCGCGCCTCGGCTGAGACGCTGAAGCAGTTGGAGAAGCGTCAGATGCTGGAGACGTACGAGGTGGAGGTGGGACGCCTGAATCACGGTGGCGACTATCGTCCAGACCTCATCAAGCCCCTGAGCGAGGCGCAACAGGATGCCTACAATGCCATCCTGATGTCGATGATGAAGCGTAATGTGACGCTGCTGCATGGAGTGACGTCGAGCGGTAAGACGGAGATTTACATACACCTCATCAAGCGGGCTTTGGAACAGAAGCAGCAGGTGCTCTATCTGTTGCCTGAGATAGCGCTGACGGTGCAGATGATGCAACGACTACAGCGAGTGTTCGGCAATCGGCTGGGCATCTATCATTCCAAGTATTCGGACGCAGAGCGCGTGGAAATATGGCAGAAACAACTCTCGAAGAATCCTTACGACGTGATATTGGGAGCCCGTTCGGCGGTGTTCCTGCCTTTCCAAAATCTGGGTCTTGTCATTATTGACGAGGAACATGAGACCAGTTACAAGCAGCAAGACCCGGCACCCCGCTATCATGCCCGTAGTGCGGCTATTATGCTTGCTCATTCCTCATTTAAGACATGTAAGGTCTTATTGGGTACGGCTACTCCTTCGCTGGAGAGCTACCATAATGCCAAGACGGGAAAGTATGGGCTGGTGGAGCTGAAGGAGCGCTATCAGGGCATAGAGTTGCCTGAAATTCAGGTGGTGGATGTGGCAGATCTCCAGCACCGTAAGATGATGGCTGGTCCTTTCTCGCCCCTCTTGTTGGCAAAGGTCCGCGAGGCTTTGGAGCGTGGCGAACAGGCTATCTTGTTCCAGAACCGGCGAGGCTTTGCCCCGATGATAGAGTGCCGGCAATGTGGATGGGTGCCCCGTTGCCAGCATTGTGATGTGAGTCTGACGCTCCATCGGCAGATGAACCAGTTGACGTGCCATTATTGCGGATATACTTACCGCGTGCCTATGGAATGTCCTTGTTGTGGCTCTACCGACTTGCGCACCAAAGGCTTTGGTACGGAGAAGATCGAGGAACAGGTGAGTGCAGTCTTCCCTGAGGCCCGTGTGGCCCGTATGGACCTGGATACCACGAGAACACGTAATGCCTATGAGCGCATCATAACGGATTTCTCGGCAGGTCGCACTAATATCCTGATAGGAACACAGATGATTTCCAAGGGACTGGACTTCGACAAGGTCAGCGTGGTGGGAATCCTCAATGCCGATACAATGTTGAACTATCCGGACTTCCGAGCCTATGAGCATGCCTTCATGATGATGGCGCAGGTAAGCGGACGAGCAGGGCGCAAGGGAAAGCGCGGACTGGTTATTCTGCAAACGAAGAACAAGGACTTGCCTGTCATCCAGCAGGTGGTGCGTAACGACTTTATCTCCTTATATAAAGATATCATAGCCGAGCGACAGGCCTTTCACTATCCTCCCTATTATCATCTGATTTACGTCTTCTTGAAGCATACCCATGATGATGTTGTCAATACGGCAGGCATTGAGATGGGAAGCCGTCTGCGCCAGTGGTTTGGAGGGCGTGTATTGGGACCTGACAAACCTGCTGTTGCCAAAGTGAAGTCGCAGAATATCCGCAAGCTGGTTCTCAAACTGGAGAACGGCATTGACATGAAACGAGTCCGCGAGTACCTGTTGCTTGCGCAATCGCAGATACTCGCGGACAAACGTTATGCTTCGTTACAGATCTATTATGATGTGGATCCGCTATAATCCTTTTGCTTAGAGGTGAAGCTGGCAACCTACGCCAAATACGCGGTTGGTACGGGTGAAGGAATCCTTAATCTGAGGATTAGCAGCATTTGTACGCTCGTATTTGTCATAGTAGGTCTGGAAATAGGCAGCCTTGATAGACACCTTCTCAGACAGTTTGTAGTTGAATCCGAAACCGATGCTGTAGCTGTTGACAACGAACGACATATCGTTGATATACTCATCGGTATTGCCATAACCAGTCACCTGTCCACCAGCAGAGAAAGTGAGGTTCTCTGTAGTGTCCCATTCAGCACCCAGCAGGAACTCGTTGGTGTTGTGGCTGAGCAAATCCTGAGAATTGTTGTACCAGGCAGCATCCTTGTCGAAGAAGTGGTGCCAGCCGGCATTGATGCGAACAATATCAATAGGACTGTACTGAACACCGATAGCCAGCAGGGCAGGCATGTCCTCGTTGACTTTCTCACCGTCGCGGAACTTGTTGACAGCAGGAATCTCGCTGGCTTCGTTGAGCGTTGACTCGTTCTTCATACGAAGCTGGGTGCGGAATTCGTACTTGGCAGCAAAGTTGAACTGCCCCATCTTGTAGTCAATACCTACGATAGGAGCAAAGCCCACACCATCCTGATTACACAGCAGGTTGACGCCATCAGCATACTTCTGCAGTTCGGCAACCTTGTCGCCATAGCCAGCAGCAGTAATCTGCTGAAGATAGCTACCGAAGTCAAGATAGCCAGCTGCCGTCTTTACTTGGATATTGCTAATCTTTGCCTTATAGGTGGCATCACCATATATCATACGAAGGCCGCCATAGAGCGATAGGTTGGGAATGACCTTGCAGGCTGCACCTACGGTAACACCATAGTAGTACTGGCGGCCCTTCATGTAGCCATCCATATCGTAACCCTGGGCACCAAAAGGCTTCAGCATATTGGCAATGTTGCCTACAACGCTCTCGAAAGAACCCAGACCATCTTCAAACTCGCAGGCACCACCGCCTCCAGGGACAGACAGATTAGCCTGCAGGCTCCAGTTCTCCATGTTATAGGCAAGCTGGATAGACGGAATGATAGGGGCATTGGCTGTACCTTCGAAAGTCTTGACAGGACTTGACTGGTTGTTTCTTCTGCCGAGTTGGAAGAGGGGATTGGTTGATGTGATAGTACGTGTCTGGTGAGCGTACTGCCAGTTGATACCCAGATGGAAACCTTCTGGCATGAAGACAACACCAGCAGGATTAGAATAGACACCGTCGAGGCTGATAGCAGCATCGCGTGCGGGATTTCGCAAGAAGTCAACACTTTGGTTGGTGTTGGTAAGGATACCGCCAGCAAAAGCGGTTGCTGTTGTCATCGTGAAAACAATGAACGAGACTAAGATTTTTTTCATCACTTTTAAACTTATTTTGCTAAAAACGGCTGCAAAGGTAATGGTATTGCACAAATGAGCGAAAAAAGTGCATATATTATTAAGACTTATTAACTAAAACATGCACATTTCCTGCACAAATGTGCCGAAATGTGCATGTTTTAGTGTGTTTGCGAACACAAACCCCGTTCTTTTCTATTTATTTCTTTTCAGAAGGATAGCTTACACGGGTGTGATAAATCGTTTTCAGCTTCTCGATAAGTACTGTCTTGGCATACTGTATATCGCGGAAGGTGATGGGGCACTCGCGGAAGTAACCTTCAGCCACTTGTGTGTCAACAAGTCGCTCTACAAGACTTCGGATAGACTGTTCGGTATAGTCTGGAAGCGAACGTGAAGCTGCTTCAACGGTATCGGCCATCATCAAACAAGCCTGTTCACGAGTGAAGGGGTTGGGGCCAGGATAGGTGAACAGCAGGTCGTCAACGGGTTCATCAGGATGCTCATTGTGATAGCGGATATAGAAGAACTTGGCCTTGCCTAGTCCGTGGTGTGTGGCAATGAAGTCACGAATCACTTTGGGAAGGTTGTACTTGTCTGCCATCTTCAGTCCTTCGGTAACGTGGCTGATGATGATTTGAGCACTCTCAATGTCAGTCAATGTCTCGTGGGGGTCAATGCCCGACTGGTTTTCTGTATAGTAGATGGGGTTTGACAGTTTGCCAATATCGTGATAAAGGGCTCCTGTACGTACCAGCTGAGCCTTGGCACCAATCTTGTTGGCTATTTCGCCAGCTAGGTTGGCCACCTGGATGGAGTGGTTGAAGGTGCCGGGGGCTATCTCACTCATCTGACGCAGCAGCGGGCTGTTGGTGTTGGAGAGCTCGATGAGCGTGATGTCGCTGGTGAAGCCGAAGGTCTTCTCAATGAGGTAGAGCAACGGATAGGCGAAGAGCAGGGCGATACCGTTTGCAATCAGATAGTTGTAAGTGCTATAGTCTATTTGTGCCAGTCCGTCAGCCCTCATCCAGTCGAAAGCAAGGTTGGTAATCATGCTGGCCAATGTGATAATGATAGCCGACTTGAACAGCTGTGAACGCTGGGACAGTTCTCTGAGTGAAGTAATGGCAGCAAGACCTGCTATTGTTTGAATGACGACGAACTCGTAGGGATGTTGCAGCATGATGGCAGATATCAAAATCATGATGGAGTGGGTCATAAAAGCCGTTCGGGAGTCCATGAACACACGGATGAAGATGGGCACCATCGCATAGGGCAGGATATATACGTGAATCAGCGTATTGCGCATAAAGAGAGCCGTCAGCAGCACGAAGAAGAGAATCAGCGTATAAAGCATTGCAATGCTGCGAGGCTTCTCGAAATAATCTTTTCGGTAGAGAGTCAGATAAAGAGTGTAGCATACCATCAGTATCGTGACGTAGAGTATCTGTCCCAAAAGGCTTATCTGGTTATGCGCGATATCCTCGTTGCGTAACTCGTTCTCTCGCTTGAAGGACTCGATGATGCGGTAGGTCTTTTCAGTCACGATTTCACCCCGTCCTACAATTTTTTGACCTTTCTGAACCAATCCGCTGGCTAGGGCAATGCCTGACAGCAGGTCGTTCTTGCTGGTCTCACTACGTTCGCGGTCGTAGATGAGGTTAGGCATGATGTAGCTGTTCAGGTTGCATTTCTGCAGGATGGGACGGTTTATTGACAACTGGTCTTCAGAGAATAACTGTTCGTAGGCCGTTTTTGAAGAATAAACCTCAAGGATGGAAACGCTTGCAGCTTCTTTACCGCTCACGACACGAATCATCTGTGAGGTGTCTTTACGTAGCTTGTTATATTCCTCCTGTTCCATGATACCTTGCTGATACAGGCTGTGAAGACGATTGGAAATAATACCGATGAAGCTTTTCGGAAGACCAGGTATTCCGTCGGCATAGTCGGTATGGAACTTCTTGACCATTCGCAGTTCTGTCTCCTTATTAATACTATAATAAGGTTCGTAGTAGCGCATAGCACTATCCCGTTCCTCGCTGATAGCCAAATCCGACTTGTAAATGGGGAAATCAAAAGGTGCGGTAAAGTCAGCATACTTCCAAGGTTTTCCTTCTTCTACTTGGAAATAACTACGGTTGTCATGAGGCATTGCCCATACTACGATGAGTACTGATATGAGAACAATTGCGGAGCGAATGAGAACATCGCGCCATGTGATGTCGTCTTTCTGTAATGTACTACTCATTTTTGATAAAATCGGTACTTATTTGGTTTTACCGTGCGAAAATACAAAAAAAAGCGCGAAATATCAAAAAAAATGTGTACTTTTGCACAAATTTAGATAGAAATAACCATTGACACATGGCAGAAAGAAGAGTTAGGGTGCGTTTTGCACCAAGTCCTACAGGGGCTTTGCACATCGGTGGTGTGCGTACAGCATTATATAATTATTTGTTTGCTCGTCAGCATGGTGGTGATTTGGTTTTCCGTATAGAGGATACAGACTCCAACCGTTTTGTGCCAGGAGCTGAGGAGTATATCATAGAGTCGTTTAAGTGGTTGGGTATTCAGTTCGACGAGGGTGTTTCCTTTGGTGGCGACAAAGGTCCTTATCGCCAGAGTGAACGTCGTGACATTTATAAGAAGTATGTCCAGCAGCTGTTGGATGCCGGCAAGGCATATATCGCCTTCGATACACCAGAAGAACTGGAACAGAAACGTAGTGAGATTCAGAATTTCCAGTATGACTGTCATACACGAGGCCAGATGCGTAACTCGCTGACAATGTCGAAGGAGGAGGTTGACGCCCTGATAGCTGAGGGTAAGCAGTATGTGGTTCGCTTCAAGGTTGAGGCTGGTCAGGAGATACTGGTCAACGACTTGATTCGTGGTGAGGTGCGTGTCAAGAGTGACATCTGCGATGACAAGGTGCTTTACAAGAGTGCTGACGAACTGCCTACCTATCATTTGGCAAATATTGTTGACGACCACTTGATGGAGATTTCACATGTTATCCGAGGTGAGGAATGGTTGCCTTCTGCTCCCCTTCATGTAATGTTGTATCGTGCTTTCGGTTGGGAGGATACCATGCCTCAGTTTGCCCATCTGCCTCTGTTGCTCAAGCCGGATGGTAAGGGAAAACTTTCGAAGCGTGATGGTGATCGCTTAGGCTTCCCCGTGTTCCCGTTGCGCTGGACGGACCCCAAGTCGGGTGAGACCTCTCGCGGCTATCGTGAGGATGGCTATTTCCCTGAAGCTGTCATCAACTTCCTGGCTCTATTGGGATGGAATCCTGGTACTGAGCAGGAATTGTTTACACTTGACGAGCTAGTGCCTTTGTTTGACATCTCCAAGTGTTCGAAGGCAGGTGCTAAGTTTGCCTACGAGAAGGCTATCTGGTTTAACCACGAGTATATCTTGAAGAAGTCGAACGAAGAGATTGCTGCTTTGTTCGAGCCGATAGTAAAAGAACATTGTCCCAACGAGACTTCTGAGCGCATTCTGCAGGTTACCGCAATGATGAAAGACCGTGTGTCCTTTGTTCATGAAATGTGGCCCTTGTGCTCGTTCTTCTTCGTAGCTCCTACGGAGTATGATGAGAAGACGGTCAAGAAACGTTGGAAGGAAGACTCCGCCCAGCAGTTGACAGAACTGATGCAGGTGCTAGAAGGTATTGATGACTTCTCTTTGGAAAACCAAGAGAAGATAGTACATGCCTGGATAGAGCAGAAGGAATATAAGTTGGGTAACATCATGAACGCTTGGCGACTGACGCTCGTTGGCGAGGGCAAGGGACCTGGTATGTTCGACATTTCTGCCTTCCTCGGAAAGGAAGAAACTTTGGAACGAATGCGCAGGGCGATTTGCACATTGGGAAATAAGGAATGAGAAATGTATAATCTCATTATTTACATATACCAGTTAGGCGTTATCATTGCGAGCCTTTTCAATGAAAAGGTGCGCAAGATGTGGAAGGGAGAGTGTGAAGCTGTCCGCATCCTGAAAGAGAAGATGGATCCTCAGGCAAAATATGTGTGGTTCCATGCTGCCTCGCTGGGTGAATTCGAGCAGGGGCGTCCGCTGATGGAGCAGCTGCGTCAGGATCATCCGGAATATAAGATACTGCTGACATTCTTCTCGCCTTCGGGGTATGAGGTACGAAAAAACTACGAGGGAGCGGACATTATCTGTTATCTGCCTCTTGACACCATTACGAATGCCCAGCGTTTCTTACGGACTGTTCGGCCTGTGATGGCGTTCTTCATCAAGTATGAGTTTTGGTATAACTACCTTCATATTCTTCGTCATCGTGGAGTTACTGTTTATAGTGTCAGCAGCATTTTCCGTCCTGGACAAATATTCTTCCGCTGGTATGGTCGCCAGTATGCTCACGTACTGAAGTGCTTCACCCGTTTCTATGTACAGAACGAGGTGAGCAAGGAATTACTTGCTAAAATAGGTATCACGGATGTTCAGGTAGTAGGGGATACACGCTTTGACCGTGTTCTGCAGATAAAGGCGGCAGTCAAGCAGTTGCCAGTGGTGGAAAAGATGAAGGGTGATAGCAAATGCTTTATTGCCGGATCGTCTTGGCTACCTGATGAGGAAATTTTCATTCCTTGGCTGAATGAGCATCCTGACTGGAAGGTCGTTATTGCGCCTCATGTTATCAAGGAAGACCATTTGCAGCAGATAGAGAAACTCTTGGAAGGCAGAAAGGTGGTGCGCTATACCGATGCTACTGTCGATAACGTGGCTGATGCAGAGGTGCTTATCATCAACTGCTTCGGACTCCTGTCCAGCATCTATCATTATGCTGACATAACTTATGTCGGTGGTGGCTTCGGTGTGGGTATTCATAACACCTTGGAAGCGGCTGTCTGGGAAGTTCCCGTGTTTTTCGGTCCAAACAACCAACGCTTTCAGGAGGCACAAGGCTTGAAGCGTTGTGGTGCAGGTCTGGAGATTTCCAATGCAGAGGACTTCCGTCGCCTCATGCAGGGTTTCGTTGATAATCCTGCTTTGGCAAAGGAATTGGGTGAGAAAGCAGGTGCTTTTGTAGAACAGATGACGGGTGCTACGAAGAAGATTCTGGCAGACGTCCAATTGTAAATATTCCAATAAAAAATCAGAATGGCTTTAATAAAGAGTTATCGCGGACTTACTCCCAAGTGGGGTAGGGACTGCTATTTCAGCGAGAATGCCACTATTGTGGGGGATGTGACAATGGGCGACGAGTGCAGCATCTGGTTTAATGCTGTAGTTCGTGGTGATGTGGCACCTATTACCATAGGCAACCGTACTAACGTTCAGGATGGTTCGTGTGTTCATGTGACCCATGAGACAGGACCCACACATATTGGTAGTGATGTGACGATAGGTCACAATGTTACTGTTCATGCCTGTACCATTCACGATGGAGCCTTGATAGGCATGGGCTCCACCCTGCTTGATGGTTGTGAGATAGGTGAGGGAGCCATTGTGGCTGCTGGCGCTTTGGTGTTACAGAACACCAAGGTTGGTCCTCATGAGATATGGGGTGGGGTGCCTGCTAAGTATATCAAACCTACCCGTCCTGGACAGACGGACAATGCCAAGCACTACGTAGAGTACTCGAAGTTCTATAAGGAGGAAAATCCTGACTGTCGCTTTTCCAACGAATCGGAGAGTAAGCTTATCTAACTGTAACCACCACGTATTCTGAGCGGGTTCCTATGCGGAACTTGCCGCCCCAGATACCAAGGCCACTGCTGATATAATAGTCGGTGTGGCCTTTTTTATAAGGACCAAAGGCACACTCGTAGATGGATTCGGTAATCCAGGAGATAGGCCATACCTGTCCGTGATGGGTGTGTCCGCTGAACTGGAAGTCCACATGGTGGTGCTCAGCCTGCTCCAAATGGTAAGGCTGATGATCTAACAAAATGAGAAATCTTTGACCTGAAGGTGCAAAGCGACCTGAGGGTCGAGCGGATGAGTGAGAACTCGAGCTTTGCTCGCTTGTCTGAGCAAAAATGAGAGATGAATTTTCTGCTATGATTTTTCCCAATGACTTACGGTGTAGATTGGTACGATCGTCGCGTCCAATGATGCACAGGTCGCCCACAACAGCTACTGAGTCTTGTAACAGATGGATGCCAGCATCACGATAGAACTGCTGGGCATCTGGCTCTCCACTATAGTATTCGTGATTACCCAGACAGGCATAGATGGGAGCAGACAATCGAAGGAACTCCTCATGCATTTTCTCTTCCTTCAGGGGACGCATACTGCCATCAATGATGTCACCTGCTATAAGGACAAGGTCAGGATGCTCTGCGTTAATCATATCCACCCATCGATGCAGCTCCTCACGCCTATTGTGATAGCCAATGTGCATATCGCTGATCATAACCAGTTTTATGGGCTTCGTCACTTTCTCTGACTTGATGGTAATCTCTTCCCGATGTTTATGCCGATAGTTCAGATAGCCATACAGGAATAGGACTGTCATAAATACGGTGATGCCACCTGCCATCCATCCATTATTATATAATAAGGTACGCGGAACAACATGAAGCAGTCGCCCTAAATCCAATAACAGGAAGAACATGAACAGATAGAGCAGGATGAAGATGCTTGACGTGCCAATCTCGTAAACCCCTATAGCCAGAGGCATGGGCATCTTGTCTGTGGATCGCCAGATGCCAGCAAACATCAGCAGGAACGAGCCTGCTAGCAATACAATGACCAGCGATTTCCCAATCCATGATAAAGGCAACATACACCAAATGTGCCAGCTGATATAAGCGATAGCCAGCAAGGGTAGCAATGTAAAAGCCAACATCCACATCATCTTCATTTACTATTTTCGATTTTGGGTGCAAAGGTACGAAAAATGATGTCAAAGAAATGCATTTTTCGTCTATTTAATATGAAGAAAACATGTTTTTTGCTTTTTTGTCTTTTTGTTGTGACGTACCTACAGGCCCAACCTAAGGACTATGAATGGACTACCCCGAGTGTCAACTCATCGGAATCAATGCCTTGTGGCGGTGGCGACATTGGCATGAATGTATGGGTGGAGAATGGCGATGTATTGTTCTATCTGTCACGTAGCGGATGTTTCGACGAAAACAACACGCTTCTGAAGTTAGGACGTTTCCGCATCAGCCTGTCACCTGGGTTGGATATGCAGTCTTTCCGTCAGATATTGCACTTGAAAGAAGGGTATGTTGAGGTGACTGATGGACAGACGAGTGTTCAGCTGTGGGCAGATGTCAATAAGCCCGTGGTTCATGTCAGGGCTTTCGGTCTTAAGCAGAAACTGGTGGTAGGTGCCACCTATGAAAGTTGGCGTACGCAGGACAAGACATTGACAAGCCGTGAGCGTTTCCAAAGCAGTTACAAATTCTCTGCTCCTAAAGGCTTGAAGACGCTTCGCGATAGTGTTATGGCAACAGAGAAGGCTGTCACCTTCTTCCATCATAATGGTGAAGAGACGATCTTTGATGCTACAGTCAAACAGCAAGGCATGGAAAGTGTCAAGGAAAAACTGGATAACCCCCTACGCAACCTTACTTTCGGAGGACGGATGAGCGGACGTGGCTTCGTGTTCGTCGATAAGGTCTCAGGACATTATGCCAGTAGCGATTTTGAAGGTTGGCTCTATGCTACGGAACATCCTGTGAAGAAGGCGCATCTTCAGATAACATTGGCTTCCATTCAGGGTTCAATAGCCGATTGGCAGGTTGCATTGCAACGGACGGAGCAGGCGGTGAAATACCAGAAAGACCTGCGAATCACACGAGATTGGTGGCAACAGTTCTGGAAGCGTAGCTTCGTGGAAGGTGATAGCCCTATGATTCGTAATTATACGCTTTTCCGATATATGCTGGGCTGTAATAGCAAAGGAAAATGGCCTACCAAGTTTAATGGCGGACTCTTTACCTTCGACCCTGAGTATGTGGAGAAATCGGAGGAATACCAGCTTACCCCCGACTATCGTAACTGGGGAGGTGGTGTGCATACATCGCAGAACCAGCGCCTGGTCTATTGGCCTATGTTGAAGAATGGCGACTTCGACCTGCTGAAACCCCAATTGGACTTCTACCTTTATATCTATAAGAATGCGGAAGAGCGCTCCCGATTGTACTGGGGACATGAAGGTGCTTGTATCACGGAACAGGTTGAGAACTATGGGTTGCCCTGCTATCCGGAATATGGAACGAAACGGCCTGCTGGCTTTGACCCGGGACTGGAGCGTAACGCCTGGTTGGAATATGAGTGGGACACCTGTCTGGAGTTCTGCATGATGGCATTGGAGGCACATCGGTATAATGGTATGGACATAGAAGCCTACATTCCCATGATTCACTCGTGCCTCCGTTTCTTTGACGAGCATTACCAATACTTGGCCAACAAGCGTGGTGCCAAGCGTCTGGATGGCAATGGGAAACTGGTGCTCTACCCGGGTTCTGGTGGAGAGACTTATAAGATGGCCTATAACGCTACGTCCACCATTGCAGCCCTGCGTACTGTGACTGCTGCTTTGTTAGCTTATGAAAAAGAGCAAAATGACACATCTCTTACCTCTTACCTCTTACCTCTCGCTTCTCGTCTGCCCGATATCACTGTTCGTGATGGGATGATACAGCCCGCCTTGCACTATGAGCGAGTGAACAATACGGAAACCATGCAACTCTATCCCGTGTTCCCCTGGCGCATGTATGGTGTAGGAAAACCTGACCTTGACATAGCCCGCAACACTTATCAGAATGACTCGCTAGCAGTTAAGTTCCGTTCGCATGTAGGGTGGAAACAAGACTTGATATGGGCTGCTTGTCTGGGACTTACCGATGAGGCTGCACGACTGGTGAAGATGAAGATGGGTGACGGTCCTCACCGCTTCCCTGCTTTCTGGGGACCAGGCTTCGACTGGTCGCCCGACCACAACTGGGGAGGCTCAGGCATGATAGGTATGCAGGAAATGCTGATGCAAGAGTATGATGGTAAGATATACCTCTTCCCGGCCTGGCCGCGCGATTGGGATGTCCGTTTCAAGCTCCATGCATCAGGCAATACTATTGTGGAAGCCACTTTGAAAGGAGGCAAAGTGGTACAACTGAAAGTTACACCCTCGGAACGCCAGAAAGATCTTGTATATTAAACCAATAAAGCCCGTCATCACGACGGGCTTTATTGCTGTTGTAAAACTTAACTATTATCCAATTACTATGAAAAAACTACTAACTAATTTCTGTGCTTATGAAAAATCTTTTTGTTTGATGATGCAAAGGTACAACGAAAACCTCTGAACAGGAAAAATCTTCAATAAAACCCCTATTTTTTTAAGCGAAATTGTGACAATGCGTATTGCCGAATCGTCTTTATGGTGTAGATTTTAAGTATCCTGCTCATGATGAAATTGGTTATTGTTGCCATCGACTCTTTCAAGGGCTGTCTGACGTCGCGGGAAGCGAACCTGGCGGCAGCAGAGGGTATCCTCAAGTCCACACCTAGTGCTCGTGTGGTTCAGATTTCCGTCAGCGATGGTGGCGAGGGCTGGTTGGAGGCTTTCCAGTCGGCTATTGGTGGCAAGCGTGTGGAGGTCAGCGTGTACGACCCGTTGATGCGTCCCATCGTTTCCGAGTATCTGGTAAAGGACGACATAGCAATTATAGAGATAGCCAAGGCCAGCGGACTGACACTGTTGTTGCCTGAGGAGCGCGATCCGATGCGGACTACGAGCTATGGAACGGGACAATTGGTGGTGGATGCCGTTCGGCGCGGTTGTCGCCATATGGTGGTGGGATTGGGCGGCAGTGCTACCAGCGACTGTGGCATTGGTATGATCCGCGCCATCATTGATGCCTTTGCCAAGACGGGGACGTGGGATGATGTCCAAGCGCTTAAAGGTGTCCGTTTCACCATTGCTACCGATGTCACCAATCCCTTGTGTGGCGAGAATGGTGCTGCCCATGTCTTTGCACCGCAAAAGGGTGCTACACCCGACGTGGTTGCTGCCCTTGATGCTCGTGCCATGCGCTTTGCCGAGGCTTCAGCCCGTCACATGGGCTACGACCGTCAGAATGAGGTGGGGGCGGGGGCTGCCGGTGGACTAGGTTATGCCTTTCTGCAATATATGAATGCCGACTGTCGCTCAGGCATCGACCTGTTGCTTGATGCCGTCTGCTTCGACGACTTGTTGACAACTGCCGACCTAGTGATTACGGGTGAGGGCTCTGCCGACCGCCAGACGCTGATGGGTAAGTTGCCCTTTGGTATTCTTCAACGAGCCCTAGCACACCAAGTCCCTGTACGCCTGATAGCCGGTCGTGTTGCTGACCGTCAGGCATTGTTGGATGCTGGTTTCGCCTGTGTAGATTGTATCAATCCTCCGGACATTGCCATCGAGGAGGCAATGAAGCCCGAAACCGCCCAAAAACACATTAGCCAGGCCCTATCAGCATATTGATATAAAAAGAAAAGGTCCGTCATTCCGACGGACCTTCTTCTTGTTACATAGTATCTGAATCGTTGATTACAAGTTGGGGTTGATTTTGCTCCACTCAGAGATGGGGGGAACAATATTCAGCGTAACCAGTTCGTCACGCATCTTGCAGAGGTGCTCGTAGCTCTGGTCGAGCTTGGCGTTCTCCTCGGCAGTGCCCTGAGGAATCTCATACTTGGCACCCTCAGCAGTCATGGTGGTCTTCATGGCCATCATGATGTGATCGTATTTGTCGGTCTTTACGTATGTGCCTACGGGGAAGCGGAAGGCTTCACCGCCCATAGCTGCGCGAATCATCTCAACAGAAAGGTAAGAAGGGCTCTGGAAAGAAGAGCGTCCGCGGAGCTCGATAATCTTGGCACCACCCTTGGTGACGTCAACCTTCATCTGCTCCCACTCCTCAGCGGGGAACTCTGCAGTACCGATGATGTCAGTCAGCTTGCGGCCCTTGATGGTAACGTGACTGCCGAATACAGCCATCTGCTCACCATGACCACCATAGGTTGCACAACCCTCGATTTCGCTCTGCATTACGCCAAACTTCTTGGCCAGTGCAGACTGCAGACGGGTGGTGTCCAGACCTGCAAGAGTAGTTACCTGTCCAGGTTTCAAACCAGAGTAGAGCAGGGTAACCAGACCGGTAAGGTCTGCAGGGTTGAAGATAATTACTACATGCTTTACATCGGGGCAGTACTTCTTGATGTTCTGACCCAGTTCCTCGGCAATCTTACAGTTGCCTGCCAGCAAATCCTCACGGGTCATACCAGCCTTACGGGGTGCACCACCGGAGGAGATAATGTACTTAGCGTTCTTGAAAGCTTCCTCAGCATCGGTGGTGGCAACGATATTCACGTTGTCAAAACCACTCTGGCGCATTTCCTCTGCAACACCCTCTGGTGAGAATACGTCGTAGAGACAGATTTCACTTGTCAGACCCATCATCAAAGCGGTCTGAGCCATGTTTGAACCAATCATGCCAGCTGCGCCGACGATGGTCAGTTTGTCGTTAGTTAAAAATGCCATAATTTGTTGTATTATTATAATGTATTTGTTCTTTGTGCTGCAAAGTTATAAAATAATTGTGAATTGGACGTGGAGAAATGAAAATTTATTTGTTATTTATTCTGAAAATATGTATCTTTGCAAAGTAGAAATTACAAAATGTGATGGATAAAGCGACGATTAGAGAGCGGATAGCGCTTTTGCGCGAAGAATTAAGACGGGAGCACCTTAGTGCTTTCATCTTTCCCACGAGTGACCCTCATAACAGCGAATACACAGCTGACCATTGGAAGGGGCGTGAGTGGATTAGTGGCTTTACGGGCTCTGCCGGTATAGCTGTGGTTACACTCAAGAGTGCTGCATTATGGACGGATTCTCGCTATTTTATCCAGGCGGAAGAGCAACTCCGTGGGACGGAATTCCAGTTGATGAAGCGAAAAATGGATGGAACGCCTACTATCCGTGAGTGGATAGCTGCTGAATTGGCTGATATGAACGACAAGGAAATCGGAGTGGATGGTTCGGTCACTTCAGTAGCTGACGTGGAACAGTTGAAAGAAGAAGTGAAGCGTAGAGGTGGTATCACTGTTCGTACTAACTTCGACCCGTTGCAGCGTATTTGGAAGGATCGTCCTGCTATTCCTCAGAACCCTGTAGTGATACAACCCATTGAACTTGCTGGTGAAGAGGCAAAATCGAAACTTCAACGCATTCGTCAAGCTCTTCGCAAACAGCATGCCGACGGAATGTTGGTGGTGGCTTTGGATGATATTGCTTGGACACTTAACCTAAGAGGCTGTGATGTGCATTGCAATCCGGTATTTGTGGCCTATTTGCTGATAGCTTCAGACAAAGCAACGCTTTATATTAATAGGGTAAAGGTCTCAGATGAGGTGTGTTCTTATCTGAAAAGCCAAGGGGTTGAGGTGGCTGATTATACGGACATTACACAGGGTCTGAAAGACTATTTTGAATACAATATCCTGCTCGACCCAGACGAGGTGTGCTACACGCTTTATCAGCAAGTGTCGTGTAATATTGTGAGGGAAACGTCGCCCATTCCTGCCTTGAAAGCCATCAAGAATGAAAGGGAACTGTTGGGTTTTAGGTCGGCGATGCTGCGTGACGGCATCGCATTAGTAAAATTCCTGAAGTGGTTGGATGAACGCATTGGTAAGGAAAAATTGACGGAAATCTCTGTCTCAGACAAATTGGAATCGTTGCGTGCTGAACAACCGTTCTATCGAGGTCTTTCCTTCGATACGATAGCCGGCTATGAGGAACATGGAGCCATTGTACACTATGAAGCCACGCCGGAAACGAATGTGGAGTTGCAGGCGAAGGGCTTGTTGCTTATTGACAGCGGCGCGCAATATCAAGATGGTACGACGGATGTCACCCGTACCATAGCCTTAGGGCCGTTGACGGACGAGCAGCGAAGAGTATATACCTTGGTTCTGAAAGGTCATCTGCAATTGCAGTACCTTCATTTCCCTGATGGTGTTAGTGGTACTCAACTAGATGCCATAGCCCGACAGAGCCTGTGGAAGGCGGGATTGAATTATCTGCATGGTACAGGTCATGGGGTAGGGTGCTATCTGAGTGTGCACGAAGGCCCTCACCAGATACGTATGGAGTGGCGTCCCGCAAAGATGCATGAAGGTATGACGGTGACTGACGAGCCAGGTGTCTATCTGGAGGGACGATTCGGTGTACGGATAGAGAACACCCTTCTGGCTACATCTTATATGGAAACGGAGTTCGGCAAGTTCCTTCAGTTCGAACCTCTTACCCTCTGTCCCATTGACAAGACTCCTATTGTCTTGGATATGATGACCCCTGAGGAGATAGAATGGCTCAACGCCTATCACCAACACGTCTTCAATACCCTCTCGCCCCATCTTAGCGATGTGGAAAATAGGTGGTTGCGTAAGGCAACTGCACCTTTTAATTAAAAAAATCAGTAAAAAACTTGGTAGGTTGCGAAATAAGTTGTAACTTTGCACCCGCTTTTCGTGGCACCTGTGCCCGAAGGCATAAGTTTAACATAAAATTTAAAATCAAGAAACAACATGATTATTGTACCAGTAAAGGAAGGCGAGAACATCGAGAAGGCTCTCAAGAAGTTTAAGAGAAAGTTTGAAAAGACAGGTGTCATTAAGGAGCTTCGTGCTCGTCAGCAGTTTGACAAACCCTCTGTACTCAAGCGCCTTAAGATGGAGCACGCTATTTACGTACAGAAGCTGCGCGCCACAGAGGAGTAAAAATTTGTCTCCAAAAATTTGGTGGTTTGAAGAATTATTCGTAAATTCGTTGCCGAAAAGAGTTGCAGCGAATGAATATGATAGAAGAATTCTTGAACTACCTGCGTTACGAGCGAAACCGTTCTGAGTTGACGGTGCGCACATACGGGCGAAGTCTTGAAGACTTTGAGGCGTATTTCAAAAATCGAGATAGTCAGCTCTCGTGGGAGTCGGTAGATTCTGATATTATCCGTGACTGGATGGAGAGCATGATGGATAAAGGCGACATGGCATCAACGGTGAATAACTGTTTGAGTGCCGTGCGTTCCTTTTTTCGTTTCGCTTTGGCTCGTCAGCTAGTTGGCCGTGATCCGGCCTATGCCATCAAAGGTCCCAAGAAGAAAAAACCTTTACCCCAATTTGTTCGCGAGGATGAAATGAATCGTCTGATTGATGTTCCTGAGATGTGGGGCAACTCCTATGAAGATATTCGCGCGCGTACAATTATTATATTATTCTATGAAACGGGTATCCGTCTGGCAGAACTGATAGGACTTGATGATAAGGATGTGGACTTTTCTGCTCACCAGCTGAAGATTACGGGTAAACGTAATAAGCAGCGGATTGTGCCTTTCGGCGAGGAACTTGAGAATGCATTGAAAGAATATGTGGCAGGGCGCGAACAGAAATGGACGGCTTGTGGTGAGACGGCACTCTTCCTTAATGACAAAGGACAGCGTATGACTCGCTATCAAGTAGAGGCAATTGTAAAAAAGTGTCTATCAAAGGTTACTACCATCAAAAAGCGTTCGCCTCACGTGCTGCGTCACTCTTTTGCTACCGCAATGCTTAATAATGGTGCTGGGTTGGAAAGTGTTCGCAAGCTTTTGGGACATGAGAGTGTAGCTACGACGGAGATATATACCCATACCACGTTTGAACAATTGAAAAAAGTATATGAGAATGCCCACCCTAGGGCTTAACCTTATTTATTTACCCTTTAAAAACAGGAGGTAACTATGGAAATTAAGATTCAGTCAATTCATTTTGACGCTACTGAGAAACTGCAGGCGTTCATCGAAAAGAAGGTCGCCAAGTTGGAAAAAGCTTTTGAAGATGTGCAGAAGGTTGAGGTTCAGTGCAAGGTAGTAAAGCCAGCAACAGCACAGAATAAAGAGGTGAGTTTAAATGTGACCGTACCTGGAACGACACTTTTTGTTGAGAAGGTAAGTGACACTTTTGAGGAAAGCACAGACCTTTGCGTGGATTCTATGAAGGTCCAACTGCAGAAATTCAAGGAAAAATTGCGTAATAGATAAAAAAAATCTCGAAAAGTTTTGGTAATTCAAAAATAATGCCTACCTTTGCATCCGCTTTCCGACATTTAGACTCCATCGGGGAGCGGATGCTTAAATGCCTCTTTAGCTCAGTTGGCCAGAGCACGTGATTTGTAATCTCGGGGTCGTTGG
>CAMIVY010000037.1 GCA_946402275.1 uncultured Prevotella sp.
TAACTACGAAAGCGAAGCTCGTAGTTATAGTGGGCTATATCAAGGGCAAGCCCTTCATCTCCCTGCACGCTCGTTACGGATCATGGTACTGACTGTTTATGGATGAAGTCTATCAGGTACTGGTTAATGTCACGTTGGGTAAAACTGTCATCTACCTTGAATCTACCACCGAAATGCTCTGCCCAGAAGTCGTGACAGAAATCATCTGGATAGAGGACTACCTGCCGTCCCATGAGCTTCTTCATCATTTCGTCTGTCAGATTATTGCCAACGCCTACTGCCAACCATTCGATATCAGGATAAGCCAACGTGCCAAGCAGGGCAGTCTTCTCTTCTTGGACAACAACAGCCTGTCTGCCATACAACAGGTGTTCACCAAAGAACACGTTAGGGTCAACATAATAGTCGAAAGCATACCAAGAATAGAGATGATTGACAAGTGCATCATGATTGAGGATTGATCCGTCATCTACATTGAAGTGTATGACATTACCTCCAACAATCATCCCCTTGCGGTTAATCCGAGGCAGCACAGTGCCATAATGCTCTCCCCTCACTTCATCAGTCGCTCCCAACCGATAACGCATGACAAGATGATCAATCCTGTTTTGCATCTTCGGACTGTCTCCTAACACGCTATCCAAATAGTCTGTCAAAGAGGAATGCCAGGTAACAAAGCTGTCTTTTGGAATCTCTATGAGAGACCGTTGATAGGCTGGAGCCTTGGTGGCGAGTATCTGTTTCAATTCTTTCTCGTCCATGTCGTATTCATTTTATGCAGATTATGCAATTATGCAGCATGAATAATGTGAATAATGAATAATCATGGATTACTCTTTTAGAAGTCTTGAAACCTTACTTTGGGAGATTCCAAGCTGTTCGGCAATGGCTGTCTGTGTCATCCCCTTGGCAGAGAGTTCTCTGACACGGGACTTCACCTCATCCCTATCGTTGCCGTTCTCAATACTCAGGTGTTCCTGCTCAGTTCCAAAGCCACGACTGATAAAGCCCAGATTACCACATTCATCCTTACGACGCTCATAAATAGCCACATGGTCAGCGCCCATCGTCAACTCACCATTTCGCCACTTGCACTGTTTGACATAAACAAGGTTTGGGTCAATGCTGGATTGTGCTATTCCTATAGCGTCATCAATCAGCTGGTTTATCTTGGCTGAGCCCTGCATGGCCGAAAGGGAAAGAGGGACATTACCAGAGTACATCTTGGGAACATGATTGAGAACCACTAACGTCCAGTTGTATTTCTTCTTCAAGGTATTTAGTGAAGCCATCAGAGTTCCCGCATCAGCACTTCTGTCAAGCGACTGTCCCAAGGCTGTGATATTGTCAATAAACACGACATCCACATAATTGGCAACTGCCACTTCCTCTATCCCTTTAAGTACATCCTCTGCAGGATGCTCTTTATCCATCTCAGCGCGAAGAAAGGTGGAAGGGAAATTGGGACTCTCATAGCGGTTGCCAAGTTGACGGGGTGTCATTTCGCAGTCCACATATAACACCCGCTTGCCTTGTTCGGCAATATATCTTGCTATCTGCATAGCAAAGATTGTCTTGCCAATGCCAGACTGTCCGAAGATGATACTAAGATCACCTTCGAGAACAATGTCTGGGTAGAGTGAGACCAATGGTGGCAACAAATGTGCATCTTCAATGCACTTGTTCATCGGCTCAACTATGAATCCACCTCCATTCACAGGCTCTGCATCTTGGAGTGCCTTGAATGACTGGTTGATAATATCGTTTTCAATCATAACGCTCTTCCTCCTTTAATCTTTTTAGAGTTTACAAACTCGCTTGCTTCTCGCTCTAAGTCTTCCGTACTCTTTCTACGTCCTTGGTGTAACCATTCGTCGATTTCCGACTTCTTGAACGTCAACTTCTTTGAGTTCTTATAATAAGGTATAACCTTATCATTGACCCATCCATAAATGGTTTGCTTAGCAGGATGAGATGGAAGATACTGACGCAAATCGTCAATGTTCATCCATTCCGGCTGTTCATGAACATCTTTCTGGACGCTCAACTCGTTCACCATCTCTTCTAAACTCTCTACCTTTGAGATAAGGTAGTTTAATGCCTGGGGCATCTCTTCTAAATTGCTAATCATTCGTGTCATTATTTTAAAATTTAAATTTTGACACAAAGGTCGGCTTTATTTCAAAAGTGCATATCAAGTGTTAATATGCACCACCATTGCACCTGTTTATTTAACGGAGATTAATTGTAACCTCCTCAAAAAAGGAAGAAATCAATAATTAATCAAGATGAAAAACACCTTGAGGACGGGTAAATGGGATAAAAATGGATAAAAATCGAGAAAAAAGGTGGTGCAAACGTTGGTGGGAGGTGGTGCAAACGTGCTCCACACTCCCATCAAAATGGTGCTAACTATCAGAAAATCAAAGTGGTGCTACTGCTTGGGCTCATTTTTTCCGAGATTGTCGATGGTGATAGCTTTGGCGGCCTTTTCTTTCTTAGCATCTACAACTTTTGCATATATTTGAGTGGTCTTGACATTTGTGTGTCCCATCATTTTGCTGACGGTAAAGATGTCAGTGCCATTTGTAAGTTGTAGCGTCGCATAACTGTGTCTGAAACAGTGGAAGGTAATGTGCTTGGTGATTCCTGCTGCTTCAATCCATTTCTTGACAGGCCGATTAATCCACGAAGGATCCATGAGTCCTTCAAACACAAGTCTGTCAGGATCACGTCTCTCTCCGCATAGTTCATAGGCTTGGTCTGATATTGGCATGTATTCGACGCCATCTGTCTTTTCTTGATTGAAGTTGATGCGCCAAGAATCATTGTGCCTAACTATCTGCCCCCATTTCAGTTCTTTGATGTCACAGTGTCTTAATCCAGTCAAGATTGAGAAAAACGAGGCTCTTCTCAAGATGTTGTTAGAGCATGGCGTGTCTGCCAACTTGTTAACCTCTTCAATGGTAAGCACTTCGCGTCTGCTTTCTTTCGTTGGGATATTCTTTACTTTCTCACTGATGTCAACAGTGAGATATTCGTCAATAAAGGCTTGCTTGAGTCCTGCCTTGATGATAGAGAAATATGTTGATGCTGTGTTTTGTGAGATCGGGCCTTTCTTGGAACCACCTTGTGGGGCAGTGAGAAGGAACATCTTAAATCCTTCCATCCATTTTACCGATATGGTCGAAAATGGTATAGGCTTGTTCTCTGAGAAGATTTCAAGGAGAGCTGCTACACGATTCCAGTTGACAATAATGGAATCTGAAGAATTGGGGTGACGAGAATAAGTAATCTTCTTGAAGTACTCAATAAAGTCCTGTTCAGAACGCTCATTCTGTGCCGCAATCTCGCTTTCCTTGTCAGTATAAAGTGATTGGTTGTCGTATTCGTGCTGGCGTAGTTTCCTTACGTTGTCTGCATAGATACAAGATTCTTGATCGAGGGTAGAACGGCACATAATAATGCCATTGATGTCTCGTTTGGGCTTAAAACCGGATGATCGGGTAGAGGATGACTTGTCCCAGATGGGAGTGGTGATTGTCCTATTGACAGATTCCACTATCCGTTCCACCTTATTGCCAGCTTTTACTACAGGGTAGGCTTCAACAATGAGATACCATTCCTCTTTATACTGTGATTTGCGGAGTTTAACCGTAACTTTCGTATGTGCTAATGGTTTCTTCATAAGCTCTTATAAAGTTTGTCGATTTCCTTTTTGGGGGCA
This sequence comes from uncultured Prevotella sp., assembly GCA_946402275.1. Taxonomy (GTDB): domain Bacteria; phylum Bacteroidota; class Bacteroidia; order Bacteroidales; family Bacteroidaceae; genus Prevotella. Next base: position 3,728 of record CAMIVY010000037.1, read on the forward strand.
TACACATAATTGCCTATCTGACGGGTTGGGATGGAATACTTCCTAATGTGAGCCCAAACAGTGCTGTCGTCAATTCGGTACTTCTTGGATATTTCCCCAATTGTATAACAATCCTCTGGCTCCAAGCTATATAGTCTTGGTAGGGGCTTATCTTCTTCTATTGGCTCCTCACGCTTAGGGAACATTTTTTCAAGTTCTGTCCTTTTTATCCGTGTCAGTCTTTCCCCTATATTTATATAAGGTATAGCCCCTTTCTTTATCAGACGGTAAATCGTGTCTCGCCCGATGGAGTACATGGCTACAGCTTCCGCTACAGAGATATATTCTCTTGCATCCGGAACTTTCTGGGCAATTTGTTTGAATTGCTCAGCCTTTTTAGCTGCTGCCTTTTTCTGCTTATAGGCCATGTCAATGCAGTGCTTAGAGCAGTACTTAGACTCGAGCGTCTTTGCAATGAAGGTTGCTCCGCACATTTCGCATTTCCGTTTAATTTGAAATTTTAAAGCTGGCATATTTTCGTCCTTTTAATATGTATTAATTCGTATAAGTATTTTTAAGTTGCATCTCATCGCCAATTAAGTCGTGTCGCAAATATGTCGCAAAATTACGGTAAAAATCCGAAAAAAGCAAGAAATGAAACAAAGTTTAACAATAACAAAAAGTGGTGTAACCACTTGGATTACACCACTTTCTTATGATTTTCTTATTGTTGCTTGTCTATTCTTACTTCACCTCCTCGAAGTCGGCATCCTGGATGTTCTCATCCTTTGGAGCCTCCTGCTGAGCCTGTTGCTGACCGCCAAATGGGTTGTCCTGAGGACCAGCCTGAGCACCCTGTGCACCTTGGTACATCTGCTGTGAAGCAGTCTGCCAAGCAGCGTTGAGGGCGTTGATAGCGTTGTCAATAGCGTTGATATCACCAGCCTTGTGGGCATCCTTCAACTGCTGGAGGGCCTGTTCGATGGCGGGTTTGTGCTGGGCAGGGATCTTGTCGCCAATCTCTTTCAGCTGGTTCTCGGTCTGGAAGATCATGGAGTCAGCCTGGTTCATCTTGTCAACACGCTCGCGTTCCTTCTTGTCTGCCTCTGCATTAGCCTCGGCCTCAGCCTTCATGCGGTCGATTTCTTCCTGTGACAGACCGCTGGAAGCCTCGATGCGGATGGCCTGCTCCTTGCCGGTAGCCTTATCCTTAGCAGATACCTTCAAGATACCGTTGGCATCGATGTCGAAGGTAACCTCAATCTGAGGAATACCACGACGGGCAGGAGCGATACCTGTCAGGTTGAAGATGCCTAACTGCTTGTTCTGGTTAGCCATAGGACGCTCACCCTGCAGTACGCGGATGGTTACCTCTGTCTGATTGTCAGCAGCTGTTGAGAATACCTCGCTCTTCTTGCAAGGAATTGTCGTGTTGGCCTCAATCAGTTTGGTCATAACACCACCCATGGTCTCGATACCCAGTGTCAGAGGTGTAACGTCGAGCAATACGATGTCGCCTACGCCACCTTCCTTGTTCAGGATGGCACCCTGGATAGATGCACCTACGGCTACTACCTCATCAGGGTTAACACCCTTTGAAGGCTCTTTGCCGAAGTAGTTCTTAACCAACTCCTGAACGGCAGGAATACGGCTTGAACCACCTACGAGGATAACCTCATCGATATCGGCAGTGTTCAGTTTGGCATCTGCCATAGCCTTCTGGCAAGGAGCCAGACAAGCCTGGATGAGTCCATGAGCCAGTTGCTCGAACTTAGCACGAGTCAAGTTCTTTACCAAGTGCTTGGGAACACCACCTACAGGCATGATGTAAGGCAGGTTAATCTCAGTGCTTGTGCTAGAAGATAACTCAATCTTAGCCTTCTCAGCAGCTTCCTTCAGACGCTGCATGGCCATTGGGTCAGCCTTCAGGTCTGCACCCTCGTCGTTCTTGAACTCCTGAACGAGCCAGTCGATGATAACCTGGTCGAAGTCATCACCACCCAGGTGAGTATCACCATTGGTAGAAAGCACCTCGAACACACCACCGCCGAACTCCAGGATAGAGATATCGAACGTACCACCACCGAGGTCGAATACGGCAATCTTCATATCCTTGTTGGCCTTGTCAACACCATAAGCCAAAGCAGCAGCTGTAGGTTCGTTGACGATACGGCGTACGTTCAGACCGGCAATCTGTCCGGCTTCCTTGGTAGCCTGACGCTGAGAGTCAGAGAAGTAGGCAGGTACGGTGATGACGGCATCAGTTACTTCCTGACCGAGATAGTCCTCGGCAGTCTTCTTCATCTTCTGCAGTATCATGGCAGAAATCTCCTGTGGCGTGTACTTACGTCCGTCGATGTCGACGCGAGGATAGCCACCCTCGTTGACTACAGAATAAGGAACGCGAGAAATTTCTTTCTCCGTCTGCTGCCAGTTCTCACCCATGAAACGCTTGATAGAGTAAACCGTCTTCTTGGGGTTTGTGATAGCCTGACGCTTGGCAGGGTCGCCAATCTTGCGTTCGCCATTCTCTACGAAGCCTACTACAGAAGGTGTAGTACGCTTACCTTCGCTGTTAGCGATAACAACTGGTTCGTTGCCTTCGAAAACGGCAACACAACTGTTAGTTGTTCCTAAGTCGATTCCAATAATCTTTCCCATAATTTATCTGTTTTTTAATTGTTAATAATCAAAATATGTCATCCGATATATAGCAAAGCACGTGCCAAAGTGATTTTTTTTGAATATTATGGTGACATTTTGGCACAAGTATGAAAAAAAAACCTTATCTTTGCACCACATTAATGACAAAAGAAAACGGTATCATGATGAAGAGAATGCTTCTATTGGCTGGATTTGCCTTGGCTCTGCTGACGGCTACAGCACAAGATAATCCTTATATAGTAAAGACTAAGGGGGTGAAGAAAACTGTCGCTAAAGTCAACCAGGATGCTGCTGCTCAAGAGGAAGAAGCAGAAAACTTAGACTTCATGGGTAAGAATTTCCGTTTTTATACCATGTGTGATTGGAAGGAGGGTATGCGTTTTATGGTCATTCCTGAGAAATATGACCTCTTGGTGAACACTTTCCGTGATGCCAATACCAACAAAGAGGTAAGTAGTGGCAAGTTGCGTCATAACATCATGGTGTATAAAGGTCATGAGGATATGCCCGACGGAAGGGTGCACATCAACTTTATCTGCGAGAATGACAATAAAGACTATTATTATGTAATACCCAATGGCACTTTTGACGACTATTGCTATGGCAAGATGGGCGTTCCGACATTGGCCTATCTGGGTGATGTGGACAAGGCTCGCGAGTTGTTGTTGGGAAAGACATTGCTTACCCGTGCCCAGACTTATCGTGTAGATACAGAGTATGATGGAGACGGCTTTCGAGAGGTTACCATTGATAAAAATAAGGTTGTAGAGGTGAAAGCTATTGGTGTAGGCTCTCGTTCGTTCCCCGTCAAGATTGTCGTTGAGGATGAGAATGGTGACCAGTTTTATCAGAACGTGGCAATGAGTAAGACCAATTGCGGTATGCGTGACGAGGAATTCGTAATGGGCAACGAGAAATTCCTGTTCCGAGGCTCTTTTGATTTCTCAGATGACAATATGGCAGTATCCCAAGATGTCAGAGACTATCTGAATGCTACTGTTCATACGAAAGTGGTTACCAGTATGAGCAGTAAGGGCTCTGGTAAGGTTCGTGACATCAAAGTGCCTCGCTTTACAGGTTTCGTGATTGATGAGATTAAACCAATCAAGAATAACTACTATTCGCTGACCTTGCGTGAAACAGAGAGTCGCCGAATCTATTACAAGGATGTTATCTTTACGTTGGAGAACCTTGCTGATGAAGCTGCTAAGGAAGACTATTTTGGTAATATCTTCGGAATGGGTGAGGGCGAGTCTCATAACACCAGTAAGGAAACTCGTGCGGCAATCCGTGAAGGACGCGTCATTCGTGGTATGACAAAGGATGAAGTAGAGTTGGCAATGGGTGAGCCTGCTAGGAAAATTGAAGGTGGCAACAATTTGGATATGTGGCTCTATGTCCGTTCAAATGGTGTCGTGCTTGATGTGACATTCGACGAAAGAGGCTATGTGAAAGAGGCTAAGGCTCGTCGGGGTGATGTTAACAGTGAACCTCCTACGCTCAGGAAAAGGAAGCCGAGCAGGCAGAGGAAAAACGTAGGTGGTATTATTGGTGGCACTATGGAGACGGGAACACCGATACAGTAATAGATGTAAGACGAGGTTCATGATATCTCTAAAATAAAAAAGAGTGGGGAATGTTGTTGTTCCTCACTCTTCTTTTTATGAACCTCTTGCTTACTTATTTTCTTTGAGAATCTCCATAATCTTGGCCTCCAGTTCATCGCACAGCTCTGGGTTGTCTTTCAGCATGTCCTTCACCGAATCACGGCCCTGTCCTAACTTGGTGTCTCCATACGAGAACCAAGATCCGCTCTTCTTGATGATTTCGTACTCGACGCCCAAATCCACGATTTCGCCAATCTTTGAAATTCCCTCGCCAAACATGATTTCAAACTCTGCTTTACGGAAGGGAGGAGCCACCTTGTTCTTTACCACCTTCACCTTGACCTGATTGCCCAAGATGGTATCGCCATCCTTGACAGACTGCGACTTTCGAATGTCCAGACGTACAGAGGCATAGAACTTCAGGGCGTTACCACCTGTGGTAGTCTCTGGGTTGCCAAACATGACACCAATCTTCTCGCGCAGCTGGTTGATGAAGATGCAGGTGGTCTTGGTCTTTGCGATGGTACCTGTCAGTTTGCGAAGAGCTTGGCTCATCAGACGGGCATGCAGACCTACTGCTGAGTCGCCCATATCGCCTTCTATCTCCTTCTTGGGTGTCAAGGCGGCTACAGAGTCAACAATGAGGAGGTCCACAGCGCTAGAGCGTATCAGTTGATCGGCAATCTCCAAAGCCTGTTCACCATTGTCTGGCTGAGAAATCAATAGGTTGTCAATATCGACACCCAACTTCTCGGCGTAGAAACGGTCGAAGGCATGCTCAGCGTCGATAAAAGCGGCTACTCCACCTGCTTTCTGACATTCTGCAATAGCGTGGATTGCCAGTGTGGTCTTACCACTCGACTCAGGACCATATATCTCGATGATACGCCCTTTAGGATATCCGCCTACGCCAAGAGCGGCGTTCAGACCGATAGAACCGGTAGGTATCACTTCGACATTCTCAACCTTCTCGTCGCCCATCTTCATGATAGCGCCTTTGCCGAAGTCTTTCTCAATCTTCGCCATAGCAGCCTGCAGGGCTTTCATTTTTTGCTCTTGTGGAGACAACTGCTCCCCTTCTTTTTCTTTCTTTGCCATATAATTAATTTACAATTTGACGATTTACAATTTATTGAGTCATTTCTCTATTTTACAACTCCAGGTCGCCATCGTGGATTTCGTGCCAAGGCAGACCCTGCTTGTTCAGCTGCTCCATGAAGGGATCGGGATCGAATTCTTCGACATTGTGAACGCCTGGCTTCTTCCACAAACCCTTGCAGAACATCATAGCACCAATCATAGCTGGTACTCCTGTGGTGTAGCTGACGCCCTGCATGCCTGTCTCTTCGTAGGCAGCACGGTGTGAGCAGTTGTTATAAACATAATAGGTGTGCTCCTTGCCATCATTACCGATACCACGGATGCGGCATCCTATAGAGGTTTCGCCTTCGTAGTTCTCGCCCAAATCCTGTGGGTTAGGCAATACGGCCTTCAGGAACTGCAAGGGTACAATCTTTACCTTTGCTGTACCTGTTCCGTCAGCCAGAGGTGCCTCGTACTCAACCTCGTCGATACGGCTCATGCCGATGTTCTGAATAACCTCGAGGTGCTTCAGATACTGTTGACCAAAGGTCATCCAGAAACGTGCTCGCTTGATGGTGGGGTAGTTGATGACTAATGACTCAATCTCCTCGTGGTGCAACAGATAGCTGTCGCGAGGACCGATGTTGGGATAGTTCAGGTCCTTGTGAATTTCCAGAGGCTCCGTTTCTACCCATTTTCCGTCTTCCCAGTAGAGTCCCTTCTGGGTAATCTCACGTATGTTGATTTCCGGGTTGAAGTTGGTGGCGAAGGCCTTGTGGTGATCGCCGGCATTACAATCGACAATGTCCAGATACTGGATTTCCTTGAAGTGGTGTTTGGCGGCGTATGCCGTATAGATAGAGGTGACTCCTGGGTCGAAACCACAACCGAGGATAGCTGTCAGGCCTGCTTTCTCAAAGCGCTCACGATAAGCCCACTGCCAGGAGTACTCGAAGTGGGCCTCGTCCTTAGGCTCGTAGTTGGCGGTGTCCAGATAGCTGCAGCCACAAGCCAGACAGGCGTCCATGATGGTCAGGTCCTGATAGGGCAGGGCGAGGTTGATGACCAACTCGGGCTTGAAGTCGTTGAACAAGGCCTTCAACTGCTCCACCTCGTCGGCATCCACCTGTGCCGTCTTGATGTCCATGTTGTAGCCGGCCTTGTGGATGTCTGCTACTATCTTGTCGCACTTCGCTTTTCTGCGACTTGCAATCATAAACTCAGTAAACACGTCAGCGTTCTGTGCAATCTTAAACGCTGCTACTGTTGCGACGCCTCCGGCGCCAATCATTAATACTCTACTCATGGTTTTATTTGACTATTTAACTATTTACAATTAATTTCTTCCGACCTGATGCCCAGTGCCGCCATCAGCGAATATCCCAGTATTTCCTGTCGGAAATTTCCTCCCTGCATAGGCTGCATTGTCAGTACCGTGATGCGCTTCTCGTCGTCAGCATGTTGCAAGCCCTCGCGAACCTTATTGTATATCTGTTCCGCATTGGGCACTACGATGAGTCGTTTCACCTCGGCAGCATTGGCAATCACCTGCATGGAGTCCACGAAGAGGTCGTCCATCGTCGTCAGGTCTTCCACCTTGACGCAACTGATGAGGAATTCGCCTATCGGACCCGTGAATGCCTTTCCGTCCAGCTCTGCAAAGATGCCAGGATTGAAGTTCTCCATCTGCTGTTGCTTGTGTAGCAAAACCACCTGGATAGAGGGCTGTTGGCTGGTGCCTGAAGGTTGAGGTCTGAGTCCTCCGTCCATCGCCACGCACTCCAGCCATTGTGCCATATCCGCCTTGGGAATCTGCCTGCCAATCATGCGTTCGAAGTTCACCGTCAGGTCAAACGCCACCTTGTCCACGTAGTCGGCATCAGCAAGGATAACATTCTCGCACCATTTCGTTTCTTTCATACGTGCAAAGTTACGCAATTCGTTGCAATTATCCAAAGAATTATGAGATTAATTATACCAAATGCTTGTGTCGCGTAGAGTTTATTCAAAATGAAAGAATCATTAACTCCTGCGTTTAAACCATAGTGAGAAAACAGGGTCAGTCATAAAATACTTTTTCCCATCGGTGTCGATTAAGTCGCGCACAATCATGGCACTTTTCAGACGGGCAATATTGGAACTGCTTCCCAACTGATACTCCTCTCTGATATGTTGTTCGCCGAAGTCTTTATCTACCCCGTCGATAATGGCACGCAGGAAATTAAGCTGGTAGGCCGTCAACGATTCTGTTTGTTGGATAAACAGTAGATCATTGGCATCCAAGAGGTCTTCCATAGCCTTTTCCAATAGTTGTTCGGTAGCCGTATCACCCTCTTTCATGTGTGTAATCAGTAGCCAAGCCAACTGTTGAACATAAGCCGAGTGGTTGTCAACCATACGGCAAATTTTTTCTGCCAGCCCTTCTGATATGTAGCATCCTTCAGCCTCGAAATGCGATACGATATATTCCGTCCATTTTGTGACAGGCATTTTTTTCAGGAATAGCATATCCCCAAACTGGTAGAAAGGCATATTCCTTTTCTGAAAAAGATTACTCATCAGGTGTTTTTTACTGCCAAAAAGACAATATGAGGTGTACTGCTGGTGTTGCCATACAGAACGCAGTCTTTTCTGCACATTCAACGAGTCTTCAAATTCGCCTATCTGCTGGAATTCATCAATACATACAACGATTCGTTTTTGTTTCTTGATAGCGATGCTTTCCACTAATCCTAGAACTTCTTCTGCCGAATGTGTTTTGGGAGTAATACCTAACGATAGTGAGAAATCAGAGGTGGGGTCAGGACTGATAGATATTTTAGGGGTTAGTCGCATTAGGAAATCCCTTGCATTGTCCATCCATCGCTCTGCCGAAGTGGCTGTCTGCTTAATTACTGCGACTGCCAATGCATTGTAGAACTCATATTCATTTCTGCATGTGAACATATCAAAAAACACAGGAATAACCTTGTCTCTGTCCACCTGGCTACAAACATGTTTAACCAGCGAAGTCTTTCCCCAACGGCGTGGTGAAATCAAAATCGAATTGATGCCTCCTTCAAAATTCCTCTTGAGTCTATTCGTTTCTTCTTCCCTTCCTGTAAAGTTATAGCCGGCAACGGCTACTCCATAAACAAAGCTGTTTTGTTTCATACACACCTCTTTTAGTTTAAAAACCAATGCAAATATAAAAAGAAAAATCGAAATACACAACTTTGTGTAACACAACTTTGTGTAGCACAACTCTGTGTTAACATTAAATAACTAAAATCCAGTGTATTAACAAAAGAAGCGAAGCTGAAAAAGCTTCGCTTTCTTTTATTTGAAATCAAGTTTTCTCTGTTCTTACTTATTCACAAACTTGCGACCGTTCTGGATAACGATACCCTTGTAGCTCTTATCAACCAGCTGACCAGAGAGGTTGTACATAGGAGCATTAGCATTCCAAACCTTCTCGGTCTTGATGGTCTCTACGCCTGAGGGATCGCCACCAGGAGTGAACTGGAAGCCGTAGATACCAAGCTGGTTCTTCGGGTTGAACAACAGATAGGTCTTGCCAGCCTCAACATTGAAACTTACGTGTCCGAATACTTGCTTGCCAGCATTAATGGTATAGTCAGGATTAGCGAAAGAAATAGTGTAGTCGTCGTTTACCTTCATTGGCTGATAGGCATCTGCATCCTCAGCGGGCTTAACTGTGTTGTTGTTGTTGTATCCTGCGATAGTAATGGCAGAAGGAGCTAACAATTGAATAGTTGCCTTGTCGATGATATACAGGTTAGATGTAGGACGCTGAATGAACAAACCAGCAACAAATGTACCTGCTTGGGCAAAAGAAACCTCGTAATATTCTCCTTTAACTGGAAGTTTTCCACAATCAGGTGTCCAATATGTGTTAGTTTCAACATACCTTGGACCTACAGTTTTTTTATCTGAATTAGTAAAGAAATACTCTACAGCTCCCAAAGAAGGGTTACCTGTCTTAGCCTGCAAATATCCACCTTCGAATTTTACGGGGCATGCGTCAAGGTTCAGGAATTGTCTAGCGTCTGACGCAACAATACGCCAAGGCTCATCCTGTTCTCCATCAGCGTTGGGGGAGTTAGGTGTAGAAACGCCAGTGAGAGTTACATTTGGAGATTTAACGGTAAAGGTGTATTCCTTCAAAGTTAAAGGTGCTGTTGCATCGGCAATAATCTGTTCTTCCGATGGGGCTTCGCCAGGATAAACAGAGGGTACTTTTTTCAAATTCGGGTTCGAATTCTCACTCTCAGAAATGTTGGTAGCAAGGTCTATAGTTGAAGCATCCCACTTGTCAGTATCGATTACAATAGGACCACCTGCAGGAGTAAATTCAACGAGATAGAGATTTATAGCAGATTGCTTACTGTAAATAGTTACTTCACCTGCACCCGTGATGTCAATAGTTGCAGCTTCAACAGCGCCACCCTTAGCAGTTGCAGTGCCAATTTCTGTTTCACCTAAAGATACTCCAAGAGGTCGATCTTCACTGCTACTTCCCGAAGTGAGAATGACTTTTAGTGTTCCAGCTCCTGCTGCTGTGAATCCAATGTTTCGTGAGGTGGCACTTCCACTACCGCCAAACTTCAAACGCTTTGTGTAAGTAACTTCACCAACGGTCTTAGAGTTTTCATCAATTGAAATTTTTTTGTTGCTTGCAGCATTAATCTTAAGACCATTAACCTCTGCTGGCTCCGTGTAATCTTTTACTTCCCAGTCAGAGAAATTCCAGCTTTGTGCACTAGCACCCATTGTCAAGAGCGCTGATGCAATCAGAGTAAAAATTTTCTTCATACGCTTTTTTGTTTTAGTTTATAAATAAAGTAAATAATGTTATGCTCTAGCGTTTTTGTGCGTTTCCTTCCCAGTTTCCTGGTTAGGGATTTGCGCACTATGCATTGCAAAAGTAAGGCTTTTCTTTGAAACAGACAAACTTTTCAGCCTTTTTTTGTGCTAATAAGACGTTTTTATACAAAAATGTCCTCGTTTTATCAAAAAATATCGGGAATTATCTCTAATCCTTAAATGAAGGAGCACCATAAGATTCCTACTGCCTTCTTTTTAGTCCGTCCCGACGGACTGCCAGTCCGAATGGCTCGGACTGAGAGTCCGAAGCCTACGGACTAAAATTTATGTGGTAATACTTGAAAAGCGGGAACAGGTAACGAGAGTTTGTTCAGACGGGAAAGAAAAAAGAGTTACGAGAAATCGTAACTCCTTGATTTTTAATGCGCTTCAGGATGGGCTTGAACCAACGACCCCCTGATTAACAGTCAGGTGCTCTAACCAACTGAGCTACTGAAGCAGGTTGCTTTCTTTCGATTGCGGGTGCAAAGGTAATACGTTTTTTCGAATCCTGCAAACTTTTTCCAAAAAAAATTCATTAAAAGCGTATTTTTTTATACCTTTGTCCCCAAATTATAGCAATATAGATGATGAAGAGACGTATTTTCTTGTTTATGGTGCTGCTGGCAATGGTGGTTGCCGGTAGGGCACAAGATGTAAAGAACCATCAGTTGGAGGTGGCTAAGAACCTCGAGATATTCAATGCCCTGTATAAGAATTTGGATATGATGTATGTTGACACCCTTGATGCCAACAAAGTGGTGGGAACAGGCATTCATGCCATGTTACGCAGTTTGGATCCTTATACGGAATATTATCCTGAGGAGCAGCAAAAGGACTTGAAACAGATGTTGACAGGTAAGTATGCGGGCATTGGTGCACTGATAAGGTTTCATCAGCAAAAGAAACGCGTGGTGATCGAAGAGCCTTATGCTGGAATGCCTGCTGCATTGGCAGGGTTGAAGAAAGGTGATGTCATTCTACAGATAGACGATACGGTGATGACGGATAAGGAGGTGGGTTATGTGAGCAGCCATCTTCGTGGTGAGGCTGGAACCACTTTCATGTTGAAGATAGAACGTCCCTCAACGGGCAAGAAGATGAACTTTAAGATTAAGCGCCAGAGTATCAAGATGCCTGAGATAACCTATTACGGGATGCGCCCCAATGGGGTGGGGTATATCTGTTTGAACACTTTCACGGGCGAACCTGCCAAGGCTATGCGTCTGGCTTTCCTGGATTTGAAGAAACAGGGAGCGCAGAAACTGGTGTTAGACCTTCGTGGCAATGGTGGTGGCTCGTTGTCGGAGTGTGTGGATATCCTGAATATGTGGATTCCCAAAGGTGTGAAGATTGTAGAGACCAAGGGCAAGTTGAAGCGTGCCAATTCAGAATATAAGACGAGAATGGAGCCTGTCGATACCGTGATGCCTATTGTGGTGTTGGTGAATAGTGAGACCGCTTCGGCTTCAGAGATAACCAGCGGAGCGCTACAAGACCTGAAGCGAGGTGTTATAATAGGTACACGTACCTTTGGTAAGGGTTTGGTGCAGGTGCCTAACATCGATCTGCCCTATAATGCCAATCTGAAGTTGACCACCTCGCGCTATTACCTGCCCAGTGGAAGAGGCATTAAGATGAAGGAAGGCATCAAGCCCGATGTAGAGGTTAAACCTGACACTCTGGCAAACATTACGATGTACTTGAGTAGGCTTGACTCCACAGAGGTGATGTTTAACTATGTGGTTGACTATATCTCCAAGCACCCCACTATTGCTCCAGCAGCAGATTTCCATCTGACTGATGCGGACTATGCAGAGTTTAAGGAGCGTGTGGTGAAGGCTGGATTCACCTACGACCAGTTGAGCAAAAAGCAATTTGAAGAACTGGTGAGAGCTGCCAAGTTCGAGGGCTACTACGACGAAGCCCTTGAGGAGTTTGAGGCACTGAAAAAGAAGATAGACCACCACGATGTGAATCGCGATCTGGACCTGCGTCGTTCCGAGATACAAATGATGCTGGAACAGGAAATCGTCTCAGCCTACTACTATCAGGAAGGTCAGGTGCAAGTGGGATTGCGAGCTGACAAAACGTTGAAGGAGGCTGAGCGAATTCTGAACACAGAGGGTGAGTACGAGAAACTGCTAAAGTAGCTCGGTAAGCTCACGCATACCCTCGGAAGCTCCTTTCTGGATCTGTACAATTTGGCGTCCGCCAGCACTGACAGGATTGGGGTCAATCAGATATACGGGAACATCAGGGCGAACATAGTGGATGAGGCCTGCTGCAGGATAGACATTCAGTGAGGTGCCTATGATGATGAAGATGTCGGCTTCCTGGCATTCCTCTGCAGCAGCACTGATCATGGGTACTGCTTCGCCAAAGAACACAATGAACGGGCGCAACAGGGAACCATCGCCAGCCTTTGTGCCAGGAGTTACCTCGCAATTCTCAGGAGTTAGCAACTGCTGATAGCGTGGGTCGTCAGGGTCGTTGCTGGAACAGACCTTCATTAGTTCACCATGCAGGTGGATGACCTTTGAAGAACCTGCCATCTCATGCAGATTGTCAACATTCTGTGTCACTACGGTAACGTTGTACTTCTTCTCTAAAGCTGCGATGAGCTTATGGCCTTCGTTGGGTTTCACGTTCCAGCATTTTTTGCGCAACATATTGTAGAAATTAGTCACTAGGGTGGGATCGTTCAGCCATCCTTCGTGGGTTGCTACCTTCTGAACAGGATACTCTTCCCACAAGCCGTCAGCATCACGGAAAGTACGTAAACCACTCTCCACAGACATGCCTGCACCGGTTAAAACAACTATTTTTTTCATGAGTCAAAGTATTAAGAATGCACAAAATTAGTAATTTTTCGCGAATTATCGCCTATAAATCGAAGAAAAGTTGTACCTTTGCGCCGTTTTTTAGAATATATACATTATTTATAATAAGAAAAAATGGATAAAGTAAGCTATGCATTAGGTATTGGCATCGGTCACCAATTGGCAAATATGGGTGGTCAGGAGCTGAATATCGATGATTTCGCCCAGGCTGTGAAAGACGTATTGGGTGGTAAGGATTTGAAAATTAAGAGCAGTGAGGCTCAGCAGATTGTTCAGGAATTTTTTGCTGCACAGGAAGAGAAAATAAATAAACAGCGTGCTGAGGCTGGCAAGGCTCATAAGGAAGCTGGCGAGAAGTATTTGGCAGAGAATGCTAAGAAAGACGGTGTAATCACGCTGCCTAGCGGTCTGCAGTACCAGGTGCTGAAAGAAGGCAATGGCAAGAAGCCTAGTGCCAAGGACTCTGTGAAGTGCCACTATGAGGGTTTCCTCATCGACGGTACGGTGTTCGACAGCAGTGTTCAGCGTGGTGAGCCTGCCGTATTTGGTCTGCAGCAGGTGATTGCTGGTTGGACAGAAGGTCTTCAGCTGATGCAGGAGGGTGCTAAGTATCGTTTCTTCATCCCCTATCGTCTGGCTTATGGCGAGGGTGGTGCAGGACAGTCTATCCCTCCGTTTGCAGCCCTGATTTTCGACGTAGAGTTGATTCAGGTAATGTAATTAACAACGATATAGTGTAATAACAAAATAAATAAAACAACAACAACAATGAAAAAGTTCACTTTTGCTGCTCTTGCAGCTGTTTCTGCCGTTATGATGTTTGCATGCGGCAATGGTGCTCCTCAGGCAAACCTGAAGAGTGATGTAGATACTGTTAGCTATGCTATCGGTATGGCTCAGACTCAGGGTCTGAAGGATTATCTCGTAGGTCGTCTGGGTGTTGACACCGCTTACATGGACGAGTTTATCAAAGGTCTGAACGAGGGTGCAAATGCCGGTGACGACAAGAAGAAGGCTGCTTACTATGCTGGTATCCAGATTGGTCAGCAGATTTCTAACCAGATGGTAAAGGGTATCAATCACGAACTGTTTGGTGAGGATTCTACCAAAACTATCTCTCTGAAAAACTTCATGGCAGGTTTCATTGCTGGTACTATCGGCAAGGGTGGTCTGATGACTGTTGACTCTGCTCAGGCTGTTGCTCAGGAGATGATGCGCGTCATCAAGGCAAGAAACATGGAGAAGGAGTTCGGTCCTAACAAGAAGGCTGGTGAGGAATTCCTTGCTAAGAACGCTAAGGCTGAGGGTGTGAAGGTTCTCGACGGTGGTGTTCAGTATAAAGTCATCAAAGAGGGTAACGGTCCTCTGCCAAAGGACACTTCTCTCGTGAAAGTTCACTACGAGGGTAAGACACTCGACGGCAAGGTGTTCGACAGCTCATACAAGCGTGGCGAGCCTGCAAACTTCCGTGCTAACCAGGTAATCAAGGGTTGGACAGAAGCTCTGGTACACATGCCTGCTGGTTCTATCTGGGAGGTTTATATTCCTCAGGAACTGGCTTACGGCGAGCGTCAGCAGGGTGCTGATATCAAGCCTTTCTCTATGCTTATCTTCAAGATTGAATTACTGGAAGTAGATCCTAAGAAATAATGGAGTAGCGAGAGCAATGACAAAACATGTTTTGGCATTGCCGAGTCATGACCATTATTCAATCAAAGATTAAGTAATGCAGGAGACAAGACAGAACAAGATAGCGCGCCTGCTCCAAAAGGAACTCAGTTTGATTTTCCAGGAGCAGACGCGCTCCTTACATGGAGTGATGATCAGCGTCACGAGAGTGAAGATTTCTCCCGACCTGAGCATATGTACAGCCTATCTGAGCATCTTCCCTTCAGAACGTGCAGAGGAGCTTATCCAGAATATCACCAAGAATGAGAAGCAGATACGTTATGAGCTAGGTACTCGCATCCGTTATCAGGTGCGTATCATACCTGAGCTGCGCTTCTTTATCGACGATTCGCTCGACTACATTGAGCGCATCGATCAGTTGTTAGGAAAATAAAACAATCTCTCTGACAACCCAAGAAAGCTTTTGTTATAAGTTGTTCCGGTTGTCGTTAAAACAGATATGAATTTCCCGTTTTACATTGCCCGTCGTTACCTTTTTTCCAAGAAATCGACTCATGCCATTAATGTAATCAGTAGCATTTCTGTGGTAGGAGTTGCTGTAGCCACTATGGCTCTTGTGGTAACACTAAGCGTGTTTAACGGGTTTCATGATCTCGTGGCTTCGTTCTTTACCCAGATGGACCCTCAGTTGAAGGTCACTCCTGTAAAGGGGAAAACCGCTTTGGCAGACGACCCGATACTCACTAGGATTCGTCAGTTGCCAGAAGTTGAGGTGGCTACGGAGTGTCTGGAAGAACAGGCCTTGGCCGTCTATGGCAATCGTCAACAGATGGTCAAGGTGAAAGGTGTTGAGGATAACTTCAACCAGTTGACGCATATCCAGGAAATATTGGAGGGAGATGGAAGTTTCGAACTCCATGCTGCTGATATGCACTATGGCATACCAGGTTTGGGAGTGGCATATCAATTGGGTTTGGGCTATACCTACGACCATCCACTGAAAATCTATGCTCCTCGTCGTGAGGGACAGTTGAATATGACTAATCCTACAGAAGGCTTCGTAGAGGATGAGTTATATTCACCCGGCGTTGTGTTTTGTATGAAACAGGGGAAGTATGACAAGAACTACATCCTGACCTCTTTAGCGTTTACACGTCATCTGTTCGACTTGGAAGGGCGCCTTTCTTCGTTGGAACTGCGACTGAAGCCCGGCAGCGATTTTGAACAGGTAAAGCACCAGATGAAGGAAATAGCAGGTGATCAATTCTACGTACAGGACCGCTATGAACAGCAAAATGACACTTTTCGTATTATGAAAGTGGAGAAGCTCATAGCCTATGTCTTCCTGACTTTTATCCTGGTTATTGCCTGCTTTAACATTATTGGTTCGCTGTCTATGCTGATTATCGACAAGAAAGAAGACGTGGTGACACTGCGTAATCTCGGAGCTACGGAGCGCCAGATTATACATGTTTTTCTCTTTGAAGGTCGATTGATTTCTGCTATAGGAGCTGTTATTGGCGTGCTGGTTGGCTTGTTGCTTTGTTGGTTGCAACAGCAATATGGAATTGTAAGACTGGGTAGCAGCGAAGGGTCGTTTGTCGTGGATGCCTATCCCGTTAGTGTTCACCCCTGGGATATTGTTCTTGTTTTCTTTACAGTATTGGCTGTGGGATTCCTCAGTGTATGGTATCCTGTACGCTATTTCTCCCGGCGTTTACTAAAATAAACCTATAACGTTTATTATCCCAACGCAATATTCTCCACCTCTACGGGTTCATGGAGAAAGAGTTGCGCCTGTTCCTTGAATTTTTCTGGGTTTTCAGTTGTCAGATACTTTACTTGACCGCCTTGTGTACAGCGTTTCTCTATCTCCGGATGACGCTGGAAATAGTTTTGCAGAGAACTTGCTACATATTCGCCTTGTGAGATAATGCGGATGCCACGAGGTATGTATTTGTGAATCTTCGGTAGCAGAAGAGGGTAGTGTGTGCAACCCAAAATCACGGTGTCAATGTCGGCATCCATACGCATAAGCTGGTCAATGCGTTTTTTTACGAAATAGTCGGCACCTGGCGAATCAGCCTCATTGTATTCAACCAATGGAACCCAGAAAGGACAGGCTACTCCGTTAACGGTGATATCCGGGAAGAACTTATGGATTTCAAGATTATACGATTCGCTCTTAATAGTACCTTCTGTGGCAAAAATACCCACATGGCGAGAGTGTGTGATAGAACCTATTATCTCTGCGGTGGGACGAATAATGCCCAAGACTCGACGTTCTGGGTCGAGCTTGGGCAAATCGTTCTGTTGAATAGAGCGTAAGGCTTTTGCTGATGCGGTGTTACAGCCAAGGATGACAAGATGACATCCCATTTCAAAAAGGCGTATCACAGCCTGACGTGTAAACTCATATACAACATCAAAAGAGCGAGTGCCATAAGGCGCACGGGCATTGTCTCCCAGATAGAGGTAGTCGTACTGGGGCAACAGCTGACGGATGCCATGAAGGATGGTCAGTCCACCATATCCGCTGTCAAAGATGCCAATAGGCCCTGGGTCACTACTCATTTCTCTTTCTCATTCAGAAGCTGTTTAACTGCTTCTGTAATGTCCTCACCCATAGCAGGGTTGACGAATGGCACAGCTTCCTTGTCAGTATTTAAAACGAAGGCATAGCCATGCTCTTGAGCAATATCTTTCACAGCCATGTTAATGGTTGTCTTAATGGCATCCAACATGCTTGCTTCTGCATCGTTGAGCATCTTTTGGCTTTGCTTCTTAAAGGCGATGTTTTTGTCAAGCATCTCCTGCAGCTCGCTTTGGCGCTTTTGAAGGATAGTCTGTGGGAAGTTAGCCTGTCCGTCAAGGAATTCTTCATACTTCATGTTGAAGTCGTTTTCCACGCGTTTCTGCTCAGCTTCATATTGCTCACGCAGTTGACCCATATTGATTTTAAGCGCAGCATAGTCTGGCATGGCAATCATGACAGAATCATAGCTCAGATAGCCGTACTTGAAAGCTACAGAGTCTTTGGGCGTGATTTCTTGTGCTGTAACAGTGAGCGATACGACCGTCAGCAGTAGGAAAAGAACAGTTTTTTTCATATTACTTCAGTCCGAGCTTGGTCTTTACCTTTGCAGTAACATCGGTAGAAAGCGTAGTGCTGATGTAAGGAATACCACCGGCAATGTCCATAATATAGACATAACCATCGGTCTGACCAACAGACTTGATAGCATCTAGCACCTTGGTGGTGATAGCCTGCATCTTCTCTGACTGTTCCTTGGCAAGTGCCTGCTGATTGTCCTGAGCACTCTGCTGATACTTCTGATACATCTCCTGCAGTTCCTGTTCGCGGCGCTGTTTGATGTTGGCGGGCAGGGTAGCTTGTTCCTTCTCTAAAGCCTCAGCTTTTTTCTGGATTTCTTCCTGCATACTTTTCAGGTCTGCATCATACTGCTTGGCAAGTGCCTCAATGTCAGTACGTGCTTTGGTGAACTCGGGCATAGCCTGGATAATCTCCTGTGAGTTGACGTGTCCGAACTTCTGTGCGAATGCTGCCATAGGGGCGAGCATCATCAGCATGAATAATAGTTTCTTCATTGTTTTCTTTGTTTAAAATGTTTGATATTTATTGTTTTTATTTACTTAGTTAGCATATCCTAACTTAGACAATACCTCATTGGAGATATCAACCTTCGGTGAACCGAAGATGATTCCTGCGTCACTGGCACGATCGAGCACTAGCTGATAGCCTCGCAAGTCCGCAATGTCGCGCACGGCAGTATAGACTTCTTCTTGAATGGGCGTCATCAATGCGGTACGCTTCTTAAAGAGTTCGCCTTGCGGACCGAAGTATTTCTTCTTCAGTTCAGCAGCCTCTTGTTCCTTCTTGACAATGGCATCTTGACGGGTCTTCTTCTGTTCTTGAGAGAGAAAGACAACCTCGTTCTGGTAGTTTTTGTAAAGCGTTTGTGCTTCAATTTGTACAGCTTCAACTTCAGCTTGCCATTTTTTTGACACCTGGTTAAGCTGTTCGTTAGCCCGCTCATAGGCTGGAATATTCTTTAGAATATAGTCCATATCAACCAGAGCGAATTTTTGTGCCTGCATCGCTATTGTCGATGCACATAGGACAACCAATAATATTACTTTTCTAATCATAATTACTCATTACTCATTACTCATTTCTCATTTAGCCTGTAAAGCCCGCTTAGAATTCTTGTCCCAAGATGAAGTGGAATTGGCTTCCACCAATACCTGTTGAGGTGATGTAGGGCTTGTCGAAACCATAGGCCCAGTCAATACCCATCAGACCAACCATAGGCAGGAAGATACGGACACCGAGACCTGCAGAGCGCTTAATCTCAAATGGATTGAAGTTCTTAGCTTCGTTCCATGCGTTACCGCCTTCAATGAAGCCCAGACCATAGATGGTGGTATTACCCAACAGGAACGGATAGCGCAATTCCAAGCTGAAACGATCGTAGGCATAACCTGTGGCACGATAGGGTGTGAGTGAACCGTTTTCATAACCACGCAGACCAATGGTCTCCTCGGCATAACCGGAACTGTAGCCACTCATACCATCACCACCGACATAGAAGGTTTCGAAGGGTGAGCGTTTGTCGTTGTTATAAGAACCCAGCAGTCCTAACTCGACACGGGTCATCAGCACGAGACATTTCTGACCACCTGTCAGGGCAGTGTAGGTCTTTGACTTAAACTTCCATTTGTGGTACTCAATCCATCGATATTTCTCCTGTAACTCATCATTATAGCGGTCTATATTGGTCTTATAGGTCTCTGCTGTTGCTAATTTTGCATAGTCCTTACCATCGAAGAGCGACCAGGGTGGAGTCATGGTCACAGAAGCCGAGAACTCTGAACCGCGACGTGGGAAGAGTTGGTTATCAGTAGAAGTACGTGACAAGGTAACTCCTATGTTGATGTTGTTACAGTTACCATTGCTGATGAGGAAGTAGCTCCAGTCTTGCAGCATATAGCGTGTATAAGCCAACTGCAGAGAGAGTTGGAAATAGTCGTCAGGCCAGCGTAGGCGCTTACCCCATCCAATAGATGCACCAAAGAGCTTGATGTACTTGTCATCGTCCATCATGGAGGTGTAATCGTAGTATCCACTGTTGTACGAGCCATATCCATAGAGATAGCTATTGTAGTTGTTGTACCAACTAGAGTTACGATATGTGCTTGAAATGTCTGTTTGTTTGGAGTAGAAGGCGTTGATACTGAAGGCGTTAGGTCGCTTTCCACCAAACCATCCAGTAGAATAACCTGCAGAAATAGAGTTATAGTAACTACCATTGGACTGATAGGAGAGTGAGAGCTGTTCACCGTCACCAATAGGCATCAGACCGCGGTGCATCTTGTTTTTACCAAAGAGGTTACGCATGGAGAAGTTATTGAGCTTGATACCCACGCGACCGATAATACCCGTCTGACCCCAACCGAGTGAGAATTCAAGCTGGTCGTTAGACTTCTGCTCGAGTTCCCAGTTGATATCAACGGTACCATCCTCATAGTTAGGCTTGACATCTGGGTTCACCTTTTCTGGGTCGAAGAAACCCATAGATGCTATTTCACGGGCAGAACGCTGAAGGGCATCTTTCGAGAACAGGTCGCCAGGTTTGGTACGCAACTCGCGTCGTACCACTTCTTCATAAAGTCGGTCGTTACCAAAGATGCGAACATGGCTCAGATGGGCCTGTGTACCTTCCTGAATACGCATTTCCAAGTCAATGGAATCGCCTACGATGTTCACCTCAACAGGATCGAGGTTGTAGAAAAGGTAACCATTGTTCCAATAGTAGTTGCCAATGGCATCATCGTCTTCCTTCAGGCGCTTGTTCATCTGTTTTTGGTTGTAGATGTCACCTTTTTTCATACCCAAGGCGGCATTCAGGTAGTCGGTAGTTACTACGGTATTACCTACCCATGTGATGTTTCGCAGATAGTAGCGCTGTCCTTCGTCCAATTTCACAAAGACATTCACATGCTTTTCATCGACAGTCCATACGGAGTCTTCCAAAATGGTAGCGTCGCGATAACCCAATTCGTTGTATTTATCGATGAGTGCCTTCTTGGCTTCATCGTAACGTTCTGGAGTAAATTTCTTAGCTTTGAATAAGTTCTTGAGTTTTCCTGCTTCGTTGATCTTTCCGAAGGAACCTTTTTTGAACAGGGTACCCTTGATTTTACTGTCTTTCAACTGTTCGTTGCCTTCGAAAATGATTTTGCGTACTTTCATCTTCGACTTTTTGTCAATGGTGACATCCAGGATTACCTCGTTCTTACTCGTTACGTCGTCACGCTGGACAATTTCTATCTCAGCGTTCTTATAGCCTTTTTCATCAAAGTATTTCTTAGCCAATATTTTGGCACGATCAAGCATGTTTGGTGTAACCTGACTGCCTTTCATGATGCCAAGTTTTGACTCCATATCCTCACGCTCCGACTTCTTCAGGCCATAATAGTTAATGGTGCTGATACGCGGACGAGTGGCCAGATTAATACACAGATAAACCTTTGAGCCAACAATAGAGTCTGCTGTGATGGATACCTTTGAGAATAGACCATGTTTCCAATAGCGCTTAACAGCTTCGGTAATCTCTGTGCCAGGCAGACTGATGGTCTGACCCACAGTCAGTCCTGACAAGCCCGTCAGTACATAGTCCTCGTATCCTTCTACACCTTTTACCGCCAGTCCTCCTATTTCACATGTGCGAGGTGTACCGGCATAAGAGATGTTGGGATTGATGATGACGTCTTGCGCATAGCAAATGAGGAATGAGAAATGAGAAATGAGGAATGCCATTAGCACTCTCTTCATCATCCCATTTCCTGTTTCTCTTCTGATATAACTATTCTTGTTCATTTCTTATTCTTGTTTTGACAAGCGAGCAAAGCTCGAATCCTCATTTCGCATTTAGGTCTTGTGCCTCGCTTTCTACCTGTGCTTCTGTTTTTCCAAAACGACGCTGACGGCTTTGATAGTTTGCTATAGCCTTATGAAGAGCTTCTTCGTTGAAATCAGGCCAATAAGTGTCGCAGAAATAGAATTCTGAATAGGCACATTGCCAAAGCAGGTAGTTGCTGATGCGCAACTCTCCACCCGTACGAATGAGCAGTTCTGGATCGGGCATGTGAGCAGTCCATAGGTGATCATTGATGGTCTGCTCAGTGATGTCTTCAAGATTCAGTTTACCACTCTTTACCTCGTCAGCAATCAGTTTTGTTGCTCTCACCAGTTCAAGTTTAGACGAGTAACTCATGGCTACCACCATTGTCATACCGTTGTTATCCTTGGTGAGGTTTTCCATATAGGTGATTTTGTCCTGAACACTTTGGGGTAAGCGTTCACGATCGCCAATCAGCGTGAATTTCACGTTGTTGTCGGTAAATAGCTCCATCTCAATGAAACTGAGTACCAGTCCCATCAGCGCCTCAATCTCATAGGCAGGACGATTCCAGTTCTCAGTAGAGAATGTATATAGTGTCAGGTACTTTACCCCCAGTCGTGCACATTCGGCAGTAATCTTCTTTACAGTGTCCAATCCGGCTTTGTGACCAAACGTCCTGTCAAGTCCGCGATCAGTTGCCCAGCGTCCATTACCATCCATGATGATGGCAATATGCTGCGGAATGCGATTCATGTCTAATTCTGTCGTCATATATTTTGTATTTCTTATTTCTTATTGTCATCGGCACTGTTGACCGCTCTTTATATCTTCAATCCTTGTCATTATGGCAAGTTTTGCATTTTGCCCAGATATCGTAAGTTACCGACAGACGCAGATGGCTGTAACAGTCCGTGTTCTTGAAGATTCCTGAGCTCTGAATGCCATAAGGGTCTTTAACCCCATCTAGATAGTCACTAGTGGTAAAGTGCATGGTCCATTCCAATGCCATATTGACACGGTCAGCCACTTTGTATTTCACACCACCACCGATAGGCAGGTTCATGCCTACCTCCGTCTTGTCAGGTTTTGCAAACGTCATTCCAGCACCTATATATATATAAGGTGTAACGCGTTTTGCGCCACGATACTCCATTCCTGTTCCATAAGGCCAGAAATTGTATTCAAATCGTAGCCCCACGTCTAGGAGTCCGTGGTTAAAACTATAGTCCTGCCATGGGGCAGGGTAGTATGTCTTTGCATCCTTTGATGCACCTTTTATCTTTCCGTAGCTCACATTCATGGCCAGTGCCATTCGTGGGTCTAATTTATATTTTGCAAGCAGCGAAAACATGGGCATGGGGTTCTTAAAAATGTTCCCATTGAAGTCGCCTAGGTAGTTGACCATACCTACGCCAGCACCAATTTCTATGCGGTATTCCGGTTGCGTCTGAGCACTTGCTGATGTGGTCAGAGCCAATAGCAGGATGATAAACAGGCCCTTTCGCATGCTGTTAGTTCTATTTATAAGTCCATGCAGCCCTGTTAAGACGTCCTTTCCAAATCTCTCCAGTGCCAATGCAGAATAGCCAAATGTTTTTGTTCTTATCAACTACGGAGCTGATAGTGGCGGCGTCTGTGTTCGCCATATTTTCTGGGAAGACAAATACGCCTTTCTTTTCTTTCCATGTGATGCCGTTGTCTCTGCTCTGTAAAATGGTGGTATATGGCTTTCCTTTGCTTTTGCTTTCGGGTAACTTGCCAAAGGCTAGAAGATAGTCCTCGTATGCCAACAAGTTGTAATGATCAAATCTTGGAAGTAGGAATTCGGTCATGGAGCCACGATCCATATAAGTCCATGTGCCTCCAAGGTCAAAGTTGTCGAAGTCAACAATTTTTCGCCATACCACTGCATACTCTTCATTTTCTTCTGATGCAAGGTTGCCAACCATAATCACTTGCTCGCAATTGTCTGCCATATAAACTGGGTAGCTTACCATCGTGATATCTTCTGTTGGCAACTTTTCTGGCATATCGTTCTTTTCAACTTTCCAGCTCTCTCCCCCGTCTCTAGAAGCCATAATCTGATTACTTTCAGACAAGGCATATAGTTCATAGGTGCTGGCTCCAATCAGCTGTTTGACAGGCTGTTCAGCAGTATAGTTGACCAGCGTCCATTCGTTACCGTCATCACTCTTGTAGAGGATGCCTCCGTCAAAAAGATAGAACACATTATCCATTACGGCTACATTTTTCCACGCATCGGAAGAAAAGTTCATGCTTTGTGCAATCTTATCCCAATTTCTGTTGTCATCTACGCGATAAACTTGTGTCTTACCGTCTAAATCGCAAAAAAGAAAAATGGTCTTTTTCTGATAGAGTGTTTTCAAACCTCTCATCGCCTGCACTTGAATAGATCCATCTAGCGCGTTCCATTCAAATTTGTCGCCATCTTCTTCATGGACGTTTATCTGGATGGTGTATTCGGTATATCCCTTTCCGTCGCTTGACATCACCCTGACTGTGCGTGGAGAGGTGAAGTCGATGCTGTCAGCCGATGAGTAGTAATAGTAGGTGTCCTCTTCTTTTAAGTCTTCAAAAAGTGCAACGCCATTGTTTGCGGTGCTGATAGTACACAGTACATGTGCGACATCAGTACCAATAGGTAATGAGTCGTTGTTGTATATTTTTCTGTTAACTTGGTCTATCACAAACTTGTAGTTGCCTGCAGAGAATGTCGTTTTCTTAGTCTGGGGTACTCCATCGCTGTCTAACGTCTCTGTATATCTATTCAGTTTTCCCAATGTAAAAGCAGTGATGGATGCATCACTATATAGTGTTACTTCGTTGCTCGAACCTGCGCACGAAGTCATGATTAAAATGGTGGCAAACAGCGCACATATTGTTCTTGTCTGTTTCATCGACATGGATTTATTCAATTTTGGGTGCAAATTTACGCACAATTCTGCAATTTTGAGCATTTTTCTACCTTTTATTAAGTTAAATATATTATAAAAGGTGATATTTTAGGGATTGTTTGCAAAAAAAGAGCGCGGTATGACTCTCTCACTCCGCGCTCTTTCCTTCAACGCAGGTTGGTATGCATGAGTGTTATAACACTCAGAATAGTAGCTAAAGCTACTGCTACCAACATCATCGTTGTCTGAAAATCTAATAACATAACTTTTACCTTAATTTACTACTAACCTAATGAATATAATCAAATAATCGTCTCGATTATCATGTGCAAAGGTACAAAGAATAGTGAAAAGTGAAAAGTGAAAAGAGAAGAATTTGCCGCCGCCAACGTTGTTTTTGACGTATATCAAAAAAATGGCTGCACCGAAAGGTGCGGCCATTAATTATGCATTGTGCATTATAAATTATGCATTTTTTACAATTTCGGACCTGCAAACTTTACCCTGTGTAAGGCGAAGTTGCTTCGGTCCGAATTACAATTTCGGACCTGCAGCTACTAATGCCTTGCCGGCCTCATTACCCTCGTACTTCTTGAAGTTCTTGATGAAGCGGGCAGCCAGATCCTTAGCCTTCTCCTCCCACTCAGCAGCAGTAGCGTAAGTGTCGCGAGGATCAAGAATAGCAGGATTTACGTTAGGCAGCTCTGTGGGAACCTCGAAGTCGAAGAAGGGAACCTTCTTGGTGGGAGCCTTCAGGATGCTGCCATCCAGGATAGCGTCGATGATACCACGTGTATCGGGGATAGAGATACGCTTGCCGGTACCGTTCCAACCAGTGTTGACGAGGTAAGCCTTAGCGCCGCTCTTCTCCATCTTCTTAACCAGCTCCTCAGCATACTTGGTGGGGTGCAGCTCGAGGAATGCCTGACCGAAGCAAGCAGAGAAGGTAGGAGTAGGCTCAGTGATACCACGCTCTGTACCAGCCAGCTTAGCGGTGAAGCCGGAGAGGAAGTAGTACTTCGTCTGCTCGGGAGTCAGGATAGATACTGGGGGCAGTACGCCGAAGGCGTCAGCAGACAGGAAGATAACGTTCTTAGCGTCAGGACCTGCGCTCTTGCCGTTGACCTTCTGGGCAATTTTCTCGATGTGGTCGATAGGATAGCTTACGCGGGTGTTCTCCGTTACGCTCTTATCAGCGAAGTCAATCTTGCCGTCAGCAGCAACGGTAACGTTCTCCAGCAGCGCGTTGCGCTTGATAGCACCGTAGATGTCGGGCTCGTTCTCCTTGCTCAGGTTGATAACCTTTGCATAGCAACCGCCCTCGAGGTTGAATACGCCCTCGTCGTCCCATCCGTGCTCGTCATCACCAATCAGCAGACGCTTAGGATCGGTTGAAAGAGTGGTCTTACCGGTACCAGACAGACCGAAGAAGATAGCGGTGTTCTTACCCTCCATATCGGTGTTGGCAGAGCAGTGCATAGAAGCGATACCCTGCAGAGGCAGATAGTAGTTCT
>CAMIVY010000038.1 GCA_946402275.1 uncultured Prevotella sp.
CTCGTGACCTCCTGCGTGACAGGCAGGCATTCTAACCTACTGAACTAACGCACCAAAATAGTCTCTTTTGTCGTTTAGCGGGTGCAAAGGTAAATAGAATTTTTGAAAATACAAAACTTTTTGGGGAAAAGTTTATAAAAATCTTTGCATCAACACGGCATCAGCATATTTTTTTCCATCATACAGCCAATCCCGGAGTGTTTCCTGGCACTCGAAAGCCGCTTTTTCATAAACTGCCAAGGCAGCATGGTTGTCTTTTCCCGCCACTCCATAAAGCTGATGCAGATGCAGCACGTTAACGGCATAGTCGCACAAAGCATGCAACGCTTCTGTGGCATATCCCTTCCTACGCTCTGACTCCATGATGACGATGCCTGTCTCAGCCCGGAGGTGTTGGGGCGAAAAATTCATCAGATCCACCATTCCCACTGCCTTGCCTTCCATATCCTCTACAATCATACGCAACTGCTTGTCTGCATAGATGTCATCTGACGAGTTGGCTATATAGTCGTGTAAAGTATATCGCGAATAAGGCACGTTAGTCACTCCGACATTCCACAGGCGGGTGTCGTTTTCTATCTTGTATAGCAGCTCCAGGTCTTCCGGCTCTATGGCTCTCAGTCTAATCTTGTTCATAAGCATCGTGATGAAGGATTGATAAAATGACGCAATCTGGCTGACTGTATGTGTAGCAAAGCCAGAAAAGCACGGAAATAAATAGCAATCTGGATGGGAACAGAGAAAAAGAAGCTGAGATGCTGATAGTGCTTGCGGAAGAAGATGAGCATGGCTTGGTAGAACACGTGCACATAGCGGAACGAAGTCTTCTGTGTAGAGCCTCCTTTGTAATGAATGATATCGTAAGGCAGATACCAATTCTGCCAACCACCCTTCAACAAGCGATAGGACAAGTCGATGTCCTCGCCGTACATGAAGAAATCTTCATCCAAAAGTCCCACCTCGTCAAGTGCTTTTTTGCGCAGCATAAAGAACGCCCCACTAATCACCTCTATCCGGCAAGGCTTATCCCAGGGTAAATCACTCATGTAATAACGACGTGTAAAGCCCAGCATTTTCAGCATAGCCACCCACGGTGTAGGGATGCCACGTCGCGATTCAGGTGCCGGTACTCCCTCACGAGTGAGCATGCGCACTCCTGCCCCACCCGCTTCGGGATGTGCATCCATGAATTCCACACATCCGAGTATGGTCTGCTCTCCTACTACCGTATCAGGGTTTAGCAGCAGCACGTATTCCGACGTGCACGCCTTGATAGCCTGATTGTTGGCTTTGGCAAATCCTACGTTCTCCTTATTGACGATCAGCCTTACATCAGGATAGTGCTTCGATAGGTAATCTACCGTGTCGTCCTTAGAGCAGTTATCTACCACGACAATCTGACCGTCCAGCCCTTCAAGAGCCTTACGGACACTATCTATGCACTCCGTCAACAGACTGCGTACATTATAGCTGACTATGATTACGCTGACTTTCTCGGCCATACAAACGGAATACATAAAAGCAGTACAACACCCAGATAGAAAAAGATGGTAGAACTATAAATAAGGTATAGTATTACATTTACCACCAACGGCAGCACGATAAGTGCCATCCGTGGCTTCCAATCTTTCTTATAGAGTCGGACACCCAGATAGGCGCACAACAGCGTTAACAGTTCTACTGCCGTTGTCAACCAAAATTGAAATACTTCGTTATTCATTTTATATTCATGTATTATTTCCCTTCAAAAATCGTTCGGTTCAAGATAGAGCGTCCCAGCGTCACTTCGTCTGCATATTCCAGCTCATCGCCCACGGGAATACCTCGCGCAATAATACTGATTTTCACATCGCTAAAGGGTGCCAGTTTGCGGAATATGTAAAAGTTGGTTGTGTCGCCCTCCATCGTTGAGCTCAGGGCTAAGATAACTTCTTTAACACCGCCTTTGCCTACCCGTTCCACTAAAGAGTCTATCTCCAAATCCGACGGGCCTATTCCGTCCATAGGTGAAATGACACCTCCCAGAACGTGATAGAGGCCACGAAACTGCTGTGTATTCTCCACAGCCATCACGTCTTGTATGTTCTCAACCACACAGATAGTCGTCTCGTCGCGCCGGGGATCACTACAGATAGGACACACCTCACTATCGCTGATGTTATGACAGATGCGACAGCGCTTCACCTCCTGTTTCATCTTGTTGATAGCTGCCGTCAACTGCAGCACGTCCTCCGTATCTTGACGTAACAGATGCAGGACCAGCCGCAAGGCCGTTTTACGACCTACCCCTGGCAATTTGGAAAACTCTTGTACTGTCTTTTCCAATAGTTGTGATGGATATTGTGTCTGTATCATCAGTTTTCTATTTCACTAAGTTCCAGCCATCGCATCGACTTCTCATCCAGTTCGTCGTTCAGCAAAGGCAGTCGTTTACTCATCGTCGTTATCTCCTCAACCGAGGTCGTTCCGCCGCAAAGTGCTTCCTCAATCTGCTTCTTTTCAGCCTCCAGCACGGCAATGTCCTTCTCCAGTTGCTCCATTTCACGCTTTTCCTTATACGACAAGCGTCTGCGGTCATCGTGACGATAGCTGGCCTTTGTCTGGTTAGAATTATCAGAATTACCAGTCTTGCCTGCTTGACTCGTCTGGCTTGTCTCCAGCGAAGCCCATTCCCTATATTGCGAATAGTTTCCTGGGAAATCTTTAATATCGCCCTGTCCCTTGAACACCAGCAGATGATCTACCACCTTATCCATAAAATAGCGGTCGTGCGACACTACGATGACGCAGCCGGGGAAATCCTGCAGATATTCTTCCAGAATCTGCAAGGTTACGATGTCCAGATCGTTGGTAGGTTCGTCCAGCACCAGGAAGTTTGGGTTGCGCATCAGTACCGTACAGAGGTAAAGTTTCCGACGCTCGCCCCCCGAGAGCTTATATACATAATTATATTGTTGTTCGGGTGTAAACAGGAAATACTGCAGCAATTGCGATGCGCTCAGTTTGCGTCCACTTCCCAAATCAACATAGTCTGCGATCTCCGTTATCACGTCAATGACTTTCTGCTGCTCGTTGAACTGCAGACCTTCCTGTGAGAAATAGCCAAAGCGCACGGTGTCGCCAATTACGATACGACCGTCGTCAACGGGCACCGTACCCAACAACATCTTGATGAAAGTTGATTTGCCGGTGCCATTGCTACCTACAATGCCCATCTTTTCGAAACGGGAGAAATTGTAGTAGAAGTCCTTCATGATGACCACATCATCATAGCGTTTCGAGATATACTGGCATTCAAAGATTTTCGAACCGATATACACGTTGGAGGCTTTCAGTCGCAACTGTCTTTCCTCCAAACGTTGCTTGGCCACTTTCTCCAGTTCGTAGAAAGCCTCTTCCCTGTAGCGGGCCTTATGACCACGGGCCTGGGGCATGCGGCGCATCCATTCCAGTTCCGTGCGATACAGGTTATTGGCCCGTGCTATTTCCGAGCGTTTGTTGTCTATGCGCTCCTGACGTTTCTCCAGATAGTAGGCATAATTGCCCCGATAGGTATAGATAGTACGGTCGTCCAGCTCAAGTATCACGCTGCACACACGGTCCAGGAAGAAACGGTCGTGGGTCACCATCAGCAGGGTGCGATTGCCCCGCTGCAGGAATCCCTCCAGCCATTCTATCATTTCCAAGTCCAGGTGGTTGGTCGGCTCATCCAATATCAGCAGGTCGGGTTCCGTCAGCAGCACATTGGCCAGCGCCACGCGCTTCTGCTGTCCACCACTAAGCTGCCCCATGGGTTGTTCCAGGTTGCGAATCTTCAACTGCGTCAATACCTGCTTGGCCTTCAGCACTTTCTCCGGATCCCCTTCGTGATTGAAACATGCATCGAGCACGCTCTCCTCAGGGTCAAACTGAGGTGTCTGCTCCAGGAATCCCACCTTCAGGTCTTTTCGGAATACAATATCACCAGCGTCATAGCCCTCCTTGCCGGAAAGGATGGAGAGCAGTGTCGATTTACCCGTACCGTTTTTCGCTATCAGCCCCACCTTCTGACCTTCACCGATGGAGAAGCTGATGTCGCTGAACAGTTGCAAGGCACCGAACGACTTGCTGAGGTGTTGTACGTCCAAATAGGGAATCATAAGCCCATCACGAATTTAACCAACAGGATGACGACTGGGAGGGTTATCAGTAAGATGCCTACTATGTCAATGATAAAGCCCGTCTTAATCATCTTCGTGATAGGCACATAGCCTGATGCATAGACGATGGCGTTAGGCGGTGTTGATACTGGCATCATGAATCCTAACGACGATGCCAGAGCAATGCCTACAGCAACGGGGATTGGACTGAAGCCCATCGAGACCGCTGTGGTGATGCCGATAGCACCTATCAGGTTGACAGAGGCCGTGTGCGAGGTGAATTCGGAAAGCACGAGTGTTGCCACGCAGAACACGGCAACGAAGACCCATTCAGACGGCTGACCGCCCATCATATCCTTCAGTCCATGACCTATCCAGTCGGAAAGTCCCGTGGTGTACATCAAAGCGCCCATGGAGAGTCCGCCGCCAAAGAGCAGCAGCGTGCCCCACTCTATACCTTCTATTCCGTCTTTCCACTTCATGGTCATCTCGCCCGTCTTCAGGTTGACAGGCAGGAAGAACAGCAACAGGCCGCCCACCATCGCAGCAATAGACTCGGGGAAGTGCTCGTCGTAGAATGTCATCACGTGAGAATGGGGTCCGTAGATAACACTCAATATACTTGGTGCCACCCATAGCACGACAGCGACAAAGAAAGCTATCAGCGTATTCTTCTGTGCACGTGTCCATTTTCCCAACGATGCCACATAGTCGCTGATGAACTTCTGGGCACCCTCAATATGTCTCACGTCAGCAGGGAACATCCGTGACAGCACAACGTATGCCACGATGAAGTAAAGCACCATAGCCGCCGTGCCCCATATCATCCATTGGAAGAACGACACCGTAGGAGCCTGGGGAGCCAACTGGTCGAGGAATCCCAGCATGATGATGTTCGGGGGTGTTCCGATGGGGGTCATCACACCACCTATACTGCAGGCATAGGCCGTCATCAGCATCAGTCCGGTGGCGTATTTGTAGCTGCTCAGGTCTATGATCTTACCGTTAGCCGCCATCATTTCGCGGATAGCCTCCAACAGTCCTAAGGCTATGGGGAACATCATGGCCGCCGTGGCCGTATTGCTGATCCATCCGGAACAGAGGATGCACGCAAGTCCGATGGCGAGGAAGATGCGCCGCGGGGAATCGCCCACCCATTTCATCGACAGTATGCCGTAGGCTATACGCTTGTCCAGACCGTTCACCATCATCCCCTTGGCCAGAAGGAAGCCACCCATAAAGAGGAATATCATCGGATTGGCAAAATTGGAAAACGCATCCTTCATCGGTGCTATGCCCAACAGCACGCATAACGTGGGACCAAGCAACGATGTTACAGGGATGGGCACGGGTTCCGTTATCCACCATGTAGCCACCAGCGACATCACCGCCAGCAAGCGGTGGGAATCTCCCGCCAGCCCGTCAATGGGCATGACCCATACCAAAACAGCAAGGACGGGTCCTACTACAGCTCCCACAAGCCGTCTCAACTTCTCAAAACCAGCATCACTATTCATCGTTCTTCAAATTTTGGTTAATCTGTTCTATATAGTCCAGCACGTCGTCCCTACCCTCCTTCTTCTCTGCAGAGGTCAGGAACATCGGGGGCATCTCCTCCCACGTTTCCGACAGTATCTTCTTATACGCCTCGACAGCCTGACGACACTTATTAGGCGTCAGCTTGTCGGCCTTGGTGAACACGATGCTGAACGGAATCGACGACATGCCCAGCCACTCCATGAACTCCAGGTCTATCTTCTGTGCCTCCAGTCGGATATCCACCAGCACAAACACGTTCACCAGCTGCTCCCGTTGCAGGATATAGCCGCGTATCATCTGGTCCAGCTTGTCCACCTCCTTCTTCGAGCGCTTGGCATAGCCATAGCCCGGCAGGTCCACCAGATACCACTCCTTATTGATTATAAAATGGTTGATGAGCAACGTCTTGCCGGGCGTCGCACTCGTCTTGGCCAGCTTCCTGTTGTTCGTCAGCATATTGATAAGACTCGACTTGCCGACGTTCGACCGTCCGATGAACGCATATTCAGGCTTTGTATCCTTCGGGCACATCGACACCATCGGCGCCGACAGCGAAAATTCAGCTTGCTTGATTTCCATACGAATTCACATTTTGACTGCAAAGTTAAGCATAAAAATAGGGACTGCCAAACCTCAGCCCCATTTTTTTCACCACTCGGTGCACCGAGTAGTCAGAAAACGACTTTGTGGCCATCACTCGGTGCACCGAGTGGTCGTGTCCGAGACTCCGTGGGCATCACTCGGCGCACCGAGTGGTCGCGTCCGAGACTCCGTGAGCATCACTCGGCGCACCGAGTGGTCGTGCCGGAGACTCTTTTTCAGCACTCGGCGCACCGAGTGGTCATGCTAATATAATAATTGCCAGAAGTTCTTTGGTGTTTTACTCACTTATTCGTAACTTTGCAGCCGTTTTACCGAAAATCAAGCAAGAGGAAATGGCAGAACAGTCCCTGAAACGACAATTGAAAGTGCTCACCATCCCAGTGTTTATCGAAATGGCACTGGTCATGCTGCTCGGTGCCGTAGATACCGTGATGCTGAGCCGTTACAGCGACAACAGCGTGGCTGCCGTGGGACTGGACAACCAGCTTATCTCGCTCGTTTTCCTGGTCTATCAGTTCTTCTCGATGGGTGCCGCCATACTGTGTGCACAATACATCGGGGCAGGGCTTCGCAAACGACTGGTACAGGTGGTGGGTATGGCACTGGTCATCAACCTGATACTCGGACTCGCAGTCAGCCTGCTTCTTTTCTTCTATTCCGAGCACTTGCTGCTGCTCATGGGACTCCGCCCTGAGCTGATGGGCGACGGACTGGTATATCTGCGGCTGACGGGAGCCCTGTCGTTCTTCCAGGCTCTGTCGCTGACATTCTCCGCCTCGCTGCGTAGTGCCGACAAGGTCATCTATCCGATGGTGGTCACAGGCATTGTCAACGTGCTGAACATCTTGGGCAACTATGCGCTTATCTTCGGGCACTGGGGCTGTCCGCAACTGGGCGTCGAGGGTGCGGCCATCGCCACTGCTACCAGCCGGGCCGTCGCCATGATTCTGCTGGCCATCATCCATTTCCGGGTGCATATACCCCGCTTCCCCGTCCACTATTTCCGGCCTATCCCCTGGAAGGAGCTGAGAAACCTGCTGTATATCGGCATACCGGCCATGAGCGAGAATATCTCTTACTGTCTGTCACAGGTAGTCATCACTTTCTTCATCAACCAGATTAGCAACGAGGCGCTGGCCGCCCGCACCTACTGCCACAACATGATTATGTTCGTCTATCTCTTCTGCCTGAGCATCACGCAGGGCGGCGACATTCTCGTGGGGCATCTTGTCGGTCAGCAGCGCCAGCAGGCAGCCTATATCCTAGGCAACTATTTCTTCCGCTGGTCCATGATTATCACGCTGACAGGCTCCGTTCTCCTCGCCATTTTCGGGCGGTCCATCCTGACAGCCTTCACCGACAATCCGGAAATCATCGCAATGGGTGTATGGGTTCTCGTTGTCGATGTCTTCCTGGAAATCGGCCGCACGTCGAACATCTTTGCCGGCAGCACCCTGCGCGCCACGGGCGACACCTTCTACCCCTTCGTCGTCGGCATCATCTTCCAGTGGAGCGTGGCTGTCGGCGTCAGCTACATCATCGGCATTCCGCTGGGCTACGGCCTGGTGGGCATGTGGATAGGCTTTGCCCTCGACGAGAACATCCGCGGCGTCATCCTTGTGCGCAGATGGCGGTCGGGAAAGTGGCGCTCGAAGGGATTTGTCAAATGATAAATTACGTGTTTTCTTATTGACTTCGCAAATAAAGTGGTCGTAAAATTTGCATAGTTCAAGGAAAATGCTTACCTTTGCCCTCGAATTTCAGAAAAACGTGTTTCCGTCCGCGAAACACTTTGTTTCCAAAATCAATTTCAACATATTCGAAGATTAATAACGAATTACTGTATATATCATGTACACAAAAGATGAATTATCAAAATTGCCAATCCCCGAACTGATGGGGATAGCAAAAGAGCTAGGCGTGAAAGTTTCTCAGGATGACGAATTGGAGACTGTCATTTATGCTATCTTAGACAAGGCAGCAGAAGATTCTGCAGCAGGGAAGACAGCACCCAAGCGCAAACGCACACGCATTGCCAAAGACACAGATAAAGTTTATACCGTCAACGGAAGCGATGGCGAGAACCTGAATGCCAAGGCAGCCAAACCAGGAAAGAAGAAAACCCTTGATTCGCTCTTTGCCGAACAGGAAGCTGCAGAAGCCGCAGAAGCCGCTGAGCAGGAAAATGCCGAGCAAGCAGCACCTGCACCAGTAGAAGAGGAAAAGCCCGCACCCAAAAAGCGCGGACGCAAATCGAAGAAGGAACAGGAAGAAGCTGCTGCATTAGAAGCTGCTGCATTAGAAGCTGCTGCATTAGAAGCTGCTGCATTAGAAGCTGCCCAGAAAGCAGCGGAAGCAGAAGGAGCGGAAGCAGCAGAAGCAGAGCAGCAAGTTAAAGATGCTGCCGCAGAGGCCGCTATCCCTGAAGCAGAGAATGTTGCCGCAGCAGAGACCGTTGATCCTACTCTGCTGAATCAATTGCAGGAAAAAATGAACATGCAACAGCAGGAACCCGAAGCATCTCAGAATGGTGTCTGGGAAGGTGATCCCGGCGACGGCACCGACTTCATTCCCGTGGTAGATTTGCCCATTGAAGACGGTGAAGCCATTCCCACCCTCGACATGTTCGATCGCCCTGTCGCTCAGGCCCAAGAGCACGCTGCTATGGCCGAGCGTCCTACATACAATGCTCCATACGTCACAGAGAAATTCAACTTTGACGATTTAATAACAGGCAATGGCGTGCTGGAGTTATTACAGGACGGCTATGGATTCTTGCGTTCCAGCGACTATAATTACCTGTCTTCTCCCGACGATATCTATGTCAGTCCACAGCAAATCAAGCGCTATGGATTGAAGACCGGCGATGTAGTAGATTGCACCATTCGTCCTCCCCACGACAACGAGAAATACTTCGCCATGTGCACGGTGAACACCATCAATGGACGCCAGCCTCAGGAAGTTCGCGACCGTGTGGCTTTCGAACACCTCACGCCACTCTTCCCCGACGAGAAGTTCACACTTTGCGGTGACAAGGCAACCACCAATCCGTCCGTACGCATCGTTGACCTGTTCTCACCCATCGGTAAAGGTCAGCGTGCACTCATCGTTGCCCAGCCTAAGACGGGTAAGACCATTCTGATGAAGGATATTGCCAACGCCATCGCTGCCAATCACCCGGAAGCATATATCATGATGCTGCTCATCGACGAGCGCCCTGAGGAGGTGACCGATATGGCTCGTACCGTAAATGCCGAGGTTATTGCATCGACCTTTGACGAGCCTGCTGACCGCCATGTGAAGATTGCCGGCATCGTATTGGAGAAGGCCAAGCGCATGGTAGAGTGCGGACACGACGTGGTCATCTTCCTCGACTCTATCACCCGTCTGGCCCGTGCCTATAACACGGTAGCCCCGGCCAGTGGCAAGGTGCTCACCGGTGGTGTCGATGCCAACGCCCTGCAGAAGCCCAAGCGCTTCTTTGGTGCTGCACGTAACATTGAGGGAGGCGGTTCGCTGACCATCATTGCCACAGCGCTGACAGACACTGGTTCCAAGATGGACGAGGTCATCTTCGAGGAATTCAAGGGTACAGGTAACTCTGAGTTGCAACTCGACCGCATGTTGGCCAACAAGCGAATCTTCCCGGCAGTCAATCTGGTACAAAGCTCTACGCGTCGTGACGACCTGCTCCAGGATCAGACCACGCTTAACCGCATGTGGATTATCCGCAAGTTCATTGCCGAGATGAACCCCATCGAGGCTATGAATACCGTCCACGACAGATTGTTGCAGACACACTCCAACGAGGAGTTCCTGCTTAGCATGAACGGATAGGCGCTTCGCTAGTGAAAAGTGAATAGTGAAAAGTGAATAGTGATGGACATCATCCTGAAATATTTCCCACACATAAGCATCGGGCAGCAACAACAATTTGCTGCTCTTGATGCTTTGTATCGCGACTGGAACGCAAAGATTAATGTCATATCCCGCAAGGACATTGACAACCTATATGAACATCACGTGCTCCACTCGCTGGCCATCGCCAAGATGATTCAGTTCACATCGGGGACACGCATCCTCGACTTTGGTACGGGAGGCGGATTCCCGGGCATTCCACTGGCCATTCTTTTTCCTGAATGCGACTTCAAGCTGATTGACGGAACGGGAAAGAAAATACGGGTGGCTCAAGAGGTAAGCAATGCCATCGGATTGAAGAACTGCCATCCCGAACATCTACGAGGTGAGGACGAGAAGGGAAAGTTCGACTTCGTGGTCAGCCGTGCTGTCATGCCGCTACCCGACCTTATGAAAATAGTGCGGAAGAATGTTTCTAAAGAGCAACGCAATGCCATGCCCAATGGGGTTATTTGTCTGAAAGGCGGTGATATACAAGTCGAGACACAGCCCTTCCACCGCATTGTAGAGAAAGAAGACATCAGCACATGGTTCGACGAGGAGTGGTTTAAGGAGAAACATTGCATCTATGTTCCTGTATAAATCGTGGTTCGTGGTTCATGGTTCAAGGTTCATGGTGAATGATTAATGGTTAATGGTTATGATTCAGATTAAGAGATTTACATGTAACCCTTTGGAGGAGAACTGCTATGTGGTGAGCGACGACACACAGGAATGTGTCATCATTGACTGCGGTGCTTTCTATCAGGAAGAGAATAATGCGATTATCAACTATATCCGGAAAGGAAACCTTAACCCTGTTCACCTCATTGCCACTCATGGTCACCTGGACCATAACTTTGGCAACAGCACCATTTTCAATGAATTTGGGCTGAAAGTAGAAGTGTGTAGTGAAGACGGCTATCTCATTGAGGACTTGCCAAAACAGGCCACCGATCTCTTTGGTATCGACATCAACCATGATCAGCCAGAAGTAGGCCGATGGCTAAAAGACGGCGACACCATAACCTTCGGAACACACACTTTGAAGGTGCTGCAAACTCCAGGGCACACCCCTGGTTCAGCACTCATCTATTGCGAGGAAGAGCATACCTGTTTTACTGGCGACACCTTGTTCCGCATGAGCATCGGGCGCACCGACTTTGACGGAGGCTCATGGGAACAGATGGAACAGAGCCTGTCAAACGTGGTTGCCAACCTACCGAAAGAAACTATCGTGCTCTCAGGACACGGTCCCCAAAGCACGATAGAGGAAGAATTGAAGTATAATCCTTACCTTAGGCATTAAATGTCTTTAGTCAAGACAAGAAAGCCCTTGTCTAAAGTCTTAATATTTCACCTTTACTTTCTTATAGCTGCTCTCGTTCTGCATACGGTCGAGGGCTGTGACTGCATAGGTACACTTGGTGCCAGGCGTCTCCCGCGGCATCTCATAGTGGGTATCACTGGTAATAGCGACGATCTTCGACGCATCGTCAACAGTCACCTTATCCCCCTGATTGAAACGATATACCACATAGCTGGCAGCAGCATCCTTCCACCCCTCGCCTTTCGGAGCTGTCCAGAATAATACTTTCTGACCTTCAATATCAACAGCCTGTACCTTCCGAGGCTTCTTAGGAGCCTTGTTGTCTATATGCTTCATGGCAGGCTGCAGAGCAGGATTTCGCCAATACAACTCCCGGAGTCGTGTGCCATAGTTGCCCACATTATCTACTACAGCCTTGGCATACCACAAAACTGTACCTTTCACATTAGGCAGTTCTGCATGCAGAACCATCTTTCGAGCCATCTGGTTAAACTTAACTGTGCGCTCTACATCCTCACCTATCACCAGCGTGGTCTTGGTGCAATACTTGTCCCACCAGTGTATCAGTTCGTCATAATCGGCGGCCTTGTTGCCAATCTCCCAATAAATCTGGGGGACACAATAATCTACCCAACCATTCTTCACCCATAGCAAAACATCAGCATACAACTGGTCGTAGTTCTGCAAGCCATTGGTTTTACTTCCATTGGGATCGCTTTTCTCATTGCGATAGATGCCAAATGGTGACACACCAAACTTAACCCAAGGCTTGACAGTCCTGATAGTGGCCCACAACTGTTCGATAAACAGGTTGACATTGTTTCTACGCCAATCGTCTTTGTCAGTAAATCCTTGAGGATTTGCCCTGAAATACGCATCATCAGGAATATTAACGCCTGCTACCGGATAAGGATAGAAATAATCGTCAATATGAAGCCCATCGACATCGTAACGCTCGAGAATATCCGTCACCACCTGACAGATATAGTCACGGTTCTCCTTCAGTGCAGGATTGAGCAGCGTCAGTCCGTCATATTCGAAACAACGCTCAGGATGCTGACTCACCACGTGATTCACAGCATTAGCGTGAGCCACCTTCGTCTTGGCACGATAGGGATTAATCCAGGCATGGAGCTCCATACCACGCTTATGGCACTGTTCTACCATCCATGCCAAAGGGTCCCAATAAGGCTGGGGAGCCAATCCCTGCTGACCTGTCAGATAGTAGCTCCAGGGCTCCAAGGCACTCTGATAAAGGGCATCGCACTCTGGACGCACTTGGAAGATGATAACGTTACAACCATCCTTCTGCAATTCATCCAACTGATAAGTCAGCGTTTCCTGCATGGTTTTTGTGCCAATACCCTTGAATTGTCCGTTGACACACTGAATCCACGCGCCACGGAACTCTCGTTTAGGTTGAGCCGTTATAGCTAGAGCTGTCATCAACAACCCAATTAATAGAAATTTTGTACGTTTTATCATTGTTATAATTATTATGATTCCCACAAGTTAGGTTTCTTTTTTCTCGCCTCCTCCAGTGATAGCAACTGCTGCTGTTCAGTCTCATAGGCTTGACGCAGATGTTCATATTTCGCATCCAACTCCTTTTCCATCTGCCGCTCCTCCTCTTTGTTCATCAGCCTGGCAGCTACCAAAGCGTTCTGGGAGGCATCTTTCATCCATACCACAGGACCACCATAGACAGGCGCTATTTTCAAGGCCACATGCAGCTCGCTGGTGGTAGCACCGCCTATCATGATGGGAATGTCAAGTCCTGCTCGCTGCATCTCATGCGCCACATTTACCATTTCCTCAAGCGACGGGGTAATAAGTCCTGATAGTCCTATCATATCTACTTGCTCTTCCTTCGCCTTACGCACTATCTGCTCTGCGGGTACCATGACACCCATGTCTATGACCTCATAATTGTTACAGGCGAGTATCACACCGACAATATTCTTTCCAATATCATGAACATCGCCTTTTACGGTAGCCAGCAGCACTTTTCCCGCTTTTTTGGCACCTTCTGACTGGTCTGCTTCTATATATGGCTGCAGGATGGATACGGCCTGCTTCATGGTCCGGGCTGTTTTCACCACCTGAGGTAAGAACATCTTTCCTGCCCCAAACAGTTCACCCACCTTATTCATACCAGTCATCAAAGGACCTTCAATGATGTTAACAGCTTTCGGATATTTCTGCAAAGCCTCTTCCAAGTCCTCACGAAGATGGTCGCCCACCCCTTTTATCAAAGCTTGCTGCAGGCGCTCATCGACAGATATGACGTTTCCAGTTAAATGGGTGTTACTCGTCATACCAGCGTCACTATTCCCTTTAGCCTCCTTCATGGACTGCTCTGCCTGAGCAGCTAAATCAGCAGCCAAAACAATCAACTTCTCTGACGCGTCATCTTTCCTGTTCAGGATAACATCTTCTATGATTTCAAGCTGATTTTGGGGAATATCTGTGTAAAGAACTTTTGTCGCAGGATTAACGATACCAAAGTCCATTCCTGCCTGTATGGCATGATAGAGGAATACGGCATGCATCGCCTCACGGATATAATTGTTTCCACGGAACGAGAACGACAAGTTGCTGACACCTCCACTGACATGTGCACCAGGCAGGTTATCCTTTATCCATGCTGTTGCTTTGATAAAGTCTGCAGCATAGGCATTATGCTCAGACATTCCGGTTGCCACAGCCAGGATATTAGGATCGAATATTATATCGAGCGGATTAAACCCAACCTTCTGAGTTAGAATGCTATACGCTCTTTTTGCTATGGCGATTCGACGTTCATAGGTAGTAGCCTGTCCTTCTTCATCAAAACACATCACCACAACGGCAGCACCATAACGTTTCACATCCTTTGCATGCTGGATGAAGACCTCCTCGCCTTCTTTCAGCGAGATGCTGTTTACGATGCTCTTTCCCTGTACGCATTTCAGTCCACTAACAATCACATCCCAATCGGACGAGTCGAGCATAACAGGAACCGATGCGATGTCAGGCTCCGATGCTATCATGTTCAGAAAGTTTACCATTTCCTTCTTCGCATCCAGCAACCCGTCATCCATGTTGACGTCAATAATCAAAGCCCCGTCAGTCACCTGTTTACGGGCTATAGAGACGGCCTCATCATATTGTCTTTCCTTAATCAGCCTGAGGAACTTTCTCGAGCCAGCCACATTACATCTTTCGCCGACATTGACAAAGCGGACATCACTGGTCACATCCAACAGGTCGAGACCACTAAGCCACATGGTTGTAGGTTTTGATGAAGGTTTCCTAGGCACTTTACCCACCACAAGAGACTGGTATTTCTCAATGAAACGGTCGTCAGTTCCACAACATCCACCAATAATATTCACCAGTCCTTCTTCGACCATCTGTCCCATCTGTGGTGCCATGCTCTCAGCAGTCTCATCGTAGAGTCCCATAGCATTAGGCAATCCAGCATTCGGATAGGCACTGACGTAATAGGGTGCCTTACGTGCCAGTTGCCGTAAAAAAGGCAACATCTGCTTTGCACCAAACGAACAATTCAGGCCAATGCTGAATATGGGGTATGTGCTTACACTCGCCAATACGGCATCGAGAGTCTGTCCACTAAGCGTTCTACCTGCAAGGTCACTCACGGTGATGCTTAGCATCAAGGGCAGTTTCTTTCCGTATTTTTCCATCGCTTGCATAGAGGCGTCAATCGCCACCTTAGCATTCAGCGTATCGAAAACAGTCTCTATCAGCAAGGCATCCGCCCCACCCTCTATCAGCGCGTCTGCCTCCTCATAATAGGCATCCCACAACTCATCGTAGGTCAGGTCTCGGAGCGCAGGGTTGCTCACGTCTGGCGACATAGAGCATGTCTTGTTCGTAGGACCGATAGATCCTGCCACAAAGCGTGGCTTGTCCGACGAAGAGAATTCATCGGCACACTGGCGTGCAATACGGGCACCCTGCAAAGCAATCTCACGTGCCTTTTCTTCCAGGTGATAGTCTGATTGGGATACGCGCTGAGCACTGAAGGTATTGGTGGTAATAATGTCAGCTCCAGCCTTCAGATATCTGCGATGTATCTCCTTGATAAGATCAGGGTTCGTCAGGTTCAACTCGTCAGAGTTACCCGTCTTGCCTGTCATCTCACCAATCATAGTGCCCATCGCACCATCCAGGATAAGAATCCTCTTCTTCGCTAAGTCTTCTAGGGTTGTTATCATCTATATACCTTCATGGCGCGATCCATCTCACGCTTGTCTTCCTTTTCCTTTAATGTCTGGCGCTTATCAAACTCCTTCTTACCCTTACATAGTGCAATATCCATTTTTGCCCTGCCTTTTTGGTCAATAAATACCAGCAGGGGCACGATGGTATAGCCTGTCTGTTTCGTAGCAGCAGCCAGTTTCTGTATCTCTTTCCTCGTTAACAGCAATTTCCTGTCGCGTTTCATCTCGTGGTTATTGTACGAGCCATAGAAATACGGTGATACATTCATGCCTTTAACCCATAGTTCTCCATTGGTAATGATGCAATACGTATCCACCAGACTGGCCTTTCCGAGTCTGATACTTTTGATTTCCGTACCCGTCAATACGATACCGGCAGTATAAGTCTCAATGAAGAAATATTCAAACGAGGCTTTCTTATTTCTTATATTTACAGGACTTTTCTTCCTGATCAGTTCTTCTTCCTTGTTCATCGTTTCTATTCAATACTCAGCGAACACTTGCAAAGTGCTCAATGTGTTCATCGATATAACGTGCTATCATTTCCGTCCATTCCTCTTCCTTTTCCACGAACTCATCGTCCATGTCATCAAATTCCGGGAATTGCTCAAACAACGCCATAAACTCTTCGTCCGTACAGTCCTGCTCCAGCTGTTCGTGGTATTTATTATACAACGTGTGGGCATCATAAACCAGTTTGGACAGTTCTCTCATGCCCCACAACTTGACCGCTTTGGCAAACGGATTCTTGAAGATAAACGGACCATAGCCATTATGTATCAGTTGTACAAAGCCACCGTCCATCACTTCTTCATGCAGCACATCCCATGCCAGCAGAGTAACCTGATCGCTATTCAGCTCGCCCAGCGTTTCTGCTGTCAATTCTCCACCTATGGCGTCTTTGATAGCCTGTATGAATGCACCTACAAATGCATCCATACCTTTAGTTGCGGCCTGCCGCAACACGGCATCTTCCATTATCACTTCTTTCATAATCGCCGCAAAGTTACCTATAAAAAATGGGACTGCCAAACGTCAGCCCCATTTTCTTTATCTTAATTCATCCTACTGCCACCTTTCATACGGCAGTCCGAACACGTCAGCAACAGCTTTATACACCACTTTCCCGTCTATGATATTCAGGCCTTTTGCCAAAGCCTCATCATCCCGACATGCCTGTTGCCAACCCTTGTCTGCCAACGCAACAGCATAACGTAATGTAGCGTTGGTCAATGCCAGTGTCGATGTGTTAGGCACTGCACCAGGGATATTTGCTACACAGTAGTGCACGATACCGTCCAACGTATATACGGGGTCACTATGTGTGGTAGGATGCGACGTCTCAAAGCATCCTCCCTGGTCTATCGCCACATCCACCAGTACAGTTCCTGGTTCCATCAATTTCAGCATGTCACGGGTTATCAGATGGGGAGTCTTATCGCCAGGCACCAGTACGCTGCCCACCACGATGTCAACGGTAGGTAATTGCTGACGGATATTATGCTCCGACGAATATAGCGTATGCACATTGGCAGGCGTCTCTATATCCAACTGGCGCAACCTCGGAAGCGAGACATCCGCTATCGTCACATCTGCCCCCAATCCAGCAGCCATCAGTGCGGCAGCTTCGCCAACCACACCACCGCCAAGGACCAGTACACGGGCGGGGCTTACTCCAGGCACGCCGCTGATGAGCTTGCCCTTTCCACCCTTTGTCTTCTGCAGATAATAAGCACCATTCAGTGTGGCCATTCTGCCTGCCACTTCACTCATAGGTTGCAACAATGGCAATGTACCATTGGGAAGTTGCACCGTCTCATAAGCCAGACAAACAGCTCCACTTTTCAGCATCGCGTCCGTCAATTCCTTTTCGCAGGCAAAATGAAAATAGGTGAAAAGCAACTGTCCTTTTCTCACCAGTTTATATTCCGGTTCTATGGGCTCTTTTACCTTCACTATCATGTCACACTCCCTATACACATCCTCTATTCCAGGCAAGATATGTGCACCAGCCTTGACATATTCTTCATCCGTGAAACCAGAGCCCTCACCAGCAGTATGCTGTACACATACCAGATGACCTCTTCTTGTCAGCTCTGCCACTCCTGCAGGAGTCATGCCTACACGATTCTCGTTGTTCTTAATCTCTTTGGGAATTCCTACTTTCATAAGTCTCTTGGGTTTTTGTTAAACATTTACGATGCAAATTTACGAAATATCCCGTTACATTGTTCTCTTTCCGTCAAAAAAATTACAAGTATTTACAAACCAAATAGGTTCCTACGATTTGCAGCAAGAGTCCAGGCCATCCTACCGTAACATCCTGAATGGTTGCCATGAGACCTCCGGTAATGGCAAACTCGCCTAATCCACCTATCAGTATAGAAGCAAGAACGACACCCACAAGCAGGATGATAGAAACTTTCTTAAAATACTGGGCGGTAAGACCTGCCACTAAAGCCAAAACGACCAGTTTAAGTGTCATTACCGGCATGACACCCCATGCAGGCATACCAGTCACCAGATGATTCACCAGCGGTGAAGCCAAAGCGGCCAAAAGGCCGACACGCCATCCAAGCTTATATGCCCCAGCCAGTATCACCAATGAAAGGGGCGCAAAGATAATACCACCCTGAGGAATGAGATGAAACAAATGAGGCAGTAGCATATTGCAAACCACAAAAAGAGCAGTCCACAGATAGGTTCTTGCTTCATCATAATTGAGATTGTAAAGTCTTGCTGTTGTTTCCATATTGTATAAAATTAAAAATGAATATTCACTCCACCCATAAATGTAGCACGGGGCATAGGGTAACCAAGGTTGATTTCATAACGCTGCGCCAACAGATTCTCGCCACGAACCCATAGTGACACATTGTCTATAATAGCATAGGTCGCGGCAAGATTCAGAAGCAAGAAGTCCTCTTTCTTTTCTTCATTCCCCACAGCAGTATAAAGGCTATTAACATACTGTAA
The DNA here is from genome assembly GCA_946402275.1 of uncultured Prevotella sp. Lineage (GTDB taxonomy): Bacteria > Bacteroidota > Bacteroidia > Bacteroidales > Bacteroidaceae > Prevotella. The sequence continues at coordinate 18,714 of CAMIVY010000038.1, forward strand.
TCCACCATTGACCGTTAGTTTCTCGCAATGATAGTCAACACCCAAGAAACCTTTATACTTAGGAGCAGCGACTACAGGATTTTCCATATGGAGGAAGGCGTGATTAGTGTTCAGACTCCAGTACTTATTCATACGATACTTGGCCTCCAATTCAGCGCCATAGTTCTTGATTTTCCCTGTGTTGATATTCTTAGGACTACCATCGACGGTAACCGTCTGAATCATGTTGTCACCTTTTATGTAGAAAAGGTTCACTCCATAAGACAACGCATCTATTCTATGACGCCACGACAGTTCATAGTTCCAAAGACGTTCTGCCTTTAACTCCTCGTTAGCCGGCTTATATAGGAACATCTCCTTAGGAGTGGGATTGCGGAAGCCCTTGCTCGCCATCGCTTTCAACTCACCCGTTGCTAAGGGCCGTACCACCAGCCCGACCTGTGGAATCCATTCCCCACCAGCTTTCGAATGATGGTCATAGCGCAACCCTGCATCAAATGTAAGCCATGAGAAGACATCCTGCCTGAAGTCAACATAACCAGCAATCTCATTGGCATGAGAATGGCAACTTTGCATCATACGCTGTGGTGTCGTGACAGTATTACCCGTCTCACGATCCGTATAATAGGCATTGCCATAAATGTGCTGATAGTCAACACCTGCCGTAATACGATTCCCTTCGAAGAACTGGACACTTTGATACCATGAGACACCTGTCAGTGCATCCTTCGAGCGGAAAAGGTCTGTCTGTGGCTTTCCACCATTGGCATTATAGCCGTCATTAATTTTATGACGTCCGAAATTGCTATATACACTCAATGCTCCCGATGTGTTCCCATAATGGTTTTCCAGAGCAGCAGAAACGACGCCACGGGTTATCCACTGATCATTCTCTATTTTGGGCTGGTCTGTCGTTCCAGGATTGCTGGCATTGAAATGGGTGATATTGGCATCCACATAAGCATTCCAATGGCTATTGAAATCGTACCCCAGTTTGAGATAACCTCCATACTGCTCAAAACCCATATTGGGACGGTGGTTGTCACTACGTCCATATTGCACGGCAACGGTGCTGCTGAAACGACCACTCCTCACCTGATTAGTGGCCTCTGCCTGAATGGTACCATAACTTCCTGCACCTATATTAACCATCGTATTGACACCATCTTCATGCGTTGCCCGAGTCACGATATTGATCACGCCCCCCATTGCATTAGAGCCATAAAGCACAGAAGCAGGTCCACGCAACACCTCGACACGCTCAGCCATCAATGTCTGATAGCTGTCGGAAATAGGATGACCGAAAATTCCCTGATATTGGGGATGACCGTCAATGAGCACCAACAATTGACCAGCACCACCTGTGATACCGCGAAGGTTAATGCCTCCTGCTGCACCTGTCGAGACGCCATAACCCATCATGGAACGTGATGTCACAAAGAGTCCTGGGACTTGTTGCATCACGGTGGGAAGAATACTTATCTGGTGCTGTTCTGTCAGCTGTTGACGACCTATCACATTGACCGTCATGGGCAAATGACGTATATCCGTAGCGTTACGGGTGCCGGTAACCACAACCTCATCAATTTGCAACGAATCCATTGGAAAATTATCCGCAGTACTCGTTACAGCATATACAGGTGTCGATAACACACACACCAAAAGCAAAAATGGGAAATAAAAATAAAACTTCTTATGAAACATAGCTAGTTTACTTTTGAGTTTTGGATGCAAAGATAATAAAAAAATGTTATCCACAACATTTATCACACTTTTATTTTGGTATTTTCCCCATTAATTTGTACCTTTGACCCTGTTTATGGAAAAGATTATTCTGGGCATTGACCCTGGAACAAACATCATGGGTTATGGAGTCATCAAGGTGACGGACGGAAAAGCAGAGATGATTACCATGGGGGTCATCGACTTGCGTAAGTTCAGCGATGGCTACTTGAAACTAGGACACATCTTTGAGCGAGTGACCGGCATCATCAATGCCTACCTGCCTGACGAAATGGCTATTGAGGCACCGTTTTTCGGGAAGAACGTGCAGACCATGCTGAAGCTGGGAAGAGCACAAGGTACGGCCATAGCGGCAGCCATCCACCATGGTGTACCTATTCATGAATATGCTCCCATGAAGATCAAGATGGCTATTACGGGAAACGGAGCTGCCTCAAAGGAACAGGTGGCGGGTATGCTACAACGCCTGCTGAAATTCGACAAAGAGGCCTTAACAAAGTTTATGGATGCCACTGATGCCTTAGGTGCCGCCTATTGCCACTTTATGCAAATGAACCGTCCAGAAAGTCAGGCTCATTATAAAGGATGGAAAGATTTCATTGTTAAGAACCAAGACAAAGTAAGCAAGACATGCAAAAAGTAACTGCCGTCGTAGGACGAAATGGTAGCGGAAAGACGCTCTATATTGACCAGTTGCGTAAGCGATTGGCCTCCGACCGTGTGCGCTATATTGCCTTCACAGACTCCTATGGTGTGAATGTGGACGGACAATATTATCTGCAACTGCGTTGGAATCAGCACGACATAGACCACGAGACCCCCACGGTGGGCGATCTGCTGGAGAAAGCCTACCGGTTGGCCGGTGAGGACACGGAGGAACGCAGGAATCTGCAAAAGCACCTCTATAAGTTGTTCCACATGGAGGAGTTCCTTGACAAGTATATCATCACCTTGTCCAGCGGCGAGCTGAGAAAGTTCCAGTTGACGAAAACACTATTTGCCAATCCGAAGTTGCTCATTATGGACAACCCGTTTATCGGACTGGATGCGGAAACGAGAGACCAGCTCAAAGACTTGCTGCTGTTACTGACAACCGAGCGCGACATCGAGGTCATGCTGGTGCTTTCAAAGACGGACGACATTCCTGAATTCGTCGGAAAAGTGACGCTTATCGAAAGTTCCAAGACCAAGGAATATCCCAACCCGGCAGCTTTCTATGCCGACCAGCAGGAAGTACCCGCACAGGTGTTGAGCGAAGAGAAAAAGAAGGCTATCCTTGAATTACCTTATGCAGACAATGATTACGACTGTCAAAAGGTGGTGGACATGAAAAATGTAAGCATCAGGTATGGCGAGAGAGTCATTCTGAAAGAGCTGGACTGGACAGTGATGAATGGCGACAGATGGGCATTATCAGGACAAAATGGCAGTGGCAAATCAACATTACTTTCACTGGTGTGTGCAGACAATCCACAAAGCTATGCCTGCGACATCACGCTGTTTGACCGTCCGAGAGGTTCCGGAGAAAGCATCTGGGACATCAAGAAGCACATTGGCTATGTGTCACCCGAGATGCATCGCTCCTATAAGCGCGACCTGCCGGCCATCCGCATTGTAGCCAGCGGACTGATGGACTCTATCGGTCTGTATGCCGTCCCCAACGAGCAGGATTACGAAAAATGTCGCTGGTGGCTAAACATTTTCGGCATTGCCCATCTAGCAGAACGCCATTTTCTGCAGCTCTCAAGTGGTGAGCAAAGATTAGTACTCCTGGCAAGGGCCTTTGTCAAAGACCCTCAGTTACTGATTCTGGATGAGCCACTACACGGACTGGATCTCTGGAACCGAAGACTCACCAAGGACATCATTGAGACGTTCTGTCAGCGCAGGAACAAAACCATGATTATGGTAACCCATTATGAGACAGAATTACCGAAAGGCATTACGAACAAATTATTCTTGGCACGGAATTTGTAGCATGCAGCATAGACAAAACATTGTACACACAATATAATTCGATAATAATAGTGACCAGTCAATTTTCACCAAAGGTATCCGAAATACTCGCTTTCTCACGAGAGGAAGCTACCAGACTAGCCAGCAGAAGCGTAGGACCCGAACATCTTATGCTGGGACTGATGCGCTTGAAGGACGGACCCGTAAGGGATGTCCTCCAGCGGTTAGATGTGAATATGCTGTCAATGAAGACGGAACTGGAGATGCGTGTCAGGGAGGATGAATTTAACATGCCAATCAACACCAGCGAACTCGTTCTCAACGAGAAGGCTAGCAATATTCTGAAACTCGCCGTGCTCGAAGCCAGACTTCAGCGGACAACACGTGTGGAGGAACAGCACCTCTTGCTGGCTATCCTTCACGACATGGGAAACAACGGAGCCAAACAAGTATTAGAAATGAACAACGTAAATTATGAAGATGCATTGACTATGCTCAGTGTCAAGAACGGTATAGGACTGCCTGACGAGGACTATGAAGAGGAAGAGACCAGAGGTCAGGCAGGCAACGACAGTCAACAATCGTCTGCAGGCAACACACAGACTACCACCAAGCAGAAGGCGAAGTCGAAGACTCCTGTCCTCGACAACTTCGGTACAGACCTTACTCTTCAGGCTGCCGAGGGAAAGCTAGACCCCTGTGTAGGCCGTGAGAAGGAGATACAACGTGTGATTGAGATTCTGGGGCGCCGCAAGAAGAACAACCCGATATTGATTGGCGAACCTGGTGTAGGCAAAAGTGCCATCGTAGAAGGACTGGCACAGATGATTGCCAACCACCATTGCTCACCCACCTTGTTTAACAAGCGTCTCGTGACATTGGACATGACAGGTGTGGTGGCTGGAACGAAATATCGCGGACAGTTTGAAGAGCGCATGAAGATGCTGGTGAAGGAACTCGAACAAAATCCCGACATCATTATCTTTGTCGATGAGACACACACGCTGATAGGTGCCGGTTCAACACCCGGTTCGATGGATGCGGCTAACATCCTGAAACCTGCTCTGGCACGTGGAACCATACAGTGTATCGGTGCCACTACCCTGGACGAATACCGCAACTCGATAGAGAAAGACGGAGCCTTGGAACGTCGCTTCCAGAAAGTTCAGGTTGAACCCACGACAAACGAAGAGACCCTGGAAATTCTCCACAACTTACGCGACCGCTATGAGCGTCACCATCATGTGAGCTATACCGATGAAGCCTTGGAAGCATGTGTCAAATTGACAGCAAGGTATGTCAACGACCGCTTTATGCCTGACAAAGCCATCGATGCCCTCGATGAGGTGGGTTCTCGTGTTCATCTGAGAAACGCGAATATTCCTCCTGAAATCACAGAAAAGGAGAATGAAATCAAACAGGTGACTGAGAAGAAGCATCAGGCTGTCAGCAACCAAAACTTCGAGCTGGCTGCCAGCTACAGAGACCGTCAAACCGTATTGGAACAAGAACTGCAGGAACTGAACCGCAAGTGGCTCGAAGGCGAGAGCGATGTAAGGGAGACAGTGACTGCCGACGAGGTGGCAAATGTTGTTTCCATGATGACAGGTGTTCCTGTACAACGCATGGCTCAGGAGGAAGGCATCCGACTGAAAGGCATGGCGCAGCAACTTAAGAGTCAGGTGATTGCCCAGGACAAGGCAATCGACAAAATGGTACGTGCCATTCAGCGCAATCGCGTAGGACTGAAAGACCCGAACCACCCGATAGGTGCCTTCATGTTCCTGGGTCCTACAGGTGTAGGTAAAACTTATCTCGCCAAGAAACTCGCTGAGTTCATGTTCGGTTCGGCTGACGCGCTGATTCGAGTGGATATGAGCGAATACACTGAGTCATTCAACGTGTCAAGACTGATTGGTGCACCTCCAGGATATGTAGGCTACGAGGAAGGCGGACAACTGACAGAACGTGTGCGTCGTCGCCCCTACTCCATCGTTCTTCTTGATGAGATAGAGAAAGCCCACGGCAATGTGTTTAACCTGTTGCTACAAGTGCTGGACGAAGGTCGTCTGACCGACGGTAATGGACGCTTTGTGGATTTCCGCAACACGGTGATTATTATGACCTCGAATGCGGGAACACGTCAGTTGAAGGAGTTCGGACGCGGTGTTGGTTTCAACACCTCCAGTTCTTCGCTGATGCTGAACGAGCAGGACAAGGAACATGCCCGGCAAATTGTGCAGAAGGCACTGTCGAAACAGTTCTCACCGGAATTCCTAAATCGCCTGGATGAGATTATCACCTTCGACCAGCTGGACCTGACAGCCATCAAGCAAATCATAGACGTAGAGTTGAAAGGTCTGTACAAGCGCATTGGTGACTTAGGCTACCAGATAGAACTGAGCGACGAGGCTAAATCATTTGTCGCAGAGAAAGGCTACGACGTACAGTTTGGTGCCCGTCCTTTGAAAAGAGCCATCCAATCGTATATTGAAGACGGCATCTCGGAACTGATTGTCAACGGTGACCTGGAGGCAGGTTCTACTATATATATTAATAAGGTGGAAGGCAAGGACGAATTGTCGTTCAACAAATAAAGGAGTACAAATCTGCCAATGAGTGACTGCATCGAGATAAAAGGGGCAAGAGTCAACAACCTGAAGAATGTTGACCTGAAGATACCCCGTGGAAAACTGGTCGTGGTGACTGGCGTGTCAGGCAGTGGAAAATCGTCGCTGGCCTTCGACACCTTGTATGCAGAGGGACAGCGCCGTTATGTGGAAAGTTTGTCGAGCTATGCACGCCAATTCCTGGGGCGCATGAACAAACCGGAGTGCGATTACATCAAAGGACTGCCACCCGCCATTGCTATTGAGCAACGTGTCATTTCCAGAAATCCGCGCTCGACAGTAGGTACCACCACTGAGATATACGAATACCTGCGCCTGTTGTATGCCCGCATCGGACGTACCTACTCGCCCATCAGCGGACAAGAGGTTAAGAAACACTCCACGGAGGACATCATAACCTGTACACGCCAGTATGCGCAGGGTACCAAATATGTGGTGATGGCTCCCATCCGTGCTACCAAAGAGCGAAGCATTGAGCAACAGCTGAAATTGTTTTTGCAGAACGGCTATGCGCGTATTGCCGTCAGTGGCAATATTATGCGCATTGACGACTACCTTTCATCCCAGCCCTCAGACCTCACCCCTCAGCCCTCAGACCTCTATCTCGTGATAGACCGTTTGTCTGTAGATGATGCCAAGGATGTCATATCACGTCTGGTCGATTCTGCAGAAACGGCATTCTACGAAGGTCACGGCGAGTGCCGGCTGATGTTCCTGCCGTCTAATATCAGCTACGATTTCTCCATGCGTTTCGAAGCTGACGGGATGACATTCGAAGAGCCTTCTGACAATCTTTTCTCGTTCAACTCTCCTGCGGGTGCTTGCCCTGAATGCCAAGGTTTCGGCAAGGTGATGGGCATCGACGAGCATCTGGTCATTCCCAACACGACACTCTCTGTCTATGACGGATGTGTTGTCTGCTGGCATGGGGAGAAGATGAAGATGTGGAAAGAAGAGTTCTGTCGCAGGGCCATGAAAGACGACTTCCCTATTTTCGAGCCCTACTATAAACTGACACAGAAGCAGAAAGACCAGCTATGGCACGGACTGCCCTCGGACAAAGGGCGTAGCAAGGACGAGCAAGTGTCTATTGACGCCTTCTTCCAGATGGTGAAGGACAATCAATACAAGATACAGTATCGCGTTATGCTCAGCCGCTATCGTGGTAAGACGACATGTCCCAAATGTCATGGTACGCGACTGAAGTCAGAGGCGGAATATGTGAAGATAGGAGGACGAAGCATCAGCGATCTGGTGCAGATGCCTATCGTGCGCCTGAAGCAATGGTTCGACCAGGTAGAACTAACCCCTCAGGAACAGCAGATTGGCAAAAGGCTACTCACGGAAATCAATTCAAGACTACAGTTCCTGTTAGATGTGGGACTGGGTTATCTCACGCTGAACCGTATGTCAAACTCGCTGAGCGGAGGCGAGAGCCAGCGCATCAACCTTACCACCTCGTTGGGTTCCTCGCTCGTAGGTTCCTTGTATATCCTTGACGAGCCAAGCATCGGTCTGCATTCCCGTGATACAGACAGGCTGATAAAAGTGCTAAAAGAACTGAGGGATATCGGCAACACGGTAGTTATAGTAGAACACGACGAAGAGATTATGCGTGCTGCCGACTACCTGATAGACGTAGGTCCGGATGCAGGGCGACTGGGTGGTGAGATTGTCTTCAAAGGCCCCCTCCCCTCAGACATCAGACATCAGACATCAGACATCAACAAGAGTCATACCCTTCGCTACCTTACTCACGAAGAGACCATTCCCGTTCCCGCGAGTCACCGTCCCTGGAACAGGAAAATCGTGGTAAAGGGAGCCCGCATGAACAACCTTAAGGGCATAGACGTCGAGATACCACTGAACGTAATGACGGTCATCACCGGTGTCAGTGGAAGCGGGAAATCATCCCTCGTAAAGGGTATCCTCTACCCTGCCCTGAAACGCCATCTGGGTGGCGTCTGCGACGCTCCTGGTGAGTACATGGGATTGGAAGGAGACTATCTGGCCGTGAAGCACGTGGAGTTCGTTGACCAGAACCCCATCGGCAAATCCTCACGCTCGAATCCTGCCACCTATGTCAAGGCCTATGATGCCATTCGCGACCTCTATGCCGATCAGCCTTTGGCTAAGCAGATGGGCTTTTCCAGCCAGTATTTCTCGTTCAATGCCGATGGAGGACGCTGTGACGAATGTAAAGGTGCAGGCGTCATCACCGTAGAGATGCAGTTCATGGCCGACTTGATATTGGAGTGCGAGGCCTGTCACGGCAAACGTTTCAAGCACGACATCTTGGACGTGAAGTTCCAGGACAAGAACATTGACGACATCCTGAACATGACCATCACCGAGGCCATCCAGTTCTTCGCGGAACACAAGCAGAAAACCATCGTAAACAGACTGAAGCCACTGGAGGATGTCGGACTGGGATATATCAAGATGGGACAAAGCTCATCAACCCTCTCGGGAGGTGAGAACCAGCGTGTAAAGTTGGCCTACTTCATCGGGCAAGAGAAGCAAGAGCCCACCCTGTTCATCTTCGACGAGCCAACAACGGGTCTGCACTTCCATGATATAGCGAAACTGATGGAAGCCTTCAACGCCCTGATAGCACGAGGCCACACCATCCTCATCATCGAGCACAACATGGAAATCATCAAATGTGCCGACCATATCATCGACATGGGACCTGACGGAGGCGATCGCGGTGGCGAAGTGGTAGCATGTGGAACACCTGAACAGATAGCGGCCTGCGAGAAAAGCCTGACAGGAAAATTCCTCAAAGAAAAGCTGACACAAGAGGCACATGGCTAAAAAATGTTAATGAGTTTATATTTCTCATTTCTCATTTAAAATAAGTACTTTACCTTCGGTTAAGATACTTTCACTCGAAAAAACAAAGAAAATTGATTTTTTCTTTGGTTTTTTGCTCGTTTATTCGTACCTTTGCAACCGCTTTCGAGCAAGAGATCTTTGAAAAGCTGCCGATATGGCTCAGTTGGTAGAGCAACGCATTCGTAATGCGTGGGTCGCCGGTTCGAGTCCGGCTATCGGCTC
>CAMIVY010000039.1 GCA_946402275.1 uncultured Prevotella sp.
CATTGAACATTGAACATTGACCATTGAACATTGAACATTGACCATTGAACATTGACCATTGAACATTGAACATTGAACATTGCGCTCGACCCTTGGGTCGCTTTGCACCTTTAGGTCAAAGAACATTAAACATTAGAGACCCAAGAACTTACGAAGCCCCTTGACACCCAAAACGGGACTAGAAAGTACCGGCTTGCCCGTCAGTTCGGAGAGTCGCTGCTCCATACGGGCCATAGAGCCCTGTGCCAGCACGAACATATCGACCTGCGAGGCTATGCGCTGGGCAGCCTCAGCAATCAGACGGTCGTGGGTCTCGCCATCGCCACTCTGTCCGGCGGCAAAGGCACCGTCAGCCAGTCCTTCAACGAGCACAACCTCGCGACCCGCCTTCTTAGCCTCGTTCTGCAACAGGCGGCAAGTGGGGTCTAACGTGGTGGGCAAGGTCGAAATGACACCGATGCGGTCATACTTAGCCACAGCCTCAGCAGCCATCGGCTGGTCGATACGGAACACGGGAATGCGGGCATACTGGTTGCCATAGTCAGCCACGTCGCCCACGCTGGAACACGTGTTGAACACCACGTCGGCACCGGCATCAGCAGCGGCATTGTAATAAGACAGCAGACGGCGGCGCACGGCAGGCGTCACCTGATTGTTGGCTATCACCTCCTTGATGAGCGACGAGTCGGCAATGTGATTAACATTCACTTCGGGCAAGAGCTCCTTGAAAAGCTGGGTCAACGGCTCCACCAGAGCCATGGCCGTGTGTACACAAATAACATGCTTCATTGTTTAATAATTTTTGATGTTTTAGTCGTTAGTTTGTGCAAAATTACGAAAAAAAAATCGTACCTTTGCAAAAAATTCGGAATAATTATGGATATTACTGAAAGATTTTTGAACTACACCAAGTTCGATACCCAGTCGGCTGAGGACAGCCAGACGGTGCCTAGTACAAGCAAACAACTTATTTTCGCAGAATTTCTGAAGAAGGAACTGGAACGTGAAGGACTGGACGATGTGGAGATGGACGAGAAAGGTTACATCTACGCCACGCTGAAAGCCAACACGAAGGAGGACATACCTACCATCGGCTTCATTTCGCACTACGATACAAGCCCCGACTGCTCGGGTGCCGACATCAAGCCACAAATTGTGCACAACTACGACGGCAGCGACATTCTGTTAAAAGGTGAGAGGTCTGAGGTGAGTGGTGGAAGATGTGACAATATCGTGATGTCGCCGAAGAAATTTCCCGAACTGTTGCAGCATGTGGGCGAAGACCTCATTGTGACCGACGGCACCACCCTGCTGGGAGCCGACGACAAGGCGGGCATAGCTGAAATCGTGCAGGCAATGGTCTATCTGCAGGAACATAAGGAGATCAGGCACGGAAAAATCCGCATCGCCTTCAACCCCGACGAGGAGATAGGCATGGGCGCCCACCACTTTGACGTGGAGAAATTCGGTTGCGAATGGGCCTATACGATGGACGGCGGCGATGTAGGCGAACTGGAGTTTGAGAACTTCAATGCTGCATCCGCCAAGATCACCATCAAGGGCGTGAGTGTGCATCCTGGATATGCCAAGGGCAAGATGGTGAATGCCAACGCGCTGGCCGCTGAGTTTGCCAAGATGTTGCCTGAGGATGAGACGCCTGAGACAACAGAGGGCTATCAGGGATTCTACCACCTGTTGGGCATCACGTCGAACATCGAACAGGCCAAGCTGTCGTACATCATCCGCGACCACGACCGCGACAAATTCGAGGACCGCAAGCGATTCATCAGCCAGTGTGCTGACCGCATGAACGAGAAATACGGTGAGGGCACGGTAGAGGCTGTGGTCAACGACCAGTATTATAATATGAAGGAGAAGATAGACCCGCAGATGCACGTCATCGACCTGGTGCTGAAAGCCATGCAAGAGGTAGGTATCAGCCCGAAGGTGAAGCCCATACGCGGCGGTACGGACGGTGCCCAGCTGTCATTCAAGGGTCTCCCCTGCCCCAACATCTTCGCCGGTGGCATCAACTTCCACGGACCATACGAGTTTGTGCCCATCCAGTCGATGGAGAAGGCCATGCAGGTCGTGGTAAAAATTTGCGAACTAACGGCAGGATACAACGAGTGAGCGGGCTTCGCCCTAGTGAAAGCGGGCTACGCCCTAGTGAATAGTGAATAGTGAATAGTGAATAGAAAATAGTGAAGAGTGAATAATTAGAGAAGATGGAAATACCCACGATGATACAAGACTTGGCGTTGATGCTAGTGGTTGCCGGTGTTGTGACGCTGATATTCAAACGACTGAAACAACCACTGGTGCTGGGCTACATTGTTGCCGGATTCCTGGTATCGCCCCACATGCCCCTGACAGCCAGCGTGGCCGACACCGAGAACATTCATCTGTGGGCAGACATCGGTGTGATGTTCCTGCTGTTCTCGCTGGGTCTTGACTTCTCGTTCAAGAAAATCCTGAAAATGGGAGCCTCTCCCATTATATCAACCATCACCATTATCTTTTGTATGTCGATGCTCGGCGTCCTTGCGGGACAATTGTTCAATTGGCCCAGAATGGACTGCATCTTCCTGGGAGGTATGCTGGCCATGTCTTCAACCACCATTATCTATAAGGCCTTCGACGACTTAGGACTGCGCCAACAGCAGTTTGCAGGAATGGTCATGTCCGTACTCATACTGGAAGATATCCTGGCCATCGTTATGATGGTGATGCTGAGTGCCATCGCCTCGGGCAACAACCCCGACGGAGGGCAGATGCTGGGTTCGGTGATGAAGATTGGCTTCTTCCTGGTGCTGTGGCTGGTGGTGGGCATCTTTGCCATCCCGCTGTTCCTGCGCAGGGTGCGCAAGCTGATAAACGACGAGGTGATGCTGGTAGTAGCCATAGGCATGTGCTGTGCGATGGCCGTGTTCTCCACCAAGGTAGGATTCTCGTCGGCATTCGGTGCCTTCATCATGGGAAGTATCCTGGCTGAAACGGTGGAGGCCGAACATATCGAGAAACTGGTAGAGCCTGTGAAAAACCTGTTTGGCGCCATCTTCTTCGTATCTGTAGGCATGCTGGTCGATCTAGATATCCTGGTGGAATATGCCTTTCCCATCATAGCACTGGTACTGACCATCCTGATAGGACAGAGCATCTTCGGAAGCCTGTCGTTCATGCTGGGTGGTGAATCGCTGAAGTCTGCCATGCGTTGCGGATTCTCGATGGCGCAGATTGGTGAGTTCTCCTTCATCATCGCCTCGCTGGGCTTGTCGTTAGGCGTCATCAGCGACTACCTCTATCCTGTGGTAGTGGCTGTTTCCGTCATCACAACGTTCCTGACTCCCTACATGATAAGGCTCTCCACCCCTGCCTATGCTCATCTGGAGAAGCGACTGCCCAGCAAGATTATCAAGATGCTGAACCATTTGAGCATGAGTCAGCCCAACACCAACGAGCAGAGCAAATGGAAGAAAATGCTGGCACAAATGGCCATCAACACCATCGTTTACTCTATCCTCACCTCTGCAGCCATTGCCATCATGTTTACCTTTGCACTGCCCTTCTTCCGACAGTTGCTGCCCGGACAGGAGCTGCACTGGTACGCCAACGGCATAACGGGTGTGCTAACCATCCTTATCATAGCACCCTTCCTTCGTGCGATGGTGATGAAGAAGAACCGCAGCCCGGAATACAGGGCATTGTGGGCTGAGAGCAACCGTAACCGACTGCCCTTGCTGTTTACCATTCTGGTGCGGGCTGTCATTGCGGTGGCCTTCATTTTCTATATCTGCCATTATCTGAGCCGTTTCTCCAATGCCGTCATGATAACCATTGGAATCGTAGTCGTGCTGATGGTGGTGCTGTCGCGCAGAATCAAGAACAGGAGCATCCGCATGGAACGACTCTTTATCATGAACCTGCGCTCCAGAGAAATAGAGGCTCAGGTGCATGGAAAGAAACGCCCGCTCTATGAGGGAAGACTCCTGGATCGTGATGTGCACATTGCAGATTTTACTGTCCCTATGGATTCCCAATGGATGGGCTCTACCTTACGCCAACTGGATCTCGGGCGCAAATATGGTGTCCACGTGTCCAGCATTCTGCGTGCCAACCATCGGCTGAACATTCCCGACGGCAATTATATTATCTTCCCCGGCGATAAGTTACAGGTGATAGGAAGCGACGACCAATTGGCCAAGTTCGGACAGGCTATCAGCGAACAAGTGTTGGGCGAAGACCCGAACCTGGAAAAGCGAGAAATGAAACTGCGACAGCTGATTATAGGCGCCGACAGTCCTTTCATCGGAAAGACGTTGGAGGAGAGTGGCATTCGAGACATCTACAGCTGTATGGTAGTAGGTCTGGAAGAAGGAAAGGAAAACCTGTCACCCTTCAGTCCTAAGCGTCGTTTCATGGAAGGCGACATCATCTGGATTGTCGGTGAGGAAAATTCCCTGAAGGCAATCCTTCAATAACAAACTACTATATTAATACCACTGAACGGCGTTGGAGTATGAACTGCGTTTGTCATACTTCAACGCATCAGTTAACGTAGCAGCATTACAACGGAACGAGAAGTTATAACTGGTGTAAGGCGCCAGCACCACCGAGCACGACATATTGAAACAGTGCAGGTCGCGACTGAGCGATGCCGTAGTCATGGATATCTTCTTGCTCTCGAAGTCATAACCAGACGAGAAGGTGATGTTCCAGCCGTCTGAAATGCGGACGTTTCCACTAAAGTTAAGGTTCTGCGTGAACTTATAAGGATAGCGCATACGGTCATAGTTGAAACTGCCGGATGTATTCTCACGCATGGTAATACCATAGCCGATACTCAGCGACCAGGGCACATTGAAGGCCATATATCCGTCTTCATCCGTCTCCGCCATTCCTGCATCTTCCTTATGGGCACCATGCTTACCTGCCTCCATTTGATTATCCAGGTTGGTGTCAACTCCAGTATCATATTCGTTATCCTTACCTTTCTTATCCTTGTCATCTTTCTTAACCCTCTCACCACGCAGCCATTTGAAGAAGTTAGCAACCTTCTTATTGTCCAACGTGTAGTGCAGGTTCTGCGACATGCCCTGGAAACGTCCGAAACGGCCATAGCTATACTCCGTACGATTACCAATGTAAGGACGGGCGCCCACAGAGTCAGCCTCATAAGCATAGGTGGCGAAGACGGCATTCAACGTGAACGTATAGCTTTTCGACAATTTGAGGCGAAGACGTGTTGAAAGGTCGCTCCAAGGACGAATGTCCGTAGCCATATTATAGGACATAGAAGCGCCCAACTCGTCGATGATACTGATTTTCTTGAAACCTGTGGAGTCATCGTCGGACCTGACTTTCATCTCAATATTGTTGGAGATATCCATGGAGATACTACCCGTCTTACCTTTACCCGGACCGCCAAACAGCGTACCTTGATACTGGTTATACTCTACCATCGACACATTTCCATCCTTATCGGTCTTCTGATAGACATCCCAGAAGCCATAACGCGATGCGCTGAAGTCTGGTGCATAACTGAAGCTGACGGATGGGGTGAACACATGGCGAACCGCCTGTATCTTATCACCAAACAACTTACGATTAGGCACATAGAATCCATAGAGCTTCGTGGATGCACTAACACTAAAGCTCCAGTTGTAGTTGTTGTAAAAGCCCTGTAGCGTATCAACTACCTCACGCTGTTTCTCCGTATCCCAGGAGCGCTTATACTTTTGGGTGTACATACGGTCGGTAAGGTTAAACGACGGGTTGATATTCAGGTATCCGAACAGGGTGAAGTTACCATTCGTCTGGAGGCGATGTTCTATACCATTGCGCCAGTCTTTGGTAAAGCTGGAGCTCATCAGTTTTTCCTCCTTGGTATGGATGGTATTCTGAATATTTGCCGAATATTGCAATGACAGTTTTTCATACCAGCGCTCCTTACCTACAGCGTGCTTACGCTTGAAGGGATAGAAACGCGAGATGGAAATGTTCAACTGGGGAAGTGTCAGGTCAACTGTAGAGTCGCGCATGTTCTGGTTGGCTGTAACGGTAGCATCCATCGTCATACCGATACTTGAGAAGGTGGAACCCAGCCTGATAGAAGATGTTCGGGTGGACTGAGTGAGGGCCTGAGGGTTATACATCGAAGTCAAGTTGTTACGCTCATAACTCGTCGTGGCATAGTTCACACTGGCCGACAAGGTTCGGTAAGGATTGGCCTTGGCATCCTGTCTGTGACTCCATTGCAACTTGAAACTGGTTGTCTTATTATAGTCCGGCATATTCCTTTCGCCTTCCACCGAATTCTGGTAACTGGCCAGGAACGAGCCACTGAAACGATAACGCTTACGATAATTCGAAGCTGCAGAAATACCCCACGATCCCTTGGTATAAATTTCGCCTATCAGTTTCAAGTCCATCTTGTCACTGATGGCAAAGTAATAACCACCATCACGCAGATAGAAACCTCGCGAGGTCTCGTCTCCGTAGGTTGGCATGATGAAACCAGAGGAGTAGCTCTTGGTAAAGGGGAAGAAGCCATATGGGATGGCAAAGGGCAGTGGTACGTCAGCCACCACCAGGTATGTTGGTCCGAATACCACGTTCTTGCCCGGGCGCACCTTGGCTCTCGACATGGCAAAATAGAAATCCGGATGGGGCTCATCGCAGGTTGTATAGCGCCCGTGATACAGGAACATCTCTCCCTCCGCATTACGCTTCGAAATCTCCGAGGTCATGAAACCATCGTCCTGTTCTGTATATACATTGCTGATGATACCCTTCTTGGTTTTGAAATTAAAGGCCATGGTGTCCGTCTCGTAGGTATCGTTGCCCATCTTAAAGATAGGAGTACCAAACTTCACACCTGCCGTATCTTGCGAACCTGTAGCATGTACCAGACTGGAGTCCAACGACATGTAGATCTGGTCGCTTTGGAGGTCCATATCCTCATATTTTACACTCGACTTGCCATAAAGGTGGGCTATACCCGTCTCACCTTCGTAGGTCATCGAGTCCTCTGCCGTATAATGTACTGGTGCATCAATACCATTCTTACGCTGACGGTTGATGGAGTCTGCACGTAACGAGTCGTCAATGGCCTTGTTGTATAGCCAGATAGCCTTATGCAATGAATCCATCTGTGATGTATCGTTCTTCAACAGTGAATCACGCATCAAGGAATCAGCAAGCAGGGAATCCGCCTGCAGAGACTTATTTCTAAGAGAATCACTTTGAAGGGATGGGACAGCAGTCCGGACTTTTTGGGGTACCTTTGCAGGAATTGAGTCGCTTGCTCTTTCCTCTTGTGGAAAGTGCAGTCTAGGCACATCCGCCAACACAAAAAGAATGGCGAAAAGCAACAAGAAAACAAGCGTCTCTTTTTTCACGGCTGCAAAATTACGAATTATTTATGGAAATCTGCCTACCTTTCAATCATTTAACGTAAATTATTACGCTTTCAACCATTCACTCAAACCTTTCAGCCCATTCCAAGAACTTGCGAACTCCTGGCGCGCCGAACTTTTCCAGGCTCTGCGCTGCTTCCATGACGGAAAACACCCTTTGAGGTTTCGATTTTGAATAGAACTTATCCGCATAGCAGATAATTTCTTCCTCTAAAGTTTGAGGTTCAAAGCCAGGCAGGCCTGTTCCCGTATGACGTTCACACACACGGGCATGCCGTTCATATCCCATTGCTCTAAGCAGTTCACCTCCTATTTGACCGTGACGAATATAAGGTTCCGTACCATGACAATGGATAGAAGGTGCATCACAACGGAAGATTCCCAAATCGTGCAACATAGCAGCTTCCTCCAAGAATTGCAAGTCAACGGGCAGTTCCTTGTGTTTTCTGGCTATCTGCAAAGCCCTGTCAGCAACTTGCCTGCTATGATGTAATAAAACCCTGCGGAGTTCATCGTCCGCAGGGTAATATTTATTAATGATTGCTTGATAATCCATGAAAGTCTTTCAAATTTGACTTGTCCGACAACCATTGATGCTCATTTCTGGCTTCTCTCAATCCAGCCAAGGTTGTCGCCTCGACGCACCTTTGCGCCTTGCTTGGCAGCTACCTCAACAAGTTTTCCTCCCAAAGCAGCAGGGATAGGAACAATCTCACCCCATGATGCTTGGATATAGCAGAAGGTGTCGCCTTCCTTATACTGCTGACCGACGAAAGGCTCCAGACAAGGTTCGCAAGCACCCTCACCAGAGAATTCATAATATACCTGACCTGCAACAGGAGCTGTCAGGGCATCAGCCTTGGCGTGTTTGAAAGCAGCCAACTCTGCAGGACTCATCTTGGAGCCCAATGTGGCGTCTTTCTGCTTCTGAAGGTCTGCCAGGAAGTTCTTCTTTGCCATACCGCTCTTGAATACACGATATTGCTCTGGATGCATAGCGAGTTCGAAGAGTTCCTCGTCATCCTTGCCATATTCCCATCCGTTATCGTCCATCTCTTTACGGAAGGCAGGTAATGCATTCTCCAATAAGGTATGTGGATCAACATCTGTAAACTCCCTACCCTGCTTAGCTGCCAGTTCTTTCAGTTCTGGAGCAATTTCACCAGGAATCTTGCCACTCTTACCCAGAATCATACCCCACATGGCATCATCCATCATGGCATATCGGCCTTTACCTTGTTCTATTGTAAGCAGGTTCATTAATGCTATGTTCTTGGTGTACTGAGAGAATGGAGTCACCAATGGGGGATAACCCACACGAGGCCATACATATTCAACCTCATTAAACAGCTTCACCAACATATCGTCAATGTTCAGCTCAGGCTCACCTTTCTTCACACGCAACTTGTTGATAGCACTATGGATACCACCCAGATCTGCCATCATCGAACCCATCATACCACCAGGAAGGCCACAACCCAGCAATAGGCTGGACATGTGCTTGTTGGCGGGGTTGATGAAATAGCCCAACCAGTCGTCAATGAATTCCTGAGTCAAAGAACGAGCCTGCATATAAGCATTCATGTTGATTTCAGCAACCTCAAAGCCCTCATTCTTCAGCATGGACTGAACAGAGATGATATCGGGATGCACCTTACCCCATGACAACGGTTCGATAGCTGTATCAATAATATCTGCACCATTGTTACATACCTCGAGGATAGAAGCCATTGACAAGCCTGGACCAGAGTGGCCATGATACTGAATGATTATATCAGGATGCTTGGTCTTAATGCTCTTGGTCAATGCACCTAGCAAAGCAGGTTGTCCAATACCTGCCATATCTTTCAGACATATCTCCTCAGCACCAGCGGCAATAACCTCATCGGCAATAGCGGAATAGTATTCTACCGTGTGTACAGGACTCGTAGTAATACACAGGGTAGCCTGCGGAATCATACCCGCAGCCTTGGCCCACTTAATACTTGGGATAATATTACGGGTATCGTTCAGTCCACAGAAAATGCGGGGAATATCCACACCCTGAGCTTTCTTTACCTTGTACATCAACTCACGTACGTCGTCAGGGACAGGATACATTCGCAGGGCATTCAAGCCACGATCCAACATGTGGGTTTGGATACCTGCCTCATTGAAAGGTTTACAAAAAGCACGAACAGCATCGTTTGGATTCTCTCCTGCCAACAAGTTAACCTGTTCGAAGGCACCACCATTCGTTTCCACACGGGCAAAACAACCCATGTCGATAATAACGGGAGCGATGCGCTCTAACTGATCTTTACGAGGTTGAAACTTGCCTGACGACTGCCACATATCGCGGTAGACAAGACTGAATTTGATTTTCTTTTTCATATCTGATAATAAGGTTTGATTTCTAATTATTAGTGCAAAGGTACGAAAAATTTGCAAAACAGCGTATGGAAAAGCGGAAAATTTGTATCTTTGCACCCAAAACAAATAAAATAATATGAATAAAAGCCTTTTTCTAAGTGCTATAGTCTGCATGGTTATTGCAGCTTGCGGAGGTCTTCAACAGTCCCCTTCCGACAGTGCCGAAACAGATGTCTATAAGACCATGCCCGGTGACTCCACTCGTTATGGACTCGCCTGCGACGGCTCTACCGACTCCATTCTGGTATTCTTGCCTTATGGTGCGGCAAGCCTTGATACGTTTGACATTATAAATGCTTGGCAAAACCATCGGATTTTCGGACGTCCGCATATCGGAGACGATCTGGCTGTCATTGTTAATCCTGAGGATACCGTAGAAGCATTAATGGTTATCAATTTGGAAATACTCTGTGGCACTTGGTGCTATATGGTCACCCCTACCCTTCGTTCTATGGATAAGATGTCCAAGCGTATGCAACGTCGTATGATGGAGCGAATCCCTGACTCTTTGTTAAAAAAATGGATGGCTCCTCGCGAGTACTCCCTCCGTCTGAAAAGTGACCATGGTACCACGGTCCGCGGAGGAGTTTTCCGCCAGACAACAACTGACGACATGACTCCTGTAGAATATCCAGAAGTCAAGCGTTACACAGACTGGCATATCTTCAATGGGCGCATTATCTTGAAAGCCGATACCATTGCCGGGTTCTCAAAAGAAGGCGATGTGCCCACTATTGATACCGTTGACATTCGCCTGCTTCGCCAAGACACGCTGATACTCCAGTTCCCAGGCCACGAACAATCTTATTACAGGAAAAAAGAACAGTGATGATTTATATTGAAAAATGTATTAGAAATTAATCATTATTATTAGACATTACAACATCATAATCACACCATTTGCCTATTCATCATACGCTGCTCTGCAAGGGCAGCGTATTTTGTTCCTGGCTGTCCATAGTTGGCATAGGGATAGATAGATATACCACCACGCGGAGTAAACAGTCCTACTACCTCTATATATTTAGGCTGCATCAACTTCACCAGATCTTTCATGATGATGTTCACGCAATCCTCATGGAAGTCGCCATGATTGCGGAAAGAGAACAGATAGAGCTTCAAACTTTTTGACTCAACCATCCTCTCGCCTGGAATATAAAATATCTTTATCTCGGCAAAGTCGGGTTGTCCCGTAATAGGGCACAGACTCGTAAACTCTGGACAATTGAACTGTACCCAGTAGTCGTTTCCCTTGTGTTTGTTCTCAAATGTTTCCAGAACCTCTGGGGCATAGGTCATCTTATACTCCGTTTTCCTGCCCAACTGTTGCAAACCTTCTTGCTCTCTGTTCATATTTTCAAAATATTAAAGATGTTGTAGTTAATTTCTTCATCATACACGTCTTCATTATCGCGCTTCTTCGTATATTCTACCACACGGATAGTTACGGGCAACACCAGAATTTCATAGAGCGTCTTCAGCGCCACCTGAGAAATCATCAGCGAAGGCATTTCCTCCCAGGGTACCACACCACCTAAAGCCAGCGGGAAGAAGATAATGGAGTCTGTCACTTCACCGAATACCGTACTCAATATCGCGCGCGCTGAGAAACTTTTCTTAAACGACACACTTTCCCTAGCAGAAAGTTTCATACGACTCATGACATACGCATTAATAAATGAGCCCGTGATAAAAGCAATAAACGAAGCCAGCGCAATACGTGGAGCCAGTCCGAAGATTACGTGGAATCCTTCATCTCCATGCCAATAGGGAGCTCCTGGAATCCAGTCGGCTATTGCACCCATAATGACAAAGAAGAAGTTCATGGCAAATCCCATCCATATCAGCATACGGGTGCGCTGGTATCCCCACACCTCACACACCACATCGTTGATAATATAACTTACAGGGAATACGATAACACCTGCCGTGAGGTTAATCGGTCCAAATGACAATTGCTTTGTTTCCAATACGTTTGCCGTAATCAGGCAGACGCAAAAAAGTGTGCCGAAAAGCATAAACAGTACACTCACTTTTTTTCTGTCTTGTTCCATAATTCTTGTTTTGTTCTTCGCGAGCGAAGCGAGCTAAGCTCGAGCGAAAGGGGGTTTAACATGACGGTCCTTCCGCCGTGCCAACCATGCGGTTGCAAGTACCCCTGCTTCAAAGCGAGTGCAAAGTTACAAATAATTTTGGGAAATACAAAAAATCATGCTTGTTTTTCTGCTTCACAAATGGCCTTAGCCACCGTGAATGCTGTTGTCCAGGCTGCCTGAAAGTTGAATCCACCTGTGATTCCGTCAATATCCAGCACCTCACCGGCAAAATACAGGTTCTTGACTTTTTTACTCTCCAGCGTCTGAACATTCACGCCATTCAGCGACACCCCTCCACATGTCACAAACTCATCTTTAAAAGTGCCTCTCCCGCTCGTTTGGTAAACATCGTTCGTTACCATATTCACAAGCCTGTTTACATCCTTTTTATTCACTTCGCTCCATCTATTCCTGCTCCGCTCACCCAAGGATTTCTCCAACAAATACACCCATAGTCGCTGAGGCAGTTGTAACGGACAGAAGGTGGTCAATTGCTTATGAGGTTCCCTAATTATCGTTTCAGCTAGGCATTCTTGCACCTCTGCATCCGTCATAGATGTCCATCTGATGCTGATGGAGTGACGATAATCATGCTCTGCCAGCAAGCGCGCTGCATAACTCGACAGTTTCAAGATGGCCGGCCCACTCATACCCCAATGGGTTATCAGCAAAGCACCTTTCGCCTTCATTTTCGTTCCTGGGATGAAAGCCAATGCTTCATTCACAACCAATCCTTGCAAAGCCGTCAGCTGTTTGTCATCAATGCTCAAGGAAAAAAGTGAGGGCACAGGCGCTTCTATCTCCTGCCCTATTGCGTTGAGCCAGCGTAGTCCTTCACCTTTGGGTGAGCCACCTGTTGTAACTGCAATGTAATCAAACGATTTAAGCTCATCTAAGCTTTGTACTTTCCTCCCCTTGTAGAGCTTAATATGATAACGTTGTGCCAGTCCGAGGAAGCAGTCAATGATAGCATGTGAGTCTTGTGCTCTAGGAAACACGCATTGGTCATCCTGAGTAACCAATTCCACCCCATGGTCTTCAAACCATCTGTAGGCATCCTTGTGATCAAAGTTTTTAAATAGACGCTTTAGCAGTCGGTGACCTCTGGGATAGGCATACTGTAAATCGTTGATTTCATCAAATGAATTCGTACAGTTACACCGTCCTCCTCCAGAAACCTCCACCTTTGCCAGAACCTTATTACTACGTTCAAAGATGGTCACCTCCATGTCAGGCACCATCTCCTTTAGGTTAACAGCCAGAAAGAAGCCTGCAGCACCACCGCCAACTATCGCAGTCCGCTTCACTCTCCGTTTTTGTTTTTATAAATCACCGCACCGATAACAATCAGTACCACAACAGCTATAACATGCATCCAGTCCATACCAATTTCTATTTAGTTCTCCTTATATGCCACGACTCTCATGGAAGCAGGATCGAGATAGAAAGTTGCACTAACGGTGTCAGGCTCCAACACATACTGGGCACGAATGTGGAGCAGCGTAGTGCCGGAAGGATTCTTGTATAAAATATTCTTACCTCCCTTACTACGCATTACCCTAATTAGAGAGTCAGACAACGCGCGGGTACTGTCAACTTTAGAAAAATCAAGATACCTGACCTCCCGATTTAGCTGACCACTTACGAATTCCTTGACAGATGATTTCACCTTGTGCCGCTGTCCGCACGAGGCGAACAGCAGCAAGGTCATACCTATTATTATATAAACACTTTGTTTCATTACTTCTGAGGGATATTTTTCAGGACATCAATCAAATGGTCCCAAACCATCTGTACGGTAGGAATATGCAGGCGTTCCTCGGGCGTATGAACAAAGCGAAGCGTAGGACCGAAGCTAACCATATCCAAAGAAGGATAGCGCTCCGAGAACAGTCCACACTCCAAACCTGCATGAATGCCACGCATAACAGGCTCCTTACCGAACAGGCGGACATAAGAATCCTTGACTATCTTCTGCAGTTCACTATGAGAGCGCATCTTCCAGGCAGGATAGCCATCAGAATGCTTCACTTGGGCACCAGCCAAACGGAAGCAGGCCCCAATGGTGGCACACATATTGTCGAGATTAGACATCACGTTAGAACGCTGCGAAGAAACAATATTGATTTCCGTTTCTGTTGTCACAATACTGGCAATATTGCTGGATGTTTCAACCATACCGTTCAATTCCGGATCCTGACAAATGGCGTAAATGCCATTATCGACAGCCTGAATGGCATAGATGAAATTACGGGCCACCTCTGCGTCAATGACGGATTCTGCATCGGCAGACTCCATAGTCCATATCATCTGAGTGTCTGTAACATGGAATTCATCTTCCACCTCAGCGGCAAAAACGTTCCAGTCGGCCTTGACATTCTCTTTAATGGCATTGGGAACAGCTATGACAAACTGTCCGTCACGAGGAATCGCATTATGCATTTTACCAGAGTTGAACTGAGCCAGACGGACCCCTTCGTACCGGTTGATGGTCTGATAAAGGAAACGTCCCAGCAGTTTGATGGCATTGGCACGCTGCTTGTTAATGTCGTCACCAGAGTGTCCACCCACAAGTCCTTTCAGTTGAGCACGCAGGAAAAAGGAACCGGCAGGGGCTTCTTCACGGCGGAAGCTAAACTTTGCGGTGGTATTGCGACCACCAGCACACGACACGAAAATTTCACCTTCATCCTCAGAATCAAGGTTGATAAGGAAGTCGCCTGTCATGAAACCAGCCTTCATACCCTCAGCACCGGTAAGCCCCGTTTCCTCATCGCGGGTGAAGACACACTCTATGGGACCATGCTCAATATCATTCGACTCCAACAGAGCCAGTTCCATCGCACAACCTATTCCATCATCGGCACCTAGTGTAGTACCTTCGGCTGTCAGCCACTCACCGTCAATAAAAGTCTTGATGGGGTCGTTGTCAAAATCTATCTCGTAGTCCACCAGCTTGTCACACACCATATCCATGTGACTCTGCAGGATTACTGTCTTACGGTTTTCCATGCCCTTGGTGGCAGGCTTACGAATAATGACATTCCCCGTTTCATCAACTTGGGTGTCCAGCCCGTGGCTCTCGCCCCATGATTTCAAATACTCAATCATTTTCTCTTCACGCTTCGAAGGGCGTGGAATCTGGTTAATCTTCGCAAATTGCTCGAAGACTACCGCAGGTTTTAACTCACTTTTATTCATTATTAATGTTTATTTTATTGATTTCTGCAATTTATTGCTTAACTTTGCACCCGCAAAATTAATCATTTATGGTGAATATATTGCTATTAAGTACGTTAATAATTGCTATAGGCATGACTTTTTTCTGCGTAAAACTAATTTTTCGCAAGGACGGGAAGTTTAGTTCACAGCATATTCATGACAGTCAGGCGATGAAGGATAGAGGTATCCACTGCGTGATGGACCAAGACCGCGAGATGCGTACCAAGAGCCGTTTTGCGGTGAAAGAGAGGTCAGAATAGCATGATGACGATTGCGATAAAGCATAATAATAAAACAACAAAAATAAAGAAAAAATGAAAAAGTACATGTTTTTGGCCGCTGCTGCCATCGTAGCACTGGCTTCTTGCAACAACGCAAGCCCCAAGATGGACGAACAGCCCGCCGCTGCTACCGACAATGCTATAGGCGGAGTAAAGATTGCTTATGTGGAAGTTGACTCGCTGATGACACAGTATGAGTTCTGCAAAGAGTTCACTCTAATTCTGCAAAAGAAAAGCAACAATGCCCGCAATACCCTGAACCAAAAGGGACAGGCCCTGCAGAGTGCTATGGCCAACTTCCAGCAAAAACTTAACAACAACGGATTTACCAGCCGTGAGCAGGCAGAGAGCCAGCAGGCAGCCATCCAGCGTCAGCAGCAAAGTCTTCAGGAACTTCAGGCCCGTCTGGAGAACGAGCTTGCCAACGAGACCGCCAAGTATAACGAAGGGCTTCGCGACTCCCTACAGCACTTCCTGGCCGCTTACAACAAGGATAAAAAGTACGATTTGATTCTTACCAAACAAGGCGATAACATCCTGTGGGCCAACAAGCGCTTCGACATCACCAACGATATTATCAATGGTCTGAACAAGCACTACAAGTCAACCCTCAAGACTGAGACCGAAAAAAAGGAAGAGAAGAAATAAGATTCTCTCATAGCCCCCTCCAAAGGGATGGGGATTAAGTAGTATGGACATCCAGAAAATTCTGAATAAGCTTTGCATCGAACAACTTAACGAGATGCAGCAACACACCGTCGAAGCCATCCTAGGCTCCGACGGTGATGTTGTTATACTTTCTCCCACCGGAACGGGCAAAACTCTGGCTTACCTCCTACCCCTGATTCAGCTCATCAATGGTCAATGGTCAATGGACAATGGTCAATGGCCTTTAGCACTGGTAGTCACTCCTGGCAGAGAACTGGCACTGCAGTCGCACCAAGTGCTGCAGAGCATGGGTTGCGGCATCCGCTCAACAGCCTGCTATGGCGGACGCGCTGCTATGGAGGAACACAAAGTGCTGAAGGAAGTTAAGCCACAGATAGTCTTTGGTACGCCAGGACGTCTGAACGATCACTTGTCTAAGGAGAACATCTCCCGTTACAGCATCCACTATTTGGTTATCGACGAGTTCGACAAGTGTCTGGAAATGGGATTTCAGGCCGAGATGCAGCAACTCATCAAGAGTCTGCCGGGGCTACAGCGTCGCATACTGCTTTCCGCCACCAATTCCGATGAGATTCCCGGATTCGTCAACATGTCGAAAAAAGGAACACTCATTGATTTTTTGCCAGAAGAGGAACAAACCTCTGATCGTGTCACCTTGTATGAGGTGCATAGTGCCGAGAAAGACAAGCTTGGCACCCTCAAGCAATTGTTATTGAGTTTTGGGGACGAGAGCAGCATCGTCTTCCTGAACTATCGCAATGCCGTAGAACGCGTGAGCAATTATCTGAAAAACGAGGGATTTACAATTAGCAGTTTCCACGGCGGACTGGAACAACGCCAGCGTGAAGATCAGCTGTATCGCTTCAGCAATGGCTCTGCCAATGTGTTGGTGGCCACTGACCTGGCTTCGCGAGGTCTTGACATTCCTGACATCCAAAACATCATCCACTACCATTTGCCCGAGAGTGAGGAAGGTTACATCCATCGTGTGGGGCGTACAGCCCGTTGGAACGCCACAGGCCGTACGTTCTTCATTCTGAACAGCGACGAGCACATTCCCGAGTATGTCAATGGTCAATGGTCAATGTTCAATGTTCAATGTTCAACGGTCAACGTCCCAGCCCCTCCGAAGAATGCCACACTCTACATCGGAAAAGGCAAGAAGGACAAGATTTCCAAGGGCGACATCGTTGGATTTCTCTGTAAGATTGGTGGACTGAAGGCCGACGAGATAGGCCGTATTGACGTGAAAGACCGATATAGCTACGTAGCTGTCAAGTGTGAAAAGCTAAAACAAGTACTGCAACAGACACAAGGCGAAAAGATAAAGGGGGTCAAGACCATTATCGAACCTGTCAGATAAAAAATGATAAAAGAACAGGGAAACTGCCATGCTGAGTTGACAAAAAGCAACACAAAACAGGGTTTTTGCTTAATTATTGCTTAAATATTTGGGCGTGTCACAAAAAAATTGTAATTTCGCACCCGTATATTCAAAAAGGCACAAAACGTCCTATCGTGCTAAATAAAATAAGGAACAGGAACAAATATATATAAATATCTTAAAAACATTCAAGACAATGAAGAAGTACAACTTTAACGCAGGTCCTTCCATGCTTCCCCGCGAAGTTATCGAGAAGACCGCTCAACAGTGTTTAGACTTCAACGGCTCTGGTCTCTCTTTGATGGAGATTAGCCATCGTGCCAAAGACTTCCAGCCCGTCGTTGACGAGGCCGTAGCACTCGTAAAGGAACTGCTTTCCATTCCCGAGGGTTATTCAGTTATCTTCCTCGGTGGTGGTGCCTCACTGGAGTTCTGCATGATTCCCTACAACTTCCTGATTAAGAAGGCTGCCTACCTTAACACGGGTGTGTGGGCCAAGAAAGCCATGAAGGAAGCCAAGTTGTTTGGTGAGGTAGTAGAAGTAGCTTCTTCTGCCGATGCTAACTATACCTTCATTCCAAAGGGATGGACAGTGCCTGCAGATGCCGACTATCTGCACATCACTACCAACAATACCATCTACGGTACAGAGATTCGCAAGGACCTTGATGTTCCCGTACGTCTGATTGCTGATATGTCATCTGATATCTTCAGTCGTCCTATCGACGTTGCCAAGTACGACGCCATCTATGCTGGTGCCCAGAAGAACTTGGCTATGGCCGGTGTTACCATCGTCATTGTCAAGGACGACGCACTGGGCAAGGCTCCACGTGAGATTCCTACCATGCTCGACTACCGCACTCATGTGGATAAGGGTTCTATGTTCAATACTCCTCCCGTTGTGCCCATCTACTCTGCACTCGAGACACTTCGCTGGATTAAGAAGAGCGGTGGTGTTGAGGCTATGGACAAGCTGGCCCAGCAGCGTGCCGAGATTGTCTATGGCGAGATTGACCGCAACAAGATGTTCCGTGGTACCGCCGAGGTTGCCGACCGTTCATTGATGAACATCTGCTTCGTGATGGCCGACGAGTACAAGGAGCTGGAGAAGGACTTCCTCGACTTCGCTACCTCTAAGGGCATGGTCGGTGTGAAGGGTCACCGCTCGGTAGGCGGCTTCCGTGCATCGTGCTACAACGCCCAGACCATCGAAGGCTGCAATGCCCTCGTTGCCTGCATGAAGGAGTTCGAGAGTGGACATTGAACATTGAACATTGAACATTGAACATTATGCGTGCCGACAATCAGATACTGATAGACAGCAAGGCATTTTCACTCAGGATCATTAAACTATACATGTTTTTAAAGGAAGAAAAACAAGTGTATGTTTTGTCCAAGCAGGTTCTGAGAAGCGGTACAAGCATTGGTGCCAATGTTCGGGAGAGTGTCAATGCTCAAAGTAGATTGGATTTTATTAACAAATTAAACATTGCTCTAAAGGAGGCAAACGAAACAGAATATTGGCTTGAACTACTGCACGAGTCGAACATATTGGACGAGAAACAGTTTGAGTCCATCTACGATGACTGCAAAAAGATAGTTGGCACCCTGACAAAAATCATCAAGACGACAAAAGGAACCGAATAATAATGTTCAATGTTCAATATTCAATGTTCAATAAATAAAATGAAAGTTTTAGTTGCAACAGAAAAGCCTTTTGCAGCCGCAGCTGTAGAGGGTATTCGCAAAGAGATAGAAGCAGCAGGCAACGAACTGGCCCTGCTCGAGAAATATACTGAGAAGGCACAGCTGTTGGACGCTGTGAAGGATGCCGATGCGCTGATTATACGTTCGGACAAGGTAGATGCCGAGGTGCTCGACGCTGCCAAGCAGCTGAAGATTGTGGTTCGTGCAGGTGCCGGTTACGACAATATCGACCTCACAGCCGCTACTGCCCACAACGTGGTAGCCGAGAACACCCCCGGACAGAATGCCAATGCCGTTGCCGAGCTTGTGTTCGGTCTGCTCGTCTTTGCCGTTCGCAATTTCTATAACGGCAAGGCCGGTACAGAGCTTATGGGCAAGAAACTTGGCATCCTCGCTTTCGGTAATGTTGGACGCAACGTGGCTCGCATTGCTAAAGGCTTCGGTATGGACGTCTATGCTTACGACGCCTTCTGCCCCGCTGAGGTCATCGAGAAAGCCGGTGTTCACGCCGTTGCCAATCAGGAAGCACTTTTCGAGCAATGCGATGTGGTGTCACTCCACATCCCCGCTACTCCTGAGACTAAGCAGAGCATCAACTATGCTTTGGTAGGTAAGATGAAGAAAGGCGGCATTCTCGTGAACACCGCCCGCAAGGAGGTTATCAACGAGCCAGAATTGCTGAAACTGATGGCTGAGCGTGAGGACCTGAAGTTCGTCACCGACATCATGCCCGATGCCAATGCCGACTTCGCCAAGTTCGAGGGTCGCTACTTCTCTACACCCAAGAAGATGGGTGCCCAGACTGCCGAGGCTAACACCAACGCAGGTATTGCAGCTGCCAAGCAGATTAATGCCTTCTTCAAGGATGGCGACACTAAGTTCCAGGTGAACAAGTAAGTTGCCCCTATTCCACAAAGAGAGAGAGACTTCGCCCCCGAAGCTCTCTCTCTTCATTCTAACGACTAAGAATCTATACTCTCATGATTGAAAACTTTGAACTATTAGGCTTTAATTTTCACGCTTGGATAACCATCCTTACCGTGCTGTCTATGTTTACGGTGATGCTGTTCACCAAGTTGCGTTCCGATCTGGTGTTCCTCTTCGCCGTAGCCATTTTGTTTGTCACTGGTGTGCTCGATGCCAAGGAAGCTTTCTCGGGCATCAGTTCGCCAGCCGTCATCACCATCGGTGTGCTCTTCGTCGTCGTTTCCGGACTGACTCATACCGGTGTGCTGCAATACATTACGAAATACCTGCTGGGACAGCCCGACAGCTACGCCAAGGCGGTCACCCGTCTGATGTTGCCCGTTGCCTTGCTCAGCTCATTCCTCAGCAACACCACCGTAGTGGCCCTCTTCGTCAATATCGTCAAGATGTGGGCCAAGAAGCTCAACATCTCACCCTCCAAACTGCTCATTCCCCTGAGCTACGCCTCTGGAATGGGTGGTGTCTGCACCCTTTTCGGCACTCCGCCAAACATGATTATCAGCGGGCTCTATGCCGACAAGACAGGCCACGCTATGAACGTGCTGGCAACAACCATTCCCGGTCTGTTCTGCCTCGCCGTCGGCATCCTGTCGGTCATTGCCATGCGCCGTTTATTGCCAGAGCGTAAAGCTCCGGAAAGCGCTTTCGAATCAACAGGCGAATATACCGTTGAGTTGCAAGTGCCTTCGGACAATCCCTATATCGGCATGACGCTGGGCGAAGCAGGCATATACCATATCAAGAGTGGTAGCCTCATCAAGATGTATCACTTCGATAACATGCCAAACCCCATTGACGAGGACGAACCCATCATGGGTGGCGACCATTATGTTTATGCCGGACAGATTGACGAGATTATCAAGATGGCCTATGACCACCAGTTAGTGAGTGCCGACCATCATGTCTTCAACACAAGCGAGTTAGATAAATACACCAAGCTATGCACCGCCTATGTCTCCTTCGGCAGCGAACTAATAGGTAAAACCATTGGAGACAGCACCTTCGAGAAAGACAATGACGTGATGCTGGCGGCAGTCTCCCGATCTGGCGAGCGCATCAAGGAAGCACCGCGCGAGGTTGTCCTGCAGGCTGGCGACACCTTGCTCCTGCTATGTCCCAGCAAGTTCAAGACGAACACACCCGCCCTATCCGACAAGCTGCACTTCTTCGACTCTGACGACATTCCAAACATAGGTTATGGCACCATCATCTCCTCCGTCATCATGATTGCGATGGTAGTGCTCTCGGCACTCAACGTGATACCGCTACTGCAATGTGCCTTCCTGGCCGCCATGGGTATGCTCATATTCCGATGCTGCACGCCCGACCAGGCCATGAAGTCCATTAACTGGGACATCCTCATCGTATTTGCCGCCAGCGTCGTCCTCGGACTCTCTATCCAGAAGACGGGCATTGCCGAACGACTTGCAACAGGCATCCTCGACGTTTGTGGCACCAATCCTATTGTCGTCATGACTGCCATCTGCTTAGTCGGCACCTTCATCACCGAGTTCATCTCCAACACCGCAGCAGGCGCCATGTTCTTCCCCATCATGTACGAAGCAGCCGAGAAACTGGGCTACGACCCATACCCATTCCTCATTGCCCTTATGGTCAGCGTCAGCAGCAGCTTTGCCACACCTATCGGCTCGCCCACCCACATGCTGGTCTATGGTCCTGGCGGCTACCGCTTCAGCGATTTCATGCGCATCGGTCTGCTGATGAACATCATCATACTTGCTGCCAACATCTTCATCGTCAACATCGTATTTCCGTTGACGCCACTACCTTGACACCATTTTTTTCCGCGCAATTTCTTTGTAAATTGCGCGGATTTTTACAAAACACCAACACCTAACATGAATTTCAGCAAATTCCTTTGTATATCAGCGTTTAGGCATATTAGGTGTCGTTTTGAGACCTAACATAGAGGTAACAAAGACCTAACATGACACCTAACCATTTACTGTCATCGAATGAAGCCAGGATGCTGCCTGTTGGGTTACCTCTTATGTTACCTCTTTGTTAGGTGTCATGTTAGGTGTCATGTTAGGTGTTAAAGGCAGCAAAATCGCTTGAAAGCCCTTTAGATAGGGACTTTTCCCATTTTTGCATGTTAGGTGTTGGCAAAAATGGCTTTCTCGTTCAAATAACCAACTGTTATTGTACAATAAGTACCACTTATCCAGCAACAATGCTTGTTAAAAGCAATAGGCTTGTCTTATATTCCCAGCATGGGAATGTTTTATTCCCAGGCAGGGAACATTTTATTCCCAATATGGGAATAAATACTGAGCAGTCTAGAGTTTTTCGATTTTACATCGTCATCGACAGAAAAGTTGACTTTTCCTAAAAAAGTAGTCACTCTTCACAACCCCTGTTTTTATCAAAAATGAGTAAAAAATGGGTGATTTCTTGTAGATGTAGAGAAAAATTATATCTTTGCCACATATTACTATTAAACCCCACGCTTATGACGCACGCAGGACATAGGGCTTATAAGAAAGTTGATCAAAGGAACCGTCCCTGTAATCTCGTGCAAATTGAGCGAAATACCAAATTAATTTGAGTAAATTTTGGCGATTCAATTTGCGTATAGGCGCACAGTTGTTTGCGTATAGGCGAACAATCGTTTGGGTATAGGCGCACGATGGTTAGACGGGAGGTTCTCCCCGTTACCCTTAGGTTTTTCCCCTGCAAGACTTAGTGCTTCTCCCTGCAAGACTTAATGCTTCTCCCAGCAATCCCTAACACTTCACTCCGAGACTCCCAAAACGGTTACGGTTACAACTGTAACCATGTAACCGCAGAGGTGGATAAAGACATATAAACAAAATGTAATTTATTGAAAATTAGATGTTTATAACATGATAGAGTATTTTGATTACTTTGATCACTCGATGAGTTAGGAACGTGCGGATCTGAAATGATAGCTATCAAGAGCGGAATTAGCAGGATACAGATAGCAGCAATAGACCATAAAACAGATAAGAGTGCCTTACGGCGTTCTTTAAAAATCAATAGGCATATCCATGAAAACGGCAATGTAATCAATGCAATAAATAGAAACCAAAAAGTTATTCTCTGAAATGCAGACTGAATAGTAATTAGGACTATCAGTGACAGCATCAGTAAAGCCACTACAACGATTGGTACATACCAGTATTTTATAATCATCCTTTTCATCGCATCACCATGATTTTGCTTCCTTCATCCGCTGTTTGGCAAGGCCCTCAATTTCACTGTCACCACATTGCAGAAGTTTGCTATAATATTTCAATGTTGCTTCTTTGTACCCTAGAGTATAATAAATATGAGCAATGTTTGATGCCACAATTATATCATCAGGATTGTCCTCATATATAGATAGGTAGATTGGCAATGCTTCTGAATAACGCTTAGCGATGGCAAGCAAGGACGCTTTGTCTGAACAAAAGATAATGTCAGTAGGATATAGTTGCAACATCCATTCGACTAATTGCGACGCATAGTCGCTTTGTCCAGCATCAAACAGCTGTACAAAATAGTCCTGCATACTATCCTTTAAAATGTATTCACCATCATCTAATGGTTGATTTAAGGTCCAAAGCCATCTGTTTCCGTTTTTCTCAGAACGGTCTAAAACATTACGAAATTCCTGCATGACCTCAGAATAAAGTTGTTGCCTGAATAACATTGCTACTTTGCCAAAAGGCAAGTCTAACCTGTCAGGAAAGAGCTTGATGGCAGTATTCAATTTCTGATAACCTATCTGTAAGATGGAATCATTATATGACTCAATACCATACATGTATCCTGCCACAACGCCCGTACTATCCATTAATTGAAGTGCTTCTTGGTTGTCTTCTGGGGCTGTCGTGGTGAGGGCTACGACATCTGTCATAGCCAACTTTATATAATAGTTATACCATGCAGCATACACATCTGGTGATTCTGGCTCAGCCTGTTCCCATTGTTCAATCATCGTCTTCAACGCATGTACGTCGCTGTCATTAACACACGATAGATATTTTTCATACCAATTGTTTTGAGCATTGGCTATACTAATGTAGTTTGTAAGGATGATAATTAATGTAATTATACGCCGCATATTTATTATTAGGTTTTAAGTATAACTTCCAATGACTTAGGGGATATGTAACTCCGTGTCATGTATTTTATCCTTCTGATGCATAAAAATGAGCCTATTATTTCTTCTCTTCCGCAAAGACTTTGCGAAGGGTCTTTTCCAATTTACCCTTTTCTTGCAACTTCAAGTAGTTTTCCAATAAGTCAACCTTGCCTGTCAATTGGCTGTTGGGCTTATAGAACTGGAGGAGAATGTCAATGGCCTGAATAAAATGTTCCTCGTCTAGCTCTTTCATATTTTCCTTCAAACAGACATAGCTGCAAGAGGCGATATAGGCAACCAAATAAGCAGGATTCTTTTCAGAAGCAAGAGGCGCAATTTCTTTGCCAATATTGATATTTACATCACCACTTGCCGCGCTCCAATTGAGAATGTACCTTGCAGCCTGATCTATTTGTGGAGCACTAACCTTATGAGTCAGGTAGTATTTAATGCATTCGAATGCATCGCCATTATGCTCATGACATTCCTCCGCACTTTTGAAAACAATAGGCTCAGGAAGGTCAACTATGCCTTCTTCTTTTTCTTTGTTTAGTCTGGCTATCTTGTCTTCCACCAGCTTTGCGTTTTTCTTGTCGTTTACAGCCGTATAATATTTGTGCAGATAGGGCAGTTCGTTAAGATACTCATCAGAGTGCTCGCCACATATTTTCTTGATAATGTTCAGAGCTCGTATCTCGTATTTGATAGCCTCCGATGTCTGGTCAGTATAATGACTTGCCTCTGCCATATGCATTAGGATAGCAGCCAAGTCATAATCATTGCGGCCTAACTTCTCGTAGATAGTTAATGCTTTCCTACAATTTTCTGCAGCTTTGACATAATCATTGATTGAGAGTTGATACAATGACAGATTGTCCAGATAATACGCATACATCGCATCGTTATTGCTAACATTTGCAGCATAAAGGCTTGCAGCCTTCTCTATCACATTGATGGCTTCTGCAGACTGTTTATTCCTGTAATACAACTTTGCGCTGAAAGCAAACTGTTTGATATAAGTGCTATCCGTTTCACCATACAGCGATTTCAGTATGACGAGTTCACGCTCCTTGGCCTTGATAGCGTCGTCATAACGTTTCTGATCCATCAACTTGAGGGTAATTGCATTCAACTTATCCGCTTGTTCCTTACTTATCTCGTCAGTTTGCGACCAGGTGGAAACCATACTCAGCAACGCGACCAACGTCAATATTGTTCTTTTCATCATTGATTGTTTAATTAATTTTGCAAAGATATGAATTATTTTCTACACCACCAAGAAAAACCGCTTTTTGTTTCTCCGGGAGTAATTTCTATTACTCCGAATAGAAATTTAGATAGTCCGAAAGTAATTTTTGTTACTCTCGGAGTAAGGGAGGGTTATTTTGCAATACAACATTAATAAAAAAAGTTGCTACATTTAAATCTAGCAATTGCTAACATTAATGGTAGCAATTGTGAACATTAATGGTAGCTGTTTCCCTTAAAAGTAATAGGTAAGTCCTGCCTTCGTCTCAAACGTCTTGGATTCTTTGTCTGAGTGTTCCTTATAGTGCGTGTTTCGATGATAGTAGGTGCCTGAAAGTGTAAGACTGCAACGTTTCCAGAGGTCTACCTCGAAGATGGGAGTAACGACAAACAGTCCTGCATCGCTCTCGTCGCCCTGCACGTTGAGATAGTGCAGATCGTCTATCTTGAGCTCGGACTTCTTATAGCCTACCCATGTAAAGATGCGGAAATACTTGACATGCAGGTCGAAGCGTCCCCAATTGCCAAACTCCAGGTGCGTCTTCGACTTGAGGCTGAATCCACTGCCCATGTTGTAGTCGCGCTCCAACACATTAAAGTAGTCGCTCTTGGTATCACCCAACAGGATGGCATCGAGGAAAAGGCGCTGTTCCCAACTGGACACAAGACCTTTCTGATGCTCGCCGGCAAAGATGAAGCCAGGACCCAGGGCTGCTGGTTCGCTGATACGGTAGGGTGTCTGGTCGGAACCATCAATCACAGGTTTCGAGTCGTAGTAGTTGAAATGCTGGTAGATGCCAAACTCGCCCAATTTTCCGTTCTTATCCAATATCGGAGTACTCCACAAACGTCCAACGATGTGCAGGTCGTTGATGAACGGCTGGTTAGAACTGAGACCAAAGGTAACGTCAACGTCGAAGAAATCAAAAGGAGTTGTATGCCGTTCGCCATCCACAGCATCCCCATAGACAAGGAACAGGTCGATGAAGGGATTGCTTTCACCACCCGTCAACTTGCCCTTGTCAGCCAGATAGCGCCAACCTGCCGACATGGAGAATTTAACAGGGAAACGGTGGGCGTCGTGATACTTGTAATGTGTACTCTTGACCCTCCACGCATCGCCACGTGCCAGGCGGGCAATGCCCTTCATAGGATTAATGACGAAGGCTGCCGCCTCACGAAGGAAACGTCGATAACAGGGGGACAGGCACGGTGTTACCTGTAGAAGAAAACAGCGCCCGAAAGCCATTGATTAGCTTTCGAGCGGTGTATGTATTAATCAAAAACCATAGTATTTGGAAAGGAAGTAGGTTCTCTCCCAATCAACAATTTTTCTCTGGGAAACCGTTACTTTCGGAGTAATTAAATTTCTATTCGGAGTAATTGAAAATACTTTTGGAGTAAATTTGAAGTTAGAGTCATGGTGTAATACGGGCACCCTATCGTGGCGTGCTTTCATGAACCTATGTTCGTTGGATTTCCCAGATATGTTCATAAGGGTAGAGAACTTATGTTCGTGAGCTAATGAACATAAGTTGACCAATTCACTAAATTTGGATGTCACTTGCAATCATTAATGTATCTTTTCAGAGCAAGACAAATTGACACATAGATGAAGAGGGAACCCTACTGAGGTTTTCGTTTTTTTGGTCACAGGCACGATGCAATGCTATCTCGACTTCCTGCATCGAATGTCACTTACCCGTCCCTTTGGCATTTTTGCTATTCTGTAAGTCCATCTTGTCTACTGCGATTACTCCAGCAGAGCCAACTCCTATGATTAGTATCTCGTTTGCCATATTATTTGTTTTCTTATCATCCCTCATTCTTTGGTAGGCTATTCTCTTTCTGTATCAATTCTCTGATGGCCCTGTCGTAGTCACTTTCATACTGTAGCATCTCCATCTTACGATACTTCTCAAACTCAACGATAGCCTTCTTCTTCGCCTCTTCATGACTGACAGTTCCCTTGCCAACCAGCAATAATCATGTCAAGGTTGTAGTGACTCATCTGTCGTTTGACACTACGATTCCCCTCTTGTCGAACTAACAAAAATTTTTTGTGAGTTCGTTCCGCATCTTGTTCACCATCGGCATAAATCTGTTTGATGTGGTAGCTTACGTCCTGTTGTGAGGCATCAAACAATTCCATAATCTGCTCTACGGTCAGCCACACATCTTCGCCCTCGAATCTTACATTGACTCGAGCAATTCCGTTTTCATCCTGATAGATCAGGAAAGCCCCATTACTCTTCTCTATTTCGCTTGCCATATCTTCAATATCGTTTTCGTTTGCAAAAGTAATCAATTATTTGGGAAATCTATACTTTGTGTTGATGAATCATGTACCTGTCCC
>CAMIVY010000040.1 GCA_946402275.1 uncultured Prevotella sp.
GTCGACATTCAGAACCACAATCTGACGCTCTAACCAACTGAACTACGGGCACCATCAAATGTTGCTTCCTTAAAAGCGAGTGCAAAGGTACGGGTTTTATTTGAGATAACCAAATAAATCCCGTACTTTTTTGCAAAAACTTTTAGTTGGCAGGCTGTGCAGGAGCTTCAGCTGCTGGAGCTGCCTCTTTAGCGGGAGTCTCAGCAGCAGGGGCAGCCTCCTTGGCAGGAGCTGCAGCGTCCTTCTGCTGGCTAGCACCGAAACCAGGCAGGTTGTTGGGGTTGGTCACGGGATTCTCGATGTTCTCCATAACGGAACTGTCGGTAGTTGCGGTAGGTGCAACCCATGCGCAAACAACGCTGATGATAACCATAGCAGCTGCAAGTCCCCAGGTGGCCTTCTCGATGAAGTCTGTGGTTTTGCGGACACCGCCAATTTGGTTGTAAGAGGCAAAGCTTGATGAGAGACCGCCTCCCTTAGACTCCTGGATGAGCACGATGCCAATCATGAGCACGGCTGCCAGTACAATCAGAATTACAAATAATGTGTACATAACGTTTTAATTGTTTAATTATTTAATTTTTATGTTTAGAATCGTTTTTGCTGTTTATTATCAATTTCTCTAGGAATCTCATCTGATCAGTAAAGTAAGCATTCTTTTGCGGATACTTGTTGCTGAGTCGCCCGATAATTTCATGGGCTTTCTGATAGCGTCCCTGTTTGATGTAGATTCGGGCGAGGGTTTCGGTGAAGTATTCTTCTTCGTTAGCCTCGGTCTCTTCCTTGGCGGGATTCTCAACGGGCTCGTCAGTGACTTCGTCGGTGAGGTTGTTGAGCAGGAAGCGTCCCTGCTCTTGTTGCAGGAAGCTGTCGATGAGTCCTTGACCCTTCAGCTGTGGCGTTTGACTCTCCTGTGTGCCCTTTTCGTTGGCTTCGGATTGTAGCAGATAGGCCACGTAGTCGATAGTGGCATCGGCTGGGGTAGGGGTACGCCTTTGCTGTGTCTCTTCCTCTTCTGTGTCAGGCGGAATGGTATCGAGGAAGCTGTCGATGAGCTGCTCGGTACGCTTCTCCTTGTTCTCAATTACAGGAGAGAGGTTAGAGGAGGTCTGACGCAGCTGATAGTGGGCTGCTTCAACCAGATTGAAGAGCACCTTGCGGTCGGTGATGTAGATGGCTGCACGGCGCAGTTCTTCATCGAACGATGTGTCATGAAGCAGGTAAAGGTTTTGCAGCATGAGTAGTCGTGCTGTCTGGAAGTAAGGATGCAAAGCCAGCAGGGAACGCAACTCAAAGAGTGTGTCGCGATCCATCTGTTCCGGATGATTGATAAGTTCCCTTAAATCCATACTTCTTTTACTTTACTTTCTTCACTGTTTCAACTCCTACCAGTTTGCTACTGTGGCATTGAAGATCTGATCGCTTAGCTCCTTGCACATCTGGGTAACCAGTTCTTCCTGTACGCTGTTAAGCGACTGGGTGGTCTCGTAGGTGCTGGTGGCTGTGAACTGACGTTCAAAGTCTTCAGAGTGGTTTACATTGTTGGTGAATCGCACATTAACGGTCATGGAAAGCTCGGTTTGTGCTGAGTAGCCTTCTGCGCTGACAGATTTGTTGCGCTGTTGGTACTGGGTGATTTCACCTTCTATCTTAAGATCGCCGTTACGACGTACCTGACTGAGTCGGGTGTGGTTGGCGAACTGATCTTTCAGGGCTGTATTAAACAATGTTCCCATAGGTCCCCAAACGTAAGCGGAACGAACGGGAAAATCATTAATCTGAATGGTTTTGGTCTTTGTATAATCAATGCTGGCTCCGTTGAACTTATAGCTTACGGAGCAGGATGCGAGTAGCAGGGTGACTGCGAAACACAGGCAGAGGCGAAGGTTATTTGTCTTTATCGAGTCCATATTGTTTCAGTCTTCTGTAAAGTGTGCGGTCGCTAATGCCCATTTCCTGAGCAGCTTTCTTACGGTTGCCGCCGTTTCGTTCTAATGCTTTTTCCAAGGCCTGACGGCTCCACTCGCTGACGTTGAGGTTCTCCGGTTCGTTCTCCGGTTCAATGTATTCCTCGGCAACGGCATCCTCAAGCGGTGAGGTGATGGGCTGAATGGGGGCCAGTTGTGTAGTCTGTAACGGAGCAGGCTGGTGACCAGTGCCCTGCATGTCCTCCATTTGCTTTTTCAGTGTGCCCATCTCACGGCGCATGTCGTTGACATTGGAACGTAGCTCAAAGAGTATTTTGTAAAGTATCTCACGCTCGTTCTCAAAGCTACGCTCACTCTCTGTATGGATGGTGGCCAGTTGAGTGCTTTCTTGGTCTTGCGGAATGAATCGTGACAGGATTTTCGGAGTAATCTGCCGTTCGGCACTGAGCACGGAAAGTTGCTCGGTGACGCTCTTGAGCTGGCGGATATTTCCTGGCCACTTATAGCGCATAAGCATCAGTTTGGCTTCGTCCGTGAGCACAACTTTGTCCATCCGGTATTTCTCTGCCATCTGCAGGGCAAAGAGCCGGAACAGGAGTATGATGTCCTCGCCACGGTCGCGTAAAGGGGGCATCTGTATCTGTACTTGGTTCAGACGGTAGTAGAGGTCTTCACGGAAGCGTCCTTCGCTGATGGCTTTTTGGATGTTGACATTGGTAGCAGCCACTACACGTACATCGGTCTTGCGTACCTCGGTAGCACCTACCGGAATGTATTCTCCGTTCTCCAAGACTCGAAGCAGTCGGGCTTGGGTCGCCATAGGCAGTTCGCCAACCTCGTCAAGAAAGAGGGTGCCCTTGTTGGCAGCCCCGAAATATCCCAGCGAGTCATTGATAGCTCCTGTGAAGGAGCCTTTCACATGACCGAATAGCTCGCTGTCGATAGTGCCTTCGGGAATGGCTCCGCAGTTGATGGCGAAGTACTTCTCACGACGTCGGGGAGAGTTGTCGTGAATGACGCGCGGCAGGATGTCCTTACCCACACCGCTTTCTCCGACGATAAGCACACTAAGATCTATCGGCGCCACTTTCAGTGCGACGTCGATGGCGTTGTTCAATGCCTCGCAGTTTCCTACGATATTGTAACGCAATTTAATGTCCTGCAGTTCGGATGTCTTCATTTTAGCGGGCAAAGGTACAAAGAAAATCTGACATTATGGCATACATTGGCAGAAATTTAACTTTCTGTTGGTGTTTTCTTGTCAGTATGGTGCTCTTTATGCTCGTTTTCGGGAGCCTCCTTCTCTCTTTTGAAGATTTCTTTCGGGCGGGCAAAGCGGGCTTTCTCGCCATCCTCTCGCTTCTCATGGAACAGCTTGGGCAGCGGGTTCTTCAATGGCTCGTCGTAGAACTGACGATTGCGGAACACGTCGATGGCTGTAAAGATGGCCTGACGCATAGAGTTCTCGTCGGCTATGCCCTTGCCTGCTATGTCGTAAGCTGTGCCGTGGTCTGGTGAGGTGCGTACAATGGGCAGTCCTGCGGTATAGTTGACACCACTTTCCAAAGCAATGGTCTTGAATGGGGCCAATCCTTGATCATGATACATCGCCAAAACGCCATCGAAATGGTCATAGGCGCCAGAGCCGAAGAAGCCATCAGCGGCATAGGGACCGAAAGCCTGAATGCCCTTGTCGGCCAGTTCCTCGATAGCTGGCAGAATGATATCCTTTTCTTCGGAACCTAGCAAGCCATCGTCGCCGGCATGCGGATTCAGTGATAGTACGGCAATGCGGGGATTGGAGATGCGAAAATCGCGCTTCAGTGCCTGATGGAAAATGGTGGCCTTCTCAATGATGCTCTCTTTGGTGATGGCTTTGGCTATCTCCTTGACGGGCAGATGGGTAGTTACCAGTGCTACGCGCAGCGTTTCATTCATCAGAATCATCAGTGCCTTCTGACCATTTCCCACACTGGTTTCGATATATTCCGTATGGCCAGGGAAATGAAAACCAGGACTTTGGATGGTTGCCTTGTTGATAGGAGCCGTTACCAGAACATCATAAAGGTTGCTGCGGAAATCGGTCATAGCCCTATCGAGGGCTTTCAAGGCTGCAGCTCCCGCTTCCTGTGAAGGATGTCCCAATTCCACCTGGACGTCGTCGTCAAAGCATGCCAGCATGTTCAAACTCCCATGACGGGCTTCCTCAGCATGATGGATGATAGTAAATGGTACCTCCAGGTTGAGTGCCTTACGGTGGTATGAGGCTACTTTGGGTGAGCCGTAGATAATTGGTGTGCAAAGCTCGAGGATATTGGGGTCTGAGAAGACTTTCAGAATAACCTCGTAGCCGACACCGTTGGTATCTCCTTGCGTGATAGCTACACGAATTTTTCTTTCTTGTTCCATATTGTTGTAATTTTGATGGGTCTTATGGGACTAATGGGACTGATGGGTTTTGTGGGCTGTTGACAGCAGTCCGCAGGCAGCAAAGATGTCTTGTCCGCGCGATGCCCTTATAGTGGTTGTGATGCCGTGATGGGTCAGATAGTCGCGCAGTGCTTCCATACGGTTTTCGTCAGAAGCCGGCAGGTTTACATGGGGTATCTCGTGGAAGCGTATCAGGTTCACACGACATTCCAGTCCATCCAGGAGTTTGGCAATCTCGCGAGCATACATGGGGGAATCGTTCAGTCCGCCAAAGCAGATATACTCAAACGAGCAGCGTCGCTGGTGTGTGAAGTCATACTGTTTCAGCAATGCAATCGTCTCTTCCAATGGCATGGCTTTCTCGGCAGGCATCAGCTGCAGACGTTGTTCGTGGAGTGGGGAGTGCATGGAAATGGCAATATGGCAATCGCTCTCATCCAGGAATCGTTTCAACTTATTGCGAACCCCTACAGAACTGACGGTGATGCGCTTGGGACTCCATGCCATGCCCCAGTCGGCTGTTATCACCTCGCAAGCTTTCAATACGGCATCGAGATTGTCCATAGGTTCACCTTGACCCATAAAAACGATGTTGGTCAGTTGGTCAAACTCTGGTAGTGCCATCAACTGGTTCAGGATATCGGCGACAGTCAGGTTACCGTGCCATCCCTGTTTACCCGTCTGGCAGAACAGACAGTTCATCTTACAACCTACTTGGCAGGATACGCAGAGCGTTGCACGGTCTTTGTCGGGGATGAAGACTGTTTCTACGAAACTCTCGGACTCGTTTGTCGCCGTATCACAACAGCAAACGGGGAAGAGATATTTGATAGTTCCATCCTTGCTTCGCTGACAGTCTATTGATGGCATGATGCCTACCTCATATTGTTCAGCCAACAGAGCGCGATTCTGTTTTGAGAGATTGGTCATCTCGTCAATGCTTTTCACATGCTTGGCATAGAGCCACTGAGCTATCTGTCTGGCTGTGAAGGCAGGCATACCAAGACTACCGACGATAGCTTTCAACTCCATCGGTGTCAGCCCCAAAAGTCGTTTCTTTTGTGGTATCATGGTGCAAAGGTACGAATAAGCGAGTAAAATACCAAAAATATTTTGGGTATTTTCGAGCGTGAGTACCTAAGCCCCAAGGTCAAAGGTACGAATAAGCGAGTAAAATACCAAAAAATAATTTGAGTTATTTCCTTGTTTTTTTGCAGATATTCCGTAAAATGATTATCTTTGCACCTAATTATGAATTAACACCGAATAATGAGACAGAAAACAGATTGCTTTATAGCCTGTAGGACGCTAGCCGAGGTTGAGCCTGCCATTGAGCAGTTGAGGCGCAGCAACTCCGTCAGGCATATTTTTTTGTTGGTAAGTGAAGAACTGGCTAAAGAGAGTGTGGCCCCTCAAGACTGCACCTTCGTGGTTACAGACAATCTGAGCAGCAGTGAGTTTGTGATGACGGTGGCCGAACTGACCATTGGCCGTTATGCCCTGCTGTGTTTGAAAGCGCAACCTATGACCTTGGGCAGCAATATGTTAGAGCGTTTGCTGTTGGTGGCTGGTGACGAGCATGCAGCGATGGTCTATAGTGACCGCTATACCGTAGAACAAGGAGAGCGCAAGGCTCATCCCGTCATTGACTATCAGGAAGGTTCACTGCGTGATGACTTTGACTTTGGCAGCATCTGGCTAGTACGTGCTTCGCTGTTGCATAAGTATGCCACGATGGAGCACGAGCGCACCTATCAGTTTGCAGGTCTATACGACTTGCGATTGTTCTTGAGCCGTGAGGGACAAATTCTTCATCTTAATGAATATCTTTATACCGAGGAGGAAACAGATCTTCGCGCCTCGGGAGTGAAGCAGTTTGACTATGTCAATCCTCGCAATCGTGAAGTGCAGATAGAGATGGAACAAGCCTGTACGGCTCATCTGCGTGAGGTGAAGGCGTTGATAGACCCTAACCAATATCGTATTGTTGACTTCAACGAACAAGAGTTTGAGGTGGAAGCTTCCGTGGTCATCCCCGTGTTCAATCGTGTCAAGACGGTGAAGGATGCTGTGGAAAGTGCCTTGTCGCAGAAATGCAGTTTTAAATACAATGTTATAGTGGTGGATAACCATTCTACAGACGGTACTTCTGAGATTCTCACCCAACTCTCCACTCTCCACTCACAACTTGTTGTCCTGATACCGGAACGTTACGACTTGGGAATTGGAGGGTGCTGGAATATGGCTATCAATAGTTCCGCCTGCGGACGTTTTGCTGTGCAACTGGATTCTGACGATCTGTATTCATCGCCAAAGACACTGCAGACCATCGTTGATGCTTTCTACAAGCAGAAGGCTGCTATGGTGATAGGTTCTTACCGTATGTGCGACTTTGACTTGAATACGTTACCTCCAGGACTCATTGACCATAAAGAATGGACTGACGAGAACGGACCAAACAACGCATTGCGTATCAATGGGTTAGGTGCTCCCAGAGCGTTCTTTACACCCCTGCTTCGTCAGGTGCAGTTTCCTAACACCTCGTATGGAGAGGACTATGCTCTGGGATTGATGTTCTCACGTCATTACCGCATCGGTCGCATCTATTCAGAGCTCTATCTGTGCAGACGTTGGGGAGGCAATTCGGATGCAGCCCTTTCGGTGGATAAGATTAATGCCAACAACTTATATAAGGATCGTCTGCGTACGTTGGAGTTACACGCTCGTCAGCGCATGGCACAGGGCAGGAGTGACACGATGGGTGATTCACCCGTCATGCGCTTCTTTAATCGCCAACTGCAAACATGGGATGAGGTACGTCAGCGTTATCGTGATTTGGAACGTGTTGAAACCAAGGAACTGGTTACTGATACATTCGAGATGGAGGCTCAGTTCAA
Source organism: uncultured Prevotella sp. (assembly GCA_946402275.1). GTDB lineage: Bacteria > Bacteroidota > Bacteroidia > Bacteroidales > Bacteroidaceae > Prevotella. The sequence continues at coordinate 7,256 of CAMIVY010000040.1, forward strand.
TCCAGCCCGTATCCGTTCCACTGGCGCAAAAATTGATGCCAAGTCGATAGCAGAACGCCCCTGTTTCCTATGCGCCAAGAACCGTCCTGTGGAACAGATGCATCGCATTATAGACGGGCGTTATGAGTTGTTGGTTAATCCGTTCCCTATCTTGCCAGTGCACTTTACGTTGCCTACACTGAAGCACCAGCCACAGCGTATCCTGCCCATGATTGGAGAATTGCTGCGCCTTGCTCAGAAGAATAACGACCTTACCTTATTATACAATGGTCCGCACTGTGGTGCGTCGGCACCAGATCATGCCCATCTGCAAGCAGTGAAAAGTGGCGTGTTGCCCCTACAGCGTTCTTGGCAGCGACTGAGTCGCAACCTCGTGGAAGTGTTCAAGAAAGACGAGGAAGAAGGTATTTGGCAATTAGCAGAATATCCAGCAGCTGCACTGGTTATCAAGAGTCATAGTGCTGACATCAGCGAACGCCTCTTCAAGCAGCTATATCACTGTCTGCCTCCTGCTCCCGATCAGACAGAGCCTATGATGAACATCATCTCGTGGACTACAGGTGAAGAACTCATCACCGTGGTGTTACCTAGAAAGAAACACCGTCCCGACTGTTATACTGCGGAGGGTGATGCCCAATACATCATTAGCCCGGGTGCTGTCGATATGGGAGGACTCATCATCACTCCTCGTGAGGAAGACTTCCGTAGGCTTACTTCTGAGGTGGTAACAGCTATTTATCAGGAGGTTTCCTTGACTGATGAACAGATGGAACAGGTGGTGGAGAAGCTGAAACATTCGAAATACAAAGAACCTTCATTCATGTTGAAAGAAGAGCCTAGTGTGACGGTTGGTATTGTCAGCGGCCAGAAAATTCATTTCTCGCTGAATGCCCCTTATATGGCAAAGGGTGAGCAGATAGAAGGCGAGCAGAAGGTGGAATTCTCGGAAGGAGGCATTCTGTGGAATGGCAACCAGTATCGTGAGTTGACGTTTATGCCGCAGCAGCCTGATGCTTCATTCTCGTTGTATGACGTAACCATTGGCATTGATTTCCATTGGGAACGCAAGGAGACGCAGGTATTCCTGGGTACACTGAAACTGGTGGTTGAGGCTGACAAGATAACAGCTATCAACGAACTGCCAGTAGAGCAGTATCTGGCCAGTGTCATCAGCAGCGAGATGAAAGCAACAGCTGGTGTTGAACTGTTGAAAGCCCATGCTGTGATTTCCCGTTCATGGCTGTTGGCACAGATGCGTCGTAGGGTAGAGAATCAGGAACAAAAGAACGGTTTCTTCTCGTTTGTCAAGAAGGATGATGAGCTGATTCGTTGGTATGACCGTGAAGACCATACTATCTTTGATGTGTGTGCTGATGACCATTGTCAGCGTTATCAGGGCATTACCAAACAAACCAGTACGTCTGTCGAGGAGGCATTGAAGGCAACTCGCGGACAGATTCTCTGTTATGGTGATGAGATATGCGATGCCCGTTTCTCAAAATGCTGTGGTGGTGTGACGGAGGAATTCCAATATTGTTGGGAGGACACTCCGAAACCCTATCTCATTTCTGTGGAAGATCCTTTCTGTAATACCAACGACAAGGAAGTATTGACTCAGGTGTTGAACGACTATGACCAGGAGACCAATGACTTCTATCGCTGGACAGTGGAATACACTACGGACGAGATTTCCAATCTGATACGTGAGAAACTGAAAGACGATTTCGGAGAGATTACTGACCTGATTCCCTTAGAACGAGGAAAGAGTGGTCGTATCTGGAAACTGAAGATTGTGGGTACAAAGAAAACCTTCACCATTGGCAAGGAACTTGAGATTCGCCGTGCACTCAGCGAAAGCCATCTATACAGCTCGGCTTTCGATGTGGAGAAGACGGCAAACGGCTTCCGTCTGCATGGTAAGGGCTGGGGTCACGGTGTCGGCCTCTGTCAGATAGGAGCTGCCGTGATGGGTCAGCAGGGCTATCAGTACGACCAGATATTACTCCATTATTACCGTAATGCGGAAATTAAACGTATCTATTAAAATATGAAAAATCGTAATCCGTGGGCTTGGGTGCCCACACTCTATTTTGCCGAGGGTGTTCCTTATGTGGCGGTGATGACAATCTCGCTCATTATGTATAAGCGTCTCGGGTTGTCTAATACCGATATTACCCTTTATACCTCATGGCTCTATCTGCCTTGGGTCATTAAACCCTTGTGGAGTCCTTTTGTGGATATGATGAAGTCGAAACGGTGGTGGATTATCACCATGCAACTGTTGATAGGTGCAGCATTGGCTGGTGTTGGTTTCACTATTCCTGGCCCTTGGTGGTTGCAGGGTTCTCTTTGTTTCTTTTGGTTGATGGCCTTCAGCAGTGCTACGCACGATATTGCAGCCGATGGTTTCTATATGCTAGGACTTGATCAGCATGAGCAAGCCTATTTTGTGGGTATCCGCTCCACTTTCTACCGCATTGCTACCATTTTCTCCTCCGGTCTTTTGGTGGGATTGGCTGGTGCTTTGCAGGTGCTGACACGCAATGTCCGCTATTCATGGAGCCTTGTGTTCTATCTTATGGCGGGACTCTTTATTGCCTTATGGCTGTACCATAGCTGGGCACTCCCCAAACCTTCGGAGGATGGTGACAAACAGCAGCGTAGCGTACAGGGTATTATCCTTGAGTTTAAACAGACCGTCGTTACCTTTTTCCAGAAACCTCAGGTGTGGGCAGGCATCTGCTTCATGCTGTTCTATCGAATGCCAGAGGGATTGTTGGCCAAGGTATCAGCCTTGTTCCTTGTTGACCCAGGAAGCAATGGTGGCCTGGGGCTGAGCGATGGTGAATACGGATTGGTGCAAGGAACGGTGGGTGTCATCGGACTTACATTGGGCGGCATCCTGGGTGGTATTGTTGCCAGTCGCGACGGCTTGAAGCGCTGGCTGTGGCCAATGGTGATGGCTATCACCTTGCCCGACTTGGTATATGTCTATCTCTCTTATGCACTGCCTAGCAGTCTGTTGGTTATCAACGTATGTGTCTTCATCGAGCAGTTCGGCTATGGCTTTGGTTTCTCTGCCTATATGCTATACCTTATATATTATAGTCAGGGAGAGCATAAAACATCGCACTATGCGCTCTGTACTGCTTTCATGGCCTTGTCGATGATGATTCCAGGATTGTTCGCTGGTGCCTTGCAGGAGTCGGTGGGTTATCAGGCATTCTTCCTCATTGTGGTGGCAGCATGTTCGTTGACGTATGTTGTCACTTGGTTCTTGAAGATTGATCCGGAATTTGGAAAGAAAAAGGAAGAAGAGGTAATAGAATAAGTTTAATGTAAGAAGTATAAAAATGAGGAGCGACAGGGTTTCACAACCGTGTCGCTCTTGTTAATTTCTAATGATAGTATTAATAATGGAAAAGAAATCGTTTTATCTTTGATAAACGCTTTGTACCTTTAGGTCAAAGAAATCGTTTAGTTTTCTCTGTGTCAAAGGTACGGCATTTTTGTGAAAGAACAATACTTTTTCTTGTTTTTTTTACATTTTATGTCAAAAAACATACTTTTTCTACCCTAAAAAAGGAACCCCCCTACCAATTTACGCTAATGCAGTCGATACCCCTGCCTTATTCAACAATAACCCTGCCTTATTTTTCGATAACCCTGCCTTAATCGTCAATACTCCAAGAGTATTTTTAATTATTCCAAGAGTATTTTTAATTACTCCGAAAGAAAAACAGGATTTTGCTGCCACCCTGCTGCCACCAATTTTTCCTTTAAACAGGGCGTTTGACGCTATTTGGTGGCAGGGTGGTAGCAAAATTAAAAAATTTAAAATATAGGGGCTGCTCCTCCCTTGTCGATGTCCTTGAATCGACGAAGTCAGGAAATATACAATGTCTTATCCTTGCATTGAGATTGTGGCTATCAAAAGAAAAAAACGGTTTTTCTTGCTTTTTTCGGAAATAATCCATATCTTTGCAGCATCGCTTGTTAGCCCTTAGGGGTAAGCAGGCGGTCTTATTTTATGAGAAAGACGTTTTCTAACGTCTGTCGTTGTGAATCACGAATCTCGCAAATCCGTAAAACCACAACAGACAGATGACAACGAGGCGTCACGTGGAGCGTATCTATATACTTTAAATATAGTTCGTTCTGGCGTGGGCTAACTGCGTTGTCTATCCTGTGTGGTTTGGGCAATGCGAGAGCCTGTGATTCCAGGATGGGCAGAAGAACAGACACCTACGCCTTTTTTGTATCATAAGCTAAACCTAAAGCAAATGTATAACTGCCAATTTTGTGGTGTATGTTGGCTATTGAAAGCGTGAATCTTATGGAAGAAATCAGGGAATTATTGGAAAATTGGAAAAACCTACAGTACAACAATCCTATTTTTGAAAAAGATTATTCTATTGATGAAGTTGAAAATCGTGTGCGCCTAACGATTGTAATAACTGTGGAGAGAGCCTTCTTATTTAAGTCATTTATAGCAGAATGTCCAATAGACATAGATGCGATTGAGAATGCAATAAACAGGCTGGATGAGAAAAAGGACGAATTACTATAGGCATTATGAAAAGATTACTAATCTTAGCAGCAATGTTCCTATGCTACATTTCAACGACATTATTTAATTATTAGAGGACTTTATTCACTTCATCTCATCAATTTTTTTTAAAATGGTACATACAATTGAAAATAAAGAGGTTCAGCCATTAGAGATTGACAATGTTCAGTCTTTTGTTTCGGAGGTATTGAGGATGCATGAATCTAAGGAGACGCTAGTCTTCCGTGGACATGCATCTACTAGCTATGAATTGAAACCAGGAATAGGTAGAAAGAACTATTCAGAAGACATTGAGCGCAAGGTGTTTTATGACTTTAAGAGGCAATACTTTTCATACACATCGGAACGACCTATTTCAGATATGGGAATCCTATTTCTGGCGCAACATTACGGATTGCCCACCCGATTACTGGATTGGACCTATAATCCGATGATTTCCTTATATTTTGCTTGTGAATCAAAGCCCAATGACGATGGTTGTATATTTGTCGTATCTTTGCGAGAGATATTCTTTGCCGATTCAGATGATGATAGAAGTGCTCCTCAAACCTTGAGGGAAATTATGTCAATTAAAAAGCCGATGTACGTTGTGCCAAACTATACCGATGCACGCTATAAGAATCAAAAAGCGTTGTTTTTGTTGTGTAATATGCCATACAGGAAATTTACAGCAATTAAAAAAACATTTATTATAAAAAAAGAAAGCAAAGAAAAAATACTTAATGATCTTGCTTTATTGGGGTATGATAAAACATTGGTTTATCCTCTACTTGATAGCTTGAGTTCAGATATTAAGAGAATGTATCATTTAAACGACTAATAAAACTATAATATAATGACTATGAAACAATTGAAAAATATAGCATTGATGATGTTCACTGTGATATTATTGCCTATGGCGATAGCTTGTGGTGGTGACGATGCAAAAGAAGGTGATAAAGGCTCTGCAACAAATCCTGAGAATCCAGACACATATGTCTATTTTGCATTTCAATATCCAGTACGCACTATAGTATTAGGCACTACATGGGATGACAACACGCTTGATAATGAACATAAGTGTAAGATTATAGCGACAATAGGTGATCCTTATAAATCTTATAATTCCCAGATAGGAAGCGGCTCTGTTGAATTAGCTGTTGACGAAAGCCTTCTTAAGAATCTATATATGGAGGATGGCATTACACCTGTAAAAGCAATGCCTCGAAATTATTATAATTTATCATCTTCTACTATTGGATTTGATAATGCAAGTTCTGCTGGTGTGATTGTAGATTTATCCGATGCTTTCTTCAAAGACCCGGACGCAGTGAAGAATACGTATGTAATCCCATTGGTTATGAAAAACCAAATGGGGTTAGGAAAGATAAAAACGGGGAAACTAAAAGAAGGGCAAAGTGGCTCAAGGACTAATCCAAATGTTTGGGATGAACAGCCAATGGATTTTGTACTTTATTGCGTGAAGTATATGAATAAGTATTCTGGTGATTGGATAACCAATGGCACAAATTCAATTGATGATCTTAGGTTCCACCAAAGCCATGGAGAGGTAAAAGGAGTTTCTATTAAAACGAAGGGTCTTAATGAATGTATTTTATCTGTAAGTTATTATGATAAATCAAAAGAATATAAAGCAGATCTTCTTCTTGTCTTTAACGCAGATGATGTTTGTACGATATCTTCGTTAACTAGTGGTGCTGCTGTTAATGGTAGCGGATACTGGCAAAGTCTAGGCGCAAAGAAAGAAATAACAGGATATGTTCTAGATGTGGATTTGTTGGAATTGTCATATACAATTGACTTTGGTAATGGACATGTGTGGACTGCCCATGAAAAGATGATAAGTACAGTTTCTAGAGGAGTTAGGCTTGAGTATTTGTCCCCAGTATATCGCGACTGAATTTCTTTTTGTATTTCATCTCCTTTAAGCCAATATTCGTAATTTAAACAAGACACTGTTTTACTATAATTGTGATATTATGAAAAGATTACTATCCCTTCTTATAATTGCCTTTGCTTCTGTATTAATGGCCTTTGGAGATTCCTTTTATTATAATGGAATTAAATATAACACGATTTCTTCAAATACTGTTGAAGTATGTGTGTCAAAGTATAGTGGTGATATTGTAATCCCTGAAAGTGTTATATATAATAAGAACATTTATAGTGTCACAAGAATTGGAGATGACGCTTTCATTTTATGCAAAAATTTAACCTCAGTGACAATAGGAAACAGAGTGGAAACTATTGGATGTAGGGCTTTCCAATATTGTAGCGGCTTAACTTCTGTGACAATGGGAAATAGTGTTAAACAAATTTGGGCAGCGGCTTTCAACGGTTGTAGTAGCTTAACATCAGTTACTATTCCAAATAGTGTTACATTAATTGATAACGGTGTTTTCAAAGATTGCAGTAGATTGACATCTGTGACTATTGGGGATAGTGTTACATTTATTGGAAACAGTGTTTTCGAAAATTGTAGTAGCTTAACATCCATTACTATCCCCAATAGTGTTACGTATATTGGGGATTGTGCTTTCTGTGGTTGTAATGGCTTAACATCAGTTACCATTTTGTGTAGAAATGTTGGTAATTGGTTTAGTAATCGCAAATCAATCCAAAAGATAATTTTGGGGGATGAAGTTGATTATATTGGAATTCACGCTTTCGATGGTTGTAGTGGCTTAACTTCTGTGACAATAGGAAACTATGTTACATCAATAGGATACGGTGCTTTCGCATATTGTAGTAGCTTAGCTTCAGTGACAATAGGAAACAGTGTTATAAATATAGAAGATTATGCTTTCTGTAATTGTAGTAGCTTAACATCAATTACCATTCCGAATAGTGTTAAATCTCTTGGAAAAGAGGTTTTCTCTGGTTGTAGTGGCTTAACTTCAGTGAAAATAGGAAACAGTGTTACAACAATAGGGGATGATGCTTTCGGTGGTTGCAGTAGCTTAACGTCCATAACCATTCCAAACAGTGTTAAGTCTATTGGTACCAGTGCTTTCGAATATTGTAGTAGCTTAACGTCCATTACCATTCCAAACAGTGTTAAGTCTATTGGAACCGGTGTTTTCGAATATTGTAGTGGCTTAACATCAGTTACTATTTTGTGTGAAGTTGTTGGTGATTGGTTTAGAAATTGCAATTCTATCAAGGAGGTTATTTTGGGGGATGAGGTCGTTTCAATTGGAGACAATGCTATCTATTGTTGTGAAAGCTTATCCTCATTGACAATAGGAAATGGCGTTACATCTATTGGAAACAATGCTTTCCGTTGTTGCAGTGGTTTAACCTCCATCACCATTCCAAATAGTGTTACATCTATTGGAGATGGGGCATTTGCCCATTGTAGTGGATTAACTTCTATAACAATTGGAAAGAGTGTTACATCTATAGGTGTTTGTGCATTCGAGGGTTGTAGTGGTTTAACATCAGTTACGATTTTGTGTAGATATGTAGGTAGTTGGTTTAGTATATGCAAATCAATCCAAAAGATAATTTTGGGGGATGAAGTTGATTATATTGGAGTTAACGCTTTCAACGGTTGTAGTGGCTTAACATCCATTACCATTCCCAACAGTGTTACATCTATTGGGAAAGAGGCTTTCAACGGTTGTAGTGGTTTAACCTCCATTACCATTCCAAATAGTGTTAAATCAATAGAATACGGTGCTTTCAAAGGGTGTAGCGGTTTAACATCCATTACCATTCCGAATAGTGTTAAATCTCTTGGAGGTAATGCTTTCTCTTATTGTAGCGGTTTAACATCCATTACCATTCCGAATAGTGTTAAATCTCTTGGAGGTAATGCTTTTTCTTATTGTAGTGGTTTGACATCCATTACCATTCCAAACAGTGTTACAACAATAGGAAGTTTTGCATTCTATGGCTGTAGCGGCTTAACGTCCATTACCATTCCAAATAGTGTTACAACAATAGAAAATGGAACTTTCGGCGGTTGTAGTATCTTAACTTCTATTACCATTCCCAACTATGTTACATCAATAGGAAGTTATGCATTCTCAGGCTGTAGTAGCTTAACCTCCATTACCATCCCGAATAGTGTTACATCTATTGGGGAAGAGGCTTTCTCAGGCTGTAGTAGCTTAACCTCCATTACCATTCCGAATAGTGTTAAATCTCTTGGAAAAGAGATTTTTTCTGGATGTAGTGGCTTAACCTCAGCGACATTAGGAAATAGTGTGAAATCAATTGGGGGGAATGCTTTTGAAAATTGTAACGGCTTAACCTCTATAATATCTTTGAATACAACCCCGCCCCAAATAGTAAGCTATACATTCTCTAACTATAATGCAACATTATATGTGCCCACAGGATGTAAAACAGTATATGAGTCACATCAAATTTGGAAGAAATTTACAAGTATAGTGGAAATAGATGACCCTAGCACGCAATACACATTGACGTATCTTGTGGACGGTGAGGTTTACAAGACCTACAAGTTGAAGGTAGGTGATACGATAACCCCAGAAGCTGAACCAACCAAGGAGGGATATACCTTCAGCGGATGGAGTGATATACCATCAACAATGCCTGACCATGACGTAACCGTGAGTGGAACATTTACCAAGAATGGAGGTGGAACAGATGATGTTCCAAACATGTCAATTCAAACATTAATCTTTGACGGAAGTAGCCAACCGGCAATTGTAGGTGGGAAAGTAACTGATATAGGTCTAAAAGAAAAAGGAATTATTGTGAGTGATAAAAACGAGACCCTTACTTATGATGCTAATAATAAAGTGATAATCTTTGGTGATAATCAATTAAAGGATTTTAAGGTTATTGATTGTACTGAGATTGGCAAAGAACAATATTGGTGTCCAATTTTGAATTTGAAATCTGACAAAGATTATTACGTTAAAGCTTATGCCATACAATCAGATGGAAGCATTATCTATGGACAAACAGAGAAGATACATTCTCAAACATTCAATAGATATAATGGGAAAACCGATTATGCTAATGTCTTTTACTACAATAATTATACACTTTTCGATTTGGTAACTGATGAAATTATTCCCAAAGAGGAGGGTTATTACGGTTCAACCAATGAGAATCCTACAAAGGTTGCATTCAAACCTTATTATGCTTGTTACAAATTCAAGACAGAGTGGAATTATAAGTTATGGTATTATAATGGTTCCCATTGTGTTCAAAGCAAGAAGATTCATCCACCATTGATTACCCAACAAGGCAACAAACTCCACATGGAAAAGAACTCACTTGATTCTGACAAGAACATAACAATATACTATAGCATCAATGGCGACTACTTTAGACCTGAAAATTACAAGAATGTTTATAGCAGTCCTATTGAGGTTATTGAGGCATGTACCGTATATTGCTATGGTATCAGCTCTGATGGCTATATATCATACACCAATATGTATGTTGTTAGCGATGTAAATTCAAGTGCAGGCATTACGATTCGAACTATTGAAAACAACAAGGATGATAAATTCTATAACCTCCAAGGGCAACGTGTCTTTTATCCTAGAAATGGCATTTATATAAAGAACGGCAAGAAAGTATTCATTAAATAAGTTACGGTTATGAAGAAATTTTATTCGACAATTATGATGCTTGCAATGATTGTTGCAGCATTGAATTTGACCGCTTGCGGTGGTGACGATGATGAGGTTGATTATAAGAAAGGTATTGTTGGAGTGTGGGTTTGTACTATAGCTTATATAGAGGAATATGGGGAAAATGGAGAATATGAATTTTATGAGATTATTTCAAGGAGTAGAATTGTAGCTAGTAATGTTTTAGCCATAAATGCTGACAAGACCTACAATATTAATTATACTTCTACGGGAGGCACCAATGAAAGCGGTACTTATTCAGTAGATGGCAACATCTTAACATTAAAATCTGGAGATGTATCAACAGAATGGTTAATCAAAAGTGTGTCCTCTGATAAACTATCTCTTTTCCATAAAGAATTAAAATATACTGCGTCATTCTCTAAAAAGTAGAAAACAGATGTTCATCAATTGGGGTCGGAGAATATGTTCACTTTCTCTGACCCCAAATTTGTTCTGTATAGCAAAACGAGTCGCTTTTGGCATACAGAGTGCAGGCAAGTGTCCCAACTCAAAATAGGAAATTCCCTATGCTGAAATAGGAAAAATATCTTGTGTAGGTGGATTATTTCCCTTACCTTTGCAGCATCAAAAACAATTAAACGATACGACTATGAAGAAGATTTTCACTTTCCTCGCTTTGTCAGTCATTGCACTGACCACCTTTACCAGTTGCGACCGCGATGCCTATGAGGCCCATACGCTCAACGGCCAGTGGAGTGGATATATCAGCGCTTACTATGTGGACCGTTGGGGACTGGTGGGTTCCGACTACCGTACCACCATCAATTTCGCTCAGCGTGACACCTATGGCGGCACCGGTTACGAGGTGGACTACGATTTGAACGACCCTTACGGCAGCTATTACTATTCGCCGATAGAGTGGGAGGTCGACCGCGGCGTTATCCGCATCTATTATCCGTACGACGACTATTATGTTGAGATTTACGACTACCAGTTGAATTCCAGCTATTTCCGTGGTTTCATGGACGACGGCACGCGCCGCGACATCGAGTTCTCGCTGGCTTACGACGGCAATTTCAACTGGGCTCCCTACCGTGGTGGCAGCTACTGGGGGCGCCGTGCCGCCGGTGCTGACGATGACACTGCCGTCAATGGCGAGCGTGTGGCCCGGGGTGCCTTTGCGAAGGTGCTAAATGCCCAGTCCGCCGCTGAATGATACGTCAACAGCCTTAGACTGAAGGATTCTGGAATTGGGGGGAACATCATGGGTCAGCCAGATGTTTCCTCCAATTGTTGAATGGTGACCAATGGTGATTCGACCCAAGACAGAGGCATTTGAATAGATGGTCACATAATCCTCGATAATTGGGTGACGAGGCACGTTCAGCATGTTGCCCTGCTCGTCGTATTTGAAACTCTTGGCACCCAGTGTCACTCCCTGATACAAGGTTACGTGATTGCCGATGATGCTTGTCTCGCCGATTACTACACCCGTACCATGATCAATGGCAAAATACTCACCAATGGTAGCTCCGGGATGAATGTCAATACCAGTCTTGGAGTGAGCCAACTCAGTGATGATTCTTGGAATGACAGGCACCTGCAACTCATGCAGTTTGTGAGCCATGCGGTAATGTGTCATCGTGTTCATGCTAGGATAGCAGAAGATGACCTCACCGTAGTTAGGAGCTGCAGGGTCGTTGTCGAACATGGCCTGCACATCGGTATATAGCAGTCGTTTAATTTCTGGTAGTGCGTCAATAAACGCCATTGTTACTTTCCCTGCCTCTCGATAGACATCTTCGCGGGTCTGTATGCACTCACAGTTCTCGCAGAACTGTAATCCGTGGGCTATCTGCTTGGTCAGCAGCCGTACTAACTCCTGCATGTGTACACCGATGTAATAGGAGCGTATCGCCTCGTCGGGCTGCCGCTTATTAAAGTAGTCTGGGAAAATGATGTTCTTTACCAGAGTGACAATCTGCTTCACCTTCTCCACCGATGGCAGCGGAGCCTCGGTTTGTGGCATCATGCCTACCTCTAAATCAGTCATTTTCGACAGTAGTTCTACATTCTTCAGCAACACTTCGTTCTTGTTGTCCATAAACCCAAAATCTAGTTTTGCGTGCAAAGGTACGATTAAGCGAGTAAAAAACCAAATAATTTTGAGCTTTTTCGATAATAATCCCTACCTTTGCATTTATCAATATGCTAAATAATAAGGCCTGACGATGATACGCCAGATGCGTGCAATTTTTGCACCTATTAAGTTGGGGCACCATATGCTCTATGAAAAGCACCAAATTTGTATTATAATGCTGAGAACGGTGGGCAAATACAAAAGCCGCCGACATACCTTTGTGGGGTACATCGGCGGCTCCGTTTATAAAGAGAACTCTTCGTCAGCCCTCATACATCATACATCTTACATCATACATCACACTTCCGACCTCGCAAGTTCCCAGCCTCTTAGCATGGCGAAGTGATCCAGCGACGATGTGCCATTTTCTTGTATCGCCATTGCCATACCCACCATCATCCAGCGGCTGGGCTTGTCGCTGGGGATGCCCAGCGGCTCGTCGGGGGCTATGCCGGTGAGGCGAGCCACGTTGGCGATGTATGCCTCGGTGTTGTTCTCGCTCGATGGTGCCCACCTCGAAACGATGCCTCGGATGGTGTATAGGCGGTACTTGTGGTAATAAGTCCGGGTGAGCAGGTAGAATGCTGCCCGCCAGCCATATTCCAAAGATTCAAACTGGCAGAAACTGCGGTCGTTCTGCGTTTTCGACAATCCCTTCCACTGATCCTTGCTTCTGCGGATATTTAGCGGATTATTATTTCTGATTCCTCTTGGTAAACTCATGATACTCAAAATATTAAAAACCTTCCTGTCATAATTGAATATTTGAATAAGTGAATACAATGCCATGCTTGCATGAGCATTGTTGAACGCAGACAAATATCGACAAAGTCAATAAATGAATACTTGAATACTTTACGGCAGCTCTTGCAACAGCTTCCTATACCTGCCATGCTGAATCCGCTCTACCACGCCGTCTGCCATCAGACGTTGAATGCTGCGTGAAGCTGAGGGTTGAGAACAGCCGAAGCAGTCCATGAACTGCTGCGTCTTGAACTCATCTGGCAACTTGCGGAAACATTCATCATAGCGGGTAGTGCGGCGACGCTGTACGAACTCCTTGTTCTGGTCGGCAAAGTAGTTGAAAGCCATCTCGCCAAAGAAGAACTGCTGGCATTTGTACTGGATTTCCATCGCCAGCCTGCACAGCCGCTTGTCCCTGTCATCCATAGTCAGCGATTTCTTCTCCTGCCACTCCTCCCAATGACGCATCAGGATGAAAGGCAACGAGATACCGATGCCGTAGTACGGGATACGCTTCAGCAGGGTTCGGTCTGCCTTGTCACCGTTAAACTTCGCAATCTCCAAGTGGTCATTCTGCCACTCAAAGGTCTCGTCGTTCAGCGGTTCTATGGGCAGTTCACCCTCCACCTTATCCAGCCGATAAGCCCATGTTTTCAGCGTCTCGTTGGCTGACGGATCTACCTGCTGGTGACGCTTCGCCATACCCTTGTCGGGCAATGGGATGACAGCCAGACGGGTTGACATACCCGTACCGAAGTTACGCTGATTCACCTTGCGGTGCAAAGCGTAGGGCGTACCCGTGTAGATGAAGTTCCAGTACACGTTGAACATACCTGTCACGCTTTCCTGGTTGGCATACATCTGTCCGTCCTCCTCGTTATGAAAAGCCTTCAGTTCAAGAATCTCGCGGTCCTTCCAGTCACCGCCCTTGTTCTGCTTGGTGACGTTGTCCAGCTCTGCATCAAACGAGAACATGTGCAGGTTCAGAGGCACTCCCTGTACCGTCTCGACAGCCGCATTCATGTGGCGGATAAACTCTCCGGTAGCCGTTCTTGCTGGGTGAACGCGGATGCCCACTACAGGCCGTTTCAGCGCTTCACCCTTCTGAGCCTTCGTCGAGGTGGTGCGCTCCGTTCTGCCCTCTTTGTAGCGGTTCACCGCATCTATCAGACACTGGTCAGCCTGAATCATCGGGTCGGCAATCTTCTTGTAGAATTTCTCCACGATATTCTTACCGGCTCCCGGGTCGCCAATGATGAAGATGCAGTAGTTCAACCTGCGCACCAACTCAGGCTCATACCAGAAATGGTACCATGCACGCGTCATCAGCGTCCCGAACAAGGCCGCCGAGGAGAACCATACCGCTGCCAGCTTATGCGGATGCACGTTTAGGAACAGCTCCTTCATGCAGGGGTAATACTCCGCCATCTCCAACAGCTCCTCAGCCCACCGTTCCAAAGGAAGAACGTCGTAAACGTCCTCCTTTGAGTTGACAATTGAGAGTGGAGAGTTGAGAGTGGGCTCTGCAGCTCCTGCAGCTTTCAGGGCATTCTGCATCCTCCGGGGTACTCCCTTCAGGAACTCATAGCCCTGCGCACTCTTCACCGTCACTGCCACATCCTCGTTCCTCTCGTCGATAATCTCCTTTACAAAAGGCGTCTCTCGCAGGATCTGCTCTATCAGCGCAGCGTCGTTATCCGTGATGTAGCGCAGGTGGTCAGCCAGCACCAGACTGGTCCGATGCCTGTCGCCGGGCTCAATCTTCTTGTCACCAATCCATGCCTCGACGATTTTGGCGTATGGCACGCCGTGGTATTCCAGTTTAGAGTTATCCTGTGTGGCAGCCGCTTGACCTTGGGCCGCTTGCAAGGCAAGAGCTTCTTCACTTTTCACTCTTAACTCTTCACTTTTCACCGTCGGCTGACTATGACCAGCACGATACTCCGCATCAAACTTCTCACCAAATGCCTTGTTCTCATACGTGAACAGCTCATCATCCAGATACAGGATATCCGACTCCTTGCAGATGAACGACATGCGACTGGCGTCCTTGCAGCTCTCGTCCACCTCCACGCCCAGCAGCTTCGCCATCTCGTGCTGGTTGTCAATCAAGTTGCCCCATTCCGTGCGTGCCTTGAACACAATCTTCAACCCCTTGCCACTTGGCGTGATATATACTAGCAGGATGGACCCCCTCTTATCCCCCTGCAAGGGGGATGCAAATAGTTCTGCGTGCTCTTTTTGCCACTTGACAAATAGCTCACGTGGTGGCAGCATCATATTACTCCCCTCACTGACAGGGAGGGGCTGGGGGTGGGTCTGCTCCCCCACATGGTCAATGTCCATCACCACCAGTCCGTTCAGTCTGGCACCAGTCTGACAGCGCCAGGCACCCTTGTTGCCCTTCTTCGATACCGTTTCTTCAAACGTTGCCTGAAAGATGAATGCCGGTAGTTTGCGTTTTAGGGCAGCGTCGCCCGTCGTGCGGTAGCCGTCTATCAGCTCAGAGGTATGAGGCGCCCTGACGAGCGCCCAAAACCTCTCGGCTGTTACTATTTCTGTTGGCAAACCGAAGCTTCGTTGATAACAAAACATTTGTCGATCTTGCTTGTTAGATTGTACAGCTCTTTCCTTACGTCTATCAATCCTTTAGCCTCGAAAGTCAACCAGGCGCAGACCTTGCCGTCCTTTGCCGACAGGCATACCTTCACGTTGTCTTCGTTCAGCAGGAACTCACCCTCCGGCAATTGCGGCGCCTCAATCTCCATGTCCTTCGTCAGCTTCGCCAGCTCCTTGTGGAAGAAGGCCGCCTTGTCAGGCACGTCCTCCGGACACTTCAATTCCACACACGTCAGCGGGTTCTTACCCGAGGTAATATACCGCTTCGACTTACCCACCTTCTTCACGTTCTTCTGCGAGGGCTCTCCCTGAGCCTGTGGGTCAACCTCTATCGAACCGTCATCATAGATGCGGGTGTTCGACTTAAACGATTTCTGCAGCTTCCTGCGAGTCTCTTTCTTTACTTCTTCCATAAGTTCAAGATACTCTAAAGTCATACCATACCAATCTTATCAACGTAGATCGTAGTTGCCTGCATGGCCTCGCCGGTCTGCTGGGAGTTCCACTCACGAACCACCATAGAGCACTGCACCTTGTACTGGTGCTGAGGGTCAAACTTCGGACAATTCACCGCCCTCTCGCCGGTAATCTCACCGAGGAAAGAATCCGTTCCGTCCGTCAACTTGAGCATCACAGAGTTGATAACCTTCTGCTCGCCCGTCTTCTTGTCGGTGTACTGACGAGTAATCAGCCCCGACTGATTCAAAATTCTTACAGTTGTTTCCATAAAAACAATTCGTTAAATTCGTTGTTCCTTATCCTTTAATCAGTTTCCTTATAAATTCCAGCCCCTTCTGAGTCCACACCGGGTAGCGAGTCTCTACGAGGTCGCCCTTCGAGTTGTAGCGGAAGTGGCTTCGAGTCTTTGCGTATCCAAGCCCTGCATAACGTTTGCAGAGTTTCAGTTCGTAAGTATTGCGCTCACGATAGAGGAATCCCACATCTATCAGATAGTGGTGCAGATTCAGGGCAGTGATTCCCATCTCCCTTGCCAGGTCGGAAGAGAGCATACAGTTCTCAGTGCCCGCATTACGTTTGTGTTGCAACCTGCGTATGTATTCCTGCGTAGGCTGCATCATCCGTTTTTCTTCGGTAGTCATATTCCTTAGTTTTATTGATAAATGTACGTGCATATAGGTGCATGTGCGTGTGGCGCGTATGCGTTTGGAAGTTGTGTATGTAAATAGGTCAAAGAGCACCGTCGGTCAATTTTGACAGTGCAAAAGTATAGCACAAAAAAACCATTCCGATAGTTGGTATCGGAATGGTAGCGATTTGGTAGCAAATTGGTAGCCCTGCCTATAATTTCATCTTCGGAAGTGCTGCTTTTCCTAATTCTGTAGCCAGTGCTATAACCACCTCCCTACATTGCAAAAAGAAGTCATTGTCCTGCTTACTTGCTTTCACTTTGTCTAGGAATCGGGCATCTTGATCCATAAAAGAGAAAGTGGTGAAGTGTCGAATACTCGTATAGTCACATTCGAACTCCAGTTTCCCTAAAGGCAATTCATCCACCCTGTCGCAAAACTCCTTTGTCCCTGTAGGAAAGTTACAATACCATCTCAGGCCCCAATGTACAGCAGCCCATTTACGTTTAGAGTTCAGGGGCTTCCCTATGCCATTGATAGCAGTGATAGCCTCTGCAATCTGTTCGTCAGTATAATGTCCTAAATCAGGATTACCTCCACCTATATTCACGGGTCCGTTGAAATTAATTTCTTTTGCAATGAAGTTCCCGGGACTATTTACATTGATAGTAAATCCGTCATTATTTTCAGCCATAACCTATATTTTTATTTCTTTACCAACGATATTTCCTGGACTATTCACATTCACAGACTTTATTTCCCCTGTATATTGGTTTATGATATTCAAGGTAAGATATACATTTCCTTCGCATATCTCCTGAACATTAAAATATAGGTTGTTCACTTGGACATGATGTCCTCTACGATTAATCTTTCGGAACAATGATTTTACTTTTCTCAGGATTTTCGGGTCACCTATTTTCTTGGTGACCCTGCGTTGACTGCCAGGCAGTTCTTCTGTGATGTTGTTCATTTTGTGGTTTTGTTGTTATTGTTTACAAATTTTCCCACAAAAGTAATATAGGGGGTGTTGCAAAAAACGCCTACACCTCTCCACTTTCTTCATTTTCTTTGTAAAGTTTAACACTTTCGGCATGTTTTGTCCATATTTTTGCCACTACCGACTCAGGTTCCATCACTTTCAACCTGTTTCCACGCTCCATCAGTTTCCCAATGAAATCCCAGGAAGGTCTGAGCCTGAATCTGAAGTCAGCCCAGTCCTCTCCCAGCGTCACTTCCCGCTGGCTCCCATGAAGCGGCAAGTCGCGCAGGTAGTTCATTTCCGTTCCGAAAGCCCTGATAAGGATATCTTCCGCCTCCAGCGTCTCATCCTTCATCACCCCGTAACAGTCTTTCAGATATTCCGTCACCGTCAGCGATCTGTCCATCAGGAATTCCGTTCCCGTATTCCTCACCCGTTTCATCCTGTCAAGAGCCAACGTAATAACAGGCTTTGAATCCGAAGGCCCTATCAGATACCATCGCTGATGATACAACTTCAGGAAATAAGGCTGTACTGTATAGTAGCTCACCCTGTCCCTTCCGTAAGCCTGATAGCTGATGTGCAGCATCTGGTTTCGCCTCATAGCCTGGATGATGTTTCTAAGGAATCTTTCCGACGAAGGAATATTTTCCACACCTATCCTGTCTTTGATGTCCGCACATTCACCGATAGCATAGTTTACAGCCAATGTGGATAACATCCAGTTCTCAATGCTGTCCTTTCGGAATATCTCGGGATTCTTGATATAATAGCCCTCTTTGCTTTTATATCCTATGGCGATATGGAAAATCTCTTCTATCTCATTCCTATATCTGAAAAACTTGCTACGGTCCAATCCTACACCCTCATTCACCTTATCCTTTATCCAAAGGCTGTTAATCTCACTGAGTGTCATAGGTCCGTTGTCTCGTATGGTTGTTATCAGCCATACGTAAGCCTTATACATTAGGTTCTGTCTCATCTTTCTGTTTGTTTGTAGATTAACCTCACGCAAGAACAGAAGCTATGGACACCAGCAGAAAATTACACGCCTCAGGGATAACCACATCCCCAACGATAATACTACCAATGCCCACGCTTCTGCATAGCGCGAGCTGGCAGCTTTCGACTTATCGTTATTCGCGTTTTGTGGTTATTTTGAGGCGCAACGAAGCTTACAAGCTGTGTTCTATAAATTTTGCTAATCTGGGTGCAAAGGTACGATTAAGCGAACGAAAAGCCAAATTTATTTGAGCTTTTCTGAGCGTGAGTATCTAAGAACGCAGTTCAGAGATACGTTTTTTTATCCCAATGCACCAAAAAATAATTATTTTTATGTTGCTGTGAGCATCCTAATGCTCCAAATCTTCTGTTGTTTCATAGATATATTATTGTTTTGTTTATATTTACTTTTCATCAGCCATCAGTTGTCACTCACCTCTTACCTTTGCATCCGATTATAGAGATTGTTCCATTTTCATGAAATAATTC
>CAMIVY010000041.1 GCA_946402275.1 uncultured Prevotella sp.
ACTTTCACTCGAAAAACACAAAATTATTTGTTTTTTTGCTCGTTTATTCGTACCTTTGCAAAGGTTTTAAGAAACATATATTTTGATAGAGAAGCATATTGTATTAGAGGACATCGACCCGGTGGTGTTCTATGGAATAGGAAATCAGCACCTGCAGATGATGCGGGCATTATATCCCAAGCTGCGTATCGTAGCACGAGACAATGTTATCAGAGTACTGGGTGACGAGGAACAGATGGCCTCTTTTGAAGAGAGTACTGAGCGCATAAGAAAACATGTGCTGAAATTCAACTCGCTGAAAGAAGAGGATATACTGGACATCATCAAAGGTCATAAAACGAAGGATGAAGTACCTGACGGTGTCGTAGTATATAGCATGTCTGGAAGGCCTATCAAGGCTCGTTCAGAAAACCAACAGAAACTGATAGAAGCCTATAACGACAACGACATGGTGTTTGCCGTAGGGCCTGCAGGAACCGGTAAGACCTATCTGTCGATTGCCCTGGCAGTGAAAGCGCTGAAAGAGAAGACTGCCAAAAAGATTATTCTCTCACGTCCTGCCGTTGAGGCTGGTGAAAAGTTGGGATTCCTACCTGGAGATATGAAGGACAAGATAGACCCCTATCTGCAACCGTTATATGATGCTTTGGAGGACATGCTGCCTCAGGTGAAGTTACAGGACATGATGGAAAAACATGTCATTCAGATAGCCCCACTAGCCTTTATGAGAGGTAGGACACTGAGTGATGCGGTGGTCATTCTGGACGAGGCACAAAACACGACACCCCAGCAAATCAGGATGTTCTTGACCAGAATGGGATGGAACACGAAGATGATCATCACGGGTGATATGACGCAGATAGACCTGCCCAAGACTCAAAAGAGCGGACTGGTAGAGGCACTTCACATACTGAGTGACGTGGAGGGTATCGGTATCGTAGAGCTGAACCGCAAAGATATTGTACGCCACAAGCTCGTGACTCGCATTGTGAATGCCTACGAGCGCTATGACAAGGAAGGGAAGAGGTAAAATGAAAAGTGAATAGTGAAAAATTAAAGATATATGAAAGCATTAACTAAGACGGACTTTAAGTTCGAAGGACAGAAGAGTGTGTACCACGGAAAGGTACGCGACGTGTACAACATTGGTGACGATCTGATGGTCATGGTAGCGACAGACCGTATTTCCGCCTTTGACGTTATCCTGCCAAAGGGTATTCCCTATAAAGGGCAGGTGCTGAACCAGATTGCTGCCAAGTTCCTGGATGCCACCAAGGACATCTGTCCTAACTGGAAGTTGGCTACCCCCGACCCTATGGTTACTGTAGGACTGAAATGTGAGGGTTTCCGCGTAGAGATGATTATCCGCTCTATCCTGACGGGTTCTGCCTGGCGTGAGTACAAAAATGGATGCAGGGAGCTGTGTGGTGTCCGTCTGCCTGATGGCATGAAGGAGAACGAGCGATTCCCAGAACCCATCATCACTCCTACAACCAAAGCAGACGAGGGTCATGACATGAATATCTCCAGAGAGGAAATCATCGCACAGGGCATTGTCAGTGAGGAAGACTATACCATCATGGAGGACTATACCCGCAAACTGTTTGCCCGTGGTCAGGAAATTGCCAAAAAGCAAGGGCTCATCCTGGTGGACACCAAATACGAATTCGGCAAACGTGATGGGAAAGTCTATCTGATTGACGAGATACATACACCTGACTCCAGCCGTTATTTCTATGCTGACGGATACGAAGAGAAACTGGCAAAAGGAGAACCCCAAAAGCAGCTTTCCAAGGAGTTCGTTCGTCAATGGCTCATTGAGCACAACTTCATGAACGAGCCCGGACAAGTGATGCCAGAAATCACCGACGAGTATGCCGCCAGCGTCTCCAACCGCTACATCGAGCTCTACGAGCACATCACCGGCGAGCCTTTCCAGAAGGCCCCCGATGCCGAAGACCTCGCCCAGCGCATCGAGAAGAACGTCAGTGCCTGGCTCGCCACCCGTTAACTCTCAACTGTCAACTCTCAACTGTCAACTGTCAACTAAAAAAATGTACCAGCAAGAGACGATAAACCCCTATCAGGAGGGGGATAAGGCGACACAGGTAGAGCAGATGTTCGACAACATTGCTCCTACCTATGACACCTTGAACCATCGTCTCTCATGGGACATTGACAGAGGATGGCGCAAAAAGGCAATCAGGCAATTGCAGCCTTTCGCACCCAAGATGATGTTGGACATCGCCACAGGAACAGGCGATTTTGCTATTATGGCTGCAGAGATGTTACAACCTCACGAACTGATAGGAGCGGATATCTCTGAGGGTATGATGGAGATTGGAAGGAAGAAGGTGAGAGAAAGAGGAATGGACAACATTATACGTTTCGAGAAAGAAGATTGTACCAGCCTCTCTTATCCTGACAACACCTTTGATGCGGTGACTGCAGCATTTGGAATCCGTAACTTTGCCAATCTGGACAAAGGACTGTCTGAGATGTGCAGAGTATTGAAGAAGGGAGGCCATTTGAGCATTGTAGAACTGACATCTCCTATTTCGTTCCCTATGAAACAACTGTTTTACATCTATGCCCATACGGTGCTGCCAGTCTATGGAAGACTGATTTCCAAGGACACCAGTGCATACTCATACCTGACCAAGACTATCGAGGCCTTTCCACAAGGAGAGCATATGATAAACATCCTCAGCAAGGCTGGCTTTGAGAAGGCTTCCTTTAAGAGGCTGACCTTTGGCATCTGCACGATGTATTTTGCAACCAAATAAACCTATACAATTATGGACAAGTACGGATTAATAGGCTATCCTCTGGGACATTCGTTTTCCATCAGTTATTTCAACCAGAAATTTCAGGATGAGAATATTGATGCGGTGTATGAAAACTTTGAGATTCCCGATATTGACCTCTTGAATGAGGTGGTGGACTCCAACCCTAACCTAAAAGGGTTGAATGTGACAATTCCTTATAAGGAAAAGGTGATGCAATATTTGGATACTATTTCTCCTGAAGCCCGATCCATTGGTGCCGTGAATGTGATTCGTATCACACACGATGGAAGTAGTACCAAGCTCAAGGGGTATAACAGCGATGTGATAGGATTCACCCAAAGCATTGAACCTATGCTGGACAAGAAGTGGCATAAGAAAGCCCTTATCCTTGGAACGGGAGGAGCTTCCAAAGCCATTGATTACGGATTGCGCAATTTAGGTCTCGAGACTGTATTTGTCAGTCGCTATGAGCGTCCTGACACCATTCAATACGACAAGATTACTCCTGAGGTCATCAAGGAATATAATGTTGTCGTGAACTGTACCCCTGTAGGTATGTATCCGAAGACTGAGGAATATCCACTACTGCCCTATGAGGCAATGGATTCGCATACCATCCTTTACGACCTCATCTACAATCCCGATGAAACACTGTTCATGAAACGGGGTGCCCAATATGGCGCACAGGTGAAGAACGGACTGGAAATGTTGCTCCTGCAGGCATTTGCCTCATGGGAGTTCTGGCATGAGAAATAATCAGATGGGAACCTATAGAGACCATATCAACACGTTGACGCTTCAGTACAATGAGGCGATTCGCGCCTTGGAGGACTCCTTCCGACACGAGAAGAGCCTACTCACATGGATGGAGTCGTCTAACGGCTTGCGCTATCAGTATTCCCAGCGTTACGATACGCTGTTGCACGAATACCTGGACAAGCGCCGCCAATTGTCGCGTTCATACAAGCTGACACACCCGGAATGGGCCACACGTCGCAAGTGGCTAGGTTGGCTGTTCTATATCGGCATCTTGTCTGCTATGATTTGTTGTGGAACGGCAATACCCTACAACGAGGAATACGCATCGTCTGCAACAACCAGTTCCGTACTTAACGACAATGCCGCCGAGGTCACTTACTGGAATGCCGACAACATTCCCATTCCTTATCTGCAGGACTCTACGCAATACGTATCTAATCCAGACCATGTACTGCAGCAGCCGACCGTCGACAGCATGAACATCACGCTAAAAAAGCTCGAGAACGAGTTGAAGATACAGTCGGTAGTCGTGGTGGTGAACCACATATCGAACGATGATCCCTTCCGTATGGCACAAGACATCGGCAACCACTATGGCGTGGGCTTTCAGGATATGGGACTCGTCATCGTTTGCGGCTACGAAGACCACAGCCTCAACATTTCGCCAGGCAAGAAGTTGGAAGCCGACTTGACAGATGCAGAATGTCACCGGCTGGAACAGCAATATGCTGTACCGGCCATGCGCGCCAACATGCCTGACTCAGCCATGATTTACCTGACGGAGGCCATCTATGCCACACTACAAAAGAAGGAATTGCCCCAAATGTCGAAACTCATAAGCGACGAAGAGTCTGACGGCGAGATGGCAGAAGCCATCGGTCTGACATTCCTCTTCATCATCGTCTGGTGCATTTTCTATCTGGCTCTGAACCGCAAATACGAATGGCTGGCCACACTGGGTGCCGTATCGCTTTTATCCAACCCCTTCTACGTCAGCACGGGAAGTCGTTCCGGAGGAGGCTTCGGCGGAGGCTTCGGAGGCGGTTTCAGCGGTGGAGGCGGAGGCTCATTCGGCGGAGGCTCCTTTGGCGGAGGAGGTGCCACTTCCCGCTGGTAACCCATAAGTCCCATAAGACCCATAATAATAAAAATATAACGATTATGAAATTGAACAAAACCCTTATCGCAGTTATCGCAGCCGTCGTCATCATTGGAGGATGGGCAGCAAGTGCTTACAACTCAATGGTACAGGTGCAGGAGACCACTACCACCGCACTGGCTAACGTACAGTCTACCTACCAGCGCCGTGCCGACCTCATTCCCAATCTGGTGGAAACCGTCAAGGGCTATGCCGCTCACGAAAAGCAGACACTGGAGGATGTTGTTGCTGCCCGTTCGAAGGCTACATCCATCAACCTCGACCCGTCGAACATGACACCCGAGAAGTTAAAAGAGTTCCAGCAAGCACAGGGTGAGTTGGGCAGTGCTCTCGGCCGTCTGATTGCTATCCAAGAGAACTATCCCGACCTCAAGGCCAACGAAAACTTCCGCGACCTGCAGGTACAGTTGGAAGGTACCGAAAACCGCATCAACGAGGCTCGCAACAAGTATAACGAGACCGTTCAGCAGTATAATGTCGTTATCCGTTCGTTCCCCAAGAACATCCTCGCCGGCATGTTCGGATTCCAGCAGATGACCAAGTTCGAGGCTGAAGCCGGTGCCGAGAAAGCCCCTCAAGTGAAATTCTAGTTGACAGTTGAGAGTTGACAGTTGACAGTTATGACAAGCAACAGTATAATAGGTGAAAAGAGTATGGTTTATGCCATCAGAATCGTAAACCTATACAAATACTTGGTGCTGCAGAAGAATGAACATGTTCTGTCAAAACAACTGTTAAGGAGTGGAACAAGTATCGGAGCCAATACCAGAGAAAGTAAAAACGCGCAAAGCCGAAAAGACTTTCTCACCAAATTGAGCATTGCACTCAAAGAAGCTGATGAAACAGAATATTGGCTTGAACTCTTATACAAGACGGGATATCTTGATGAAAATCAGTATCAGTCTATACAAAATGACACAAGTGAATTAATTAAAATATTAACATCAATAATAAAGAAGTTGAAGTCTGACACCTAACTGTCAACTGTCAACTGTCAACTGTCAACTATGAGTAGATATATGCAACGTGGCGTAAGTGCGGCAAAAGAGGACGTGCACAACGCCATCAAGAACATCGACAAGGGTATCTTCCCACAGGCTTTCTGCAAAATCATCCCCGACATCCTCGGAGGCGATCCCGAGTTTTGCAACATCATGCATGCCGACGGTGCCGGCACCAAGTCGAGCCTCGCCTACATGTACTGGAAGGAGACGGGCGATATCTCCGTATGGAAAGGTATTGCACAAGATGCCATCGTCATGAATACCGACGACCTGCTCTGTGTGGGTGCTGTCGATAACATCCTTGTTTCGAGTACCATCGGGCGCAACAAGATGCTCGTTCCCGGTGAGGTCATCTCGACCATCATCAACGGAACGGACGAACTGTTGGCTGAGCTCCGTGAGATGGGTATCGGCATTTATCCCACAGGGGGCGAGACGGCTGATGTGGGCGACCTCGTGCGCACCATCATCGTCGATTCAACCGTCACCTGTCGCATGAAGCGTGCTGACGTCATCGATAATGCGAATATTCATCCTGGTGATGTGATTGTAGGTTTGTCATCCACCGGACAGGCTACCTACGAGAAACGCTACAACGGAGGCATGGGCTCTAACGGTCTGACCTCAGCCCGTCATGATGTCTTTGCCAAGTATCTGGCTGAGAACTATCCCGAGAGCTACGATCATGCCGTGCCCGACGACTTGGTTTACAGCGGCAAATATAAGCTGACCGATGCTGTTGAGGGCTCACCCGTCAATGCAGGACAGTTGGTACTATCGCCAACCCGCACCTATGCTCCTGTTATCAAGAAGCTCTTGGATGAGTTGCGCCCCGAGATTCATGGCATGGTACATTGCACGGGCGGTGCACAGACCAAGGTGCTACACTTCGTCAGCGACAACTGCCGCGTGGTGAAGGACAACATGTTCCCTGTTCCCCCACTCTTCCGCGCCATTCACGAGTGCTCAGGCACTGACTGGAAGGAGATGTACCAGGTGTTCAACATGGGTCATCGCATGGAGATTTACGTCCGTCCTGAGGTTGCAGAACAGGTCATCAGCATCTCCCGTTCATTCAATATTGACGCCCAGGTGGTTGGGCACATCGAGGAAGGCAAAAAGAGTCTGACGATAAAATCAGAATTTGGAGAATTCAATTACTAAATGGAGAATAACAGTATATTACAGAAATTGGACGGTCTGGAGGCTCGATTCGAGGAGGTATCAACGCTGATTACCGACCCCGAGGTGATTGGCGACCAGAACCGATTTGTGAAACTGACCAAGGAGTATAAGGACTTGGGCGACATCATGGATGCCCGCAAGCGCTATATCGCCTGTCTGAACAGTATCAAGGAGGCTAAAGACATCCTCGCCAACGAGACGGACCCCGAAATGAAGGAAATGGCTCGTGAGGAATTGGCTGAGAACGAGGCTTTGCAACCCAAACTGGAGGAGGAAATCAAAATTGCCCTTATCCCTAAGGACCCTGAAGATGCCAAGAATGTACAGATGGAAATCCGTGCCGGAACGGGTGGCGACGAGGCTTGTCTCTTTGCCGGCGACTTGTTCAAGATGTACAAGAGCTACTGTGATTCGAAGGGTTGGCAACTCTCCATCACCAGCGTCAGTGAGGGTGCTGTGGGTGGCTACAAGGAGATAGACTTTGCCGTCTCGGGGGTCGATGTCTATGGCACGCTGAAATATGAATCGGGCGTGCATCGCGTACAGCGCGTTCCCGCTACAGAGACACAGGGACGTATGCACACCTCTGCTGCTACCGTTGCCGTACTGCCTGAGGCTGACAAGTTTGAGGTACATGTAAATGAAGGCGAGATCAAGTGGGATACCTTCCGCAGTTCGGGTGCTGGTGGTCAGAACGTGAACAAGGTGGAATCGGGTGTTCGTCTGCGCTATATGTGGAAGAACCCCAATACGGGTGAAACCGAGGAAATCCTTATTGAGTGTACTGAGACGCGCGACCAGCCCAAGAACAAGGAGCGCGCCCTCTCGCGCCTGTACACCTTTATATATGACAAGGAGCACCAGAAGTATATGGACGATATTGCCTCTCGTCGTAAGAGCCTTGTCTCTACAGGTGACCGTTCAGCCAAGATCCGTACCTACAACTTCCCACAGGGCCGCGTGACCGACCATCGCATCGGCTATACCACTCATGACCTGCAGGGCTTCCTTGGTGGCGACATTCAGCCCATGATTGATGCGCTGACCGTGGCTGAAAATGCAGAACGTATGAAAGAATCAGAATTATAATTGAATTATGGGATTTTGGAAAGAAGTTAAAAAAGAATGGACATGGTCTAGCATCAAGAAGCAATGGTCTGACTTTCTGGCAATATTCATTGCCGTAGCAATCGCCGGAGAGTTCCGGGAAGATGGCTTTTGGCTTTATTGGCTGGTATGGTTAATCGTCTTCTTCCTATCAAGATTTATCCTATTATTAATAAAGAAAAGCATTTCATGACAAGAACAGAATTAATAGAACAGATTCGTGAGAAACGCTCGTTTCTTTGTGTCGGTCTCGATACTGACATCAACAAGATACCGCAGTGCATCATCAACGAGGCAAAGGAAAAGGATGGCGACGACTACATCTTCCGCGCACTTTGCGAGTTTAATGCCCTGATTATCGATGCCACAGCTCCCTACTGCGTAGCCTACAAGCCCAATCTGGCTTTCTATGAGGCATACGGTGTAGACGGCATCCTTGCCTTCGAGGCTACCATCGACTACCTGAAAGAAGAATACCCCAACCACTTCATCATTGCTGATGCCAAGCGTGGCGATATTGGCAATACGTCGAAGATGTATGCCAAGACATTCTTTGAGGAATATGACGTGGACGCACTGACCGTTGCACCCTACATGGGTGAAGACAGCGTTACGCCCTTCTTAGGCTATGATGACAAGTGGGTCATCCTGTTGGCACTCACCTCGAACAAAGGCTCTCACGACTTCCAACTGACGGAGGATGCACAAGGCGAGCGCCTTTTCGAGAAGGTATTGAAAAATAGTCAGCAATGGGGCAATACTGACAACATGATGTATGTTGTTGGAGCCACCCAAGGCCGGATGTTCGAGGATATCCGCAAAATTGTACCCAACCACTTCCTGTTGGTTCCCGGCGTCGGAGCACAAGGCGGTAGTCTTGAAGAAGTCTGCAAATACGGTATGACGAAAGACTGCGGACTGCTTGTCAATTCCTCACGAGGCATCATCTACGCTTCCATTAGTGAAGATTTTGCTGAAGTGGCAGCTCAGAAAGCCCAGGAGTTACAACAACAAATGGATATAGAACTAAAGAAAGCGGGACTTTAACAATCCCGCTTTTCTTTTTATCGTCATCATATTGACTATTTCGTAATGCGAATCCAGTCGGCATCCAACCAACCGCGATCGGTCTTAGGATTGGTATCGACGGACACAAAACCGAACTTAGCACCTATCCACTTGCCCTGTTTCATGGTGTAGGAACCGTCACACTCCTTGAACTTCTTGCCGTTCTGACTCCAGGCAAAGGTAACCTTTGGACTGCCACCATGAGCAGCTCCTGCTTCAGCGTTGCTGACCTTGAGGCGCAGGTAGATGTCTTCGTGAATGCCAGGCTTGTAGTCAATTTTATCTTCAGCAGTAGGCTTCAACGTGGCAATGAGTTCTTCCTTCTGAGCCTTACCACGATCTGCATCCTCGCAGGAGAGCACAAGCAGCTGGAACTCCTTCCCCACTCGCTTCACCACCAACGCCTGATAGTTATGTCCCATCATGATGAGGCCACCCATCTGACCGTCGGCCTTCGAGGTGAAACGAAGCTTAGTGGTAACGGTGAACTCGTCAGCAGGTGTCTTTTGCAGGAACAGATTAGGAACTTCCCACAGGTTCTTCCAATTCGTTGACAACTTATAAGTATAGATACGCATGGTACCGAAGGCTGTTGGTACACCAAACTTCTCGTCGTAATTGGCGTGCCATTCCCATTGCTTGCCGATGACTGGCGCATTAAATTCGTCGTTCTCCACTGGGTTCACGATCACATTGGAAGATGACTTGGGTTTCTTATAAGTAGAAACCGGCTCCCCCTTCTTACCCATCACAGGCCACCCTGTTGACCAATCGACCGGATTCAGGTGAACCACACGACCGTAAGCTTCCTTGTCCTGGAAGTGTACAAACCAGTCTTCTCCGTATTTGGTATGCACCCAACCACCCTGGTGAGGGCCGTTGATGTTAGACTTCCCCTGTGCCAATACTATCTTATGCTCATAAGGACCATAAGGAGACTTGGAGCGCATAGCCAACTGGAAGCCGTCGGGAACGCCACCAGCAGGGCACATAATCCAATACCAACCGTCACGCTTATAGAACTTAGGAC
This sequence comes from uncultured Prevotella sp., assembly GCA_946402275.1. Lineage (GTDB taxonomy): Bacteria > Bacteroidota > Bacteroidia > Bacteroidales > Bacteroidaceae > Prevotella. The sequence goes on from CAMIVY010000041.1 coordinate 10,102, forward strand.
CTTCGCAAGTGCGGTTCTCCGTACCATTTCCGTCAAACACGATGACAGGCTGACCAATAGCCTTTGTACCATCAGCAGACATCTCGCGAACGGTAAGCACTGAGGCAAACTTAGAGCGGGAATTAGCCCATCCGTTCACCAGATAACAACGTCCGTCCTCGTCCCAAAGAGGTGTGGTGTCAATATATCCCTTACCCTTGATGACGCAGACAGGCTTTTCCCATTCACCTTCAGGATGCTGCGTTTTCACCATATATACTCCATAATCCGGATCGCCCCAATAGATGTAGTACCAACCTTGATGAAAGCGAATGCTGGGAGCCCACACGCCAGCACCATGCTGCGGCGTGCTGAAATGGCTGAGCAACTGGTCGTCGCCCTCATAAAGATTTTTCAGAGCATAACCGACAATCTCCCAGTTCACCAGGTCCTTGGAATGAAGGATGGGCAGACCAGGAGTACATTGGAAAGAAGAAGCCGTCATGTAGTAGTCTTCACCCGAGGCACCTACGCAGACATCGGGGTCAGAGTAGTCGGCATTAATAACAGGATTGGTATAGGTACCGTCTCCATTGTCGGGCGACCAAACCTGCGACTTGTACTGGGCACTCATAGTGAGCGCAGACATTGCAAGAATTGTAAAAAAAGTTTTTCTCATAGTTTGTTTATTTTGAGTTTGTAATAATCATTCAACTCTATGCGCATTACCCTGACCATCTCGTCGTCATCAGGTGTCAAAGAAAGAGCGACATGTCCCATTGTCCTTCGTAGATTGATTTCCACACAAGGATGCAGCATGAAACCATCGGCAGACTTGACAATCATCATGTCAATGCCGAAGGGACCTGCATAATCGCCCAAGTCAAGACACGACATAATCTTTTCTCGAATGTATACAACGAAATCGTCTGGTATATAACGGCTTAACATTTCTCGCTTAACACGTTCCGTAGCCAAGACATTACCCACATAAGCCCCATTAACGGTATGGAAAAGAGAAAGTCCTTCATAGTGAATGTGTCCTTGTCCATCAGCAGAAAACTCCATACCGAAGTCCTTCTCCTTGGCATAGTAAGGCTCAACCATTACTGAGCCCTGACGCTCAACAAGGTTATGAAACCAACCAGACTGTTGGGCAAAAGGAGTGCGCTCAGCATCCAGAAAACGGAGTCCTCGTCCGCTTGACGACCAAGGAGCCTTCAACACAATTTGTCCGTATTTTTGCAAGAGCGCTTCCACCTCTTCCGACTTCGTACACTCGAATGATTCGCCTACAGTGCCCTTCATCTGTAAAAGCGGTAACAGACGGGCTGACGTACGACGATGAGACAGCTGGCGGATATGCTCCAACTGTTCGTCCGTAGGGAGCAACGACTCTGAAACACCCTTTCGCTTCAATGTCGCTTTCAGGGCTTTGTCCCACCCCCAAACGCTGATACGCTCGATATTGCTGTCCGGAAGGACTTCGACCAGCCTATGACAGCTGCGATAACGGAACCTTTTGCATGCCTTCTCTGCATGTTCGACATTGTCAACCAGTACGAAATCGTCCTCTTTTGCCCATATAGAAGGGAGAAATCCCATATCGGCCCTCAACTGCCTACCGGCATGAGGAGCTGTGAAATTTGCCAGATTGGAAGCCAAGGCAATATCGTGTTCTGGGTTGAAAACGTGTAAAGTTGTCATAATCTGTTGCAAAGTTACAATAAAAAAAGCAATTTTTCGCCATTTATTTGCATAATTAATAAATTATCGTTACTTTTGCAACAAATAATTTAATGTACCCGTACAAATATATTAAAAAACCACGATACAATGAAATTACCAGTTAAGATTCTGAGTGTTGACGACGAAATGGACCTTGAACTCCTGTTAACCCAATATTTCAGAAGGAAAATCCGCAAGGGCGAATACGAATTCTTTTTTGCACACAACGGACTAGAGGCCCTCACCGTTCTGCTCCAACAGAAAGATATAGACATCATCCTATCGGACATCAATATGCCCGAAATGGACGGTTTGACTCTGCTCACCAAGATAAACGAGATGCAGAACCCTGCCCTTAAATGTATCATGGTAAGTGCATATGGAGACATGGGCAATATCCGTTCGGCCATGAACAACGGAGCATTTGACTTTGCCACCAAACCCATCGACCTGGATGACCTAAGCGTTACCATCGAAAAGGCCATTGAGCAGATTGACTATATTAAGCAAGCCCAAGAAGAGCACTCACAACTGGAGTCGCTCAAGACCGACTTAGCCGTAGCTGCAGAGATTCAGCAGGCCATCCTTCCGCGAATCTTCCCTCCATTCCCTGAGAACGAGCGAGAAATGGACTTGGCTGCCCTCATGCGCCCTGCCAAGGATGTAGGTGGTGACTTCTACGATTTCTTCCGTATCGATGATGACCATATCGGTATGGTGATGGCTGATGTTAGTGGAAAAGGCATCCCAGCTGCCATCTTCATGGCTGTAAGCAGAACGCTCATCAGAACAGTGGGACTACAAGGTGGGACACCAGGTAGTTGCCTGACCAAATCGAACGACCTGCTGAGCAAGGAATCAGTAGATTGCATGTTCGTCACGGTATTCTATGGCATCTACAACACGAAGACTGGCGAACTGGACTATAGCAATGGCGGACATAATTCCCCCTATATTCTGAAAGCCAACGGACAAGTAGAAATGATGCCCACCAGTACAGACTGCATGGTAGGAGGCATTGAAGGCATAGAATACCACAACTATAAGACTCAACTGGAAGTTGGTGACACGCTCCTGATGTACACGGACGGAGTGAACGAAGCTTTCAACGAACAATGGGAGGAGTATGGCGACCAGCGTATGCAAAACATTTTGGAGAAGCTGAACGGTAAGAGTTGCCAGGAAATCATTGAAGGACAACTGGAGGACGTCAAAGCCTTTGCCGGCAATGCTCCACAAAGCGATGACATCACACTGATGGCTCTCAAGCGAAAAGCATGAAGATAATCATAAGGATTGGTTTGGCCCTGATATTGTTGCTACTGACCATTGTCAGCGTTAGTCTGTATATCAAATACGACGAAGAGCAACAAAAGAACATTGAGCTGGAAACAGAATTGTCTATGCTCACTGCCAGAGAGAAGCGTACTGCTGTTATGCAGAGTATTAATGCGCAAATGGAAGAAATAGCCAATCAACAATGGAAAATCAGCGATGAACAGCGCCAACAGGCTGAAGAGCAGACACAGGTAGCCACTGAGCAACGGAAACAAGCTGAAATTGAGCGACAGAACGCCTTGGAAGCAGAGCATCGTGCCTTAGAAGCCTCGAAAGTGGCTGAAAGTCAGCGTAGCATAGCAGAGAAAGAGCGTAGTCAGGCTGAATATTCCAAACGAGTAACAGACACGCTGAGCTACATCAACTTAGGACGTACGCTAGCCGGCATAGCCATGAAGCAACAGGGAACTGGCAACCTTGAATTAGCAACTCTCCTGGGCTATGCATCCTATCTTTTCACTGACCGTTATAAAGGTGACATTTATAACCCCACTGTCTATCAAGCCTTAACAAATTTGAGTCAGAGCCTTCACACTTGGGCCAGACACAAGGGAAGTGTCATGAACATTGATTTCTTCTCTGCAGATCATCTTGTGAGTGCCAGCACCTACGGAGAAATCATGGAACATCACATCAAGAATGAAAAGCTGAATTCCAAAACTCTTTTCAGCAACAACAAATTTGACTTCCGTGACATTCTAATTAAGGGAAACACCATATATGCAGTAAGCAGAAGCGGCCACCTCGTCATCAAAGACAATCAGGGAATCCAGACCATACAGTTAGACCTGTTAGAGCATCCCTTGGGAATCACACAGATGGGCAACGATTTGATGTTATTAGTTGGAGAAAAAGGCATACTCCTATTTGACACCAAGTCGAACAAGGTTGGAAAATTCAAGGAACTACCCTTCAAGGTTGTGTTCTATAGCCGCTATGACAATTCACCAATCCTTTTTGACAACCAGGGAAGGATGCACCTTGTGAGAACAATGGATAAATTAGAAACCACAAGACTGCACATGCCTGGACAGGTGACTGCATTTGCCAGTTCGAAGAACACACACACTAAAGCTTATGGCATGATGGATGGCAGCCTTTTTTTCGAAGATGGTAAGGGAAAAATTACCAAATTGACAGGGCATCGTTCCAAGGTAACCAAAATCAAGATTAACGGATGGCAGCTATTTTCGTCAAGTCTTGACGGTACAATACAGCTTTATATGGCCAACAAGTCGAAAATAGAACCTATTGAGTTGTTCTCTACAAACAGTTGGATTTTGAATTTCACCTTTGACAAACCGAAATACAACATTTGGACAGCTGACCAAGACGGATCATTGACAGAATCATTTATCTCTGTACCCATGATGGTGATAAAGTTGAAGAGCATGCTAAAGCGTAATCTCACCAGAGAGGAATGGAACTACTACATCGGTCAGAATATTCCATACGAAACCTTTATTGGAAAGGAGGCACACCAATGAGAAATGTTCTAGTAAGCCTCATCCTGATGATTGCAGGAATGGGATATGCACAGACAATGGGTATTCCTTTCTTTCGCAACTTCCCATCTACGGAATACGATGCCCCTAACCAGAATTTTGACATTATTTCCGGCGATGACGGTACGATATATGTAGCCAATTTTGAAGGACTGCTCTATTACGACAATTGCAGCTGGCGCATGATTCACACACCGGGCATCACACGTATCACTGCTGTTTTCAGGGATTCCAAGAATATTATATGGACGGGTGGTTATAACTACATAGGCCATCTGGTAACTGACCACAAAGGGCAATTACAGTTGCATAGTCTGAAGAACTCCACCATTCAGGGAGAGGTACAATGGATATGGGAAACAGAGGGGACGGTTTATTTCCTGACCAGTCATCATAAGATTTTCAGAGTGGTTGACGACACCATCGAGTTAGCTCCTGACGCCAAATTGCCAACCTCCGGATTCTCTACACTGAGCACCAAGTCGCACATCACCCAAGTGCAAGAACTGGAGAATGGTATTCGGGCATTATCCACAACAGGAGAAGGTGTGATATTTATTGACAAAGACGGAAACAAGCTGTTTAGCATTAACGAAGATAATGGTCTATGCTCCAACAATGTAGCACATATTACTTATAATAAATTAGGACAACTATGGGGTGCCACAGACAATGGTGTTTTTGCCATTTCCATACCTTCTATTTATTCACGTTTTACCCATAACGAAGGTCTGCGTAGTGAGGTCCTAGCTATCCATAAATTAGGAAAGGATGTGTATGCAGGTACTCTCAGTGGTCTCTATAAGATGGTTGGTAGAAACTTCCAAAGCGTTAAGGAAATTGGTCATACCTGTTGGGATATTGCCCAACAGGACAACCATCTGCTAGTAGCTTCCATGGATGGTATCTTCCGTGTGGAAGCCAATGGTACAATAAAACAGTTGACCACCGCTAGCGTACTCTCGTTAATGGTAGATGAAAAAGGCTTCTACAGTGGTGAAATGGACGGATTGTACTACAACCCCAAGGACGGAGTACGCCAAAAGATAAATGACACCGAAAAGGTGGTAAAAATACTCCAAGACAAGGCTGGCAACATCTGGTTGCAGACCATCTATGGCAAGATATGGAAGAGCAATAGCAAGAATTCATTCATAGCCTTTACCTCGGAAAAGGACATTCAAGAAGTGGCAACCCTGGTGGTTGACCATGGGAATGTGAAGCCTATCCTGGCTAATACCGTTAAGCCATTCCCCTTCCCTCAGTTCTCATTTACAGACCGAAGCAACATGATTTGGCTGACGGACAATAAGGGAAGAGACCTGTATGCCTTCAAGGATGGGAAAGTGGACGACCGTTTGTCTATGATTATTGAGCCATTCAGGAACTACTCCATCAGATCCATGATGGAGGACAATGGAATGATATGGATGGGAGGAGAACAAGGCATTGCCGTAGTAAACCTATCGGAAAATCCCATTCTGATGAAGACAAAGCCTCGCGTCCTTATCCGTTCTATTCAGCACTATGGTGACAGCATCATATACGGAGGTTATGGTAATCAACCTACTACCCTTTCCAATTTGTCTAGCTACGAGAGACACTTGGTTGTCAATTATTCGATGAATTTCCCTACCCTCATAGGAAAGGTGTATTTCCGCTATCGTATCAACGGAGGAAAATGGAGTTCATGGGAAAATGACATGTCGGTAGAATTATTTAACCAGCCTTATGGTAAGAACTTATTTGAAGTTCAAGGCCGTGATGCATGGGGACGTCTTACAGACATCAACAAATTTACCTTCATCTATGACTATCCACTATATTTGCGGTGGTACATGATTGTACTATATATCATCCTGTTGGTATTCGGCATCTATCAGCTTGTACAACTCAGACTGAGGCGGTTGGAAAAAGACAAGATGAGACTGGAGAACCTGGTACAAGAACGTACCGTAGAGGTTATCAAACAGAAAGACGAAATTGAAGAGAAATCAGTAAAACTACAATCTGCCCTCGATGAACTGGCACAGACCCAGAAAGAACTGATTCGACAGGAGAAGATGGCTACAGCAGGTAAGTTGACACAAGGCCTCATAGACCGTATCCTGAACCCTCTGAACTACATCAACAACTTCACCAAATTATCAGAAGGGTTGGTGAAGGACGTTACGGCCAATATCGAAGACGAGAAAGACCACATGGATCCAGAGAATTATGAGGATACGATAGATGTTTTGGACATGTTGAAAGGCAACCTGGAAAAAGTCAGTGAACATGGTGCCAACACGACACGTACCTTGAAAGCGATGGAGGAAATGCTGAAAGACCGTTCCGGCGGTATGGTGAAGATGGACCTCAACGCTCTTCTCAAGCAGGACCGGGAAATGCTGATGACATATTATGAAAAAAACATTGCAGAACATCATATCCATGTACAGTTCAACCTGCCAGAAGAACCACTTATGATTAATGGTAACGCAGAACAATTGAGCAAGACTGTGATGAGCCTATTGGGCAATGCTGTCTATGCCGTCATCAAGAAGACGACGAAGATGATTTCAGGATATACCCCCGAGATTATTCTGACCTTGAGCAAGCAGGACAATCTGGCAACAATTAAGATACATGACAATGGAACAGGTATCAGCGAGGGCATTATCAGCAAGATCTTCGACCCATTCTTTACCACGAAGACTACCGCTGAGGCTTCTGGTGTGGGATTGTACTTAAGTAAAGAGATAGCACAAAACCATGGTGGAGACATCTCTGTTGTTTCGCAAAAAGACGAATACACAGCATTCACCATTCATATACCAACCCTTTAATACTGAAGGTTATGGAGAAACAGATTGAGATTTTGCAGCAACAGCTGAAACAACAGGAGAAATTGGCCTCATTAGGTATGTTGAGTGCTGGAATAGCACACGAGATACAAAACCCGCTGAACTTCGTCATCAACTTCAGCAAAATGTCAGACAAATTACTCAAGGATTTAACTGAGATAGTGGAAGACAACGAGGATAAAATCTCCCAGGAAGACCGTGAGGAGGTGGAAGATATTGTTGCCGACCTGAAAGAGAACATGGCTAAGATTGTGGAGCATGGCGAAAGAGCCATCAGTATCATACAAGGCATCCTGCTTGTGTCAAGGGGTAAAGAAAACGAGTATCTCCCCACAGACATCAACCACCTTGTGAAGGAATATGTATGGCTAGCCTATCATGCCCTACGTGCCAACCACAAGGGCTTTAACATCACGATTCATGAAAGTTACCAAGAAGGACTCCCACGCATCATGGTTATTCCACAGGATTTAAGCCGTGCCGTATTGAACCTGATGAATAATGCCTGTTTTACAGTATGGAACCGTTCCCAGAAGGAAGGAGAAGCCTATGCGCCAACTATTGACATCAGGACGGCATTGAATGCTGACGGTATGCTGGAAGTATCCATCCAAGACAATGGAGAAGGTATGACCGATGAAGTGAAAGATCGTCTTTTTGAGAACTTCTTCACCACCAAACCTATAGGACAAGGAACCGGATTGGGAATGGGTATTATCCGTGATATTGTAGAAGTCAAACATCAAGGCAAACTCAGCTTTACCTCAGAGGTTGGCAAAGGAACATGTTTTACATTTGTAATCCCCGTTAAGAAATCATGAGCAGACGTATATACCTTATTATATTATTATGTATATTGGTGCTGACAGGCTTGGCACAGAATACTGAAGATCATTATCGAAAGATATATGATACGGCTGAACGTGATTATAAGATTGGACGAATAGAACAGGCAGAGAGTCTGCTGAAGCAGAACTTGAAGAGCTTCCCGCTAAGCCTTCGCCCAAGTGCCTACCGGTTGCTTTCTATGTGTTGTCTGAGCTCAGACCGCATCAACGAGGCACAATATTATGTAAAGATGTTGCTAGACGACAATCCCTACTACAGCACAACACTTAGCGACCCACAACGTTTTATCGACATGGTGGACAACCTAAAGAGTGGCATGACGGCAACCATCACCACTGCATCCAGTCAGGCGGAGAACCTGAGTGAGGTGCCTGTGCCCATCACGCTGATAACAGAGGAAATGATTCAAAACTCGGGAGCCAGAAACCTGCAGGAGCTGCTGGCCGCCTATGTTCCAAGCATGAACATCATAGACTGTAACGATGACATCAACATCGCCATGCGAGGAATCTACAGCAACGGACAGGAGAAGATTCTCATCATGTTGAACGGACACCGACTGAACAGCTATTGTACGAACACAGCGGCTCCAGACTTCAGCATTGGATTGGACAAGTTGAAACAGATTGAGGTGCTTCGCGGACCTGCGTCATCACTCTATGGTGGTGTGGCCCTGACTGCTGTTGTCAACCTGATCACCAAACAGGGTATAGACGTAGATGGCATCAAGATACGCGCTGGAATAGGAAACTACGGACAATACCGTGGGGATATGATATTCGGTAAGCGCTATTTCGACCTTGACCTTCTGATATGGGGTGGCTTCCATCTTGTGAAGGGACAAAAGCGTTATATGAGTAAAGAAGATACAGGCTTGAATCTCATGGGAGGTGATGTGAATGTCGGAGGCATCGGACCTAAGCCTTCCTACGACTTCGGAACATCCATCAAGTACAAGAACCTGCAATTCCTCTACAACACGCAGTTCTCACAGGTGGAGGCACCACTTACGATGACCCATTTGGCATCCACCTACAATGTAGAGAATTACAAGACGTTCTATGGCATACGACCCAGCTGTACCACCATCTCACATCATGCTGACCTTAAATACGGACAGCAGTTCGGTGATTTCTATCTGATGGGACAGTTAGCCTATGACAACAGCGACCTTACCCGCTATCAGGTCATCTCAGACCAAGCACTGCCTGGTTTTAAGAACTTACTTCCCTTGCCGAAATCATCACTTGCCCTATTGAGTGATACCACAACGGGTCTGGCTCGTTATATCAGTGGTCAGGAGCATACTTTCGGTGTAAAGGCTCAAGGTGACTGGAACTATATCAGCAACGGAACACACCAAGGACTCTTGACCGTAGGTGCAGAATACAGTTACTTCAAACTGGACGACGCACGATATGTCTTTATATATGACTACATCAAAACCTTGCCCGAAACCATCAACATCTCGGAATTGGGAAAAGGACATGAGAACAATGCCAACGCTTCCGTCCAGTTGAAGCACCAATGGGGTCCTTTCATCCTGAACGCCGGACTGCGTTATGACTACAAGAACCGATACGACGACACACACATCAGTGAGTTCTCACCGCGTGTGGCACTGATCTTCATACAGCCTAAATGGAATGTGAAGCTCAGCTACGCCAAGTCGTTCATCGATGCACCCTATCTTTATCGGAAAACCAACCAGTTCCTAATGGCATTCTTGGGCGCCCAAGGCTCCGATCAGCTTGCCATTCCATTGACACCAGAGTCATTGCACTCCTATCAGCTGACCTTCGGTGCCACCCAATGGATAAAAGGTCTGGACTTCGAGGTAAACGCCTTCTATAATCATGCAAAGGACCTGATAACGATGGATCTGATTGCGCATTATAATATGGAGAACTCCGATATCTACGGTATTGAAGTCAGTGGTAAATATGACTATCGTCGTTTCTCTGCCTACCTGACTGCAAGCTGGCAGAAAATGAAGTCGTTTACCATGAACAATGCGTCGTCATATGAATATACCAATGCGTTAAACATGCCGGAATTCTCGTCTAACCTGACGTTTGCATGGCGCGTCACCAATCAGTTGAAGCTTCACACACATCTGGCATTCAGCAGCAAACAGGTATCTGAGCATATCAATGTCATTAATTACGTAAAGTATAGAAAAACAGAAATAAGAATGTCAGAACTGTATAGGCTCATGAATCAATATGATGTTCCACCTGCTGATTTACTCGAAGAATATAATGCATGTAGACGTTTTATCAACGGTGAAGCCTCAAGTGACCGATACATGTATAAAGATATAGATGTAGACCCCTATTTCATTGCCGACATAGGTGCATCTTATAAAATCGGTGATTTGGAACTGAATCTGAATGTGAACAACGTGCTGAACAATAAGTATTCGCTCAGTGGTGCATGCACAGGACTTGTTCCTCAAAAAGGACGCTGGTTTATGTTCGACATTGCCTATAAATTCTAAAAAAGGGAGCCAAAAACTCCCTTCTTTTATTTAGATAGTACAAAAATAATAGATTTTAGCAAGATTTTGCAATCTAGACTTTGCAATTTGCAGAAAAGTTAGTACCTTTGTGGCTGTTTTAAAACAAATCATATTTAATGGAGGCTTTTTTTCGTACACATCGGTACCTGGTAGAGCATGTGAATGCCCCTGTTCGTCGCACCCTGATGGATGAGATAGACTGGAGCGACCGCATGATTGGTATCAAAGGAACACGTGGTGTCGGAAAAACCACTTTCCTCCTGCAATATGCCAAAGAAAAGTTTGACATCAATGACCGCCAGTGCCTGTATGTCAACATGAACAACTTCTATTTCCAGGGACGTGGCATTGCCGATTTTGCGGGAGAGTTCTGCAAACACGGAGGTCGTGTGCTACTTATCGACCAAGTTTTCAAGCAGCTCGATTGGTCTAAAGAACTTCGGTTATGCTATGACCGCTATCCTTATCTGAAGATTGTTTTCACGGGATCCAGTGTGATGCGTCTGAAGGACGAGAACCCTGAGTTAAATGGTATTGTGAAAAGTTACAACCTGCGTGGATTCTCTTTCCGCGAGTTCATCAACCTGATGACAGGTAATCAGTTCCAACCCTACACTTTGGAAGACATCTTGAAGAATCATGAGCATATCATCAAGCAGATATTGCCCAAGGTTTCACCTAACCAGTATTTCCAGGACTATATTCATCATGGCTTCTACCCCTTCTTTCAGGAACAGCGTAACTACAGCGAAAACCTGTTGAAGACCATGAATATGATGACCGAGGTTGATATCCTCCTCATCAAGCAGATAGAGTTGAAATATCTGACAAAGATAAAAAAGTTGTTCTACATGCTAGCAGCAGGAGGAGCTAAAGCACCTAACGTTTCTAAACTGGCTAATGATATAGAGACGAGTCGTGCTACCGTCATGAACTATATCAAGTATCTGGCAGATGCACGCCTGCTGAACATGATTTACCCCTTGAATGAGGAGTTCCCCAAGAAGCCCAGCAAAATCATGTTGCACAACTCTAATCTGTTATATGCTATCTATCCCCTCCATGTAGATAAGCAGAATGCTATGGAGACCTTCTTTGTGAACTCCATGTGGAAAGACCACAAGGTCAACCAGCAAGGTCGCGACCAGTACTATCTGGTTGACGGGCACATGAAGTTCCGCATCTGTGATGCTACGGCACAAAATAAAATAAGGTATTCACCCGATACAATATATGCACGATATAATACGGAAATTGGCAGAGACAACCAGATTCCGTTATGGTTATTCGGATTTTTATACTAAACAAATACATTTTTATTTCATTTAATATCTAAACAAATGGCTAAAGAAAAGAAATTTATCACCTGTGATGGTAACGAGGCTGCGGCTCACGTGAGCTATATGTTCTCGGAGGTAGCTGCTATCTACCCCATCACCCCGAGCTC
>CAMIVY010000042.1 GCA_946402275.1 uncultured Prevotella sp.
TGAACCCCAACCTCGTTGACTCTGAGGATCACATCGAGAGCAACATGGCTAAGGGTTGGCTGACTCAGGCTCAGGCTGACGAGGCTCGCAAGATCATTGCTGAGGCAAAGGTCGAGGGCGAGGCTAACCTCAAGATGCCTATGATTGAGAACATCGCCAAGGGCCGTGTTCAGAAGTTCCTGAAGGAGAACTGCCTGGTAGATCAGGAGTTCCAGTTCGGCGACGGCGACAAGGCTACTGTTGCTCAGTGGCTCGCCAAGCAGGACAAGGATCTGAAGATTACTGCCTTCAAGCGTTTCACACTTGTGGCAGACTAATCAATAATCAACACAAAAAAGGGAACAGCCTAAGGTTGTTCCCTTTTTTTATGGACTAGCCTTTACACATGCGCTACTTCACCATTACTACTAAATACTTGCTGGTTGACCAGAATAGCTGAGGATTACTAATGCGAAGGATATATTGCTTATTGGCATCTTGAGTCAACATATAAGAAGATGCAGGATGAGCCGTAAGGATCTTTGCCGAACGACTGTAAAGCCGAATCTCCTTATCAACCCGAATATCTATCTTAGTGAAATAATCGCGATTGAAGTTGTTTTGCAACACCTTACCATCGTCATAGATGCGTTGTTCCTTCAACTCTTTCTTTGTTCCATAGACAAACCACGCGGTGTTAAGCTGTTTGTCCTGTGACGTTATTGTCTGGGACTTTCGGGTAGACTCATCTTGGAGCGTAGAGATATTACTGTTCAAATCCACCACCTGTTCTGACAGTTCGCCAATCTGAACATCTTTTGCTACCAAATCGGCTTGCAACTGCTTGAGTTGGACATCCTTTTCTTCCATCTGCCTGGTAAAATTATCAATGCTACGGCGAAGCTGCTCACCATTCATCGAACTCTGACGTAACTGATTACGAAGCTTATTGATGAGTTCACGGTTCTGCTGCATTGTTTGCTGAATAAACTGCATATTCTCCCGAATACGCTCCGTAGAAGAGGCACCCTCATCGCTACGAATAACAGTGAGGCGATCCTCCGCTTCGTTGATGACACGGAACCCTTCCACAATATCGTTCATCGTTGACATCATATCGTTAATCTCGTTGTCCTTCATCGCTATAATACGATTCAAGGAATCTCGCTGTTGAATTAAGGCCACGTCCTTAGGGTCTGGACCTTTCTGCTTGCACGAAACAAGTGCTATAATACCGAAGAATAAGAATAATATCTTTTTCATGCTTTCATGTTTTTTTGTTTCTCACTATTTCCAGCCATCACAATGACGAATTCCCCACGAGGCTCATGCTCTGTAAAGTGGAGGATAACCTCTTGTAGCGTTCCACGCACACTTTCCTCATGCACCTTTGAAATCTCACGACACACGCTAACCTGTCTCTCAGGGCCAAACACTGCAGCGAACTGCTGCAAGGTCTTCAAGACACGATAGGGAGATTCGTAGAAAATCATGGTACGTTCCTCGTTCTTCAAAGACTCTATTTTCGTCTGACGTCCCTTTTTCTGTGGTAAAAAGCCCTCAAAACAAAAGCGGTCACAAGGAAGCCCACTAGACACAAGAGCGGGAACAAAAGCTGTTGCACCAGGAAGCGTTTGAACCTCTATACCAGCGTGTACCGCCTCACGAACAAGGAAAAATCCAGGATCAGAAATACCTGGCGTACCAGCATCACTGATAAGAGCCACCGTTTGACCCGCCTGTAAACGTTCTACAATGGAAGCACTGGTTCCATGTTCATTGAACTTATGATGTGACATCAAATGCTGCTGAATCTGAAAATGTTTCAGCAGGATGCCAGAAGTACGGGTATCCTCAGCCAACACTAAATCGGCTTCTTTCAGAATACGGATGGCACGGAGCGTCATGTCTTCCATGTTACCCACCGGGGTCGGTACGATATACAATATACCCATAATCGCTGCAAAGATACGAAAAAGATTCAAAATATATCGATGCGGTAGCACATTTTTCACTTTTCACTTTTCACTTTTCACTTATTTTATTATCTTTGCAGCATGATTACATATCCATCATCGGGCGAAGCACGTCGTCCCGGAAGAATCGAAGTAGTGTGCGGCTCCATGTTCTCAGGAAAAACGGAGGAGCTTATCAGACGCTTGCGCCGTGCTCAATTTGCCAAGCAGCATGTAGAAATTTTCAAGCCTGCCATTGACACACGCTATAGCGATGAAGAGGTGGTAAGCCACGACCATCATGCGATACACTCCACCCCCATCGATTCTTCAGCAAGCATTCTGCTGCTTTCCAGTGATATCGATGTGGTTGGTATTGATGAAGCCCAGTTCTTTGACGACGGACTCGTTAATGTCTGTAATGAATTAGCTAATCGTGGCATCCGTGTCATCATAGCCGGATTGGACATGGATTACAAAGGAATACCCTTTGGACCTATTCCTGCACTTTGTGCCATTGCCGACGACGTAACAAAAGTTCACGCCATCTGTGTCAAGTGCGGCTCGCTGGCTTACGTCAGCCATCGAACTGTCCAGAATGACAAGCGTGTGCTATTAGGTGAGACACAAGAATACGAACCTTTATGCAGAGAATGCTACAAGCAAGCGATAAAAGCAGAGAATGCCAAAAACGGTTGACTTTGACAAGGCAAAACAAAAAAACATCCGAATAAATTTGGCTAATTCAAAAAAACATCGTACCTTTGCAGCCGCTTTCATGCAAACAAGGATGATCCGCTAGCTCAGTTGGTAGAGCACAACACTTTTAATGTTGGGGTCTTGGGTTCGAGCCCCAAGCGGATCACCAAGAACAATCCGCAAGAAACTGATAGTCAGTTGCTTGCGGATTTTCTTATTTCTCGTTTTGCTATCTCGCGTTTTGAGGTTGAGGGGGTGAGGGGTTTTAATAACAAATATCTGATGAAAAATCAAGAAAAAGCATCACTATTTGACATAAAACAATAATCATCAGAGGGTTAGACATAGTGTATCTTTTTGATAAAGTGTCACTTTCTGTGCTGCTTTTTGAATATTTCTTGTAAAAGCCTTGCATAAGTGCCTATAATTTTGTACCTTTGCGGTTAATAATTAACCAATAAAAAATATGAGGATTACCATCATTAACACAGAGAAATCAGAGAAAAGGTACACACGTGTAGAACTTGAAGAGTTTGTGGCGCAATTGAAAGACGGCACTTACCGTCAGGAGAATACCACGCGCGATGCCCGCAAGGAGGTATGCTTTGCCGCCGAGTGGCTGAAGCAGAACGGAGAACTAAAGACCAAATACGACAATCATCTAATACTATTGTCGCTGGAGAATCTGCGCGACCTGGCCACTGTCCGTGAATACAAAGACATGGCCAATCGTCAACTTTACACCTTGCTTTGTTTTATTGGTGACGACGGTCACTCGTTGCACATTGTCTGCCGATACACGGGGCTGCTGCTGAACGCCTATCGCAAACTCCATTATATCTACTCCACGCAGTTAGGTACGCAGGTGGCCGACCATGAGCCGTCGCTCGCCGTCAGTTGCAAGGTCAGCTATGACCCGCAGCCCTATTACAACCCAGAGGCACACCCCATCATCGTGTCGGAGGAGTTGGAGGATGTTCCCGAATACCGCATCATACAAGAGAACATCAGCGACTACAACTATCCCGAGGAGATTCCCGGCATGAGCGTACACGACAGTCAGATGCGCCGCTTCCACGACTGTCTGGATGCCGCCACCGAGGCACACCTTGATGAAGAGGACGAGCAGATGTTTGCCATAGCCGTGCTCGAACATCTGGCCGACGGCTGCCGCCAGATGGGGCTGCCCCAAGCTTGGTGTGCCCGCGTAGCCGCATTCTACCCCCGCATTTCCGACAATGTCAGTCGCGACACCATCGAGAGCGTTTTCCGATCGGCTTATCTGAAAGAAACGCTGAAGACCATTCCCCTGAAGTTTACCCGTCCTTCGGCCCTGCTTACATTCAAGACGGAGGCTTATATGAAGGAGCACTACACACTGCGACTGAACGTGATGACGGGTACACCCGAATACCGACAGAACGCCTTGAGCTATGGTTTCCAACCGCTCGACCAGGCCGCCCGTAACACGATGGCCATCAAGGCCCTGAAGGCGGGAGTGGAGTCATGGGACAAAGACCTGAACCGCTACATCGACTCAAACCTTATTCCCCGCTACTACCCGATGGAGGACTTCATCTGCCATCTGCCAGCGTGGAACGGTAAGCATGACTACGTGGGAGAACTGGCCCGCCGCGTGAAGACCGACAATCACTTCTGGGAGGACGACTTCCACAAGTGGATGCTCTCGATGGTGGCACAATGGCTGGGCAAGAACCGACAGCACGGCAACTCCATCGTGCCCCTGCTCATCGGTCCGCAAGGCTCGGGTAAGACCACCTTCTGTAGCCGTTTGTTGCCCGGCTATCTGCAGACCTACTTCAACGACCGTCTCTCGATGAAGAACGACAACGACATCTTCCTCGCCATGTCGGGCTATGCGCTCATCAACATCGACGAGTTCGATGCCATGTCGAAGTCGCAGCAGCCTATCCTGAAGTATCTGCTCTCGAAACACGACGTGAAGTTCCGTCCGCCCTACGGCAAGACGATGGAGGAGCGTCAGCGCTTTGCCTCATTCATCGCCACGACCAACAACCGCCGTCCGCTCGTCGATCCCACTGGCTCGCGCCGCTTCATCTGCGTCTATGCCAACGAGATCGACAACTCCGGCAATATCAACTACGACCAGCTCTACGCCCAACTCTATGCCGAACTGCAGCAGGGCCGACGCTACTGGATGGACGATGAGGACAACCAGCGTATCATACAGCAGAACGACCAGTTCCAGCGCGTGTCGAGTTATGAGGAGATGATCTTAAGAACCTATCTTCCGTCAGACGAAACTCCAGCCAAGACGAAGGCCGTGCTTGTGCAGGATATTATGAATCTGCTTGCAGCGCGCTTCCCCACTTTTACCATTACCAAAGGCACGGATATGGAGTTGGGCCGACGATTGGCCCGCATGGGTTATAAGAAGGTCCGTCGCGCCAAAGGCTCGGCTTTTGTCATTCAAGAGATACCTTCCGACTGACCAAAACAACTTGTTTTGCGTCAATAAGGCAAGGTTATTAAATGAAAAGGGCGTCTTAACGACACCAAAACAAGTTGTTTTGCTGGCAGTGTAGGTAGTGTAACTTTGATAAAAAGGTACACTCCACTTAACAAGCTGGCAATAAGACAATTAGAAAGAATAGTGAAACTTTACAGCAAATCAACAAAGAAAAATATGTCAGTATATATCAAACTTATCAGGAACAATATCAAGAGCAACTGCTCTTATGGTAAATACTTCGCAAAAGCTGTGAGTCAGGGCGAGGTGACACTCGAAGACATTGCCGCTGAGGCCTGTCGCAACAGCGGCTTCTCAGAAGGGTCTGTCATTGGAGTAGCTACGGAGATTCAGGACATCATGAAGCAGAGGCTCCGCGACGGGCAGACCGTCGTACTTCCCGGCATCGGTCGGTTCAGCCTCCGCGTGGAAAGCATCGGTGTCGATGACCCGAAGCAATTCAACATCGGTCGCCACATCACCCGTATCATCTGCGGCTTCCTCCCGGCAGGCCGCCGTATCGCTGGAGGCCGGATTCTCTACGACCTCTGCGAAGGTGTGAAGGCCGTCTGGCAGAAAGGCTTCAAGCCCTGAAAAAGCAATATGGTGATGAACTATGTTTCTACAATAAGAACATAGAGGTGGATTTCCTCATTGCCGAAGAAGGCTATGCCATTCAAGCCTCCTATTCCATCTATGGTGAAGGCATGCAAGAAACGTTCGAACGCGAGACCAAGGCATTGAAGCAGTTGGATGCCTTTTATTATTTGACTTAACTGATGGAACAGGCAGTACCAGTTCCACTTCATCAACATCCAGTTTGTTCAACAGTTGCGGTTCGCCCCAATTGGTTTCCTTCCATGCCGCAATAATTTTGGGGAATCCAAAGATGAGTACTGTTCTCCTGCCTGAACTCTGTGCGATACTGGCGCAAGGAATCAGAATCAATATCATCCATGCCGTAGTACTCTATCAGGATGCTATCGTTTCCATCTGCATTAGAGTCGCGTATCATCGCTTTCACCTGAGCTTCGGTACAATAAATGATCAAGAGTCCCATGATACTTTCAAATTTAAGATAAAAAATCGGACTGACCAAATAGACTGCCCGAGAATTATTTGGCACTTTCAAAAAAATGTCCTATCTTTGCAGAGTCACAGGAACTATGAGACTTCTGTTATCCATCCTCTGCGTGTTTGGCATACTGCTAACCCCAGCCGTTCAAGCTCAAGAAGCCGTTCAGACAGAACAGGCGGGATGTCCTATTATAAAGGTTGCGGCCGAACGCCTGCCCGATTTGAACATTCCACGCAGCGGACACTCGGTATTCGTCGCCAATGGCGAGGTAACAGTTGTTGGCGGACATACCTCCGGCTTCGTACTGACACCCACTGCTGAATATTTCAAAGATGGCGAGTGGCATTTGCTTCAGACCGTCTATGCCCACGACGGCGGATTCTCTGTGGTTCTGAAGTCTGGCAAGGTACTGCTGGCAGGAGGTTTTAAGGATAATCTCGGCATCAGCCAGAGTTTTGAGGTTGAAATGTACGACCCCACCACGCATCAATTCGATGGTTTTGGCTGTCTGGACCAAAAGCGTGCATCGGCAACAGCCATCGAACTGGACAGCAGGCAAGTGCTGATTACTGGCAACTGGTATGCCGACGACGCGATGGAATGCTTCGATGGACAAACATCGTTCTCACACGTCAAAACTGTCAGGCAACCTCGCTATCTGCCTCATCTTTTCCGTACTTCCGATGGTGACATCATGGTTCTTGCCGGCTATGACAACAAAGGCCAGCCCATCGACAGCCTGATGGTGGAGCGTATGAAGGCTGAGCCCTTCCGTGCACCGTTGTTTGAGACATGGCACCCCCTGCAATATGATCTGGCACTCCATAGTGACGACAGCTTCATCGGCCAATACACCTATCTCATTCCAGTACAAGACAAGGACGGACAGATGGCGATAGCAGAGGTGTGCGATACCGTTTTTTCGCTCTTGCCAACAGACCATGCCGTACCGATGGCCAGCCCATGGGGAAAAATTGCCTATTACACCCCCGTCTACGCCAACCGCCAGCATCAGCGTGGCTATGTGATGGGGTGCGACAGCACAGGTCGGCAATATGCACTCTGCATCGACTATGCCCAGAAACCTGCAAAACTGACGCTTTTTCATACCGATCCGTTAACAGACGGTTTGACCATCACCATTCCCGTTATGACCAACGACGGCAACCTCATGCTGACGGGCATCAAACAGGTTACCAAACCCAACTTCAATTTCTCTCCAACGGCCCTCGTCTGGTTGCTGCGGTTCAACGATGACAGCCATGCGGCATCGGCCTCAGCAAATCAAGGTTGGCTTTGGGCAGCACTGGCTTTCGCTCTGCTGGTTCTCATCATAGCGGGTATCGCCCTGCGTCGAAGACGGAAACAGCCCTTACCATCGGATTCAGAACCATCGCCCGACGAAGACCTGCAGTCAACGGAAGCCACAAAGCTCTTGCTCAATGACATAATCCAATTGATAGAGGACAAAAAACTCTATCTGAACAGCGAAATAAAAGTCTCTGACGTAGCAGATGCACTGAACGTCAACCTGCGTATCATCACTAATTGCCTGAAGGTTGAACGAGGATGTTCGTTGACTCAGCTACTGAAAAACTACCGCATAGAACACGCCAAGCAACTGATAGTCAGCCATCCGGAATTAAAGATGGTCATTATCGCTATGGAGTCTGGGTACGCCAACGAGCGCTCCTTCTTCCGCGATTTCAAACAAGCCACAGGAATGACGCCTTCAGAGTGGCAAATGGCTCAAAAAGACTGACAAAAACCATTTTGTCAGTCGAAAAGCAGAAATTGTCAGTTCCCCTTTCAGTCCTTTTCCTTATCTTTGTGGCAAATTACTAATCCAAAAACAAAGATTATGAAAAGACAAACTTTATGGACAACACGATTCATGGCTATGATGTTGCTGGCAATATCACTATGCCTCATAGGATGTGGTGAAAAAGAAAGTTCCAATCCTACAAATCCTGACACCCCAGACACTCCTATCGTTCCTAGCGACAGCGAGACCATCCCCACCTCTGGCGGTACTGTCACCAAAGGTGATATTACCATCTCCTTCCCCAACGGAACATTTAGCAGCGACACCAAGGTGTCGGTTACTGAAGTAACAGCCGGCAAAACCCTGGGAGAGGACGAAATCTCGAAATTCTATAAGCTGGTCGTTCCCCTGAACACCCAGCAGTCCTTCAAAGTGTCTTTCAAGAGCAGCGAGACTACTGATGTGGCACTGGTAGCACACGCCCCGTCTGTATCGACACATGATGTGAACCAAAACACGGATTATTCTGATGTCATATTATCCTCGACTTACGCTAACGGAACCTATACGGCCGAAATTCCCCAATTCGATAACAACGGTGAAACGACCAATGTAGAGGTTACGTTCGGACTAGCACGCATACCCAACAAAGTTACGGGAACAAGAGCAATGACGCGTTCGGTAGACGATGGAGATATTAACTGGACCCTCTACTGGAAAGAAAACAAGAACCACCCCAATAAGCAACAGATTGCGTCCGACATAGACGAGGCCATCAAGGATGCCGTCACCATCATCAAGGCACTGGGTTTCAAGGTTAAGAACCACCGCATCGTACCTATCATCATTACATCGAAAGGGCTTAAGGAAGGAGAATATGGTCAGCACCGTCAGAGTTTCGTCAGCGACAACTGGAACGATATTCTGCTTAACTCCTCGTTGCTCTTTGGCAGTAATTACAGTAAGAAGAAGTTGCGCTGCTCCGTTATCCACGAGATGTTCCACTACTTCCAGTCAGCCTATGACAACCGCGGTTGTTTCAGAAAGGCAAAGTTTGGCAATGCAAGGGTAATGCGCATCATGGAGGCTGGCGGCGTATGGATAGAAAAGCTCATGGACAAAAGCAATTATTTCGATGGAATGTGGAAACCCAATATTGATTGTGTGATGCAAAGTGTTCTTGATGAGAGCGTTGCAGGGGGAAGTGGAGCCATATCTAATGCACAGACTATGGGTTATGGCTCTTCTGTCATTCTTCAGTGGTTTACTCGCGACAAGGGAGATAAGACCATTCTGAAAATGTATGAGACGTGGCGCGACAAGGACATCAGCAATTTCGAGGATTGGCTGAAAAAATGCGAGACAGCAACGAATTGTCAGTTCTTTAATGAATACAGTTCCTTCGTCGAGATGCTGGCGATGGGAAAAGTAATTGCAGGCACTGAAACAACGGATTACTCAGGCAAAGTGACGCGAAAGAATTACAATGTCAGTGATTTTGTCGCAAAGCAGAGAAAAGAGTTTGATGCAGACGGCAAAGCTGCCTACGCATTACAAGTTTTACAATGGGGTACAAGTACAATAAAGGTGGGTCTACAAAAAGTATCCAAAGAGAGCGTCAAAGGTAAACAGTTGACTATTAAACAGGGAAACAGCAGTGTTTTCACCAAGGCATTTCTATATAATTCGGAAACTGAAAAGGTAACTTCTTTGGGCGAAATATATAACGATAAGCCGATGGTTATCAATGACGAGACAACACTTAGGAATATGGCGGATTATAATAATACTGTCAAGCTCTACTTAGTATCGTATCAGGGCGCAAACAATCACGCCACGGAAACGAGCAATATAGAAATAACATTGGGGAATGTAGAAATTAAAACAAATCCCGAGACGCTAACCTTCGAGGCTGAAGGTGGTAGTCAGAAGGTGACCGTTGTGACCAACCTGCCAAACTTCAAGGCAAAGGCTAATGACGGTTGGCTGAAAGTGAAGACGACAGACGCTGCCACGCTTCAGGTGACAGCAGACCCCAACACTGGCGATGCCAGAACGGGAACAGTGACCCTATATGCCCTCAATGAGCAAAACGAGGAGGTCGCAACTTTCGACCTGAAAGTGCAGCAAAAGGGTCGCGAGAAAGGGGAATACGACCTATCCAAGTGTAAGTATATTACCATCGAGATGACCGTCAAGGCTCACTTTACGGGTACTTGGGACTCTGATCAAAACGACATGAATATCGTAGTGAAGTTCCCCGAGAATTATTGGATTACACCCGGTTATCTGGAAGATTCAGGACATACCAAGACCACAGTGAACTATAATGGCACCGGAGCCCATATGGAATGTTTCTGCGAGAATGACACGACATCGTCGTCATGGATGGGCAATAACAGATTACAAAGATACTATAAAGTGACTCTGGATATCGATGACATTGTGTCAGGCAAGATAACCAATCTCACTGCCGAATGTAATTATGATGACCTTAATACCGCGAGTGAGGCTCTCGGGGGTAACGTTGAGCATGGTTGGAGTAAGGAGAAAATGTCTGCTTCAAATATTCCATTGCCCGGTAAAAGCGGGTCGGCTAAGGGTAATAAGTCCACAGGTACAACCATCAACAGTTGCACACGAGAACACAAATCAGGGTGGATGGATTACAAATACTCCTTGCTATCCAGCGATGACTACGAGATAATAGTAACGTTTGAATAGAATTCACAAATAAGACAAAGCCGCGTCGACACTTTAACACGTAGTTCCTCCTTAAACCCTGCCGCTATTGTGCGGTGGGGCTTTTTTATTACCCCCATAAACCACCTCTCTTATGGCAAAAGAGGGTGAACCGCAGTGACGGGTACCTGTTCCGCGTTCTGCAAAACAGCAAAAAAACGGAATAACAAGTCGGCGCTGAAAAACCTGCGCCATGACATCAAAGGTTTGGCGCAATAAGTACCTTTGCATTGTCGTCCAAATGGTACGGATTGCGAGCATTAATACTTGCAATTGCTGGGGTTAATAGTAACAATTGTGACGATTAATACTTATTATCAAAAGAGATCATGGGGAAAGTTTTTTTATTCAACCCTAACGCTAACCGCTAATGTTTTGTGTCGACACTTGGATTCGTCAAGACACATGCATCGCTGGTAGAGGAGCTTGATGACGTGATGACCGGATACGAATACATGGAGCGGCTGTACAAAGACGAGGGACTCTCACACAAGGGAGTACAGCGTGCAGCCATGTTTTACTCGCTGGCCTGCTCCTGCAGACTCAACAACGTCAATTTCTTCGAGTACATCTCAGACGTCATCAACAGGACGGCACTGATGCAACCTAATACAGACATCAGGGAATACAGAGCCTTGCTGCCTGACAAATGGAAGAACTTATAGCCTGCAAGGCGTCAAAGCGGATACGCTTACACAAAAAGAATCGCTCAGGGAAAAACATCCTTGAGCGATTTTTTATTAATTCCTTTGTATATCAAGGTCTTAGACCTGTAATGTAAGATGTTAGGTGTAGTATTTACTTGATAATAATCTTCTTGCCATTAACAATGTAGATACCCTTGGAAAGTCCTTCGGTTGTATTAACCTGCGAACGAATCTTGTGACCTTGCAGGTCGTAAATATCGAAGTACTGTTGCTGAGCATTTATCTCCGTAATTCCGCTGGCTTCATTGTCGACGGTAATATTACATGTAGCTTTCTTTCCTTCATCAGAGGTTAATGTTATGGTGGCTTTACCTTTTGCGACAGCAGTTACAACTCCGCGATTATCTACTGTTGCGACGGAAGCATCGCTGGTACTCCATTCCCATTTTTGATAGTTTGCCTTAAGAGGAACAGGCTTTGCACAAACGACAGCTTTGGAATTAACACCCATAAGAATGCTGTTGTTGACAATTTCAACTCCCGTCATCGTCTCGCTGGAGCGACCTTCTAGGAACCGTACAGGGCTTTCGCTGACATAATTGAATTCCTTTCCATTAGGTATGGTACCCCATCGGAAGACACTACCATCAGTATCTAATGCAATGGCCGACCTCTTGCCAAGAGAGATGTCCGTATATGTACCATTCACTTTCTGAGGGGTATTATAGTCATAATAATTACCTTGTCCTAACTGACCGCTGTAGTTGCGTCCCCACATCCACAATTCGTTGTTGCTGGTAATAGCTGCCATGCAATAGTCGCCCACAGCCACTTTGATGACATCATCCATTACCTTGATGGGTTGTTTGCTGTTGTTACATGTGCCATCGCCCAATTGTCCATAGCAGTTGTTCCCCCAAGTCCACAGCGTATGGTCTTTTTTAATGACTGCTACATGGCCTTCTCTCCACTTTGAGGCGGCAACAGTATCCACATTTTCCATCATCAAGACAGCACTCGACTCAACGACTTTGTTGCCATTAAGTAATTGTCCGTAACTATTATCGCCTATTCCGTAAAGCTGACCACTTTTGCTGACAGCGTAGAAATTACCAAAACCACTTTCGATTATTTTCGGGTTCGCTACGGATGCATATAATCTATCCACACTTGGCCGAATCGCATCGTTACTTGAATTGACCTGATGGAAGTCGTTCTTGCCTACACCCATCAATTTACCGTCTTGAATGAAAGCGGAAGATTGGGAGCCTGCTGTAATCAAACTAACATTATCCTGTAGTTCCAAAGGTTCTTTCTCGACAGAGAATACACTACCATTGCCTAGTTCACCACAATATTGGAGACCTGTGCCGTAGAGCTTACCATCATACTTGGTAAACAGAGTATGACTTGAACCACAACTGACATCCTTCACGTTGATTCCTATTACAATGGCATCGTCATAGTGGAACTCGCTGTTGTAGTCGTAATTGGCTAATGCAGTAAGAGGACGCTCCCCCCAACCATAGAGGTTGTTATCTGTGCGTATAGCACAATAATGACCATAACCTGCAGATATGTTACGATAGAACATACCTGAAACGAATGTCCACTCAAAAGCTTTGCTTTGGTCATCCTTATGCAACATGACTGCGCCATCAGGGATACTGACGGTGTAGACTTTTCCTAAAGGCAATGGTTTGTCAGGAACGAAAGTGTGGAAACGACCATGAAGCACAAAGGTACCTGCAATGGTAAGCCCGTCTGCAGTTGTCACTTTACATTTGTTGAATTGTGGCCCCTCTATGACATCAAAGGTATATTCCACAAAGGGGTTCACGTCCTGATATAGATAAAGCAACTCACTCCAAAGTGGATATTTTTGTGCCACGCGAATAGTCGACAACTTGTATTCAGCTTTCACCTCAGGTGTTTCATAACCATTTTTATAAGCACGAGCACGCAGTGTGAAGTTCTTATCAACGACGATAGGGCTGGTATAACGCTTGCTATTCTCTGTAGGCTCAGAGCCATCAGTTGTATAGTAGATAGTTGCTCCAGCCACGCTGGCCTCCAAGATGGTCTCATCGCCATACCATACAAAGCCTTGTGGTAAAGAGTTACTGATAGCTAAAGGGCGAAGGTTTCCAGTCTTGAATGTCAATTGATAAGCAGGATAACTTGTTCCCCATTTGTTAAGTATAACACCCTCTGGTATAGAAAGGGTATATTGTGTCTGTGGTTTTAGGGCTTTATCGGGTGTAAACGTCATCGTGTTACCACTGAAGGTCATTTGTCCAGTAGCCTCTATTCCACCTCCTGTTAGTTTTACACCTGTCGTGTTGTTACTTCCGTGTACTGCCAATGAGTATGTGATGGAGCAGGCTGTCAGTACGTCAACATTAGTGCTATTGTTATTAGGTGATGTTGATTTGATGTCGAATGAGGGTTCTACTACTTTAATATCTGTTGTAGTTGTCAGTCCATTGGCTGTCTTGGCGGTTATTGTCGCTGTTCCTGGAGCAATAGGAGATACAACTCCTGCGTTGTTGATTGTGGCAACTTGTGTGTTGTCACTACTCCAGGTAATTGACGAACGATGGTTCGATGGGGTAAAGGTTGCTTTCAATTGTGTGCCACTGGTTTCTGCAATTAGGTTTCCTGGCTTTGAAAGCGACAGGCCGGTGGGATTAGTACCAAAGATACTTATAGAACATCTTGCAGATATGCTATTATCAACAGTGGCTATCAGATTTACGGGTGATGAAGTAGGCTGGGTAGCTGTTACTCTGACTGAGGTACCGCTACCGCTAAAGGATGCTACAGACGTATTGGACAAAGACCAACTGATAGATTTATATTCTGCATCTGACGGATAGACATCAGCACTTACCGTCTGACTTTCTCCGACATTTAATTCCATGGAAACCGGATAAATAGTGATGTCTTCAGGGTCATTACCTTGAACAGAGATATAAAATGAATTGGACCCGCTTTTTTCTCCAGTACCCTTGTATTTGCATTTCCATTTGCATGTGACAGTTGCTGAACCTTTGGATCTTCCGCTAACAGTACATCTAATTCCACTTGGTGATATGCTTATACAACTACCTGAAGAACTCCAGTCACATCTTTCGATAGATAAAAGTTGATATTCACTTATGTTAGCAACAACTACCGTGGAGCGTCCAACCTTTATAGTTTCTGCCATGATAATCATAGAAGTTAGGCAGAGAAAAATTATTATAGAAAAAAATCTTTTCATATGCAATACATTTGATGTGATACATGTTAGTTAGTTGAAAATGACAGTTACGCTCCATTCGTTCTCAAGTGGTGTTCGGATGTATCCGATTCCACTAACATTGGTGCGAGTAGAAACTACAAACCGATAGGTACCTTTCTTGCCCTTAAACTTGGCACTATAGGTTCTTGTTGTAGAATCATAGGTTGCTTCAGAGTTCCACAAGTTCCATGGTCCATCATCAATAGCATAATAAACAGCATAATCGTAATAGCTGCCAGATGTTGTGGGGTCTTTCCATTTCAATGTGACAATATTACCTTCGTTCAAAGAATAGGAACTGGCATTCAGTGAGGGACCTATTGCATAAGTTATATCCGTATTGATAGGTGCAGACATGGCATCGTCAGGACTTACCGCTATCACATGTAGTGTGGCAACTCCTTTTTGTGGACCATGCCCATGAATACTGGTTGGAACATCCAATGTATAGGATTGGGCAACTATTTGGTCATTCTCATTATCAAGATACAAATATTTCTTTTTGTCAAAGTCGTCATTCCACCAATAGCATAGCCTCCTACTATTCGATATGGCATATATCTCTATCTCTTGATTGAGTTGACCAAAGATAAAATTGTTGGTAACAAATGGCCAGTTGGGTATTGTAAATAGTGAGGGAATAGCTGGAAATGGCTTATATCCCAAACCTCCATAAATTCCTACTGGTTTTCCGTCGTTTCCGTTAGGCACGTTGCCCACGACGGCGGGGTAATACTGGGAGTTGTCATTGTTAAACACTTCTGCAGTAGTGGAATACATATCGCCTGTATGAACACATCCTGAAGGAAAACTGATGGTTGGCTTTTTATCTGCGTAGAACAGGTTGTTATGGAACTCGCTGACAGCATAAAATGCATAACTTTTTTTTGCCTCAATAATATTGTTTTCATAAACAGCTTTGAGTAATTCGGTACTAGAATAAATGACACTATTGACTACACAGCTGTTTTTCGCATCGCTGTTTACACCCCATACACTGTCATACTCGAAGCTGCCAATCGTACTGTTATAGATATATATGTTGGAAATATATGAAAGAGATTCTATACGTCTTATACCACATTGAAAAATCAAGGTGCCTCCGAAGCGAGCATACATTTGAGTCAAAGAATGGAAATCTAGAATCGTGATGTAACAGCGCCACAATTGTACATTATTGGTAATGACACGAACACCGGCTATATCTGAAGTAAATGCAATGCCTTCAA
This sequence comes from uncultured Prevotella sp., assembly GCA_946402275.1. Lineage (GTDB taxonomy): Bacteria > Bacteroidota > Bacteroidia > Bacteroidales > Bacteroidaceae > Prevotella. The sequence goes on from CAMIVY010000042.1 coordinate 15,872, forward strand.
TCTTGGTGCCTTCAGCTTCAATAGTAAGTGACCCCTCAATGATTGTGCACTCAGAATTGTAAAACGCTCCATTGCCACAGATGTAAAGCCTTTTTCTGATGTGGTCTTCTGGGGTGTTGAAATAACCTGCCGAAAGTGTTATTGTGTCATCTACCTCAGCGGCATAATATGCATCTCTAAAAGCATTGTAGCCAGTAAACACATGAACTTTGTTTTTGTTATAGAGCAGTGCTGATTGTTCAGCAGAACTGTTGAGGGTTGCCATGAAAAGAACAACCAAGAAAAAAACAATTTTCTTCTTCATAGCCGTAATAGTTGTTAGGATTAGTAATATTCTGTTTGCAAAGATAACGAAAACAAAGACACAAAACAAATTAGTTAAATGGGAAATATAGGATGAACGGACGTATGAAAGGTTATTAGGACTAAAAACAGGGATAAGGGAGAATAAATAGTTGAAAAGATTTGTTCTAAACGTTTTTTTCTTTGAATAAAAGTGGTCGGAGGTGTAATTTTTTCGTATATTTGCAAATCTCTAGTCCGATTTAATACTAACAATATAATAACTAAAAGACAATGAAACATTACAAATTATTCAAGTTGCGTGCAGTTTTACTGCTGCTTGTGGGTGTGCTTTCAATGCCGATTACAAGAGCGGAAATCATAGAAGGTACATGTGGAATAAATGGGGCTGACGATGTCACATGGAGTTACGACACAAGTACCAAAAAACTTACCATTACAAAAGTGCGTAATGATGGGGATATGTACAACTGTTCTGGTGAATCTGATCAACCATGGAAAACTTATAGAACCCAAATCAGCTCCATCGAATTAATAGGTGTGAGGATTATTGGTTCAAATGCCTTCTCTGGATGCAAAAATTTGAGTTCAGTCGTTATTCCATCTAGTGTAACAATTATCCGAGAAGGTGCCTTCAAAGGTTGTAATTCACTGCGGTCTATCACTATCCCTTCCTCTGTGCGAAGTATTGGCAATAATGCATTTGAAGGATGCAGCGATCTTAGTACATTCACTGTCCCTTCCTCTGTGCAAATTATTAGCGATAATGCATTTGAAGGATGCAGCGAACTTAGCACATTCACTTTTGAAGACAATTCGAGTCTGAAGTCTATTAATAGTCTTGTTTTTAAAGACTGTCGTAAATTGAAATCACTTACAATCCCTTCTACTGTGACAAGTATTAAATACGGTGCTTTCTATGGATGCATTCGGCTAGAATCATTAATAATTCCGGAGAGTGTGAAAAGTATTGAATCTTGTGTTTTCTTCAACTGTAGTAGTTTGACATCAATTACTATCCCCGCTGCTGTGGAGAGTTTTGGTAGTTCTGTTTTTAGAGGATGTAGTAATCTTGCGTCAATAGATGTAGAAGCTTCAAGTCAATATTTTTTAAACGAAAATGGTGTGCTTTTCAATAAAGAGAAGACAAGGCTCATTGTCTGCCCCCAGAAATGCACCAATAACATCACTATCCCTGCTAGTGTTGAGACTATCGACTTCTATGCGTTTGAAAACTGTAGCGAGCTTGCATCACTTGCCCTTGCACCTGGTTCGGCATTGACGGATATGGGCCAATATGCCTTCGATAATTGTTCTGGTCTCACATCGATTACCATCCCTGAAGGCGTAACAAATTTACAAAGAGTATTCACAGGCTGTAGCAGCTTGGAGACTGTTGTTATTCCATATGGCATTACCTCTATCGGAGAAGAAGCTTTCTCTGGATGTACAAGTCTGTCAAGTGTCACTATCCCCAACAGTGTGACGCGTATTTATAATCAAGCTTTCCGAAGTTGCACAAGTTTGAAATCTATATATATTCCAGCCAGCGTAACCTATATATATAACCTGGCATTCAGCGGTTGCTCAAACTTGACTTCAATATCTCTTCCACCAAGTGTTACCAATCTTTCTTACATGCCTTTTGCTGGCTGTAACAAACTAACATCAATCTTTGTTTATACGCCGTTAATACCTGCTATACAATCTGACTCATTTGATTACCGAAACAGTACATCAGGCAACGTATTAGACGATTTAAAAATATTTGTTTTTAACAATTTACTAGATGAATACAAGAATGCACATAATTGGAACAAATACAGCGACCATATCTTCCCTATAACGATTGATGCCCAAGAGACGGCAACGGGTGAATATTGTACTACGTACTACAACGACCTTGTCAACGTCTTAGTGCCCGAAGGCACACAGGTGTTTAAGGTGAAACAGGATGGAGCCTCATTGTCGTTGACGGAGTTTACTGACCGTATTATCACTAAAGGAGAGGGCGTAATGTTGAAGTCAAATTCATCTAGCATTATGCCTGTTTATTCTGAGACGGAGAGTGCTACCAGTTCCTCTCATAGTGCGATGAGTGGTGGTCTGGCGAATATTGCTAAGATGACTAGCACTATAGAAGGTGGAAATACAGCTACTTTGGGGGTGGCCGAGGCTGTTGATAAATCCTCACTAACAGGGTCTTTGATTATCCCTGAGTATGTTAGTAATGGTACAAGTCGCTATCCTGTTACAAGTTTCGCCGAGGATGCATTCAAAGACTGTAAAAACCTGACCTCTGTCAATATTCCTTCGAGAGTGACCTCAATTGGGCAAGCAGCATTCTCCGGTTGTTCTGCACTTTCATCTGTATCCCTTCCTTCTGGTCTGACCAGCATTGGCAAGGAGGCATTTAAAGACTGTGAAAACCTGCCTTCTGTCAATATTCCTTCGAATGTGACCTCTATTGGGCAAGCAGCTTTCTCAGGCTGTTCTGCACTTTCATCTCTATCTCTTCCTACAGGTCTGACTAGCATTGGCAAGGAGGCATTCAAAGGCACAGGATTGACTACGGTTGAGATACCCTATAATGTTGAATCGGTCGGAGAGTCTTCGTTCGAGGGTTGTTCTGGTCTGGTTTCTGTGGAACTGCCCACGAACTTAGCAATTATTGCGAAGAATACCTTCCTGGATTGTACGAATATGACAACAGTAAATATCCCTGTGGCTACCACAGAGATAAAAGACGGTGCGTTCAAGAACTGCCAGAAACTGGTGGCTGTAAGCCTGCCCAGCGGATTGGTAGAGTTAGGTATGGGAGCCTTCGAGGCCTCTGGCTTGGAATCAATTACCCTCCCTCCTGGCGTGACAGCTATTGCTGCTAGTGCGTTCAAAAGTTGTCAGTCGTTAGTATCAGCTACTCTTTATTCTCCCACAGTGGCAACTGTGAGTGATGATTCTTTTAGTGATAATCATCAAGACTTGAAGATAAAGGTACCCAGTGACTTGTTGAATGCCTATCGGGGAGGAGTCAGCAATGCGATGAGGAAAAACAGATCAGCTGGTTGGAGCAACTATTCCAGCAAAATCTATCCTATCACCTTGGACTTGAACGCTGATCCGCAGAAAGCGACAGACAAGTGGTGTACCTATTATAATGATTTAGCCAATATGACGGTCCCCTCTGGAACAACCATCTATAAGGCTCAGCTTGATCAAGTGAACAACAAGGTAATGCTGACTGAGGTAGAAGGCAGTGTGGTTGCCAAAGGTAATGCCGTCATGCTGAAGTCAAGTAGTACCAATATTGAATTATCATCCGCTACGACCTCCGACTTAGGAACATATAGCGATAACGACCTGAAGGGTGGTGATGTTACCAGTGGATATATAGCATACACATTGGCTGGCATCAATGGCATTATGGGATTCTACAGATTCACAGGAAATAGTCTCGACCCCAATAAGGCACATCTGGAGGTGGCCAATTCTAATCCAAATAATGCTCCTCAATTGATACCATTCGACAACAAAACAACGGGAATCATGCTTAACACGGTGAAAGCTGATGAAGAAAAGTCCGAGTGGTACTCTCTGGACGGCCGACAGATACAAGGAAGGCCAACACAAAAGGGCATCTACGTGAAGAAAGGTAAGAAGTATGTGGTTAAATAACTAAAGAAGAGGAGAATGCATTATGAAACGAAATAAAAAACAATACGTAAAACCTGAAATGATGGTTTACAAGATGCGACATCATGTTCATCTGTTAAATAATTCTTTGCCATATGATCCGGATTCTCCTTCTGACAATCCGTATCAATGGTAATTCCAGAATAGATTAAGGGGCTGGCACTTGATCTGTTGTTGCTTTTGACATCGTGAGTATAGACTTCTTACAGGATCACGGGGACAGATTGTGAAGTGAACCCCAAAGTTTGGACAGTTAAACAATCGAAGCTGTAAGCATCTTC
>CAMIVY010000043.1 GCA_946402275.1 uncultured Prevotella sp.
TGATTCCTATGGCATTGGTTTTCTCCGTCCATTCTTTTGCACTGAGACGGAAACGGTTCAGTCCGGCCTGAGATTTAATTATGTCGAATTCGGCACAATTAAGGGAACATCAGGGACAGGGTGTTTCACTTCACTTTCTCGTCAGGCACAAGCTTCTGCATCGGCAAGGGCGTGATTATTCATTTCTCTGGTTTATCAGGTTCACCACCACCTTTACCATCACGTCCTTCTCTTCTGTTCTACTCTCTGCTATCATTAGCGTAAGGGCAACGAGGGTATTATCAGCTATACGCTTGGAACCGTCTTCACGATAGAGGATATGGTTATTATTGAGGAACCAAAGGAAGAGGGTTGCAGCTATGCGTTTATTGCCATCACTAAACGAATGGCTTTTGGTGACGAGGTAGAGCAACATGGCGGCTTTCTCCTCTACACTGGGATAGAGTTCCTCACCTCCGAATGTCTGATATATCTGTCCTATGCTACTCTTGAACGAGTCGTCCTTCTCATTACCAAAAAATGCGGAAAGCAGTACCTCGCTTGCTATGAACACGGTAGCCAACTGAGATGATGACATCGAGATCGTAGTATTTAACTTTACGAGATACCTTTCTCTTTCCCTCTTGTTGAACTTGTAAGTATTCCTTACAGGTTGATTCTCTTTCCAATTCACCCTCTTTATATGCATTACCAATATGCATAGTAATGTTCTGAGGGGTTTTCTGAAACAGTTCTGCCATCTGAGCCTGTGTCAGCCATACAGTATCGTTCTCCAAACGAACATCAATCTGCGTTTGCCCGTCATCCGTCTGATATATTGGGTGAAAGGGGTATTTCGGAGAGCCAATGAAAAGCAGAACAATGATACATGCGAATTGTATTTTGAATGGATATTATTTCAAAATGCATGGTTTTCTAGAGAATTGAATATGTTTTCAAGAGAATTGGTATTTTTCGGGTAATTATGCCTGTTTTGTGCTTAAAAATTTGAAAAAAATTGCCAGTCAGCCTACATGCCTACATAAAAATGCCTTCAAACCCTTTGTACATCGTGGTTTTCCGAGTTTTCAAGCCTACATAAAGCCTACATAAGCCTACATAAAGCCTACATAAAATTAGGGGTTTTGGGGGTAAAACATGTGTTTTTTGAAGTTTTCATAGGCAGGTAGCACAACGAAATATGCGTTTTCGCAAGATGTAAATCGAGTAATTGCAAATGAATTCTCTAGAGAATTTACTGACAGAACACGTACTTGCAATTGCTAGATAGGCTAGTAACCGTTCAATTCTCTAGAGAATTCAATTGCATTATAGTATCTGGAAAAATGCAAAAACTGTATTTTCTTAGTGCCAAATGCCTATGAAAAAAAATACAAAAAAATGTATTTTCTTAGTGCTAAATTCCTATAAAAAAAACAAAAACTACCGTTTTCGAGCCAAAAACATGTAGGCTTTATGTAGGCTTATGTAGGCTTGAAAACTTCTATAATACCGATGTACAAAGGGTTTGAAGGCATTTTTATGTAGGCATGTAGGCTGATAGCGATATTTTTTTCAAAAAAACATCTGGACTTTTTGTATTTTTATTCACACCATTGTGACATTGTTAAATTTCAGTGGCCTTATTAAATATACAAGAATAATGCACGTTTGCATTTTTTAAATAGGAGAAGCTTGGGTATCTGCCATATTCTTTGTAATTTTGCAGGTCGGAATGCAACCAAATTTACATCATAATATATGAACAAGAAACTCAAGAAGGTACTCGTACTTGGATCGGGTGCCCTGAAAATCGGACAGGCAGGCGAGTTTGACTACTCTGGCTCACAGGCACTGAAGGCATTGCGCGAGGAGGGCATCTCCTCGGTGTTAGTAAACCCCAACATTGCTACCATTCAGACCTCTGAAGGTATTGCCGACAAGGTCTATTTCCAGCCTGTAACCACCCACTTCGTAACCGAAATCATCAAGAAGGAGCGTCCTGACGGCATTCTGCTGGCTTTTGGTGGACAGACCGCTCTGAACTGTGGTACGGAGCTGTATCAGACTGGCGTGCTGAAGGAGTATGGCGTAGAGGTGCTGGGCACCTCGGTTGAGGCCATTATGAACACAGAGGACCGCGACCTGTTTGTGAAGAAGCTGGACGAAATCAGCCTGAAGACTCCCGTAAGCCACGCTGTGGAGAATATGGACGACGCGCTGAAGGCCGCCCACGAGATAGGCTTCCCCATCATGATCCGTTCGGCATACGCTCTGGGCGGTCTGGGTTCCGGTATCTGTCCTGACGAGAAGGCTTTCCGCGAGTTGGCAGAGAGTGCCTTCACCTTTGCTCCCCAGATTTTGGTGGAGGAAAGTCTGAAGGGATGGAAGGAGATTGAGTTTGAGTGCATCCGCGATGCCAACGACCACTGTTTCACGGTGGCTTCGATGGAGAACTTCGACCCGCTGGGCATTCACACGGGCGAGAGTATCGTGGTGGCTCCCACTTGTTCGCTGACACCTGAGCAGGTGAAGATGTTGCAAGATATCACCATCCGCTGTGTACGCCACTTGAACATTGTGGGTGAGTGTAACATTCAGTTTGCCTTCAACGCACAGACCAACGACTACCGTATTATTGAGATAAATGCTCGCTTGAGCCGTTCAAGCGCATTAGCCTCAAAGGCAACGGGTTATCCCCTTGCCTTCGTAGCTGCGAAGATTGCACTTGGATACACGCTCGACCAGATTGGTGAGATGGGTACGACCTCGTCTGCCTACGTGGCTCCACAGCTGGACTATATGATTTGTAAGATTCCCCGCTGGGACCTGACGAAGTTTGCCGGTGTGAGCCGTCTGATAGGCTCGTCGATGAAGTCAGTAGGCGAAATCATGTCTATCGGACGAAGCTTCGAGGAAATGATCCAGAAGGGTCTGCGTATGATTGGTCAGGGCATGCACGGCTTCGTGGGCAACGACCATACCAAGTTCGACAACCTGGACGACGCACTGGCTAACCCCACCGACCTCCGCATCTTTGCCATTGCACAGGCTCTGGAAGAGGGTTATAGCATAGAGCGCATCGAGGAGCTGACCAAGATTGACGTGTGGTTCCTGGAGCGTCTGAAGCACATCGTGGATTTAAAGCACGAGTTGCAGAAATACAACAAGATGGAAGAGCTGCCCGACGAGCTGCTGCTGGAGGTGAAGCGTTGCGGATTCTCCGACTTCCAGATTGCCCGCTTCGTGCTGAAGCCTCAGCAGACCAATATGGAGAAGGAGAACCTGGCTGTTCGCCGCTATCGTAAGGAGCGTGGCATCATGCCGAGCGTAAAGCGCATCCCGACAGTAGCCTCAGAACATCCGGAGCTGACCAACTACCTCTATTTCACGTACACGCACACGCCTGCGTTTGGAAATCCTGAGGGTGAACAGTATAAGGCCAAGCACGACATAGACTACTACCAGAACGAGAAATCGGTAGTGGTACTGGGTTCAGGTGCCTATCGCATCGGTTCCAGCGTAGAGTTCGACTGGTGTTCGGTGAATGCCATCAATACGGCCCGCAAACTGGGCTACAAGAGCATCATGATTAACTACAACCCTGAGACCGTTTCAACAGACTATGACATGTGCGACCGCCTGTATTTCGACGAGTTGTCACTGGAGCGTGTGCTCGACGTGATTGACCTGGAGTCACCCCGTGGTGTCATTGTCTCTGTGGGTGGTCAGATTCCTAACAACCTGGCCATGAAGTTGTATCGTCAGGGTGTTCCCGTACTGGGCACATCGCCTGTAAACATTGACCGTGCAGAGAACCGCGACAAGTTCTCGGCGATGCTCGACAAGCTGGGTATCGACCAGCCTGCATGGCGCGCATTGACAAGCTTTGATGATGTCAAGCAGTTTGTGGAGCAGGTGGGGTATCCCGTTCTGGTGCGTCCTTCCTACGTGCTGTCGGGTGCTGCCATGAACGTTTGCTATGATGACGAGGAACTGCACCGCTTCCTCTCAATGGCTACCGAGGTTTCCAAGGAGTTCCCCGTAGTGGTTTCGAAGTTCATGACCGAAACCAAGGAGATAGAGTTTGACGCTGTTGCCGACAAGGGCGAGGTGGTCGAGTATGCCATCTCCGAGCACGTCGAGTATGCCGGTGTGCACTCAGGCGACGCCACCATGGTGTTCCCCGCACAGCACATCTACTTCTCTACCATCCGTCAGATTAAGAAGATTTCGCGCAAGATAGCCAAGGAGCTCAACATCTCCGGCCCGTTCAACATCCAGTTCCTGGCGAAGAACCGCGAGGTGAAGGTCATCGAGTGTAACCTGCGTGCCTCTCGTTCGTTCCCCTTCGTATCGAAGATTCTCAAGCGCAACTTCATCGAGACAGCTACCAAAATTATGCTGGACGCCCCCTACTCTCGCCCAGACAAGTCGGAGTTCGACATCGATCGTATCGGTGTGAAAGCCAGCCAGTTCTCATTTGCCCGCCTGCAGAATGCCGACCCCGTACTGGGTGTTGACATGAGCTCTACCGGTGAGGTTGGCTGCCTGGGTGACGACCTGAACGAGGCCATGCTAAACGCCCTGATTGCCACAGGATACCGTCTGCCCCAAAAGGGTGCCAACATCCTGATTTCTTCTGGTGCTGCCAAGGGCAAGGTTAGTCTGCTGGAGCCTGCCAAGGAACTAATAAAGAAGGGTTACAAGGTATATGCCACAGGTGGTACGGCCAAGTTCTTCAACGACAATGGCGTAGAAGCAAAAGCCGTCTGCTGGCCTGATGAAGAGGGAGCAAATAATGTGATGGACATGATTGCCCAGCACCAGTTCGACCTCATCGTCAACGTGCCCAAGAACCACACCAAGCGCGAGCTGACCAACGGCTACCGCATCCGCCGCGGAGCCATTGACCACAATATTCCGCTGATGACCAACGTGCGTCTGGCTAAGGCTTTCATCGAGGCGTTCACCGCTCTCAGCGAGAACGACATCAAGATTAAGTCTTGGCAGGAATATAATGCATAAAGAGGTAAGAAGTCAGAAGTAAGAAGTAAGAGGTAAGAGGTGACAGGGAAGAAGGGTCTTGTACTAGAGGGTGGCGCCATGCGCGGACTGTGGACGGCTGGCGTGACAGATGTGATGATGGAACATGACATCTGGCCCGACGGACTCATTGGCGTATCGGCGGGTGCGGCATTCGGCTGCAACTATAAGTCGCGCCAAATAGGTCGTGCCATCCGCTACAACACCCGCTTTGCCAAGGATGCCAGGTACAGTGGCATGAGGTCGCTGTTGACCAGTGGCGACTACTTCAATGCGAAGTTCGGCTATCACGTGGTGCCTTACCAGTACGACATCTTTGACATTCAGGCCTTCGAAAAGAACCCTTTGGAATTCACCATAGTGTGTACGGATGTGGAAACGGGAAAGCCCGTGTATCACCAGATGGACCACGTAGATTATGACGAGTTGGAATGGTTGCGTGCCTCTGCATCCATGCCTCTGGCATCGAAGGTGGTGAAGGTACAGGGACATAAGCTACTGGACGGAGGTGTGGCTGATTCCATACCACTACAGTATTATGAAAGCATCGGATACAAAAAGAATGTGGTCATCCTGACGCAACCGTTAGGTTACCAGAAAGAGCATAACAAGCTGATGCCGCTGATGCGTCTTGCACTATACCGTTATCCCCACTTCCTAAAGGCTTTGGACGAACGCCACCAGATGTACAACTACCAACTGGAATATGTGGCGAATGCAGAGCGACTGGGACGTTGTCTGGTCATCCGTCCTGACGAGAAGATACCCATCGGACACATCTCACACAATCCAGTGCAGATGCGAAAGGTCTATGAGATAGGGCGCAAGAAAGGCAAAGAATACATTGAGCGCATCATCGAGTTCTACAGCAAATCATAATTTCTAATTCCTAATTTCTAATTATGCGTATTGACATCATCACCGTACTGCCCGAAATGCTGGAGGGCTTTGTACACGAATCGATACTGGCACGAGCCGAGAAGAAAGGACTGGCGGAGATACGCCTCCATAACCTGCGCGACTATACGCTGGACAAATGGCGCCGTGTGGATGACTACCCCTATGGAGGCTCGGCAGGCATGGTGATGCAATGTGAGCCCATAGACCGTTGTATCACGGCATTGAAGGCAGAGCGCAACTACGACGAAGTGATCTTTACGTCGCCCGATGGGGAGCGCTTCGACCAGCACATGGCTAACGAACTGTCGATGAAGGGTAACCTGATTATACTGGCAGGTCACTATAAGGGTATTGACCAGCGTGTGCGCGACCACCTGATTACCAAGGAGATATCCATTGGCGACTTTGTGCTGACGGGTGGTGAACTGGTGGCTGCCATGATAGCCGATGCCATTGTGCGTGTCGTGCCAGGAGTCATCGGAGACGAACAGAGTGCCCTATCGGACTGTTTCCAGGATGACCTGCTGGCAGCTCCTATCTATACTCGTCCTGCCGACTATAAAGGTTGGAAGGTTCCCGACATCCTGCTCAGCGGCAACGAGGCCAAGGTCAGGGAGTGGGAACTGGAACAGGCGATGGAGCGCACAAGGAAACTGAGACCCGACCTTTTGAAAGACTGATTTGCATATCTAATCCTATTAATAACATTATAAAAACATGTTTACAAAAGAGACTTATATACGGCGACGCGCTGAACTGAAAAAACTGGTAGGAAAAGGAATCATTGTGCTCTTCGGCAACAACGAAGCTCCTTGCAACTACCCTGCCAACTGCTACGCTCCCATGCGTCAGGATTCCTCCTTCCTCTATTATTTCGGACAGCATCGTGACGGACTGGTGGGCGTCATTGACATCGACAACGACGAAGAATGGTTGTTCGGTGATGATATTGATGTAGAGGATATCGTATGGATGGGCTTCACACCTTCTGTAGCAGATTTGGCTGCTGAGGTGGGCATCAGCAAGACGGCCCCCATTTCTCATCTCTCATCTCTCATTTCTCATTCGTCGAAGACGTTCCACTTCCTGCCCCCATATCGTTTCGACACAAAGATTCAGATTATGGACCTGCTGGGCATTCATCCATCAAAGCAGAAGGAGGCAGCATCAATCTCTCTAATTCAAGCAGTTGTAAAGATGCGCTCCACCAAAGAAGCACAAGAAATCGAAGCCATCGACCGTGCCTGCGATGTGGGTTATGCCATGCACACCACCGCCCAACTGCTGATAAAGCCAGGGGTGACAGAACGCTTCATTGGAGGACAAGTAGATGGTATTGCCCGTTCATTAGCCGGCCAGACAAGTTTCGCCACCATCTTCTCGCAACATGGTGAGATTATGCACGGCAATCCATCAGCAAACAAATTGGAGGATGGTCGTCTGGTATTGTGTGATGCAGGTTGTGAACTGGACGACTACTGTTCCGACCACACCCGTACGATGCCTGTCAACGGCAAGTTCACCCAGCGTCAGCTGGAAATCTACAGCATCGTGGAAGCTTGTCACGACTACGTGTTAGAAGTCGCTAAACCAGGTGTGAAATATTTTGACGTACACATGGCTGTTTGTCGGATGATGACGGAACGTCTGAAGGAACTGGGACTAATGAAGGGCGATACGGAAGAAGCTGTAAAGACAGGTGCCCACGCTATGTTCCTGCCTCACGGACTGGGACACATGATGGGCATGGATGTTCACGACATGGAAGGACTGGGACAGATTTATGTGGGCTTCGACGAGGAGACACGCCCCAACCTGGAACAGTTCGGTACCAACTGCCTGCGTATGGGTCGCAGGCTACAAGAAGGCTTCGTCGTTACTGACGAGCCGGGCATCTACTTTATCCCTGCCCTCATTGACGAATGGAAGGCATCAGGACACTGCAAGGAGTTCTTGAACTTCGACAAAATCGAGACTTACAAGGACTTTGGCGGCATCCGTATCGAAGATGATGTGCTGATTACCAAGGACGGTTGCCGATTCCTGGGCACCAAGCGTATCCCTTACCATCCTGCTGAACTAGAAGAATTTATGAAGAACAATTAATAAATCAATTAAAACAATGAAAAAGCTAATGACTCTCGCCCTGCTGGCCCTTGTGGCAGTAGGTGCACAGGCTGCCAAGAAGAAGGCACCTGCCAAGAATGACAACAAACCTGTTTTTACAATCGTCAAGGAGAACCCTATCACCACGATTAAGGACCAGAACCGCTCGGGTACGTGCTGGGACTACTCTACCCTTTCCTTCTTTGAAGCAGAGATCTTGAAGGCTACAGGCAAGAAGTACACCCTCTGTGAGGCTTTCGTAGCCAACAAGACCTATATGGAGCGTGCCATCCAGGTGGTTCGCTATCATGGTGACTGCCAGTTTGCACAGGGCGGAAGTTCTGAGGACGTGCTTCACACCTTGAAGACACACGGCATCTGTCCTATCGAAGCAATGCCTTTCCCCGGCTCACTCTACGGTGACTCCCTGAACAACTTCAACGAGTTCTTCGGTGTGCTGGAGCCATACGTTGCCGCTATCTCCAAGAGCGACTCCAAAAAACTCAGCAAGGCTTGGAAGACTGGTATGCAGGGTATCCTCGACGCTTACCTGGGCAAGTGCCCTGAGGAGTTCGTATATGAAGGCAAGAAATATACGCCAAAGAGCTTCATGGCCTCATTGGGCATCAACCTCGACGACTATGTGAGCATCACCAGCTATACCCACCATCCCTTCTACACAGCCTTTGCCGTAGAGGTACAGGATAACTGGCGCTTCCCACTCTCTTACAATGTGCCTATGGACGAGATGATGCAGATTATCGACAATGCTGTCATGAACGGTTATACCGTAGCTTGGGGTGGCGACGTGTCGGAGGACGGATTCACCCGTAAGGGTCTGGCCTATGCCGTTGACACCAAGAAGACCCAGCAGAGTTTGAAGGGCAGCGATATGGCCAAGTGGCTGAAGATGACCGCTTCCAAGAAGCGCGACATCATCGACTCGCTGGGTTGCACCGTGCCTGAAATTGTTCCTACACAGGAGATGCGCCAGGAGCGCTTCGACAACTGGCAGCTGACAGACGACCATGGCATGCACATCTTCGGTATTGCTAAGGACCAGAACGGAAAGGAGTATTACATGGTCCAGAATTCATGGGGTGAGACTGGCGACTACAAGGGTATCTGGTATATGACCAAGGCCTTCATCGCCGCCAACACGATGGATTTCCTCATCAACAAGAAAGCCATTCCCGCTGAGATTCGCAAGAAGTTGGGACTTTAACACCTGAAAGGGATGTGCCATCATGCGCATCCCTTTCATTCTTTCACCTAAAACTAAATACTACTTATGACAAAGCTATGGAAAAATGACGCAGAGCTGTTCAGCATAGCACGTAAAGAGCTCTTTACCGCATTGGTGGGCGATGTTCTTGACAAAATGGGATATCTTCACCAATTCCTTCCGCCACATATCAAACCCCTACGCCACGACATGGTGGTGATTGGACGAGCTATGCCTGTACTGGAAGCCGATGTTTTTGCCGAGCGCCAGGAGAACGGACGCCTGGAGGTTATGAAGAAACCCTTCGGCATCATGTTCGAAGCCCTCGACCAGTTGCAGCCTGGTGAGGTATATATCTGCAGCGGTTCATCGCCACGCTATGCATTATGGGGCGGACTGATGTCCACACGAGCCATCGCCATAGGAGCTGCCGGTGCTGTGGTAGATGGTTTCTCACGAGACACCAACGAGATTCTACGGCTGAACTTCCCTACTTTTTCACAAGGCACCTATGCACAGGACCAAGGACCTCGCGGAAAAGTGATAGACTATCGGGTGCCCATCGAGTTCGGCGGCATTCCCGTACACCCCGGCGACATCGTCTTTGGCGACCTAGACGGAGTCATCATTGTACCTCGTGAGGCCGAGGAGGAAGCTTTTGCCGGTGCCATAGAAAAAGCCCGTGGCGAAAAGCAGGTGAAACAAGCCCTGGAGCAAGGCATGAGCACCGTCGAAGCTTTCGCAAAATTTGGAATCATGTAAAACAAATCAGATATGAATGCATTTAGAATTGATGGACAGCGAGCTGTCGTAACAGGAGGAGGCAGTGGACTGGGTCTGGGCATCGCCAAAGTATTTGTAGAGGCCGGAGCCGAAGTAATTATTATTGGTAGAAACGAAGAGAAATTGCGCGAGGCCCAGCAACAATTGGGTGATAAGTGTAGCTATCGTGCCTTCGACGTAACGAAACTCAACGATATTCCCGCTTTAGTTCAGGAGATTGGCACTGTTGACATCTTGGTAAACTGTGCTGGCGTACACCTGAAGAAATGGGCACTCGATGTCAGCGATGAAGAATTTCTGAACGTACTGAACGTCCATGTGATGAGTGTCTTTGCACTAAGCCGTGAGTTTGCCAAAGGAATGGTTCAGCGCGGTCGAGGCTCCATTATCATGATAAGCTCCATGACGGCTATCATGGGCATGGAACAGGTTGTTGCCTATACCACGGCGAAATCGGCCATACTGGGCCTGCAGCGTAGTCTCGTGGCAGAATTGTCTCCAAAAGGTATTCGCGTAAACACCATTGCCCCAGGATGGATTGATACCCCCATGTTCCACAAGGCTACTGACAACGACCCACAACGCAAGGCCAACATCCTGCGCCGGATACCCATGAAGACTTTCGGGCAGCCTGAGGATATCGGTTATGCTGCACTCTACCTTTCTTCACCTGCCGGTAGCTATGTAGATGGGGTTTTTCTCCCTGTTGATGCAGGAGCATCAGAAGCATTCTAAGAAGTAAGAACTGTGACTATGAAGAAAACGAATGTCCGCTGGACGGTGGTGGCACTCATCTTCTTTGCCACGACCGTCAACTATATCGACAGACAGGTCATCGGCCTGTTAAAGCCCTATATCCAGGACGATCTGGGATGGACGGAAGCAGACTACGGCTATATTGTTACAGCCTTTCAAGTGGCCTATGGTATCGGTATGATTCTGGGCGGTAGGATGCTCGACCACTTTGGCAGTAAACTGGGTTACTCCATCGCCATCATCGTGTGGAGCTTGGGTGCAGTAATGCATGCTGCCGTGCGCTCAGTAATAGGGTTCGGAGCCGCACGTGCCGTATTAGGACTAGGCGAAGCAGGAAATTTCCCTGCTGCCGTTAAAGTCATTGCAGAATGGTTCCCAAAGCAGGACCGCGCCTTTGCAACGGGGGTATTCAACTCTGGAACGACAATAGGTGCCATCATTGCCCCCATCATCGTCACAGCCATCACACTGGAATGGGGGTGGCGCTGGGCCTTTATCGTTACGGGTATGTTAGGATTCATCTGGGTGGCTTTCTGGTGGGTGCTCTATCATTCCCCTGAAAAGCATCATGGCGTGAATCAGGCAGAGTTGGACTATATTCATTCTGACGAGGAGGAAGTCCATAAGTCCTATGAGACCCATGAGGATAACATCACCGGCGAGACCCATCAGGTAGTCACCTGGCGCCAGCTGTTCCAGCATCGGCAGACCTATGCCATCCTCTTCTCACGCTTTGTCACCGACTGGGTGTGGTGGTTCTTCCTATTCTGGACTCCCGATTTCCTGAACAAGACTCATGGCGTAGATTTGAAGGCTACCGTACTACCGCTTATCATTATATACACCATGTCGAGCATCGGAGGCATCTATGGTGGACATGTATCATCACAGTTCATTCGCTTCGGGCGCAGCATCGACTTTGCCCGCAAGACTACCATCCTCCTTTTTGCTTTGCTGGTACTTCCCCTGAATGCCGTGCCCTATATCGACAACATGTGGATAGTGGTGTTCATCATCGGACTAGCTACCAGCACCCATCAGGCATGGGCCTCGAATATCTTTACAATCGTCTCTGACGTCTATCCCAAGCAGGTAGTAGGATCCATGACAGGCATCAGCAGCGTAGGAGGAGCCATAGGCGGTGCACTGGCCTCTTCGTTCGTAGGACTTATCCTCGAATATACGGGCAGTTATGCCGTCATCTTCATGATAGCCAGTACTATGTATCTGCTGGCCTGGCTGACGTTAAAACTCTTCGTACCTATCAGGCAGATTAAGTTTTAAGGGAGAATAACGTAATAATAACAATGAAAATATGATTATACAAAAGTTTGAAACATGGTGGGTGCGCCGCAACAAGTGCCTTTTCGACGACAAACGCAAGGGAAAGAGTGCCATGGACTGGGATGTGCTGGTGCTGAAGTTGACCACCGACACAGGCATTGAGGGCATCGCAACAGCTCTTGCTGCACGCTCAGGAAATGTGACGGAAGCATATATCCACGACAATATCGCCCCTGTTGTCCTGGGCCGCTCGCCCTATGAACATGAGAAGATATGGCATGAACTGTGGAACATAGACCGCCATCTGACGTTCTTCCCTGTCTATCTGCCCGGTCCTATTGACGTAGCCCTGTGGGACATCTGCGCCAAGGCTGCCAGTCTTCCACTCTATCAGTATCTCGGTGCCTATCGTGAACAGTTGCCCGTTTATGCCAGCGGTTTGTTCCATAACACCGAGCAAGAGTACATCGATGAGGCACTCTTTTATCAACAACGTGGCATTAAGTGTTACAAGGTGCATCCCTGCGGTCCTGTAGAAACGGATATGCGCATCCATGAAAACCTGCGCAAAGCCGTGGGCAACGACTTCGGTCTGATGAGCGACCCTGTGGCTGAATACACCCTTGATGAAGCCATCCGTGTTGGGCGGCAACTAGAGCGTTTGAACTATACCTGGTTGGAAGAACCCTTCCGAGACTTCGAACTATATAAGTATTCCCAGCTTTGTGAGGCCCTCGACATCCCCATTGCTGCTACAGAAACCACCCGTGGCTGCCATTGGGGGGTAGCACAGGTCATCAATCAGCGGGCTGCCGACATTGTACGTGCCGACGTGTCGTGGAAGTGTGGTATCACGGGAACGCTGAAAATTGCCCATCTGGCTGAGGCTTTCGGTATGAATTGCGAGGTACACACCACTACGATGAACTACATGGACATCGTAAACCTGCATGTATCCTGTGCTATCCGCAACTGCAAGTGGTTCGAGTATTTTGTTCCTGAGGAGGATTTCCAATTCCCTATGAAAGGACTCCTTCCCATCGACAAAGACGGCATGATTACCGTTCCCAAAGAACCTGGTGTCGGCGTTGAACTTGACTGGCAACTCATCCACGACAACTGTGTGTCCTACAAGATTCTGGAACTGTCATGAAAGGGTATCTGCGAAAAGACGGACGTAAGGGTATCCGTAACGTGGTAATGGTCACCTATCTCGTAGAGTGTGCCCACCATGTAGCAGCTCGTATCGCTCAGCATTATCAGGATCAGAATGTTCACATGATAGGCTTCAGCGGATGCGCTCCTAACGACTATGCCGAATTAATGATGCAACAGTTATGTACCCATCCTAACGTAGGTGCCGTGCTGTTGGTATCGCTGGGCTGCGAGAACTTCCAGCGAGACCGCCTGCAACAGGACATCCAGGATAGCGGGCGTCCCGTATCCCTGATTGTCATCCAAGACGAAGGCGGCACCCAGTCCTCCATCGCCAAAGGCATTGCCAGTGTGAGCGACATGCTACAACTCATCAAAAGCGTCCCTACCACGGATCTCGGCTGGAAAGACCTTATGATAGGTACCGTTTGTGGAGGTTCAGATGGATATAGCGGCATTACCGCCAACCCCTCTGTAGGTGCCACTTTCGACTGGCTAGTTGACCATGAAGCCACCTGTATCTTTGAGGAACCAGGCGAACTCATCGGATGTGAACGGCTGCTCCAGGAAAGAGCCATCACACCCGAGTTGGGCATCCGACTCTACAACTGCATTGTCAAAGCCAACAACTACTACAAGCAGATGGGCCACGACAGCTTCTCTGCCGGTAATGCCACGGGGGGACTGACCACCATTGAAGAGAAATCGTTAGGCTCCTATTGCAAGAGCGGCTCACGACCCATTCAAGGACTCACCTATCCAGCCCAGCGTCCTGACAAGCCAGGTCTCTGGATGATGGATGTGGTGCCTGATGGGGAGGCCCGTTGGGGATTTCCTAATATCAACGACAATGCCGAAATCATGGAGATGATAGCCTGTGGCTGCCATCTAGTACTCTACACCACCGGACGAGGTTCTGTAGCAGGTTCTGCTATTTCTCCCGTTATCAAAGTGTGCTCCAATCCTGTCACCTACCTTCACATGAATGAAGATATGGACATCAACGCAGGAGCTATCGTGGCAGATGGCCTTACTTTCGCTGATGTCCGCAACCAGATTTTGCGTTGCATTGAACAGACAGCTTCAGGCATTTCTACCCAATCAGAACTATTGGGACACCGTGAATACAGCTTAGTCTATAAATCATTTCAAAACACATGTCTATGAAAAAAACAATCACTATTCTCATGCTGACTTTGGTGGCACTCACTATCTCAGCACAATCCTGCAAAGAAGCCCGCCAATGGTTAAAACAGGGCGAATGGCGTAATGGATTCACAAAAGCAAAGCCACACAAAACATTGAACATAGACGAATTTAAGTCTCAATATCAGAAGAATACCGCACAATGGAACACGTTGTTCAGCTGGCTTCGTGATACCGACTTAGAGAACATTCCCAAGGGCAAGCACCCCATTCCAAATTCCACACTCGTAGCCAGCGTGGAAGATTCGGAGAACAGTCCATTGCAGAAACGAAACACGGAGAGCCACAAGAAAAAAATTGACTTTCAACTCGTAGTCCGCGGCACTGAAGGTTTTGCGCTGCTAGATCATGCTTCGAGTACGGTCAGCGTACCTTATGACGATAAAAAAGATGTGATGCGCTACAACTACGACCTTAGCAGAACTCATTTCTTCAATGTAAAAGGAGGTCAGTTTGTTGTTTTCTTCCCCTCCGACTGGCACATTGCCAAGGTAGAAACCAAGAAAAAGGACCAATCCATCCGGGTAATTGTGGTGAAAATGGACTACGTGGAGTAGATTTCGCAATCCATTATAAATGATAAAAACGGAGCATAATTGTTAAAAAATCCTCAGTTTGCTCCGTTCTTTTATTTTTTCTTCGTAACTTTGAGCCATATTATGTACTTATCATACACAATACCCTAGAGACGAAAGAAAATAAAAAACAATTATAAATGCAATTTAAATGGAATTACGAACCACCTACACCAGAGAAACAGCAGGCGGCTAAGGATTTGGCCGAAAAGATTGGGATGAGTCCCATTCTGGCAGGTCTTCTCATTCAGCGAGGCATCAAGACAGAGAGCGCAGCCAAGCGTTTCTTCCGTCCCATGTTGAACGAACTGATTGATCCTTTCCTGATGAATGACATGGACATGGCGGTAGATCGTTTGAACGATGCCATGGGGCGCAAAGAGCGCATCATGGTATATGGTGACTACGACGTGGACGGGTGTACGGCGGTTGCATTGGTTTACAAGTTTCTACAGCAATTTTATTCCAACATTGACTACTACATTCCCAATCGCGAAGGCGAGGGATATGGTGTCAGCCGACAAGGAATAGACTATGCTGCCGAGACAGGTGTCAAACTCATTATCGTGCTTGACTGTGGTATCAAGGCCATCGAAGAGATAGCCTATG
Organism: uncultured Prevotella sp.; assembly: GCA_946402275.1. Classification (GTDB taxonomy): domain Bacteria; phylum Bacteroidota; class Bacteroidia; order Bacteroidales; family Bacteroidaceae; genus Prevotella. The sequence continues at coordinate 15,625 of CAMIVY010000043.1, forward strand.
CCAAGCAGCGGGGCATCGATTTTATTATCTGCGACCACCACGAGCCTGACGATGAATTACCCTCAGCCGTGGCCATTTTGAACCCGAAGCGCAAAGATTCCACCTATCCGTTCAAACAGCTTTGCGGATGCGGTGTCGGTTTCAAGCTGATGCAGGCCTTTGCCAAGAACAATGGCATACCTTTCTCTCGTCTCATCCCCCTACTCGACTTCTGTGCCGTTTCGATTGCCGCTGACCTGGTTCCTGTAGAGGGCGAAAACCGTATTCTCGCCTTCCACGGTCTAAAACAGCTGAACCAAAGTCCCAGCATTGGCTTGAAGGCCATCATCGAGATATGCGGACTCACCAACCGCGAGCTCACCATGAGTGATATCGTTTTCAAGATTGGACCGCGCATCAATGCCTCCGGACGCATGCAGAACGGAAAGGAGGCTGTAGAATTGCTTGTGGAGCGCGATTTGCAGAAAGCGCTCACCGAAGCCACCCGTATCAACGAATACAACGAACAGCGCAAGGATGTTGACAAGCAGATGACCGAAGAGGCCAACGAGATTGTTGCCCGTTTGGAGAGCCAGCGTCACATGCAAAGCATTGTGCTCTACGACGAGGGTTGGAAGAAAGGTGTAGTGGGTATCGTGGCATCACGCCTTACCGAACTTTATTTCCGCCCTACCGTGGTACTTACGGTCATCAACGGCATGGCCTCCGGGTCAGCACGCTCGGTGGCAGGTTTCGATGTTTACGATGCTGTCAAGTCTTGCCGCGACCTACTTGAAAACTTCGGAGGTCACACCTATGCCGTTGGACTGACACTTCGGCAAGAGAACATTCCGGAGTTCCGCCGTCGTTTCCAGGAATATGTCAATAATCACATTCTGCCCGAACAGACGCAACAGATACTCGACATCGAACTCGAACTTGACTTTCATGATATCAGTAAACGACTACTCAACGAGTTGAAACGTCTGGCTCCCCACGGACCAGGCAACGAAAAGCCCTTGTTCATTACACGCAACGTCTATGACTATGGCACCTCCAAGGTAGTAGGACGCCATCAGGAACATATCAAGTTGGAACTTGTTGACTCCAAATCCCCTGTAGTCATCAATGGCATAGCTTTCGGACAGTCTGCTGCAGCCCACTATATCAAAAGTAAGCGTAGCTTTGACATTGTCTATACTATCGAAGAAAATTCCTACAAGCGTGGCGAGGTACAATTGCAGATTGAGGACATTCATCCTTCGGAAGAATAATTGAGAAATGAGTAATGAGAAATTACAAAAGAATGATGAAAATGAAAAATGCGGAGATGCTGAAGCACAACCCATTCCTCATTTTTCATTACTCATCTCTCATTTATTAAAGAAGTACTGGGGGTATGACGATTTCCGTGGTATTCAGCGCGAAATCATCGAATCGATAGGTAGTGGGCACGACACCCTGGGCCTTATGCCCACAGGTGGTGGCAAGTCTATCACCTTTCAGGTGCCCGCAATGGCTATGGAAGGCATCTGCATTGTGGTCACCCCACTCATCGCCCTGATGAAAGACCAAGTGCAGCATCTCCATCACATAGGCATTCGAGCCGAGGCCATTTACAGTGGTATGCAGCACGACGACATTCTGCGCATCCTCGAAAACTGTATCTTCGGAGGCGTGAAACTTCTCTACGTATCACCAGAGCGCCTCTCCTCCTCACTCTTCCAGACCAAGCTGCGCCACATGCCCGTGTCGTTCATCACGGTGGACGAGGCACATTGTATCTCACAATGGGGTTACGACTTCCGACCGTCCTATTTGGAAATTGCCAATATCCGCACAAGCCATCCTCATGTGCCTGTGCTGGCACTTACAGCCACCGCCACCCCTGCCGTGGTGCAAGACATCTGCGACAAGCTCTCATTGCATTCCTCAGACGCTAACCCTCATACATCAGAACTCAGAGCTCAGCCCTTCAACGTCTTCCGTATGTCTTTCGAGCGTAAGAATCTTGCGTACCTCGTCAGCCATACCAACGACAAGCTCAATGAACTTATTCATCTGTTTGAAATAAACGAGGGCTCAGCCATTGTTTATGTGCGAAGCCGACGCCATGCCCGTGAGATTGCCGAGCATCTCTCCGATGCAGGTTTCTCCGCCACTTTCTATCATGCCGGACTGGATCATGCCCAAAAAGACGAACGACAGCGCGATTGGCAACACGACCGAACCCGTATCATGGTGGCCACCAACGCCTTCGGCATGGGTATTGACAAGCCCGACGTACGACTGGTCGTCCACTATGAATGTCCCGATTCCATAGAGGCCTATTTCCAAGAGGCAGGTCGCGCTGGCCGTGACGGACAACCCGCCCGCGCCATCCTGCTTTACAACAATAACGATCATGCCAAGCTGGAGAAACGTATTATCGATACCTTCCCTGAGAAAGACTATATCCGCCAGGTCTATGAACACCTGGCCTATTATTACCAGATAGCCACCGGCGATGGCTATGGTGTAGCCCGCGAGTTCAACATGGAAGAATTCTGTCGTAAGTTCCACCATTTCCCCATTCGCGTCCATTCCGCCCTACAACTGCTTCAGCGTGCAGGCTATTTGGAATATGACGAAGAAGCTGACAATCAGGCCCGTGTGCGCTTCCTCGTCAGTCGTGATGAACTCTATCGTCTTGAACAAGTGTCACCCACCGAGGAGCGTGTTATCATATCGCTGTTGCGCAACTACGGTGGACTCTTTGCCGACTACGGCTTTATTGATGAGAGCATCGTAGCCCAAGAAGCAGGGCTTACACCACCCCAAACCTATGAAGTGCTGAAAGCCCTGTCCCAACGCCACTTACTCCATTTCATTCCACGTCGTAACGTGCCCTATATCCGATACTGCCAGCGACGTGAGGATGCCGAGCACATACAGCTGCATCCCGATGTATATGAGAACCGGCTCACCCAATATCGTGAGCGCATACAGGCCATCATCAACTATGCCCAGTCCGATGACAAATGCCGGTCGCGCCAGCTGTTAGCCTATTTTGGTGAGACAACTTCCAAGGACTGTGGTCAGTGTGATGTCTGCCAACCTTCATCTGCCAACACCACCGATGCACTACGCCAACAAATCCTCACGCTCTTGGCAGACCACCAGTCTCATCACATCACAGAGCTAGCCCGTCTGCCCTATCCTTCTAAGGACATAGACACCGCCCTCACTTACCTTATTCAGGAGGAATACGTTCTCCAGCAAGAAGGCCAACTGACCTTGATATAATCATTTGGCGAAATTAACATCGATAATGGTGTTTTCCCTTGCATGCTGGTCAAAATTGGCGAGCCGTAACCTCGTAACTAACGAGCCGTAATCTCGTCCTTTATGAGGTTACGGCTCGTTTTCACTATGACTCACAGCACATAAAAACTTCAATATGATGGAAGAGAGAGAGGTTCCTTGCTGGGGACCTCTCTCTTGTTGTTTATCCGCCGAAGTTATCGTACATGATGCTCTCGGGCTCTACACCGAGGGAGTCGAGCATGGAGACTACAGCCTTCGACATAGGACCGGGACCGCACATGTAGTACTCGATGTCCTCGGGAGCCTCGTGGTCCTTCAGATAGGTTTCGAGCATGACCTGATGGACAAAGCCCGGGGTGTACTTCACACCGGCTGCATCGGCTGTCGGGTCGGGACGGTCGAGAGCCAGATGGAAGTGGAAGTTGGGATACTCCTTCTCCAAGCCCAGGAAGTCGTCGAGATAGAACACCTCGTTGAGGGCACGGGCACCGTAGAAGTAGTGCATCTCGCGATCGGTGGTGTGGAGAGTCTTCGTCATGTGCATAATCTGAGCACGCAGTGGAGCCATACCGGCACCGCCACCGACCCATATCATTTCCTTCTTGGTGTCGAAGTGTGGATGGAAGTCGCCGTAAGGACCCGACATGATGACCTTGTCGCCCGGTTTAAGCGAGAAGATGTATGACGAGGCAATACCCGGATTGACATCCATGAAGCCGCTGCGGTCGGGCTTGAACGGTGGCGTAGCGATACGCACGGTGAGCATGAAGACATCGCCCTCGGCAGGATAGTTGGCCATGGAGTAGGCACGGATGGTGGGCTCGGGGTTCTTACACTTGAGGTCGAACATCTTGAACTTCTCCCATGCGGGCACGTACTCAGGCGTGATGAGGTCGCGATCGTAGTCGTTATAGTCGATGCAGTCGAAGGCTGGAATCTTGATCTGGGCGTACGAACCAGGCAGGAAGTCCATGTGGGCTCCGGCAGGCAGCTGTACCTTGAACTCCTTGATGAACGTAGCCACGTTCTTGTTGGAGATGACGGTACACT
>CAMIVY010000044.1 GCA_946402275.1 uncultured Prevotella sp.
ATACTGGCGGATAGCAGCAGTCATAGCCAGACGAGAGTCTGAGTCGATGTTAATCTTACATACAGCACTCTTAGCAGCCTTGCGGAGCTGCTCCTCGGGGATACCTACTGCATCGGGCAGATTGCCACCGAACTTATTGATGGTGTCAACCTCTTCCTGAGGAACAGAAGAAGAACCATGAAGCACGATGGGGAATCCGGGAAGCTTCTTCTCAATCTCAGCCAGCACGTCGAATGCCAATGGAGGAGGAACCAGCCTACCGGTCTTAGGATCACGTGTGCACTGCTCGGGCTTGAACTTGTAAGCACCGTGAGAAGTACCGATAGAGATAGCCAGAGAATCGCAACCAGTACGGGTAGCGAAGTCGATTACTTCCTCAGGCTTTGTATAATGGCTTACCTCTGAGGCAACCTCATCCTCAACACCAGCCAGCACACCCAGCTCGCACTCAACAGTAACATCATACTTGTGTGCATACTCTACAACCTGACGGGAAATCTTGATATTCTCCTCGTAAGGCAGTGAAGAACCATCATACATCACGCTTGAGAAGCCCATGTCGATACAATCCTTACAGAGCTCGAAGCTATCACCGTGGTCAAGGTGCAGCACGATTTCAGGCTTCTCGCAACCCAACTCCTTAGCGTAAGCTACAGCGCCCTCTGCCATGTAGCGGAGAATAGTAGCGTTAGCATAGTTACGAGCACCCTTAGAAACCTGCATGATAACAGGAGACTTAGTCTCAACAGCAGCCTGAACGATAGCCTGCATCTGCTCCATAGTGTTAAAGTTGAATGCGGGGATTGCGTAGCCACCAGCTACTGCTTTCTTGAACATCTCACGGGTATTAACAAGACCCAGATCTTTGTAATTTACCATAATTGTTTTGCTTTTTATTTGTTAGTTGAAATCTATTTGAGCGCAAAGATAACAATATCTTTTTAAAAATAAAAAAGAAAGAGACACAGATTACGCAGATTTTACGGATTTTAAACTTTTCCGTTTCTCTTGCGTAACCTGTGCACGCAAAAATGCAAACTAAACGTTGCAAAACTTACTTCTCAGAAGGTTCAATTATCTTCCAGATGCATGCTGCCAGAGCACCACCTACAAAAGGACCTACAATGAAAATCCAAAGATTAGCCAATGCCGTACCACCTTGGAAGATGGCAGGAGCCAGTGAACGGGCGGGATTGACAGAAGTGCCGGTATAACGGATACAAACTAAGTGAACCAAAATGAGGCTCAAGCCAATAGCCAGTCCTGCAAAGTTATTCGTGGCACCGTTGGTCTTGGCAGTAGCACCCAGTACGACGAGTACGAACACACAAGTGAAGATAATCTCAGCCAGCAGACCGCCCAACATGCTCACGTTAGCCTGCAGGTCGTTGGCACCCGTGCCTTCCAGTCCGGGCACATTGGCTGTCAAAATATAGAGCAACAGTGAGCCAATAAAGGCACCGATGCACTGGAATACGATGTACATACATCCCTCCTTTGCATCCATACGCCCAGCAATAATACAACCCAATGTAATGGCAGGATTGATATGGCATCCAGAGATGCCACCAATAGTATAGGCCATAGCCACCACAGCCAAGCCAAAGGCAAAGGCAGTACCTACTACTGCGGGAATGTTGTTAATAGGATCACAACCCAGGCTGACAGCAACACCACAGCCCATCAACACGAGCACCATCGTGCCCACCATTTCAGCTAAATACTTTTTCATAATGCTTTTGTTGTTTTGTGGATTAATAAATTCTTGTAACTGAACGCAAAATTAAACAATTTATTTCACACTGCCAAGTAAAATGTAAAAAATGTTACTTTTCTGTGTAATCGAAATAACGGAAAGCAGCCTTTCCCTCACCTTCTACAAACATGCCTAGCGTGACACCCGTGAAACCTCCTACAACTTCCGTGCTTACCAACGAACAATCGTGAATATCCACCAGTTTCCATTCACCCTCAGGCTGTGCATATTCAAAACGATACCTATTGCCGTCCGACGTGATACGCAGGCGCACCTTGCCCTGCAACTGTCCCGAGTCATCACCCATCTTTTCTCCATGAACCGATTTCAGTTGATATTTCATTTTGACAGCTACCGATCCCGTCTGGTATTTCTCCAACGCTAGATCCATGTGTCCGTCGTTTATCTGATAGACACTCAGTCCTGCCTCAGTAGCAAAGTCGAGTTGGTCTATGTCAATCTCCGTTTCCGCCGCCACACAGGCGCTCTCCTGGCGGCGCCCCAGAAAGGTGGGCTGATCATTCTCTGTGAGGGTGCCGTGTGCCTTCATCCATAGTAGGCCGTCCATCAGATAATTATCAGGAATCGGATTTTGCAGGTGTACCCACTCAGGATCCAACTTATTTTTATTAAATATGGTATGCGAATGATGACACCAAGGTTTCTGGGGAGCCAGCGTCCTCACCTTCATCACAGTATCTACTGCCATTCCGTCATTTACCACAGGCCACCTCCCTTTTTCCCACTCTACAGGAACCAGACAAGTCTCACGGCCCATGTGATGATATGCACCGCCCATATTGCGATAAGCCAAGAATACCATCCACCAACTTCCGTCCAAAGCCTGCACGAAGTCACCGTGTCCTGTACCCTGGATTTGCATTGTTTGCCCATCCAATGAGCAGTTGGTAAGCAGCGGATTATGAGGATTAGCCACATAGGGGCCGTCTATCTTTTTGCTACGGGCTATCGTCAGACCGTGAGCCAGTTCCGTTCCTCCTTCTGAAATGAGCAGATAATAATAGCCATCCTTCTTGTAGAGATGTGGCCCCTCTGGATAGCGACCTCCTGTACCACGCCATAATGCCTTACTCTCCGTCAACTGCTTTCCAGTTTTAGGGTCAATTTCACATAGCATGATAGTATTGTCTGGATTGCTTACCATATAACACTTGCCATTTTCAAACCACAACGAGGGATCAATGCCCTGCTGCTCAAGCCAAATAGGTTCACTCCACGGGCCGGCAGGATTACTGGCAGTCACCATAAAATTGCCGCCATTTCCCACATTAGTGGTAATCATATAGAACGTCCCCTCATGATAGCGGATGGTTGGGGCATAGATTCCCAACCATGAGCTAGCACCCTTCAGAGGCAACTGACTCTCACGATCTAGCACATTACCTATTAGTTCCCAGTTTACCAAATCCTTAGAATGGTAAATGGGCACACCGGGAAAATACTGGAACGATGAATTCACCAAGTAATAATGGTCCCCCACTCTGCACACGGAAGGGTCAGGATGATAACCTGGAATAACGGGATTACGCAACTGCTGGGCAGAAATAGCCAGAGAATTCAAGGCAAGAAATAAAAAAAAGACAGCTTTTTTCATTGTTTTCAGGTTTTGCTGTGCAAAGTTAAGAAAAAAATCGTAACTTTGCACACATGACAACAGAAAATCCATATATCAAGCAATTTCCCGAACTGATGGCGGGCAAGACGGTGTTATATTGTCATGGCTTTGCCAGTAGTGGGCAGTCAGGCACCGTAGCCCGACTCCGTGAAGTGATGCCACAGTCCAAAGTGATTGCTCCCGACCTACCCATCCATCCTCAAGAGGCTATCAGCATGTTAAAAAACATCTGCCAGCAGGAGCAGCCTTCACTCATCATAGGCACTTCGATGGGAGGAATGTATGCTGAGCAGCTTCGAGGTTTCGACCGTATCTGTGTGAACCCCGCAATGGAAATGGGCGAGACCATGAAGACTCACGGCATGACGGGTACGCAACAGTTTCAGAATCCCCGTCTTGATGGTGTTCAGGAATTCTATGTTGATAAGGCACTGGTAAAAGAATACAAAGACCAGTCGGAACATCGTTTCGAAGACGTCAGCGATGAAGACCGTCAGCGTGTATATGGACTTTTCGGTGATGAGGATACCACTGTCAACACCTTCGACATGTTCCACGAGGTATATCCCCATGCCCTACATTTTCACGGTGAGCACCGCATGAACGACAAGAGTTTCATGCATAGCGTGGTGCCCGTCATCCGGTGGATTGACGACAAGCAGGAACATCGGGAGCGACCTATAATATATATAGGTATGGAGACGCTGATGGATGCCTTTAAGAAACCAGCCTCCTCTGCCCAGAAGGCTGTTCGGATGCTTATTGAGCACTATCAGGTCTATTTCGTCGCACCATCTGCCAATCATGCTGAGACCACCACGTGGCTTGAAGCATACATCAACGTACCCGCCTGGCACCACACCATCTTCACCTATCGCCGCGACCTGCTCTACGGCGACTACCTTATCAGTCAGCAGAAAGAGTGCGACACCATGTCCACCCTGCTGGAATATGGCTCCGACACCTTCAAAACTTGGGACGACATCATCGACTATTTTTCAAGACTTGGAGGACAGTAGGCATGAAACGGCAAACTTTCTTAAGCAATATGAGGGCAATGTCCCAATATATTCGTCAATATTACGAAAACTACTAAAAGAAAACAACTAACATAAATTATATTACACGTTAAAACTAACTGATTATGAACAAGAATCAAATTGGAGAGAACGCCGGTATTGTATGGCGTGTGTTAGAGAGTAAGGGCAGCCTCAGCTTTGAGGCATTGCAAGAAGAGACAGAACTGGACCTTCCGGAATTCTTTGCTGCCATCGGTTGGCTGGCCCGTGAGGACAAAATTAGTTTCGACAAAGAGAACGGCATTACTTCGGTTCGCCTCTATCAGGAAAGGTATTATTAAGAAGTAAGAGATTAATATTAGCAAAACATTATGGGTAAGATTAAAACCATTGGCATTCTGACGTCAGGGGGAGATTCTCCAGGCATGAATGCTGCCATCCGTGCCGTGACACGCGCTGGCATTTACAATTGTTTTAGAATCAAAGGAATTTATCGTGGTTACGATGGTCTCATCAATGACGAGGTGAAAGAATTCACTACTGAGGACGTCAGCGGCATCATCACCAGGGGCGGCACCATGCTGAAGAGTGCCCGCAGCAAGGAGTTCATGACACCCGAAGGAAGGCAGAAAGCGTTTGAGACCTGCCAGAAGGAAGAGATTGATGCGCTGATAGTTATTGGTGGCAACGGCTCACTGACGGGAGCACGCGACTTTGCACAAGAGCACGATTTCCCTGTAATTGGTCTGCCAGGAACCATTGACAACGACCTTTACGGCACGGACGCTACCATCGGCTATGACACGACAATGAACACCATCATGGAATGCGTGGACCGCATCCGCGACACGGCCAATTCCCATGAGCGCATCTTCTTCGTTGAGGTGATGGGACGTGATGCTGGTTTTCTGGCCCAGAACTGTGCAATAGCCTGTGGTGCGGAGGCAGCCATCGTACCAGAGGAAGTTACCGACGTTGACCAATTGGCAGCCTTCATGGGGCGTGGCATCCGCAAATCCAAGAAGTCGTGTATCGTCATCGTATCGGAGAGTCCCAAATGCGGTGCCCTGTACTATGCCGACCGTGTGAGGCAGGAATTCCCCGAGTTTGACGTGCGCGTCTCTATTCTAGGCCACCTACAGCGTGGTGGCAGTCCTTCGGCACGTGACCGCATCTTGGCAAGCTGTATGGGTGTGGGAGCCATCGAGGCCCTCATGCAAGGCCAACGCAACGTGATGATAGGCTATCGTAATAGCGAGATTGTCTATGTACCCTTCTCAGAGTGCATTCGTACCGACAAGCGTTTCGATAAACGACTCATCACCGTTTTGGATGAATTAAGCATTTAAGGGTGGCAACAGCACCACACCATGCTGTTTCTTGCCGTCCATCATAATTTTCAGCGGACGCTCGAATCGCACATGGCGCACATACTCAGTTTCCTCGACGGCAGGCATGCTGTCGAGGATTTCTTTTTGCATCCACTCAACTAATCTAAGGGATTACTCTCGGAGTAACAAAAATTACTTTCGGACTATTGAAATTTTTATTCGGAGTATTTGAAATTACTTCTAGAGAAAATCAAAAAATGCTCAGCAGACATGATTTTTGAGCTCAGGCCTCAACCTCACAGAATGACTATGTTATTCTTCTTTCATGGTTAACACATAAAAACATGAAGTCGTGAAGAAATTACGAACATACGGAATTATAGCCAAACACTTTGGTAATTGCAGAGGACGCAATCCAAATTTTGTCTCATAATGGGGATTAATGAGCCAAAGGGTGCGGTCTGTGATGATGAATTTGCCTATGGTCTTCAGAAGCTGCTCAAATAACTCTATCGATGTCTTTGTTCCCTTTATGGACATCAATTCTTCTATGCATGCATCATCCTCTCCACTGGCTTTCAGGAGCAGACGGAAGAATGTTTTTGGAAAGAGATGGACAAACGGTAGATGACTGATGATTTTACTTCTACATATCTGCTGATGTCCCCCGAAAGGCATCTGCCAGGCAGGAAACGACATGAAAACAATACCATTCTTTGCGAGGAACTGTGGCAGTAACGAAAGAAAACGCTTTTTTTCATCGATGTGCTCAATCACATCATGGCAGATGATGACGTCGAACGTGCCATACAGTTCTTCTAGTAAGAATATATCCGACGCAAGGAAGTCGCCTTTCGCCTTGCAATCCATAAAGAACTTCCGTGCATCAGCTATTCTCCCTTCAGAGATATCCACACCTAACGTGTAACACCCCATTTGGGCAAAAGGGAGCAGATTGCCGCCGTCACCGCAACCTATTTCTAGTATGCGGCTGTCCTGCTCAAGCCGTTTGAACTGCTTAATATATGGAATAAAGAATTTTTGGCTGGTCTGGGCCAGTTCGTGGAAATAGAGTTTCCTGTTTTTGTGACGTTCTTGCATATCCTATAAACAATGTTTGATTTAAAAATAAAACTGTCTGCAAAGTTACGACAATATTGCATTGACGATATTAGTTACCCATGGAAACACGTTTTTTGGTAAATAATTGGTATCTAGCATGTTATGACGAACTACAGGCGGTAGTTTATGGAAAAATATTGATAGGGGTATGGAAAGAAAAACAGCAGACAAGCGGATTCGCTTACCTGCTGTACAGAACTCCTTGTTTCCCTGTTTACAAAGAGTAAGTTCTGCTTGCGAAGGCTGCTCTCACTTTACAAGAACCTTGCGTCCATTAACGATGTTCAGTCCCTTCTGCAAACGACTGAGACGCTGGCCCTGTAGGCTGTAGATAAGTTTATTCTTTATTCTTTGTTCATTATTATTTAGACGCGCAGCGTCGATGATTCCTGTCGTTTGGGCATGGAATTGGCCAGTGAACGACTCGAGGCTGTTCTCTATAGTGACGGTATAGCGGCCTTGGGGGTAGGCAGATATGTCGATGCTGAGAGCCACGATGTTACCAGCGTTGATGGCTTTCTCATAGACGGCTTTGCCAGACTCGCCAATAATGCGTACCAAGTAGGCTTCGTCAAGTGGATCGAGATTAATGCCTAACAATTGGTCGTTGTATTCGCCATATAGTGGCTGCTCAGCACTTCTCTTCCTCGGTGCTTTGGGCTTCGTCTTAATGATATGGGTGAAGTCTAAGCGTTGCTTGGGGGCATTCGATGCGTCAGTTACAGTTCCATCGTGATATTCATCGTTGAGGTAGATGACCTCATCGCCAACGGTACATGATATGAGGAACAGCGGATGGTCTTCTTTCCCAGGACAGACATTTGGAATCGGCCCGTCAATACCTCCGACACCTTCCAGCCAAGTGGTACAATAGCTGCTGCCTTCAGGTTCAAGCTGCCAAAGATCTCTATAAACACCCTTAAAGCCTTTTAAGCCACCAGTCTGCTTCGGTCCTATCACATAGGGATGCCACTTATCTGTCCGCAGCGTGTCATAGTCATTGGCTGAGAAGTCGTACATCACGTGAAACTGCTTGCTTGTCGTGTCGTAAGTGTACACTTTCTGGTCCTCTTCGTACCATGCCCCTACATAGTTAGAGGAGTTTTCTTGTGAAATATAATTGGATTCAGCAAAAATCGGATTGACAAACCGTTGGCGCATCATCTGCTTACAGACCTTTTCATTGATGATCGTGTCACCATCGAAATAGTAGTACTCTATCCATTGCACAAGATTTCCAGAGCTGAAAGCTCCTACTCGCCACACCTTACCGTCTTCGACAAATGGGCGATAAGCCGTCTGTGGTGTCATCGACAATGACGCCAGCATACATGTCATAAATAGTAATGTTCGTTTCATATCTGTCATATTTGATTATTCTTCTATCTGGTAAGTATTTGTTCCAGCGTAACATTGGGATTGCTTTCCCCAAATACATCCTTCTTTAGTTTGAGCTTACGGTGCTGGACGGCAGAGATGGAGATGCAATAGATATTGCCGATGGTGCGATTGCTAATGCCCAGACGTGTAAGCAAACACAGGCGGATGTCGTCTTCCTGCATATTGGAATACTGCTTGCGAAGGTTGGAAAAGCGGTTGTTGTCGATGGCATTGAGCGTACGTTCAATCTCGCTCCATTCGTGAGGACTGAGATAGATGAGCGAATCACCGCTCTGGTTGAGTTTCTTCATTACCTCCATACGTTCGAGAATGAAGTTCTGTAGGAATGCCACCACTTCGTTAGCCTGATGCAGTTGAGCCTTCTGGTGTTCTGCCTCCTGCTGGAGCTGCCGCTCCTCTTGGCGCTGCGCCTGCATCCTGTAGCGAACAACCAGCACCATCGCTGTGATGACGATGAGCGACGCTATAATGATAATGAATAATGTTCGTGCGTACATCTTTGAACGGAACTCCAATTGCTGGTTCTCCATTTCCTGTCGCAACGTCTCCTGATAATACTCGTCTTTCTGCTCAAGTGCCTTATAATAGATGTCCTCTACTTTGTCGAAGGCCTCAGCCACGCTATCCTCCACCTGTGTGGCACCCAAGCGGCGAAGCGCTATCTTGGCGAGGTTGCTCTGTATGATGTATGACAGATGGACATCATCACCAGGATGAATCTTCCTATAGACGGTTTCTGCCGAATCGAGCATGTTGAGGCTGAGGTAGCTGCGAGCGAGTACTTGTAACGTGCCGGCGCGCAGTTCGTCAGTTGCCACAAGTTCTGCTTGACGAGCATAGTCAAGTGCCTGGTCATAGTCATTCTTCGCCCATGCGATGTTTGCAAGACTGGTAAGTGTCTGGCATATCATGTCGTTCATCTGGCTTTTCTTGGCTATATCGTATGCACGATGGATGAAATCGAGTGCTTCGTCGAATGATCCCTCGTTGATATAAGCTACTTGCGCAGCGAAAGTGCCTGCATAGTCAAGCAGGATAACGTAATTGTGCTCATCGTCAGGATGCTGCTCGTAGATGCTCAGTGCCTGCTTCATCAGTCGCAAGGCCTCTCCTGGGTTGCTCTGTGATAAAGCCTCTGCCAACCGCTGGCATGCAATATAATCGATGTACCAATCCTCAGATGCTTCAGCCAACTGAATGGTCTTTCGCAGTAGAGTCTCGCCCAAACGGGTACTGTCGTTAGCCAAAGCAGCCTCAGCTTCCTCCAGACAACTTGCTGCCGTCTGTGAATTGGAGTCCTGCTGACTGCAAGCCATCAGTAGAACGCCTATAATGAATATGTACAACGACTTTTTATGCATAGTTGTAGATTTTCGATGCAAAGTTACAACTATTTTTCTTACGGCATATCAGATACTCATGGAAAATACAAATAATAGATTAAACCTAAAATATCTATAAATCAGCTGGTTATAAAATCCTATCCATTGTATCCTATGGAAAAGTCCATCCTCCAATCCAAGGGTTCACTCATTGTGCATTATTTTAGAGGCCACATGAATCCATGATGAAACCTCCCTGAGCTTCACAACTCAGGGAGGTTTATTATTAATACAAGTAATCTACTCTGGCAGCATAACCACACCATGCTGTTTCTTGCCGTCCATCATAATTTTCAGCGGACGCTCGAATCGCACATGGCGCACATACTCAGTTTCCTCGACGGCAGGCATGCTGTCGAGGATTTCTTTTTGAAGAACTCCATCGCCCGTATAGGTATTAACGGTGAAATAACCTACTCCGAAAGAAGTGAGGTTCTGGAAGAAGTGGGTGCCCTGCGAAGGATCTACATGATAGTTCTTCAGACCTGCCTCAACGATAACTCGGGCAGCGGAGATATGAGGCCACTTGACGGGGATGCCCAGCCAATAGTCGCTGGAGCCCCATCGTCCTGGACCAATCAATACATAGTTGACACCTGTCGTACCGTCCTCCGACAGGAAATCGCCATTGAGGAATCTTCGGTTTATCTGCTCTATCTGGTCGGCAATGGCAGGATTGTTAGCAGCCGTAAAGTCATCGTCAGTTTTCACATAGACCACGTCCACCACATCTTCCGAGATGCCGTGTCCCAGCGAGTTATGGGAACGCAGCAGACATTGTTCGTCGGGAATGGCAGCAAGGTCTTCATCCAGCACTTGCTTGGAATCGACGATGGGGCGCATCTGCAACAGGTAGAAATCTCCCTTCACACCATGTTCCTCATTTGGTGTGAGGTTGCAAGCAAACTCTATTTCTACAGGACGGCGCATTCCCTCAGAGCCCAACTTCTGTGTGAGCTGTAGAATTTCAGGTAGAGGAAAGATACCATGCTGAAGGACACCGGAGAAGGAGATAACCTTACGTCCACCCTCATAGATGCCGTCACGGATAATCTGGTCGTTGGGGTCATACGTCGAAGCAATGCCGTTGAGCGACTGATCTTTGTCAGCCTCCTTTACACGTAGGTTTAGGATGTTAAAGCCGTCGTCCACTTTGAAATCGTCACCGACATGTGACAAATCGAGGGCATAGAAGCGTGTCTGCGTCTCTTTCAAAGCCGTATCCATCTCAGAGGTTTGCAGCACCTGATGTGGATGATAAGGTGATACGCGCAAAGTCTGACCGCCATCCACGATATATTTTCCCAAACCTAATGCCAGCGATGCGATGCCCTCTTCGGCCAGCTCGTCACCGATGGGATAGTAGTTTAGCGAGCGCAGCACGCCCGAGAAGGTGGGATAGAAACGAGTGTCATGTGTCTGGCCCACCACTTCCTGCAGGATGACCGCCATCTTCTCCTGGTCGATGACATTGGAGGTGGCCGTCATATAAGCCTTCGAATCCTTGTAATACACCGAGGCATAAACGCCCTTGATGGCACATGCCAACATGCGGAGCATCTCGTACTTGTCATCGAGATAGGGAATCATATAGGTGGAGTAGATACCGGCAAAGGGCTGATAGTGAGAGTCTTCGAGCAAAGAGCTGGAGCGCACGGCAATGGGCGATTTGACCGCATCGAAGAAGGTGAAGAAGTCGGCAATAAGGGAATCGGGCAGCTGAGCATGGAGGAAGTGCTGCAGAATCTCCTCGTCGGAAGCATCGCTCAAGGCGACAGACCAGAGGTTGTTGTTGTCCATGAACTCGTCGAAGAAGTCGGTGCAGAGCACCACCGTCTTGGGAATCTGGACGGTGGCATTGTCGAACTGGTTGAGTTCGGGATGCCGCTTGATGATATTATCGAGGAATGCCAGGCCGCGGCCCTTACCGCCTAAGGAGCCGTCGCCGATACGGGCGAAGTGGGCATAGCGGTCGAACTTCAGACGGTCGAAGACGGCCACCACACCGATATTTTTCATACGGCGGTACTGCACGATGGCATCGAAGATAATCTGCCGGTGGGCATCGACATCCTGCAGTTTATGCCAGGTGACATGCTTAAGGAACTGGCTGACGGGGAAGATGGCACGGGCACAAAGCCAGCGGCTCATATTGTTGCGTGACACGTGATACTGGAATGAGTCTGCAGGGATGTTAAAGATATTATCCTGCAGTTCCTTCAGCGAGCGGATGCGGGCCACCTCCTTCTTGGTTTGCGGGTCACGGAAAATGAAGTCTCCAAAACCCATGTGTTCCTCTATCAGCTGGCGCAAATCCACGTTCATCTTCTTTGAGTTCTTGTCGATAAAGTGGAAATGCTCCTTCTCAGCCTTTTCTTTGTTCACAATCTCTGAACTCTGCAGTATCAGGGGCACATACTCGTCGCGACGGCGAATCTCGCGCAACAGCTTCAGCCCCGCCTCGGGATCACCCTCCTCGACATGTGCCAGCCGGCCGCTCACTCCCTGCATGGGGAAACGGGTGTCGGAGATGACTCCTAACACATTATCGTGATAGAGATTATACCAATGCATGGCTTCCTCGTAGGTCGTGGCAAGCACCACCTTGGGACGGCCGCGCTTACGCTGGGCGGCAGCATGGGGATTGAGGGCCTCGGTAGAGAAATTCTTCGACTGTGCCAGAATATAGTTATAGAGGTTGGGCAGCACGGAGGAGTAGAAGCGGATGTTGTCCTCGACAAGTAGAATCATCTGCACACCGGCCTCCTTGATATCGTGCTCGATGTTCATCTGGTCCTCGATGAGCTTGATGATGGAGAGAATGAGGTTGGTGTTGCCCAGCCAGCAGAACACATAGTCGAAGATGGTCATGTCCTCGTTCTCGATGCGCTTGGTGATGCCATGCGAGAAAGGCGTGAGCACCACGCAGGGAATATGAGGAGCCATCAGCTTGACATCGCGAGCTACGGCAAAGGCATCGTTGTCGGCATTACCGGGCATACAGATGACCAGGTCGATATCGGTATTCTCGAGCACATGGTTAGCCTCCTCGGTGGTAGACACCTGTGTGAACGAGGGTGGATAACGCAGTCCGAGCTCCATATACTCGTCGAATAGTTTTTCATCGATACGGCCATCATCCTCGAGCATAAAGGCATCGTAGGGATTGGCCACTATCAGGATGTTGAAGATGCGCTTGGTCATCAAGTTGACAAACGAGACATCCTTCAGAAAGAAGTTGTTGAACTCCTGGGGAATGTTTGCACTCATATTTTCGGTCTTTAGGGTGGCAAAGGTACTACATTTTTTGAGAAATCTTATCAGAAACACAAAAAAATGCGACTATTAATACTTGCAATTGCTACCATTAATACTTGCAATTGTAACCACTAATACTTGCAATTGTAACCACTAATACTTGCAATTGTAACCATTAAAACTTACAAAAGTAACTGCTAAGGCAAAAAATTTCTTAAAAAGTCATTGTCATTCCAAGAAAAAAAACTATATTTGCATTGTCATAATGACAATATGACATTAAAACTATAAATAACAATACTATGAACGTAGAAAAAATTATGCAGGGCCTGGAGCGGAAACATCCAGGTGAAGCAGAATACCTGCAAGCTGTCAGAGAAGTGTTAATCTCTATCGAGGATGTGTATAACCAGCACCCAGAGTTTGAGAAGGCCAAGATTATTGAGCGTTTGGTAGAGCCTGAGCGTATCACCACCTTCCGTGTGCCTTGGGTGGACGACAAAGGCGAGGTGCAGGTGAACATCGGCTACCGAGTACAGTTCAACTCTGCCATCGGTCCATATAAAGGCGGATTACGTTTCCACCCGTCAGTAAACCTCAGTATCCTGAAATTCCTCGGATTTGAACAGACTTTCAAGAATGCACTGACCACACTGCCTATGGGTGGTGGTAAGGGTGGTTCTGACTTCGCCCCACGCGGTAAGAGCGATGCAGAGATTATGCGTTTCTGTCAAGCTTTCATGTGCGAATTATACAAGGTGATTGGTCCAGATATGGATGTGCCTGCCGGTGATATCGGCGTAGGTGGACGTGAGATTGGCTATCTGTTTGGTATGTACAAAAAGCTAACCTCGCAATTCCACGGCGCTACACTGACGGGTAAGGGTATAGAATGGGGCGGTTCTATCCTGCGCCCAGAGGCTACAGGCTACGGAGCTCTCTACTTCGTACACCACATGATGGAGACTCACGGATTGGACATCAAGGGCAGAACGGTAGCTCTCAGCGGCTTTGGTAATGTGGCATGGGGCGCAGCCAAGAAAGCCACGGAACTGGGAGCTAAGGTTATCACCATCAGCGGACCTGACGGATACATCTACGACCCCGCCGGACTGGATGCCGAAAAGATAGAGTATCTATTGGAACTGAGAGCCAGTGGTAATGACATATGTCAGCCTTACGAGGAGGAATTCCCCGGTTCGAAGTTCTTCGCAGGCAAGAAACCTTGGGAGCAGAAAGCAGACATCTACCTGCCTTGTGCTACGCAGAACGAGCTGAATGGCAACGATGCTGACATGATATTGGCTCAGAAACCACTGTGTGTGGCTGAAGTCAGCAATATGGGATGCACGGCAGAGGCTGTTGACAAGTTCTTGGAAGCTGGACAATTGTTCGCTCCAGGAAAAGCCGTAAATGCCGGTGGTGTAGCAACAAGTGGACTGGAAATGACTCAGAACTCCATGCGTATGGCTTGGACGGCTGAGGAGGTTGACCAGCGTCTGCATCAGATTATGGCTGGAATACACGAGCAATGTGTGAAGTATGGTAAGCAGCCCAACGGCTACGTAAACTATGTAAAGGGAGCTAATGTGGCTGGTTTCATCAAAGTTGCCAAGGCCATGCTGGCTCAAGGTATTGTATGATCTTACGGAAGATAGCTTTAATAGCGACAATTCTAACAATAGGCTTTACCCCTCTGCAGGCACAAGTTCTGCAGAAGGGCAAAGCTTCTTTCTACTCCAAAAAACTCACAGGACGCAGGACGGCCAGTGGCGAACGGATGCACGATGACAGCCTGACTTGTGCCCATCGCACCTACCCTTTCGGAACGATGTTGAGAGTTTATAATCCAGCCAACGGGCGGAGCGTCGTTGTGAAAGTGATAGATCGCGGTCCTTTTGTTCGGGGTCGTATCATCGATTTATCATGGCGAGCTGCGAAGGAGTTAGATATTATTTCAAGTGGCGTCGCTATGGTTATCGTTCATAAGGTTGACACCATTATCGTGCCCTTCCTAGCTACCGACCAAATAGAAATTCCACAATTGGAACTGGAAACCAACGACGGTGCACCAGCTCTTGTTCCTTTCTGGAAAGAGATGAAAGAGGCTCAGCTAAAGGCTCAGAGGGCTGCTGAGAACGCAAAGAAACGGAGAACTAACGCTTCCGCGTCTGGAGCAAAAACTCCTTAATCTGAGAGGTTATTTCTTTGTCGCCTTGTGCCACACCAACACGGATGATAGCCTCGCCATCCTTTAACTTTTTATCAGCCATAATCGTGGCAGTATAACGAACACCTTGGTTGGGAGCTATACTTTCAACATGAAGGTTGGGCGAGATATGGATATGTTTATTGCCAGAAACTTCAAACACAGTAGGCTGTACATCATAAAGGGTGAGAGAGGAACGATTCATAATTTCAAAGGTGACACGACACTCCTCGTTGGCACGGATGATGCCATCCCTATCGGCATCAATGAAACGGGCATTACGAATTTCTATCAAGGAATTATATTTTACGCTATAGCCTGGTTCCGCAGGGCGCGTAGTAGGATCATAGGTGCTAGGCACGGCAGCTGTATATCCTCCCTGGCCTTGATGTGAACCGGCATGTTGTTCGTGGCGAGGACCTGCACCGTCAAAGTTGATACGATCATCACCGCTGTTTGTAGCGTCGAAGCCGCTATCATCGGTATAGCCTCCTTGAGAACGGTATTGTTGGTCATCTCGGTCATAGTCATAACTTCGAGAACGCTGTTGCCGATATTCCTCATATTTGCGTTTCTCCTGTTCATCAGCGGCAGCACCTATTGCTGCACCAACGGCAGCTCCACTAGCCATACCGACTATAGTGCCGATGTCATGACCACGCCATCCTCCGGATATGCCTCCGATGGCAGAACCCAAAATAGACCCAAAGGCAGCACCAGTGGCAGCACCCTCACCAGTATAGGTACCACAACTACTCATCAACAAACCAGACACGAGTCCTATCAACAAACTCTTCTTCATAACGCAATCTATTTAAAGTTTCACGTTGCAAAGATATACAATATCAACGAAAGAACAAGAGGAATTTCCCGAAAATGCAAAAGGGAAATCCCTATAAAGGGGAAAAAGAAGTGGGGCATTGCTTATTGGCAACACCCCACCGCATCAGGTTTTCAATCGAAATATTACTCAGCTTTTGCCTCTTCAGCAGCAGCCTCAGCCTTAGGAGCTTCCTCGGCCTTAGGAGCCTCCTCAACGGGAGCCTCTGCCTTGGGAGCAGCAGACTTACGTGAACGACGAGTCTTCTTAGCCTCTGCCTTAGGAGTCTTGAGCATGTTCTCATCAAAGTCAACGAGCTCGATGAATGCAATATCTGCAGCGTCACCCTGACGGCTACCGAGCTTGATGATACGAGTATAACCACCGGGGCGGTCACCGACTTTCTGGGCTACAGCTCCGAAGAGTTCCTTCAAGGCCTCTTTGTTCTGCAGATAGCTGAATACTACACGACGGCTGTTGGTGCTGTCGTCCTTTGAGCGGGTGATGAGTGGCTCAACATATTTTTTAAGTGCCTTTGCCTTGGCGAGGGTCGTAGTGATTCTTTTGTGCATGATCAGAGAAATGGCCATGTTGGCAAGCATGGCACGACGGTGATCAGCAGTACGGCCCAGATGATTGAATTTTTTTCCGTGTCTCATTGTTTACTTTTTCTTTAAGTGGACAAATCTAATTGTCAATTATCAATTGCCAACTATTCTCTGTCCAGTTTGTACTTTGAAATATCGGTTCCAAACGACAGATTCAGACTCTCGAGCAAATCATCAAGCTCAGTGAGCGATTTCTTACCGAAGTTGCGGAACTTGAGGAGGTCGGTCTTGTTGTACTGTACGAGATCACCAAGGGTCTCTACATCGGCTGCCTTCAGACAATTCAGTGCACGAACAGAGAGGTTCATGTCAACCAACTTAGTCTTCAGCAACTGGCGCATATGCAGTACTTCCTCATCGAACTCCTGGTTGCCCTCAGCCTCATTATTCTCCAAAGTAATCTTCTCGTCTGAGAAGAGCATGAAGTGGTAGATGAGGATCTTGGCAGCCTCTTTCAGAGCGTCCTTCGGGTGAATGGAACCATCCGTAGTCACCTCCAGCACGAGCTTGTCGTAGTCGGTCTTCTGCTCAACACGATAGGGCTCTACGCTGTACTTGACGTTGCGGATTGGGGTGTAGATTGAGTCAATAGCTATCACATTGACATCGGTGCAGAACTCGCGATTCTCATCAGCGGGTACATAACCACGGCCTTTGTTGATAGTCAGGTCAATCTGCATCGAAGCTTTGGAATCTAAATGACAAATCACCAAATCGGGATTTAACACTTCAAATCCAGTCAGATACTTGCCTATATCACCGGCTTTAAACTCGGTAGAATTCTC
>CAMIVY010000045.1 GCA_946402275.1 uncultured Prevotella sp.
ACCTGCTACGACCGTGACGGCAAGGAGGTGAAGCGCGTGACCAGCGCGGACGACGGCGACATCGAGGACGAGAACGGAACTACGGGTAACGGAACTACGGGTGAAGGAACCACGGATTCTGGGAACAATGGATCTACGGGTAGCGGAAGCACGGGTGACGGAACTACGGGTGGCGGAAGCACGGATTCTGGTGACGAAGGCTAAGTCTGAAGGCTGATGGCTGAAGGCTGAAGTAAGAAGTAGCGTATGAAGAAGAATCGGATTATTGAGGTAGTGGTGAAGGTAGTAGTAGCCGCACTCACAGCTTTCCTGACGGCGCTGGGTACGACCAGTTGCATGGGACGAGGACCGTTTTAGCGGACTTCGCCCTAGTGAAGAGTGAATAGTGAAAAATGGCGCAGGATGTTTTTGCATCTTGCGCCATTATCGTTATATTAAAAGTGGTGACCTATGGTTGTTTTTTCTGCTACCTAGTGATAACGACCTTGCGGCCTTGATGGATATAGATGCCTTTCGTAGTGGGCTTGCCGTAAAGTTCCAGTCCGTAGGTTAATGCATCAACGACCTGACGTGCGGTTACTGCTTCGGCCAGATAGGGATGTGGCCGGTCAATCGACACTCCGTAGCCCTCGTAGTCAGGCATGATGGCGATGCTGCGCTTGACTAGGTTATAAGCGGTTCTTTTTTCGTCGTTAGCAGTGCCTTCGAACACGCACAGCAGTACCAAAACATAATACAAAGAATTCTTTTTCATAGTCTTTTCAGTTTAGTAATGGATTGTATTTGGCTACAAAAATACAACTTTTAAATAAAATAAGGTAAAAAAACAAAGCCTTTTTATTGGATAATTTGTTTTTTGTGTTGTTAATGAAAACAAAAAAAGTTGTAACGTTTGTTGGGAAAAGGAAAAATGCCTACCTTTGCAAGGAAAATAAAAATTAGAAAATAAAAAATAACTGCAAAAACGACGAAGACTATGAAGAAGTTAATGATTGTATGCCTATTGGCTATCACAGCTGTGCTGAACGCATCGGCACAAAGTATTATTGAGGCTGATATCAACAGAGAGGTGAATCCTGTGTTGAACAGCATCATGACACGTACCAGCGTCCGTAAATATACCGATGAGCCTATATCAAAGGGGGATATCGAAGCATTGCTGCGTGCCGGTATGGCGGCTCCCACAGCGGTGAACAAGCAACCCTGGCATTTCGTGGCTGTTACGGACAAGGCTAAGCTGAAGGAGTTGGCAGGCAATCGCGGTCGAATGATTGAACAGTGTGCGTTGGCCATTGTGGTGTGTGGCGATATGAACAAGGCGTTGAGCG
Organism: uncultured Prevotella sp.; assembly: GCA_946402275.1. GTDB lineage: Bacteria > Bacteroidota > Bacteroidia > Bacteroidales > Bacteroidaceae > Prevotella. The sequence continues at coordinate 1,329 of CAMIVY010000045.1, forward strand.
GCAAAGGACAGGCCTACTGGATTCAGGACTGCTCTGCTGCTACGGAGAATATCCTGCTGGCAGCTCATGCCCTCGGTCTCGGTGCCGTATGGACGGGTGTCTATCCGATGGACGACCGTGTGGCTGCTGTCTCAAAGGCTGTCAAATTGCCCGAGACCATTGTTCCGCTCTGCGTCATCGTGATTGGTCATCCAGCTGAGAGTCCAACTCCCAAAAACAAATGGAAGCCTGAGAATGTGTCATACAACGAATTTGGAAAATAAAGCATAGACTTTGTATTTGACCAAACGACAGACTGCATACATCATAGACAGGATGAAAACTAGATACATTATTCTGCCGTTGCTGTGCTTATGTACGGCAATGGCAGCTCAAGACAATCATAACAATACGCATCAAACAGCACATAAGACAGACGGACATGTGGACACGACTGATGTCTTCTTCCGTCATCTGAACCTGAACGAAGTAACGGTAACGGGCGTTACGGGCGATACGAAACTGAAGCATGCAACAGCTCCCGTGAGCATCGTGTCGCCACAGGTACTCAGGGCCACAGCCTCTACCAATATCATAGACGCCATCAGCCGCCAACCGGGTGTCAGCCAGTTGACAACAGGCGGAAGTATCTCTAAGCCTATCGTCCGCGGATTGGGATATAACCGCGTGGTGGTGATGAGTGAAGGGGTGCGCCAGGAAGGTCAGCAATGGGGTGACGAGCATGGCGTAGAGGTAGATGGCAGCAGCGTGAACTCCGTAGAGATTCTGAAAGGACCAGCCTCGCTGATGTACGGTTCAGATGCAATGGCGGGTGTTGTCATTCTCCATGCTCAGCCCACACTAGCGGAAGGCGAGATGCGTGCCAACGCAAGTTCGGAATATCAGACCAACAACGGGCTTTTTGCCTATAACCTGTCAATAGCAGGCAACCAGAAAGGCTTCGTATGGGATGCGCGGTTCAGCAACAAGATGGCTCATGCATATAAGAACAAATACGACGGCTATGTGCCGGGATCACAGTTCCGCGAGCGTTCAGGACGACTGATGCTGGGACTGAACAAGGCGTGGGGTCACTCACGACTCATCGGAACGATCTTTCACCTGACACCAGGCATCATAGAGGGTGAACGCGACCCTGAGACAGGCGAACTGGAGCACGAAGAGGGATTCTCCGGACATAATTACGCGGAGGCACTACCCTTCCAACAGGTGAAGCACTACAAGGTGGTGTGGGACAACTCCCTGAATCTCTCGTCGGGCAGTCTGAAAGCTATTATCGGCTATCAGCAGAACCGCCGACAGGAGTATGAGGAGTCGGCTGATGAATATGCGCTGTATTTCAAGTTGCATACGCTGACCTATGACCTGCGATACTTGACCAACGAATGGAACGGTTGGAAATTCTCGACCGGTATCGGGGGTATGTATCAGAAATCAGGCAACGAGGGTGAGGAATATCTTATTCCAGATTACCGCCTGTTCGACTTCGGTATCTATGCAACCGCCACAAAAGCCATCGGGGAACGATGGACACTGAATGGGGGTGTGCGCTATGACCATCGTCGGTTGCATGGTTATGAGCTGATGGAAGACGGGGCACTACGCTTCCAAGATTTCTCCCGCCACTTCAACGGACTGACAGGTAGCATCGGAGCTGTATGCAACATCAACGACCACTTCAACATCCGACTGAACCTGGCTCGTGGTTTCCGTACTCCAAACATGAGTGAGTTGGCTTCCAATGGTGTACACGAAGGCTCTGTCCGCTACGAACTGGGCAACCAGCAACTGAAGGCGGAATACAGTCTGCAAGCTGACCTCGGACTCGACTTCACCTCACGTTACGTATCGGCACAGGTGGCACTCTTTGCCAACCGCATTGACAACTACATCTTCACCCATCGCATGCTGGAGGAGATGGAGGAAGGCTATCTTACCTATGCTTATACACAGGGCGATGCAAGACTGCTGGGGTTTGAAGTGGGTGTGGATTTTCACCCCATCCATTCCGTGCATTTTTCTAATACGTTCTCGTATGTCGATGCACAACTTACCTCTTACCACAAAGCGATTACCTCGGAAGAAAAATACCTTCCCTTCACCCCTGCTCCTCATTGGACAACAGAACTGAAATGGGAACTCTACCATCACTCGCACGCCACACTGAATCATCATCACGACAGGCATCCCCACCACCGCTCGTTGCTGAATAACCTGTATGTGGCTGCCAGTCTGGACAGTTACCTGAAACAGACGCACATCCACAGCGCTGACGGCACCGAGACAGAGACACCAGGATATACTCTGCTGAATCTCTCGGCAGGTACGGACATCCAGATAAGGGGGAAGAAGGTGGCAGAATTATACATCACCGCTGACAACCTGTTGAACAAAGCGTATCAGAACCACCTGAGCCGACTGAAATATGCTGATGTAAACATGGTGACGGGGCGTCGTGGGGTCTATAACATGGGACGTAACATCACCTTCAAGCTGGTGGTGCCTATCCAAATATAAGACAAATACAAAACAACATATCTGAACTGAGTTTATAAAGCTGAAGATGAAAAAACTAAAAAACAAAGAAAGAGACAGTATTGACTTTGGCAAGTCGAGAGTAGAACCGTTGTTCCACAGCATTTTCTACCCTACGCTGCTGTCAATGGTATTCGCTTCTCTTTTTACAGTAGCAGATGGTATCTTCGTCGGACAGGGCGTTGGAAGCAATGCGCTGGCAGCCATCAACATTGTAGCGCCATTGTTCCTGATGACTACCGGTATTGCGCTGATGTTCGGTGCGGGTGTGTCGGTGGTGGCCAGCATCCATTTGTCAAAAGGCAACAATAGAGCTGCTAACATCACTATCACGCAAGCCTTTGAGGTGGCTACGCTACTGATTACCATTTTAGCTGTTACCATTTACTTCTTCCGAATACCCTTCCTGCGACTGATGGGATGCAGTGATGCGCTCCTGTCCTTGGGTGAGCAGTATCTGATTCCCATTCTGCCGGGTTGTATCTTTATCATCATTCAGATTATTGGCACCTTTGTAATCAGGCTGGACGGATCTCCAAAATATGCTGCGTCATTGGAAGTAATACCTGGCTTCCTGAATATCTTTCTGGACTGGTTGTTTGTGTTTCCAATGCAAATGGGCATTGCAGGAAGTGCCATTGCATCTACTATAAGCTGTGCCGCAGCAGCAGGAATGGTGATTGGCTATATGCTTCTCAGCACACGGACCGTGAAGATGATCAGACTGAAACTGACCCTCACCAGCCTCTACCTGACAGCACGAAATACAGGCTATATGGCACGAAGCGGCTTCTCGTCGATGTTGGGAGAACTGGCTATGTCGATGATTCTGCTTACTGGTAATTATGTCTTCATGAAAGGGTTAGGTGAAGATGGTGTGGCAGCATTCAGTGTTGCCTGCTATCTCTACCCTATCGTATTCATGGTCAACAACTCGGTTGCCCAGTCTGCCCAGCCAATCATCAGCTTTAATTATGGAACGGGCAACAAATACCGCGTGCAGAGAGCCTTCAGGATTAGCATCCGAACTGCTGCCATCTGCGGCGTCATAGCCACAACGGTTCTTACACTGGGAGCCAAGCCACTGGTGGCCCTCTTCCTGATTGAAGGCACTAAAGCCCATGAGATTGCTATAGCCGGACTACCATTGTTCGCTTATTCTGCCATATTCTTTGCTTTGAATGTCGCCATCATTGGCTATTATCAAGCCATTGAGCAGAATGTACGGGCTATCGTGTATATGCTGCTACGCGGTCTGCTGTTCCTCGTCCCCTCATTTTTATTGATGCCTGCATTCATCTTCCCACAAGGCATGTGGCTGGCTGTACCCGTCACGGAATGTATGACGCTGGGGGTGATACTACTGACTAAAAAATAGGAGATGTCTGTCTTTATACATATTTATATATAATAGAGACTCAACTTTCGCAAGTTGAGTAAGGAGTTGAGGAGTAAGGAGGTAAGGAGTAAGGAGGTAAGGAGTAAAGTAGAATAGTTCTGCTGTCAGCATCTTCTTCCTGCTCACATGAAAATGAAACGTAAAGTCTAATCTACTTTACCTCCACATCTCCTCTACTCCTTTACTCCTAGAAAGTGAGCGAATGCGAAACTTAAATAATAGAGATTTATCATAGAGAAGAGATACCAGCAACGGAGCGACACCTGAGGATTAAGGAAGGAGTCGCTCTGTTTTTGTTTTCGCACACATAGAAATTGCATATTTTTGTCACTTTCTCTTGATTTATATCAATTAAATAGCAAAACGTAAGCGTTTGCGTGATTTTTCTTTCAAAATGTTTGGTTTTTATTCTCATTTGCTTTAATTTTGCACTCAGAAATTCAAATCAACAGTATAATAACTAATTTTAAAGTAAAAAGATTATGAATGCAGCTAAAGTTGTTGAGGATCTAAAACAAAGATTTCCCAATGAGCCTGAGTACATCCAGGCCGTAAGTCAGGTACTTCCCACTATTGAGGAAGAGTACAACAAGCACCCCGAGTTTGAGAAGGCCAATCTGATTGAGCGCCTTTGCATCCCCGATCGCGTTATTGAATTCCGCGTGACATGGGTTGACGACCAGGGTAAGGTTCAGACCAATATGGGTTATCGTATCCAGCACAACAACGCTATCGGCCCGTACAAGGGTGGTATCCGTTATCACAAGAGCGTAAACTTGGGTATCCTGAAATTCTTGGCTTTCGAGCAGACTTTCAAGAACTCGCTGACCACACTGCCTATGGGTGGTGGTAAGGGTGGTTCCGACTTCTCTCCACGCGGAAAGAGTGATGCTGAGGTGATGCGTTTCTGCCAGGCATTCATGAACGAGCTCTACCGTCACATTGGTCCCGATGAGGACGTACCCGCTGGTGATATCGGTGTTGGTGGACGTGAGGTAGGCTATCTGTTCGGACAATATAAGAAGCTGACCCACCAGTTCCAGGGTGTGCTGACTGGTAAGGGCATCCCCTTCGGTGGTTCACTGATTCGTCCTGAGGCAACAGGCTACGGCTGTGTTTACTTCTTGAATTCTATGTTGCAGACTCGCAACATCGACATAAAAGGTAAGAAAGTCCTCATTTCAGGTTCAGGTAACGTAGCCCAGTATGCTACCGAGAAGTGCATCCAGCTGGGTGCCATCCCCATGACACTCTCTGACTCAGACGGTTACATCTACGATCCTGATGGTATTACACAGGAGAAGCTGGAGTATGTGAAGGAGCTGAAGAATGTTGAGCGTGGACGTATCAAAGAGTATGCTGAGGAGTATCCCAACGCCAAGTATGTAGCTGGCGAGCGTCCCTGGCACGAGAAGGCTGACATCGCCCTGCCTTGTGCTACTCAGAACGAGATCAACGGCGAGCAGGCTCAGGCTCTGATTGACAATGGTGTGATTGCCGTTGCTGAGGGTGCCAACATGCCTTCACTCCCAGAGGCCATCAAGATTTTCCAGGATGCCAAGATTCTGTATGCTCCTGGTAAGGCTTCTAACGCTGGTGGCGTATCAGTATCTGGTCTTGAGATGTCACAGAACTCTGAGCGCCTGTCTTGGACAGCCAAAGAGGTTGACGACTATCTGAAGCGCATCATGAACGACATTCACGAGAACTGCGTGAAGTACGGCACACAGGCTGATGGTTACATCAACTACGTGAAGGGTGCTAACGTTGCCGGATTCATGAAGGTTGCGAGTGCCATGATGGCTCAGGGCATCGTATAAGCTCGACGAAGTCAAGGTTACTCTGATGCCATGATGGCTCAGGGCATCGTATAATACAAGGAAAAATCAACACAAACTAAACCATTAAATGCGATTTTCTTCGGAAAGTCGCATTTTTTATTTTTATTTTTATTACCTTTGCAGGCATTAATAGAAAAAACAGTAAAAAGTAAATTTATATTATGCTTACACTAAAACTCATTACTGAGGAGACTGACCGCGTGATTCGCGGATTGGAAAAGAAACACTTTAAAGGCGCCAAAGAAGCCATTGACGAAGTGTTGGCAGTTGACAAAAAACGCCGTGAGAGCCAGCAGCAGCTGGACAAGAACCTGAGTGAGGCCAAGAAAATGGCTGCCCAAATTGGTGGACTGATGAAGGATGGCAAGAAGGACGAGGCTGAACAGATAAAGGCACAGGTGTCTCAGATGAAGGAAACCAACAAACAGTTGGAAGAAGAGATGAACCAGGCTCAGGAGGAGATGACACGCCTGTTGTGCCAAATTCCTAATATTCCTTACGACGAAGTGCCCGAAGGTGCGCAAGCAGAGGACAACCGTGTAGTGAAATCAAACTTGAAGGAGTGTACTGCTGAAGACACTGTAGGAAACTGGGATGTGAATCCTAAGCTGGGATTGGCTAATCCCCTGCCCCACTGGGAACTGGCCAAGAAATACAATCTCATCGACTTCGACCTGGGTGTAAAGATTACGGGAGCCGGATTCCCCGTTTATATCGGTAAGGGTGCTCAACTACAACGTGCACTCATCAATTTCTTCCTTGACGAGGCTCGCAAGAGCGGATATACCGAGATTATGCCTCCTACGGTGGTAAATGCCGCTTCTGGATACGGCACAGGTCAGCTTCCTGATAAAGAGGGACAGATGTACCATTGCGAGGTGGACGACTTCTATCTCATCCCAACAGCTGAGGTTCCTGTCACCAACATCTATCGCGACGTGATTCTGGACGAGAGCCAGCTGCCCATCAAGAATTGCGCATATACCGAATGCTTCCGTAGAGAGGCAGGTTCGTATGGTAAGGATGTCCGCGGTCTGAACCGTCTGCATGAATTCTCGAAGATTGAGATTGTTCGCATTGACAAGCCTGAGCACTCGAAGGAGAGCCATAAGGAGATGTTGGAACATGTAGAGGGATTGCTGAAGAAATTAGAGCTTCCCTATAGAATATTGCTGTTATGTGGTGGAGATCAAAGCTTTACAAGCGCCATCTGTTATGACTTTGAGGTTTACTCAGAAGCCCAAGGCCGTTGGCTTGAGGTATCGTCTGTGTCTAACTTTGATACTTATCAGGCCAACCGTCTGAAGTGCCGCTATCGCAATTCTTCTACCAAGAAGACCGAGCTTTGTCACACACTGAATGGTTCAGCTCTGGCCCTGCCCCGTATCGTGGCTGCTCTGCTGGAGAACAACCAGACAGAGAACGGTATTAAGATACCACGTGCATTGGTGCCATACACCGGATTTGAGATGATTGACTAAGGCTTGAATTGTTAGATTATTTAAATTTCAATTGTTTTTCTTTGTGATTTAATATACTTTTTGTATATTTGCATGCGAAAACCAAACGAAAGAAAATAATACTTACTAAAAAATAGTAAAATGGACAAAAATCAGAAGTATGTCATCACGATTAACCGCGAATTAGGTAGTGGTGGACGCACAGTAGGCAGAAAGTTGGCAGAAAAGCTGAATGTTGCTTACTATGACAAGTTGTTGATTAACGAGCTGAAAGAGAAGTTCCAGCTGAACACCGAGCAGATTGAAAAGCTGAAGTCCGGAAAGAGTGATTGGTGGCGTGAGTTTGTCAATGCAGCCATGTATATGGGACAGGGCATGAACGAGTTGTGGTACTACCAGCGAATGACTGGTGAGGATGATGGTTCCCTCGTTACCAGCAGCGATATGTTCAAAGTGGAGAAGCAAATTCTTGAGAATGCCGCAGAGGAGGCTTCATGCGTTATTGCAGGACGTTCAGGTTTCAGCATCTTCGCCAACCACCCCAACCATTTGAGCATCTTCATACAAGCACCTATGGAGCACCGCATCCAGCGCATCATGAGCAAGCAGAATCTGTCTCACGAACAAGCCGAACAGGTGATTAAGAAGGTGGACGACATGCGTGAGGCATACGTAAAGAAATACGCCGGAACCTCTCGTTACGACACTCGTAATTACGACTTGGTTTTCAACATGGAAGGCAAGACTGAGGATGAGGTTGTAGATTTGATTCTCCAGTTTATTGGGTAATCTTTTCGCATACACATCATTTAATAATGTCAAAAAGCAAAAGAAATGCGATTTTCTTTTGCTTTTTGCGTATTATTTTATACCTTTGTAGGCAAAAAGGAATCAAACACAGGTAAATTGCAAACAAAACAAAGAATTTATGAATAAAATCGTAAGGAAAGAGCAGTTCTCCGAGAAGGTTTTCCTTTTCGAGATTGAAGCACCACTGATTGCCAAAAGCCGCAAGGCGGGCAATTTCGTGATTGTACGCGTTGACCAGAAAGGCGAGCGTATGCCGCTCACCATTGCCGGTGCAGACATCGACAAAGGCACCATTACCCTCGTGGTACAGATGGTAGGTCTGTCATCTAAGAAACTCTGTGCACTCAATGCGGGAGATTCTGTTGCTGACGTAGTAGGTCCTTTGGGTAATCCAACACACATCGAGAACTACGGCACTGTGGTTTGTGCCGGCGGTGGACTGGGTGTTGCACCTATGCTGCCTATTATTCAGGCACTGAAGGCTGCTGGCAACCGTGTGCTCTCCGTAATGGCTGGTCGTTCGAAAGACCTCATCATATTGGAAGACAAGGTTCGCGAGTCGTCCGACGAGGTCATCATCATGACAGATGATGGCTCGTATGGTGAGAAAGGCGTGGTAACGGTTGGTATCGAGAAGTTCATCGAGCAGGAGCCCCATGTGGACAAAGTGTTCGCCATTGGTCCTCCCATTATGATGAAGTTCTCTAACCTCACGGCACAAAAGTACGGTATTCCCTGCGAAGTATCGCTGAACACCATCATGGTTGATGGTACAGGTATGTGCGGTGCCTGTCGTCTGACTATCGGTGGCAAGACGAAGTTTGTCTGCATCGACGGTCCTGAATTTGACGGAGCATTAGTTGACTGGGACGAGATGTTCAAGCGCATGAATACTTTCAAGCGCGAGGAGCAAGAAGAACTGGCCCATTACGAGGAACACCTCATGGGAAGTGATGAGGGAAAAGTGAATAGTGAAAAATCTGCCACCACCGACATCGTCATGGACTCCGATCCCACCAACGAAACCATCGAGGTGCTGACTGACCGCGATGCTGAGTGGCGTAAAGAACTGCGTGCCAGCATGAAGCCCAAGGAGCGCACAGCCATTGAGCGCGTCGTTATGCCCGAGTTAGATCCCGTCTATCGTGCTACCACTCGCACAGAAGAAGTAAACATTGGCCTAACCAAGGAAATGGCTATGACGGAGGCCAAGCGTTGTCTCGACTGCGCCAAGCCTACCTGTGTAGAGGGCTGTCCTGTCAACATCAATATCCCGTCGTTTGTCAAGAACATCGAGCGTGGTCAGTTCCTGGCTGCTGCCAAAGTGCTGAAGAACACCTCTGCCCTGCCCGCTGTCTGCGGTCGTGTATGTCCTCAGGAGAAGCAGTGCGAGAGCAAGTGTATCCACCTGAAGATGAACGAGCCAGCTGTGGCTATCGGTTATCTGGAGCGCTTCGCTGCAGACTACGAGCGTGAGAGCGGCAATATCTCGCTGCCTGAGATTGCTCCTGCCAACGGAATCAAGATTGCAGTCGTAGGTTCAGGTCCTGCTGGACTTTCGTTCGCTGGCGATATGGTCAAGAAGGGTTACGATGTCTATGTCTTCGAGGCATTGCACGAAATTGGCGGTGTGCTGAAATACGGTATCCCCGAGTTCCGTCTTCCCAACAAGATTGTGGATGTGGAAATCGAAAACCTCGCCAAGATGGGTGTTCACTTCCAGACTGACGTTATCGTGGGTAAGACCATCAGCGTCGATACCCTTGAGAAGCAAGGATTCAAGGGTATCTTCGTAGGATCGGGAGCCGGTCTGCCCAACTTCATGGGTATTCCTGGCGAGAACGCTATCAACATCATGTCCAGCAACGAATACCTCACTCGTGTCAACCTGATGGATGCTGCTAATCCCACTACTGATACGCCCATCAATCTGGGCAAGAACGTGCTCGTCGTAGGTGGTGGTAACACCGCTATGGACTCATGCCGAACGGCCAAACGCCTAGGTGGTAACGTTACACTGGTTTACCGTCGTTCAGAGCAGGAGATGCCTGCTCGTCTGGAAGAGGTGAAGCACGCCAAGGAAGAGGGTATCTCCTTCCTCACGCTGCACAACCCCATCGAGTACATTGCCGATGAGAACGGAGCTGTGAAGGCTGCCGTACTGCAAGTGATGGAACTGGGTGAACCTGATGCTTCGGGTCGTCGCAGTCCTGTTCCCGTTGAGGGCAAGACCGTAACACTTGATGTGGACCAGGTGATTGTTGCTGTAGGTGTCTCACCTAACCCGCTGGTTCCTAAGTCTATCGAAGGTCTGGAACTGGGTCGCAAGAATACCATCGTAGTCAACGAAGGCATGCAGTCTGCCCGCAGCGAGATCTTTGCTGGTGGTGACATTGTTCGTGGTGGCGCTACCGTTATCCTCGCTATGGGTGACGGTCGTCGTGCTGCTCAGCACATGGACGAATATTTAAGAGAAAAGTGAATTTTCACTTTTACCTATAGCTTTAGTTTATGAACGGACTCTATACCATCATACTGCTCATACTAAGCAACGTCTTCATGACGCTCGCTTGGTATGGGCATTTGAAACTCCAGCAGTCGGGTGTTAGCAACAACTGGCCGCTCATTGGCGTCATTGCCTTCTCATGGATGATCGCCTTTTTCGAGTATTGCTGCCAGGTACCTGCCAACCGTATTGGCTTTGAGGGCAACGGAGGACCCTTCAATCTGGTACAACTGAAGGTAATCCAGGAGTGCATATCCCTGGCCGTCTTCGCCATCATCGTAAACATCCTGTTCCAAGGCACCCACCTGCATTGGAACCACATCTTGGCGTTCTTTCTCATCATCTGTGCCGTCTATCTGGTCTTTATGAAATGACGCTCGAGGAACGACTCTGGAAGACATTCAACAAGGCGTTGGGACAATACCAACTCATCGACGAGGGTGACCGCATCCTCGTCGGTTTGTCCGGTGGCAAGGACTCCCTTTGCCTCCTGGAGTTCCTCGCCCGTCGCTCTCACATCCATGTCCCCCACTTCACCGTCGAGGCACTTCATGTCCGAATGGACAATATCCAATACGAGACGGATACCACCTACCTACAGTCCTTCTGCGACCGCCTCGGTGTTCCCCTCCATATCATTACCACCAGCTTTAACTCTCAACTCTCCGCTCGAGCTTGCTCGCTTTCCTCAGAAAGAACTCTTAACTCTCAACTAAAATCAAAGCCCGCCTGTTTCCTCTGTTCCTGGCAACGCCGCAAGCAGCTTTTCAACCTCGCCCAGGAACTAGGGTGCACCAAGATTGCCCTGGGTCATCATCAGGACGACATCATCCACACGGCATTGATGAACCTCACATTCCAAGGCCATTTCTCTACGATGCCCGTCAAACTACGCATGCGGAAAATGCCCTTGACCATTATACGGCCTCTTTGCCTATGCCAAGAAAACGATATACGCACCTATGCCAAACAGCAAAACTACGAAAAGCAGTTAAAACTTTGTCCTTACGAAAAAGACACAAACCGCACTACCATTCAGGAACTTTTCTCCAGCATGGAGCAATTGAACCCTGAAGCCCGATATAGTATTTGGCGCGCACTGGAGGAGGAAGGAAATCTCGTAGATTATTAAATAAATTTAATTGTCAATTTATAATTGTACAATCTATCATTTTATTTCGTATCTTTGCCTTATTAAACAACTAAATTGTAATACTATGGCAAAGAAACATTTTCCCGAATCAGAATTGATTATCAATGGTGACGGCTCATGCTTTCACCTTCATCTGAAGCCCGAATTCTTGGCTGACCGCGTTGTTCTTGTGGGTGATCCTGCCCGTGTAAACACCGTTGCTGCACATTTCGACAGCATAGAACATGAAGTAAGCAGTCGCGAGTTTCACACCATCACCGGAACTTATAAAGGAAAACGAATTACCTGCCAGTCGCATGGTATTGGTTGTGACAATATCGATATTGTTGTCAACGAACTCGATACTCTTGCAAACATTGATTACAACACCCGTGAGGAGAAGGACGAGCATCGCACGCTGACAATGGTGCGTATCGGCACCTGTGGTGGACTGCAGCCTTTCACACCTACCGGTTCGTTCATAGCATCTGTCAAGAGTATCGGATTCGACGGTCTGCTCAACTATTACGCAGGACGCAACGTGGTTTGTGACATTCCCATGGAACGAGCTTTCCGTGAACACATGCAATGGGATCCCATCAAGGGTGCACCTTACGTTGCCGTAGCCGATGCCGACCTCATCAATCAGATTGCCGGTGATGACATGGTCAAGGGCTATACCGTGGCCTGCGGTGGTTTCTACGGTCCTCAGGGCCGTCAGCTCCGTGCCGACATTGCCGACCCAGAGCAGAACAAGAAGATTGAGTCGTTCGAGTACGAGGGCATGAAGATATGTAACTTCGAGATGGAGTCCTCTGCCCTTGCCGGTCTCGCCTCTCTGCTGGGCCATCGTGCAATGACATGCTGCATGGTTATCGCCAACCGTTATGCCCAAAAGATGAACACAGACTATAAGAGTACTATCGATACCCTCATCCAAAAAGTACTTGACAGAATATGATTGTTAGTTGTGTATTGGCAATTACCTTTATCGTCCTTGCCGTCATTTTTCTGATGGGTAAGGGCGATAAACTCATTGCAGGCTATAATACAGCCAGAGAGGAAGAAAAAAGGAAAGTTGATATTCACAAGTTGCGTATCCTGATGGCTATCCTTTCTGTGATAACAGCAGGCTACACAAGCATCCTGCCTATCATTGGAGACAATCCCCAAGATCAGATGGGGGCATTTTTCGTTTTCTTTGCAATAACAATAATATTCATCATATTAGCAAATACTTGGGCAAAGAAGAAATGAACAAAAACGATACTATCTGCGCTTTAGCTACAGCTCCAGGCGGTGCCCTTGGCATCATAAGAATCTCGGGGACTCAAACCTTTGAGATTCTTTCTCGTATATTCAGCAAAAACCTCACCAACGTCAAGCCTAACTCTATTCATTACGGTCACATCGTCGATTCTGATGCAGTATCACACCATCAAAAAATCGTCGATGAAGTATTAGTATCCATCTTCCAAGCCCCCCATTCCTATACCGGCGAACATTCCGCTGAGATTTCGTGTCATGGCTCGAGCTATATATTAAATAAGGTGTTAGAGCTATTAGTAAAAAATGGGTGTCGTATAGCCAATCCCGGCGAATACACCATGCGCGCCTACCTCAACGGCAAACTCGACCTCAGCCAAGCCGAGGCTGTAGCCGACTTGATAGCCTCCAGTAATCAGGCAACTCACCAGATGGCCATGTCGCAACTGCGAGGCAGTGTCAGTTCCGAACTGGCTCGTCTGCGCGAGCAGCTGCTACATCTCACCAGTCTTCTGGAACTGGAGCTCGACTTCTCCGACCATGAGGACCTGGAGTTCGCTGACCGTACGGAACTAAGCAATCTTGCAAATAAAATTGACAATCACATCACTCACCTCACCCACTCTTTCGAGACTGGGCAGGCTATCAAGCAAGGCATTCCCGTCGCCATTGTCGGCAAGACAAACGTTGGCAAGTCAACCCTCCTGAACCGTCTTCTGAAGGACGACCGCGCCATTGTCTCCGACATTCACGGCACCACACGCGATACCATCGAAGACACCATCGACATCCAGGGCGTCACCTTCCGTTTCATCGACACGGCAGGCATTCGCCAGACCACCGACGAAGTCGAACAGATAGGCATCAAGCGGACTTACGCCTCTATTCAGAAGGCTCGCATCATTATCTGGATGATTGACAAAAAGCCGTCGCAAGAAGAATTAAGTAATATAACGTTACTTACTGATAACAAACAACTTATCGTTGTAAGAAACAAAATAGACAAAGCAGAAAACGAACCGTTCACATTCGTTAAAATTCCTTTAATCGAGATTTCAGCCAAGCAAGGAACCAACATCTCACAACTGGAGCAAGCCATCTACGACGCTGCCGACATCCCCACCCTCACCGACACCGATGTCATCATCACCAATGCCCGCCATTACGAAGCTTTGCTGCGTGCCCGCCAGTCGCTGTCGCGCGTTCTCGACGGCTTGCGCTCAGGTCTCAGCGGCGACCTCCTCAGCGAAGATCTCCGCGACGTCCTCAGCATCCTTTCCGAAATCACCGGCGGCCAAATCACCACCCCCGAAGTCTTAGGAAATATCTTTAAAAATTTCTGCGTGGGAAAGTGACATAAGACTACGTTATATCAATTTGTCATTACCTGCACCTATTTCAAATTCGTCATTCTGTCGGTTTGATGATGACTCTGCGATAAGCGGGCAAGGCGTACTTGCTTTGGTCGTGTACCTCGCAGATGATGTGAATCTCATCGTTTGCAAAAGTTGTTGGCATGTCCACTTTAACTGTCGAAGAAGTGGCATTGCTGACAGTTGCCTTTGCCTGACTGATACCATCCTGTTGCCACCATTTGAAGGTGAGTTCATCACCATCGGGGTCGAATGACGCAGAAGCGTCGAGATTGATGGTCTGCCCAGCCTTTGCCATGATGACGATAGCATCAGTTCCGTTCTCACCATTGACGACAGCTACCGGATTGCGGTTACCCTGTCCCTTCTCAGCCCATTCGATGCGGGCGATGAAGTCGT
>CAMIVY010000046.1 GCA_946402275.1 uncultured Prevotella sp.
AAAAGTTTTCGCATTTCATGACAATGCGAAAACCTTACACCTTATTATATTATATGATATGGCGAAAAATCACTCGAATACTTCTTCGATGGATGTTTCTTCATCGACTTCCACCACCCCCGACTCATCCGTTTCACAAGGATTAAATCCTGCAGGGACATCAAATACATCTGCCTGACTATATCCCAGTTGCTTGTCTTGGTATATACGCTGCATATACAATGCGAAGACGGGAAGTGCCATTGTAGCACCCTGTCCCATTGCCATAGAGTCGAAATGAATATCACGATCGTCGCCGCCAACCCATACACCGCTTACTAACTTTGGAGTGAGTCCCATGAACCATGCATCACTGTTATTATTGGTGGTTCCGGTCTTTCCTCCCAACTCACCTGTAAACCCATAACGGAAGCGTAAACGGCCTGCTGTTCCACCATCAACAACGGCTCTCAGCATATAGAGCATCTTATGAGCACTCTCCTCACTGATAACTTCATTCATGCGAGGCTGGAACTGAGCGATAATATTTCCTTCATTATCTTCAATCTTTGTTACGAACATATGAGCAGCACGAATGCCGTGATTGACAAAGGCAGTATAGGCACTGACCATCTCGCCCACAGTTATTTCGCATGGCCCCAGACAAAGTGCCATAGAAGGGTGAATCTCCGGGTTTCGGATACCATATTCGCGAAGCAGCGTAACAAAAGCCTGCGGATTGAGTTTGCTCATCAAATAAGCAGAAATCCAGTTGTTTGACTGCTGCAGTCCCCATTTAAGGGTAACCATATCTCCATATCGGCTTTTACTTGCATTACGTGGCGTCCAAGGCTGGCCTGCCACCATATACGTCTGCTGGACATTGGGGGCCAAGTCACAAGGCGAGAAGCCATTCTCCATAGCTAAGGAATAAAGGAAAGGCTTGATGGTAGAACCTACTTGACGACGACCCTCCATAGCCATATCGTAGGCAAAATGTGTAAAATCAAGACCTCCCACATAAGCTTTCACATGTCCATTTTGAGGACACATACTTAAAAAGCCTGCACGCAAGAATGTCTTATAATAGCGGATAGAGTCGAGTGGCGTCATGACAGTATCCTTTTCGCCATGATAAGTGAAAATGGTCATTTCCGTCTTGGTTTGGAAAGCCCGCATAATTTCATCCTCAGAAGCACCTGTAGCCTTCATGACACGATACCGATCGCATTGACGAACAGAACGCATCATAATTTTATTGACTTGATCGACAGAAAGACTGCCAGAGAAGGGACCTGTCTGACGCCCTCTCTTTTCCTTGGTAAAGGCAGGCTGAAGATACTTTGCAACATGCTCATATACAGCCTGCTCTGCATACGCCTGCATTCTAGAATCAATCGTTGTATAGACTTTTAACCCATCTGTATATAGATTATATGGTTCACCATCGCGCTTTAAATTCTTATTACACCAACCGTATAGTGGATCGTTCTCCCAATTCAAGGAATCTAAATGATATTTCACCATGTTCCACGACGGATAATCCGAACGCATCGGTTGCTTGGCCATCATGTAGCGACGCAGGAAATCACGAAAATATACTGCTATACCGTCTTTATGATCTGCCACATGGAATTTAAGATTCAAGGGCAGGGCAGAGTATTTTTCATATTCTTCTTCTGTAAGGTAGTCGGCTTTCATCATTTGATGAAGCACTACATTCCTGCGCTCTAGACTACGCTCAGGATGACGAACAGGATTGAAATAAGAAGGATTCTTACACAAACCTATCAAAACGGCAGATTCCGGCACTGTCAAATCCTTTGGGTCTTTACTGAAATAAGTATTTGAAGCTGTCTTGATGCCCACAGCATTGTGCAGAAAATCGAAATAGTTCAGATACATGGCGATAATCTCGTCTTTCGTATAATTACGTTCCAACTTGACGGCTATCACCCACTCTATCGGTTTTTGCAACAGACGTTCAAACACACTATGAGCTGTTTCTGAATAGAGCTGCTTAGCCAACTGCTGGGTAATGGTAGAACCACCGCCTGCACTCTTCTGCCTGAAGATTCCACGTTTCACAACGGCTCGACCAAGAGCGATAAAGTCAACACCGGAGTGGTCGTAAAAGCGGACGTCCTCCGTTGCCACCAAGGCCTGCACCAAGGATGGCGACAATTGTGTATAGTCAACCATGATACGATTTTCACGATTGTAGTTCCATGTTCCCATAATCTTGCCATCGGAAGAATATATCTGGGTGGCAAAACGGTTAATAGGATTTTGCAGTTCTTCAATGGGAGGCATGTAGCCTATCCAGCCATTATAAATAGCAGTAAAGCCAAGAGCACTTGCTATTATTCCCAAGACTAGCAGAATCCACAAACCATATACTATTACCTTTTTCATCTCTCTTTATTCTGAGTTTGAGTGCAAAATTACAAAAATCTTTCCAATAATAGCATTTAAATCAGAAATTATATGTAAATTTTCCTTTGGAGAACTTTACTTCGCCTCGAAAATGAAAAGAAAAACGATTTTTCCTTTTGTATTTTACTCAACTTTTCGTAAATTTGCACTCAGAAAACCAAATTCGAAATGGAAAAGCATGATTTTGTGACGATTGCCAATCTCACACGAGAGAAGATTCTCTACATGATTGAGATGGCTCAGGAGTTTGAAAAACATCCGAACCGTGAATTATTAAAAGGTAAAGTGGTTGCCACTTTATTTTTTGAGCCATCCACCCGTACACGACTGAGTTTTGAGACTGCTGCCAACCGACTTGGAGCACGAGTTATAGGTTTTGCAGACCCCAAAATTACCAGTGGAACGAAAGGTGAGACGCTGAAAGACACCATCTCCATGGTTGCCAATTATGCCGATGTCATTGTGATGCGCCATTATATTGAAGGTGCAGCCCAATATGCTTCCGAAGTAACCAGTATTCCCATTGTCAATGCGGGTGACGGCGCTCATCAACATCCATCACAGTGCATGCTGGACCTCTATTCCATCTACAAAACCCAAGGGACGCTGGAGAATCTGAATATTTATCTGGTAGGCGACTTGAAATACGGGCGTACCGTACACTCACTGATTATGGCCATGCGCCACTTCAACCCCACTTTCCATTTCGTAGCCCCCAAAGAACTGGCTATGCCCAATGAATACAAGATATATTGTAAGGAGCACGGCATACAGTTCCAAGAGCACACCGCTTTCAACGAGAAAGTGATTGCCGATGCCGACATCCTTTATATGACTCGTGTACAGAAAGAGCGATTCAGTGACCTCATGGAATATGAGCGCGTAAAGAACGTTTATATTCTGAACAACGACATGCTGAGACTGGCAAAACCGAACATGAGGATTCTGCATCCGCTACCTCGTGTCAACGAAATAGCATACGATGTTGATGAGAACCCCCATGCTTATTACATCCAACAGGCTGGCAACGGGTTATTTGCCCGCGAGGCTATTTTCTGCGATGTCTTAGGTATTTCACTGGAAGAAGTTAAGAACGACAAAACGATTATCGCATGAACAAGAAAGAGCGTTTGGTTGCCGCCATTCAGCACGGCACCGTGATAGACCACATTCCTGCAGACAAGACCTATCAGGTGGCTAGCCTTCTAGGACTTTTCGATTTAAAGACTCCAGTAACCATTGGTATAAACTACCCCTCTCAGAAAGTAGGTAACAAAGGCATTATCAAGGTTTCCGACAAGTTTTTCAGCGACGACGAGATTTCACGTCTGTCCGTTGTAGCCCCCAAGGTAATTCTCAGCATCATCCGCGATTACGAAGTAGTGGAGAAGAAAACGGTAGATACACCTAACGAAATCTTCGGCATCGTGAAATGCAACAACCCCAAGTGCATTACCAACAACGAGCCTATGCCCACTCATTTTCACGTGACTGACGGCATCCTGACCTGTCACTATTGCGAGAAGGAACAAGATATAAATAAGGTAGAACTTGTCTAAATCAACATAATTTATACAAATAAAATACAGGCAAACCGTTTTTTTTATGTAATTTTGCGCCCATTAATCAAAAGGAATATACTTCACAAATATCTAAAATAGTAACAATGGAAAGAGACAACGAGATTTTCGAGTTGATTGAGCAGGAGCACCAGCGCCAGTTGAAAGGCATTGAGCTGATTGCCAGTGAGAACTTTGTAAGCGACCAAGTCATGGAGGCTATGGGTTCGTATCTAACAAACAAATATGCTGAGGGCTATCCTGGTCACCGCTACTACGGAGGCTGTCAGGTAGTCGATAAGGTTGAGCAGTTAGCCATCGACCGTGTCTGCAAGCTGTTCGGCGCCGAATATGCCAATGTTCAGCCTCACTCTGGTGCACAGGCCAATGCTGCAGTGTTATTGGCAGTGCTGAAGCCCGGCGACACCTTTATGGGTATGAATCTTGACCATGGTGGTCACTTGTCACATGGCTCACTTGTCAACACTTCAGGAATTTTGTATAAGCCCGTAGGCTACAACCTGAACAAGGAGACTGGTCGTGTTGACTATGACGAGATGGAGCGTCTGGCTCTGGAGCACAAGCCCAAGCTGATTATCGGCGGTGGCTCTGCCTATAGCCGTGAGTGGGACTACAAGCGCATGCGTGAGATTGCAGACAAGGTAGGTGCCCTGCTGATGATTGACATGGCTCACCCCGCAGGTCTTATTGCTGCCGGTTTGTTGGACAATCCCGTTAAATATGCACATATTGTAACCTCTACAACCCACAAGACCCTTCGTGGTCCTCGTGGTGGTATCATTCTGATGGGTAAGGACTTCGAGAATCCTTGGGGCCTGAAGACACCAAAGGGAGTAACCAAGATGATGTCGCAGCTGCTCAACTCAGCCGTATTCCCTGGTCAGCAGGGTGGTCCTCTGGAACACGTCATTGCTGCTAAGGCTGTTGCCTTTGGCGAAGCCCTAAAGCCAGCCTTCAAAGAGTGGGCCCAGCAGGTTCAGAAGAATGCCAAGGTATTGGCAGAAGAGCTCATCAAGCGTGGTTTCACCATCGTTAGTGGTGGTACAGACAACCACTCTATGCTGGTAGATCTTCGCTCCAAATATCCCGACCTTACAGGTAAGGTTGCCGAGAACGCACTTGTTGCAGCAGACATCACAGTCAACAAGAATATGGTACCTTTCGACACACGTTCTGCTTTCCAGACTTCAGGTATCCGACTTGGAACCCCCGCCATCACGACCCGCGGTGCCAAGGAGGACCTTATGGTCGAAATTGCAGCACTGATTGAAGAGGTGCTCAACAACCCAGAGAACGAGCAGGTTATCAGCAGCGTGCGCCATCGTGTCAACGATCGCATGAAACAGTACCCGCTGTTCGCTTATTAAGAACAAGAATGACTACTAACCTAAAAACAAAACTACTTTTGACACTTGCTTTGCTGATGCTCTTAGTTCCCACCGAACTAAGGGCACAGCAGATGCAAGCATCACTTTCACATTACTCAACAGAAGACGGAATGCCCAGCAACACTGTTGCAGCATTGCGTACTGATGATTACGGATTTCTGTGGCTGGCCACTTGGAATGGCATTTCCCGTTTCGACGGTTATCATTTCTATAATTACAAAACAGGCGTAACAAGCGGTGTTCATGGTCTTCACAACCGTGTGGAGAATATGGCCATCGACCTTTCTCAAAACGTCTGGCTTAAGATGTATGACGGACGCGTCTTCGTCATCAACCGCAAAACCGACTGCATTGAAGATCCTCTAGAAGGTATCAATGGCCATGACGACTTCCATGTTGATTATTTCTTTAATCCCTACGTCACAACTACAGGCGATGTGCTCATTTCCTATGACGACATAGGACTCTACAAGCTACGTTTAGACCATTCCGGACTCAAGCAAGACCTGATTACAACTGGACAGCTGCGAGTAAACAGTGTGGTAGAAGGCTATCACAACGACATCTGGGCAGCAACAGACAAAGGCGTGCATCGCATCAATACAGTCAACATGTCGTTGGAACGAAGAGGGTACTTCCTGAATGAGCATATTACCCGTCTGGCCACCAATGGCTATAACATCTTTGCCGGCACCAAGTCTGGTAAGATCCTCCAGTTCTCTTACGGGCGCGACTCTACGTTGGTGAAGGATATCGGTAGGGAGATTACTAGCCTTTACGTTGACAGCAGGGGTTTGCTATGGTTCTCCGACCTGGGTGATGGAGCCTATCGCCTGAACCCAGAAACAGGCGATGTGAAGTTTTTCAACCATCGTGTGCTAAACCCAGAATTCACCAGCCGAGGAGCAGAGTTCGGAGAATCCCTTGGCGTACTATGGATTCGTATGAACCATGGAGGCTATGGCTTCTACAACCGCACCACAGACGAAGTGGAGTATTTCTACAACGACCCCAGCAATCCCTGGAACCTTTCAAATACCGTCAATGCCCATCTGGAAATGAATGACGGCGTGGTTTGGGAATCTACCAATCGCCGAGGCCTCGAGAAGCTGGAAGTCATGAAGCAGACTATTGTACGTACCTTATTATTACCCAACTCATCCTCCCCTCTCGACAATGAGATCCGCGCCATGCTCCACGATAAAAAGCGCAACCGTACTCTATTGGCTAATAAGCATGGACAGATTTTCGTCTTCGACGACAAGATGAACCATTTGACGACTATTTCCCACGACTCCAATGGAAACCCCATCGGGCGCCCTTATGGCATAGCACAAGACTCTCAAGGTAACTATTGGGTCAGCGACAAAGACAATGGTCTCTATAAGATAACCCCCAATGGCAACAGCTACCATGTAGAGAACATCCGTCATCACGATAACAACCCCTACTCGCTCAGCGACAATGCTGCCTACCAGTGTGTAGAAGACCGTATGGGCAACATCTGGGTCGCTACCTATGGCGGAGGTGTCAACGTGTTGCGAAAAGACAAAAACGGACACTATATTGCCCTACATGCCAAGAATGTCATGAAGCGATATCCTCAGAACCGCTATCTCAAGGTGCGTAGTATAGCGATGGACCATGAAGGAAAAATCTGGGCAGGTACCACCGATGGTATTCTCATCATGCAGATACGCAACAATAATATCATCATCCAACCACTAGAGATGACGGACGACATAGAGAAGTGTCTGATGAGTAATGACATCGTTTGTTTGGCCAGTGACAATCACGGAAGTATGTGGATTGGAACCAATAGCGGTGGGCTGAGCCATGCTGTCAGGAAAGACTCCAAGGGACGATGGCAGTTTGAAAACTATGGTATCGAGCAAGGTCTTCCTTCCGAGGAAATCTACGGTATCACTTTCGACAACAAAGGCAACGTATGGTTCTCTACGGAGCACATCCTCTGCTCCCTAGACCCCAAGAAGCATATCCTCACCACGTTCTCCAATCTTGATGGTGTTGACGAGACTTTATGCTCTGAGGGAGCAGCTATTACCCTGTCCAATGGCAATGTCATCTTCGGCACCCTAGAAGGGTATTATTTCGTTGACCGTACCAAACTGATAACCAAGAAGGGGTCACTGCTCAAGCTCCGCATCACCGACTTTTTTTACAACGGCAATATCCAAACGCCACGCCTGCCAAACTCAGCCTTCAACTATTATGTACCCGAAAGCAAGCGCGTCGTCATTCCAGAGGCAAACAGTACCATCGCCTTCCGCTTTGCAGCCCTCAACTATCAGTTACAGCACCGTATTCACTATCAATACAAAATGGAAGGATATGACGAAGAATGGCAAAATGCAGGCAAAGACCGTACAGCCACCTACAGCAATCTGCCAGGAGGTACCTATCAGTTTAAAGTAAAAGCTTTCCTGTTGGAATCCCCAGAGAATTACGACATCCGCACCATCGAGGTAGTTGTGCCCCACTCTACAGCCCCCTCTATCGTCATTTTCTTCGTCCTTATAGCCGTTATCAGCGTACTGTTCTGGTGGTGGTATCATCACCGTCACCAGTCTCCCGACGATGATAACAAAGAGCCAGATTCCTCAAAGCTGGCTCAGACGGGCGATGTACTTTCCAAGGATATCAAACTCGATGTTGACGATGCTCCCTATGCAGATGTCACAGAAGTTGGTATGTTCGAAAGTGTAAGGAATGATAGCCACTTGAAATGAATTTGAAGTAGGATTACACACCGTCAACGATACCCCGTTCACCGTTACGGAACCCTTATCTACCGTGAAATAGCCATTGCGAGCCATTTCGCGGTTTTCCTTGTATTCAAAAGTGAAATATGTCGAGCCATTGGCATCCTCCATAGCTATACATTGAGCAGTCTCATCGACATGACCTTGTACGATATGACCATCCAGGCGTCCGTTCATCAGCATCGAACGCTCTACGTTTACCTTGTCGCCCACTTTTAACAGCCCCAGGTTGGTACGCTCCAACGTCTCCTTCATAGCTGTCACCGTGTAAGTGCCGTCCTCTATTTTGACGACGGTCAAACAAACCCCATTGTGCGCCACACTTTGGTCAATACTCAGCTCATCTACAAACGAGCAGCGCAAAGTGAAATCGATATTATCCCTGTCTTTTTGTATGGCTACAACAGTAGCAAACTCCTCAATGATACCAGAAAACATAATTATTTATTATTAATTAAAAGAAAGGGGCCGCCCAGTGATGTGATGAAAACTCCTGTGTTACAAGATTAGAGTGCTCACTGCCGTTGTAATCCACCGGCCTTTCGGCTTACATACCACACGAGTCTCGAAATAGAGACGTGGAACGAATTGTGGCCCGCCATTGGCAAGTGAAGTCAGCTCGGTTTTCGATTTAATTTGATGAGTATCCCGATCGAACCGGCACGACCCCCCTTTTCCTTTCTGAGTGCAAAGTTACGAAAAGTCGGGAGCAATACAAAGAAAATTATAGCTTTTTTTGCCGAGAAGGAGTAAATTAGCAGATTTATCAGTCAGAGATACTAAAAAAGAGAAGCAATAGCTCAAGAACATGAACGCAACATTCGGTATTGTTAAAATGTCTATACGCTTCAGCCTTTTATCGAAGCTTTTAATTGCTTTTTCTACTAACACGCCATTAATCGTCTAACTTATTTTTCTATTTCGTCGATAATATCTACCTTTGCATCGTGAAAATATAGTTTTTGAAAGATATGAAAAAAGGATTATTGATTTTAGCAGCAATGATGAGTCTATCCGTATCCGCCCAACAGAAATGGACACTGAAGGACTGCATCGATTATGCACTGCAGAACAACATCACGCTGAAACAAGCCCAGTTAACCAAGCAGACGGCAACAGAGACGCGCAAGCAGTCTCAGGCTGCCCTCTTTCCGTCGCTATCTGCATCCACCAATCAGAGTTTTGGTTATCGCCCTTGGCAGTCATCCAGTTTTACCACAGTCACTAACGGTACTGTCAACAACAAAGTCAACAAGACCTATTATAATGGTACATACGGCATCAATGCCTCATGGACAGTATGGAACGGCAACCAAAATCACAACCAAGTGAAGCTGAACAAACTAAGCGAGGAACAGGCTGAGTTGAAAATGGAAGAAACAGCCAACTCCATTCAAGAGAAAATAGCCCAATTATATGTTCAGATACTCTATATGAATGAGGCTATCGGTGTCAACAAGCAAAGTTTGGAAACTAGTAAGAAAAACGAGGAACGCGGCCAAGAAATGGTCCAAGTTGGCAAGATGTCGAAAGCCGACCTATCCCAGCTATCTGCTCAGCGTGCCACTGACGAGTTCAACCTTGTTCAGGCAGAGAGTAATCTGGCTAGCTACAAACTACAGCTAAAGCAGTTATTGGAAATTACAGGAGACCAGTCGTTCGACATCGCCACCCCTGCTGCCAGTGACGAACAGGCACTCGTAGAGATACCATCTATGATGAGTGTTTACGAACAGGCTCTCACTCTTCGTCCAGAAATCAAAAATACAGAGTTGGCATTGAAGTCAAGCGACGTTCAGTTGAAGATTGCACGTGCTGGTTATCTGCCTACCGTCAGCATGACTGGCGGTGTTGGAACCAGCACCTCGTCAAACAATTCCAACGAGTGGGGACAGCAAATGAAGACCAATTTTGATGCTTCAGCAGGCATTGGCTTAAGCATCCCACTTTACGATCAGCGCAAGGCGAAAACAGCCATCAATAAGGCAAAAATCCAACATGAGCAGGCACTCCTTGACCAACAAGACAAACAAAAAAAGCTATACTCCACTATTGAAGGTTTCTGGCTTGATGCCCAGACCAACCAGCAGAAATTCCGTGCCGCATCCGCCAGCGTAGAAAGTGAGCAACAAAGCTACGACCTCTTGTCAGAGCAATTCAATCTAGGACTTAAGAACATCGTCCAGCTTATGACGGGCAAGACCAACCTCCTAAAAGCTCAGCAGAACAAGTTACAGTCGAAGTATGTAACCATTCTTTCACAACAACTGCTTCGCTTCTATCAAGGCCAGTCCATGAACATCTAAGAAATAAAAACATATAAGAAATATGAAGAACAAGAAAATTTGGCTTTCCATCTGCGCAGTAGCAGTGGTAGTCCTCGGCATCTGGCTGTTGTCAGGTGGCAAAAAAGAAAAGAAGGTAGAGTTTGAAACCATGAAGGTGGAGCGCCAGAACATCCACACCAGCATCACAGCCACAGGAACCATCGAACCTGTCACAAGCGTCACCGTGGGTACACAGGTCAGCGGCATTGTTGCCAAGCTGTATGTTGACTACAACTCCATCGTCAAGAAAGGTCAGGTCATTGCCGAGCTTGACAAGACCAACCTTATCAGCGAACTGAACCGTACACGGGCAGACCTCACCTCAGCGCAAAGTACACTAGACTACCAGCAAGCAAATTTCAACCGTTATAAGACGCTTTTCGATAAAGGTCTGGTAAGTGCCGATGAATTTGAGAGTGCTCGTCTCTCCTACGAAAAAGCCCGTCAAACAGTATCCTCTTCGCGTGAGAGTGTTCGCAAGGCAGAAACCAATCTGGGCTATGCCACCATCACCAGCCCCATTGACGGTGTGGTACTTTCAAAGTCCGTTGAGGAAGGTCAGACCGTTGCTGCCTCATTCAATACCCCAGAGCTTTTCACTATTGCACAGGACTTGACTGATATGCGTGTGATAGCTGACATTGACGAGGCAGATATCGGTGGCGTAAAAGAAGGCCAGCGTGTTACCTTCACCGTTGACGCTTTCCCTGACGACCACTTCGAGGGCAAGGTCACACAGGTGCGCCAGCAGGCCACTACCTCCAGCAATGTTGTTACCTATGAAGTGGTCATCTCCGCTCCCAACAACGACTTAAAACTGAAACCAGGACTTACAGCCAATGTCACAATCTACACCTTTGAGAAAAACGACGTACTGGCCATTCCGACCAAAGCCCTTCGTTTCACTCCCAATGAAGCCCTGCTTTCCAAAGATCAGAAGATAGAGGACGTAGAGGCTCCTGCTAAAGTATGGACTTTGAAAGACAACGTTTTCAAAGCTCATGTGGTAGAGCCAGGCATCTCCAATGGTATGCTGACAGAAATTGTCAGCGGACTCAGTGAAGGCACCGAGATCCTCGTTGATTTCACGCTAAGTGGTGGCGAGGCAGAGGGTGCTGGTCAGCAGACCCAGAATCCTTTCATGCCACGTCCACGTAACAATCGTAATCAACAGAAGAAGTAAGAGGTAAGAAGTGAGAAATATGGACGACAACAGAAAAGTAGTCATCGAACTACAAAACGTAAAACGCTACTTTCAAGTGGGTTCTGAAACGGTGAAGGCCCTTCGTGGCGTCTCGTTCAAGATCTACGAGGGCGAGTTTGTTACCATCCAGGGCACCTCTGGTTCTGGAAAATCCACGTTGCTCAATCAACTAGGTTGTCTGGACACCCCCACTTCTGGTGAATACCTGCTCGATGGCGTCCCCGTCAGCTCTATGTCGAAAACCCAGCGTGCTCATCTTCGCAACCAGAAGATCGGTTTCGTGTTCCAGAACTACAACCTGCTGGCCAAGACCACCGCTGTAGAGAACGTAGAGTTACCCTTAATGTACAATTCCAAGTACAATGCACGCCAGCGTCGAGAGGCTGCTGTCAAGGCTCTACAGGCCGTAGGCTTGGGTGACCGCCTGGAGCATAAGTCCAACCAGATGTCTGGCGGTCAGATGCAGCGTGTTGCCATTGCCCGTGCGTTAGTCAACGAACCTGCCGTACTGTTGGCTGATGAAGCTACAGGAAACCTTGACACGCGCACTTCTTTCGAGATGCTTGTACTTTTCCAGGAGCTCTACAAGCAGGGGCACACCATCATCTTCGTAACCCACAACCCTGAGATTGCGGAATATGCCTCACGCAACATCAACCTTCGCGACGGTAAGATTCGCGAGGATACCATCAATCAGAATATCAAGTCTGCAGCAGAGGCATTAGCTGCACTTCCTAAGCCTGTAGATGACTAAAAAAAATGAGTAATCGACGAAGTCGCTTTGACCTTCAGGTCAAAGAAATGAGAAATGAGTAATTATGATTACTTAAATTTAACTATGTGGAAATTCGCAAAATATGAATATACTGAACCTGTTTAAAGTAAGTCTGAAGGCCGTAGCCAACAACAAGATGCGCTCGTTCTTGTCAATGTTGGGCATCATTATCGGTGTGGCAGCAGTCATCATCATGATGGCTATCGGACAGGGTTCCAAGGAGAGCATCCGTAAGGAACTCTCCACCATGGGTACCAATCTGCTCACCATTCGTCCAGGAGCTGATATGCGTGGGGGTGTTCGCCAAGACCCTTCAGCCATGCAGACCCTGAAGATGGCAGACTATGAGCGCATTCTCCGTGAGAAGAAGTTTGTCACCAAGGTCTCTCCCGAGGTAACCGCCTCTGGTCAGGCTATCTATGGCAGCAACAATACCACCACGTCAATGTATGGCGAATCTATCGAATATCTTGACATCCGCCTGTGGACCATCGACGAGGGTGAGTGTTTTACCGAAGAGGACATCAAGAAAGCCGCCAAAGTATGTGTGGTAGGTGCCACCATCGTTAAGGAGCTTTTTGGAGAGCATATCGACCCCATTGGCAAAACCATTCGTTTCAAGAGCATTCCCATGCGCATCATCGGTGTACTCAAAGCCAAGGGTTACAACTCATGGGGCATGGATCAGGACAATGTCATCATAGCCCCCTACACCACCGTTATGAAGCGTATTGCAGCACAGACGTGGTTCTCCAGCATCGTCTGCTCAGCCCTTACTGAGGAGCTCAGCGATGCTGCCATTGAAGAACTTACCCAGATGCTTCGCGACAATCATAAGCTGAGGGGAGATGCTGCTGACGATTTCACCATCCGATCTCAGGCAGAAATGATGGAGACTATGTCCAGCACAATGGACACCGTCACCCTCATCCTTGTCGTAGCAGCTGCATTTTCACTGCTGGTGGCAGGCATCGGCATTATGAACATCATGCTCGTCTCCGTGACTGAGCGTACCAAGGAGATTGGTCTGCGAATGGCCGTAGGTGCCACTGGACCAGTCATCTCTTTCCAGTTCCTCATTGAGTCCGTAGTTATTAGTGTTACGGGGGGACTACTCGGCATTCTTGTGGGCTGTTCAGCCAGTGCTGCGATAGGGTCTTTTGGCATGCCTTCCAGCGTTCCTGCATGGTCTATCTACGTCTCGTTCCTCGTCTGTGTTTTCATAGGTGTGCTCTTTGGTTATATTCCTGCCCAGAAAGCTGCTAACATGGATCCTATAGAAGCTATCCGTCATGAATAAACGCATCATCATCCTGGCTCACATAGCCGTATGGGCTGTTCTGTTCCTGCTGCCCCTGACTTTTCTTAGCCGTTTCAGCAGCTTCAGCTTCCTGCAGTACCTTATGTCCAGCATGTCGCCAATGCTCATGATGGTAGTATTCTATACCAACTACCTATGGCTCACTCCTCGCTATTTCGTCATGGGCAAGCACCGCTACTATTGGATCTTTAATATCGTTATGGTCATCGCCTTGGGCATTTTCCTGCATTATTGGGTAGGTTTCACTCACAGTTACTTTGGCGGTCATGGACCTCACCACTATGAGCCCCGTTTGTTCGACATTCTGCTTTTTATCCTGCGTGACATTGCCAATCTGGCCATTGCTGCTGCCATTGCCACGGCCCTCGTCCTGGCTATGCGCTGGCAGAAGACAGAGAGTGCCCGTAAGGATGCAGAGGCAGCACGCACCCAAGCCGAGCTCAGCAATCTCCGTTCACAGGTCAATCCCCACTTCCTGCTCAATACGCTTAATAACATCTATGCGCTCACCGCCTTCGATGCTGCCAAGGCTCAGGAAGCCATTCAGGAACTTTCACGTATGCTGCGTCATATCCTCTATGACAACCAGCAGTCCACCGTTCCATTGCAGGACGAGATTGAATTTCTTGAGAACTACGTCAAGCTCATGCGGCTACGACTGCCTGATACGGTGGAGGTCAACTGTCAGTTTTCCGTTTATCACCCTCAGCTACCTGTGGCACCCATGATTTTCATCTCACTCGTTGAGAATGCCTTTAAGCACGGCATTAGCCCCACAGAACCATCCTTCATCCATATCAGCATGGTGGAGTCAGACACGCACTCTATCACATGCAGCATTGAGAATTCCAACCATCCCAAGACAGCCAGCGACCATAGCGGACACGGCATCGGGCTACAGCAGGTGCAGCGTCGTCTCGACCTCTCCTACCCTCACCGCTATACCTGGCAGCGTGGCGTCAGTACAGATGGTAACACATATCATTCCGAAATAACCCTACAACTATGATTATCAATTGCGCTATTATCGACGACGAGCCTTTGGCTGCCGGGCTATTGAAAAGCTATGCAGAGAAGACTCCTTTCCTTCACCTTACAGGCACTTATGGCTCCGCCATTGAGGCTATGAAACAGTTGCGCGACGAGCCCGTCCAGCTACTGTTCCTCGACATCCAGATGCCCGAACTGTCTGGCATCGAATTCGCCAAGATTCTGTCGCCAGAAACCAAAATCATCTTCACCACCGCCTTTCAACAATACGCCATTGAAGGCTATAAGGTCAGCGCACTCGACTATCTGCTGAAACCCATTTCATACGACGACTTCCTGCGCGCCTCCAACAAGGCCCTCGAGTGGTTTGCCACCAACATGCGACAGCAAGCTTGTGCCCACGATCGCTTCATGTATGTTAAGAGTGAATACAAGCTGCAGCGTGTTGCACTGGACGACATTCTCTATATCGAGGGGCTCAAGGACTATGTCCGCATTCATCTGGCAGACGGTCAGCGAATCATGTCGCTCATGTCGATGAAAAAGCTAGAGGACTACCTGCCCCGTCCAGAGTTTCTGCGCACCCACCGTTCCTACATCGTCCATATGTCAAAGGTTGAGCAAATAGACCGATTCCGCATTGTCTTCGGTGATGACTACATTCCCATTTCCGACTCCTACAAAGACACCGTACAACAATATTTCGACGAACACACGCTGGTGTGATTATCTCTTGGCAAACGGCGAATTGCTAACATCCTCAAGGGTGGCCATTGCAAAACTCCACAAGAAGTAGTTAATAATCAAACATTAAAAAGAGGGCTGCCAGTTCATATAGTCTGTCAGTCCCCTTTAGCTTCAGGATTCAAGTCCCGTGGTTTCAGAATGCTATCGGCCCGCGGCCCATGCAACTCGTGGTGGTGAGTGCCGTCAGGAAAGCTGTGAGTGCGGCTACTACCATCTTCACCGCAATCTCAATCAATCGATTCTTCTTCATTTCTCATTTCTAATTTCTAATTTAAAGAGTTGCGCCCGTAG
>CAMIVY010000047.1 GCA_946402275.1 uncultured Prevotella sp.
TCGTCCTGCGACCTCATTGCAGGGGTGCAACGGGCTAGAAAGTCGTCCTGCGACCCCATTGCAGGGGTGCAACGGGCTAGAAAGTCGTCCTGCGACCCCATTGCAGGGGTGCAACGGGCTAGAAAGTCATCCTGCGACCTCATTGCAGGGGTGCAAACTCCGTGTGGGGAGTGGTTTCCGGGTGTTCCGTCAGGTCGATGAGGATGTTGTCGCGCTTGCCGTTGGCAATGATGACGCGGATGCCTGCCTGCTGGACGCGGACGGCTGTGGCGTACTTCGACTGCATGCCGCCGCGACCGGCCGAGCTCTTCTCGGTCTGGATATATTCGGAGAGGTCGGTGCCGGGCAGCACCTCGTTGATGAGCCGTGACTGCGGGTGGGCGGGGTTGCCGGTGAAGATGCCGTCGATGTTCGAGAGGAGGACGAGCGTGTCGGCCTGCATCATCTGGGCGATGAGTCCCGAGAGCTCGTCGTTGTCGGTGAACATCAGCTCGGTGACTGAGACGGTGTCGTTCTCGTTGACGATGGGCAGCACGCCGTTCTCCAGCATCACGGTCATGCAGGCGCGCTGATTATCATACTGCTCGCCGGGCTCGAAGTTCTCCTTCATCGTCAGCACCTGGCCTACGTGGATGTGGTACTCGCGGAACAGGTCGTAGTAGAGTCCGATGAGCTTGGCCTGGCCCATGGCGGAGAACAGCTGGCGCTGCTCCACGGAGTCCAGCTCGTGCGCTATGTCCAGTTCGCGGCGCCCGCAGGCCACGGCACCGCTGGACACGAGTATCACCTCGCACCCTTTGGAGCGCAGCCATGCTATCTGGTCGACCAGTGCCGACATGCGCGTCACGTCGAGCCGTCCGTCGGGGCGCGTCAGTGCGTTGGAGCCCACTTTGATGACAATGCGGTGGTTCATGCTCAGCGTCTTTTTTTTATTCGGTTTGGGCGTTGATGTAGCTCATGATGACATCTACGGCACCCTCTTCGCTCAACTCGTCCATATTGATGATGAGATGGTAGTTGCGAGTGTCGTAGCGCGATGTGTCTTCATATTTCTGGATGAAGATTTCTCGCTCTTTGTCCACCTTGTTGATGATATCGATGGCCTCTTGACGCATGATGTTCTTCTTGCGCATCAGTCGCTCTATGCGATGTTCCATCGAAGCCTCGATGAAGACGTTGAGGTGGTTGGGGTGGTCGCGGAATACGAGGAAGCCGCTTCTGCCTGCCACCACGCACGATTCTTCCTTGGCCAGGGTGGTGAGTATTTCCTTCTCGGTATTGAAGAGGATGTTGGTGGTTATCACCGTCTCGGCTTCCATGGGCTTGACGGTAGAGTTGAGCACCTTATAGTAGTTGTTGAATTCGTTCCACCAGCTCTTCTTCTGACCCTTGATGCGCTCTATCTCTTCGGCAGAGAGGTTGAACTTCTTGGTAAGCTGCTCGATGAGGGCCTTGTCGTAATACTTCACTTGCAGACGCGTTGCCAGCAAGCGCCCTACTGTCCGTCCGCCGGAACCCAGCTCGCGGTTGATGGTAATGACAAATTTCTCGCTTTTCTTCATTTTTTCCTTCTTTTTCTTCGTGTACGTTGTCTGTTTCTGTTCTACAGAGTGCCTTACTCTGCTTTATTGTCGCGTTGTCTTATCTCTACTCGGCGTATCTTGCCCGAGATGGTCTTGGGCAGCTCATCGACAAACTCGACGATGCGCGGGTATTTGTAGGGAGCGGTCTCCTTCTTGACGTGCTGCTGCAGTTCCTTGACGAGGTCGTCGCCGGCCTTGTCCTTCCACTCCTTGCCCAGCACGACGGTGGCCTTGACCACCATGCCGCGGATGTCGTCGGGCACACCGGTGATGGCGCACTCCACGACGGCGGGGTGGGTCATCAGTGCCGACTCTACCTCGAACGGACCGATGCGGTAGCCCGAGGACTTGATGACGTCGTCGATGCGGCCCTCGAACCAGTAGTAGCCGTCCTCGTCGCGCCAGGCCATGTCGCCCGTGTGGTAGATGCCGTCGTGCCACGCCTCGCGGGTCTTCTCCTCGTCGCGGTAGTAGCCCTTGAACAGGCCCACAGGCTTCTTGTCGCCCACGCGCACCACAATCTCGCCCTTCTCACCGTCCTCGCACGGGGTACCGTCGGCGCGCAGCAGGTCGATGTCGTACTGCGCGTTGGGAATACCCATCGAGCCGGGCTTCGGCGTCATCCACGGGAAGGTGCCCAGCGTCATCGTGGTCTCGGTCTGTCCGAAGCCTTCCATCATCTTGATGCCGGTCTTCTCATAGAACTTGTCGAACACGGCAGGGTTCAGCGCCTCGCCGGCGGTGCAGCAGTATTGCAGTGAGCTGAGGTCGTACTTCGACAGGTCCTCGCGAATCATGAAGCGGTAGATGGTGGGCGGTGCACAGAAGCTCGTCACTCGGTATTTCTCTATCTGGCGCAGCAGCGTGTCGGCATTGAACTTCTCGTGGTCGAAGACAAACACCGTAGCACCGGCAAACCACTGCCCGTAGAACTTGCCCCAGACGGCCTTGCCCCACCCCGTGTCGGCCACGGTGAGGTGGAGCGAACCCTCGTGCAGGTTGTGCCAGAAGACGCCCGTGGTCAGGTGGCCCATGGCGTACAGATAGTCGTGTGCCACCATCTTCGGCTCGCCCGAGGTGCCGCTGGTGAAGTACATCAGCATGGTGTCGCTGTTGTTGTTGACGAAGGCGGGCTTCACAAACCGGGGTGCCTTCAGCCATTCCGTCTGCCAGTCGTGGAATCCTTCGGGAATGGGCTTGCCGTGGTCTGCCACGGCGATATATTGCTTCACCGTCGGGCTCTCGGGCATGGCCTTCTGTATTTCGCCCACCACGTAGGGGTCGTCCACACAGATAATGGCCTTCACCGAGGCGCGTGTGTTGCGATAAACGATGTCGTGCTTGGTCAGCATGTGGGTGGCGGGGATGACGATGGCACCAATCTTATGCAGGGCGAGCATCACCACCCACCACTCGTAGCGGCGCTTCAGGATGAGCATCACGGGGTCGTTCTTGCCGATGCCCAGCGTCTGCAGGTAGCTGGCAGCCTGGTCCGACTGTTCCTTCAGCTCCCTGAAGGTGGTGCGTATCTCCTCGCCCTGGTCGTTGGTCCAGAGCAGTGCCAGACCGTCGGGTTTCTCTTCGGCCCAGGCGTCCATCACGTCGTAGGCGAAGTTGAAGTTCTCGGGAATGATGAACTCCAGGTTCTTATTGTAATCCTCCACGCTTGTGAAGGATGTCTGTTTCAAAAATCTATTCAGGAGACCCTCCCCCTGCCCCTCCCTGTGAGTGAGGGGAGTAGATACTCCTTCTATTCTTTTATTATCTTCCATGAATATAATCTGTTTTGATTGGTAATTACTCCCCTCCATTCAGGGAGGGGATGGGGGTGGGTCTTTTATTCTACCGTAAAGGCAAGGAACTTCACGGCCTTGTCGCCAACGGCCAGCATGCCGTGGGGCTTGGTAGAGTCGAAATAAATGCTGTCGCCCTCTTCCAATACGATGGTCTTACCGGCAATATAGAGCTCCATCTTGCCTTCGAGCACCATGTTGAACTCCTGGCCGGGGTGGCTGTTCTTATACACCACGTGGGCCTCGGGCTTGGGTTCGACGGTTACGATGAACACGTCGGCCTTGTGACCCACGAAACCGCCCACAAGACTCTGATATTTAT
The DNA here is from genome assembly GCA_946402275.1 of uncultured Prevotella sp. Classification (GTDB taxonomy): domain Bacteria; phylum Bacteroidota; class Bacteroidia; order Bacteroidales; family Bacteroidaceae; genus Prevotella. The sequence goes on from CAMIVY010000047.1 coordinate 3,699, forward strand.
AAGCCTTGGTACGTTCAATGCTCATGCCCTGTCCCTTACGTGTCACGTAGTATGACTTCATGTGGGGTGCCTCAGCAAAGATCAGCTCTTCCGTCGATACGCCATATTTGCGCGCTATCTTCATCAGGTTCGAGATGGTGATGTCCATCTCGCCCTGCTCTATCTTCTCATACTTGTCAGCACTGATGCCGATGGTCTCGGCCATCTCGCTGACGGGGATGTCGAGCACGTCGCGCAGGCCGCGCAGACGCTCTCCAATTTGTTTCAGTTGTTCGTCCATAATTTATTTCGCTCCCGCTTTTAATCCTTTAATAACACTTGATGTAAATCCATTGTGCTCCATCTCGTTCAGTCCCTTGATGGTCACACCGCCAGGCGTCGTCACCAGGTCGATGGCTGCCTCGGGGTGCAGTCCGGTGGCCTGCAGCAGTTCCACGGCACCCTTCATCGTCTGCAGCACAATGTTCTTGGCATCGTCGGCCTTGAATCCCAGCTCCACGCCGCCCTCGCTGGCTGCACGCACATAGCGCATGGCGTAGGCAATACCGCACGAGGCCAGCGTCGTACCGGCTCCTAACAGTTTCTCCTCCGTCACGATGGTCTGTCCCATCGAGTCGAACAGCGCCTTCACCTGTTCCGTATGTTGCGACTCAGTCGCAACGCTCACCAGGAACGTCATCGACGCCAGCTGTGCGATGGCGATGTTCGGAATGGCCAGGAACAGGACAGGCAACTGCCCGTCCTTCTGCATCCACGTTTTCAGTTGTTCGCCCTTGATGCCGGCCGCTACGACAACCAGCGTCTGACGCTTGTAGTCCAGCACGTCCTTGATGCCGGTCAGCACCTGCTCTACAAGCCAGGGCTTCACAAATACCAGCACCATGTCGCCCCATTTGGCGGCAGCGTTGTTGTCTGTCGTTATGATGGCACCGCTGTCGGCAAAGCGCTCGACGGCTTTCTGCGAGGCATCGCTCACACAGATGTCGGCAGCCTGTACGTAGTTGCCTTTTAGCAGTCCTTCTACGGTGGCGCCACCCATTGCTCCGGCGCCTATCACTGATATCTTCATAATACTCGCTTTAGTCGTTCTACAAAGTCGTCTGCATCTTGTTTCGTCAGGCACAGCGGCGGCAACAGTCGCAGGATGTTCGTGCCTGCACAGCCGGTAAAGCAGTGCTCGTCATAGATGAGCGGCAGTCGCACGTCCTTGTGGGGCACGTCCAGCTCGATGCCAATCATCAGGCCGCGTCCGCGAACTTCCTTGATATGTGGACTGTTGAGGGCCTGCAGTTTTTCCATCAGATAATCGCCCACCTCACGAGCATTCTCTACAAGATGTTCCTCCTCAAATACGTCGAGCACAGCCAGCGCCGCAGCACAGGCCAGGTGGTTGCCGCCAAACGTGGTGCCCAGCTGGCCATAGACGGGCTGGAAGTCGGGCGAAATCAGTACGCCACCCATGGGGAAGCCGTTGGCGATACCCTTGGCGACGGTGATGATGTCGGGCTTGATGCCCAGCCACTGGTGGGCAAAGAACTTACCGCTACGGCCATAGCCGCACTGTATCTCGTCGCAAATCAGCGTCACACCAAAGCGCTTGCAGGCGTATGCCAGGTCTTGGGCAAACTTCGGCGTGGCCATCTGGATGCCACCGACGCCTTGGATGCACTCCAGGATGACGGCAGCGACACCACCGCGCGACAGTTCGCGCACCCACGGCTCTATGTCGTTCAACGGCAGGAAGCGCACGTGGTGGTTGTCGTTCAGCGGAGCAACAATCTTGGGGTTGTTGGTCACCTCTACGGCCAGTGATGTGCGACCGTGGAACGCCTTCTCGCACGACAGGATGCGCGTGGCTGTCGGGTTCTTGAACGATGCCAGCTTCAGCGCGTTCTCGTTGGCCTCGGCACCGCTGTTGATGAGGAACAGCTGGTAGTCCTCGTAGCCGCTGATCTTACCCAGCCGCTCGGCCACCTGCTGCTGCAGTTTGTTGATGACGGAGTTGGAGTAGAACCCAATCTGCTGCAACTGTTCTGTCACCTTATTTATATAATGGGGGTGCGAGTGACCGATGCTGATGACAGCATGGCCACCATACAGATCCAGATACTCCTGACCCTTGTCGTCCCACACCTTCGTTCCCTGTCCCTTGACGATGTTCACGTCGAACAGGGGATATACGTCGAATAGTTTCATGATGCTTCCTCTATTTTATAATAAAACGATGGCAAAGATACGAAAAAACATGCATATCGCTGAATTTTTATGGCAAAAAACTCATAATTTTCCATCTTCTTACATCTTTATGCAGTATTCTCCCGCTTTTGATAGGTATAATGAAAGAAACCGCCATTTACTTCTTGGTTGCACGGATGAAATAGGCAATCAGCAAGACGTATGCTGCAAGCGAGCAAAGCTCAGAGAGCGGGTTGGCCCACCATTGTGCATAGTCGAACTGGATGCCTCCGAAGCGGAGAAGGGCACTGATAACACCCATGAGGGCACCTCCGGCTATGAAACCTGAGGCGATGAGGTTGCCTTTCTCACCACGAGCCTTGTTGACATCGGCATCCTTCGAGCGGGTGGTGACATACCAGTTGACTGCTCCGCCAATCAACAGGGGTACGTTGAGCTCCATGGGAATGAACATACCGAGGGCGAAAGCCAAGGCTGGCACTTTGCAGAAGGTAAGTACCACGGCGATGACAGCACCAAGGGCATAGAGAATCCAAGGTGCTCCGACACCATTCATCAAGGGGTCGATGACGGCTGCCATCGCATTAGCCTGAGGAGCAGCAAGGGCACCGGAGGCAAAGCCGTAGGTCTCGTTGAGTAGCATCATGACACCTCCCACGGTGGCTGCACTGACCAGTGTGCCGAGGAATTTCCATGTTTCTTGTTTCTTAGGCAAAGTATCACACCAGTGACCTATCTTCAGATCGGTGATAAATGAACCTGCCATAGACAGGGCAGTACATACGACGCCGCCCATGATGAGGGCGGCCACCATACCGCCTGTACCCTTCAGTCCTACGGCTACCATCACAACAGATGCCAGGATGAGCGTCATGAGTGTCATGCCACTGACAGGATTGGAACCTACGATGGCAATGGCATTGGCGGCTACTGTCGTAAACAGGAACGCAATGACAGCGGTCAGAATGATGGCTACAAGGGCAAACAACAGGTTTCCATCCATCACGCCGAACCAAAAGAACAGAAAGGTGATAGCTAAAGTCAATGTTGCTGCGATGGCAATAAACTTAAACGGCAGGTCTTGTTGTATTGTCTGTGATTCAGAAGCAGCTCCTGCTTTTGTTGCCAGGCCGACAGCGCTCTTGATGACTCCCCACGATTTGATGATACCGATGATGCCAGCCATCGCAATGGCTCCAATGCCGATAGATTTTCCGTAGGAGGTGAAGATGAGTTCGGGCGACATGTCGCCAACGGCAGTCTCGATGGCTGGGTTCCATTGATTTAATACTATGTCGGGGAAGATCAGGGCCATGCCCGGTACGACGAGCCACCATACAAACAATGAGCCCAGCGTAATGATAAGTGCATAACGGAAGCCAATAATATATCCTAAGCCGAGGACGGCAGCCCCCGTATTGTTTTTAAATACCAGCTTTGTTTTCTCTGCGAAATCATCACCGAAAGGTATCATGCGTGAAGTGACATTCTCATTCCACCAACCGAAGGTGGCCACAATGAAATCATAAAGTCCACCCACCAGTCCGGCAATGAGCAGGGGCTTTGCCTGACTGCTTTCCTCGTTCCCGCTCTTCAGGACTTGAGTGGTAGCCGTTGCTTCTGGGAAAGGGAATTGTTCCTGGGGTGCTTCGACGAAATATCGGCGGAAGGGGATGAGGAACAGGATGCCCAGCACACCACCTAAGAGTGAGGCGATGAATATCTTGAGGAAGTCTGCTGACATCTCAGGATATTTGGCCTGTAAGATGTAGATGGCGGGGAGCGTGAAAATGGCACCAGCCACTACGGCACCTGAGCAGGCTCCGATAGACTGGATGATGACATTTTCGCGCAAGGCGTTAGAACGCTTAGCTGCGGTGGATACGCCTACAGCTATGATGGCAATGGGAATGGCGGCTTCGAACACCTGACCGACTTTTAGTCCAAGGTAGGCAGCTGCTGCCGAAAAGAGGATGGCCATGAGGACACCCCAGGTCACTGACCATGAGTTAACTTCATTCTTCATATTTTATTAATCTGTTTAATGCTTCTAACAGGGTTGATTGTGGACAGGCGATGTTGATGCGGAGATAGCCTTCGCCTGATGTGGGACCATACATGGTGCCGGGGTTGAGCCATACCTTGCACTTTTGCTTGATTCGTTCACAGTATGTGGCTACAGAATCCCCGCAAGCTGCTGAAACGTCAACCCATACAAGGTAGGTCCCTTCAAGGGGCATCACTTTCCATTGGAGATTCTTTTCCTTGATGAAATCGCATAAAATGGTATAGTTGTGCCATAAATATTTGTTTAATTCGTCAATCCATTGCTCGCTCTCATTGTAGGCGGCCATCAGTGCTACAGGGCCGAACGGATTCACGTCGCACACTTCGTTGATGTTAATGGCTCGGTCAAGTCGGCGACGGGTGGGAGCATCGGTACAAATGATGTTGGCAATCTGAAGTCCTGCGATATTAAACGACTTGGAAGGTGAATTCAAGATGACTGCGGTGGAATCTACGGTTCCCATCGGACAGAATGTAAAGCCTGGCATGGTAAGCTCGCAATGTATCTCGTCGCTGACAATGCGCACCTGATAGCGTTGACAAATGTCTGTCATACGCTGCAATTCCTCGCGGTTCCATACACGTCCAGTAGGGTTATGGGGATTGCAAAGCAGAAAGACGGTGCATTTCTCGTCCTTGCACTTTTCTTCAAAGTCTGCCCAGTCAACCTCAAAGCGGTTGGTATTGCTACGGTATTGCAACACACTCTCTACCACCTCGCAACCATTGTTCTTCACGCTGCTGAAGAAACAATTGTAGTCGGGTGAAAGAATAAGCACTTTTTCGCCAGGCATGGTGAGCGCCTTGATGGCAACCGATATGGCAGGAACGACTCCTATAGTATATAATATATGTTCGCGCGCGATAGTCCAGCGGTGCCGGCGATGGAACCATGAAATAATAGCCTCGTAATAATCCTCCTGTACAAGGGTATAGCCGAAAACAGGGTGATTGGCACGCTGGCGGATGGCTTCCTGGATGGCTGGTGCAACGGGGAAGTCCATGTCGGCAACCCATAAGGGAATAATACCTTCTTCGCTCTCGTCCCACTTCACACACCCTGTTCCGCGACGCTCTATAACTTTGTCAAAGCAATATGCACTCATGTCTCTTACTTCTTACTTCTCACCTCTATCACGCAATTGTTCGGTTGGCGAACATTCTCATCGATGGTGATGGAGCCAATGGAGTCGGCAATAATATGTCCGCTGGTGGGGTTCTTGATATTCTCGATGTGTCCACGAATGTCCGCATTCACCGTTGAATATTCGAAGATGCGGTCGCACATGCGGTCGAAGGTACAGTTCTCGAGCACCAAATCCGTCGCATAGCAAAGGAGTTGCTCGCCAGCCAGATGACAGTTCACTAAACGTACGTTCTTGGAATGCCATGCCAGGTATTCACCATCTAGCTCCGAATCGTAGATGGTAACGTTTTCACACTCCCAGAAAGAGTCCTTGGTAAGTATCTTGGCATTGTGAATCTCTACGTTCTTACAATATTGGAAGACATACTTTGAATCGCTCTCCAATCCGTCAACATAGATGTTCTTGGAGAACATGAAAGGGTAGGTGCCCCCATGCAGCTTTACGTTCTTAAGTTTCAGACCATCAATTTTCCAAAAGGTTTCATCGGCATCTGTCAATTCAACGTCCTCCAATTCCACATTCTTCATCTCACGGAAGAATTTTGGGGCGTCAATACGGCAACGGCGCATCACAAGGTCGTTGGTGTACCAGATGGCTGAACGGGAGCCCAGAGCGAAATAACAATCCTCGATGAGTGCTCCGTCAACGTGCCACCACGGGTATTTCCCATAGAAACGGCAGTTGCTGGCTTCCATGTTCTGGCATTGTTTAATTCCGCTTTCACCATCGGTAATCACGATATTCTCTAAGCGCAAGTCGTGGGTGGCAAACAAGGGACGCTCACCTCCAAATTCTTTGTCTTTAATTAGTCTCATATATGTTCTGTTGTATAAAAGTGGTTGCAAAGTTAGCAAAAAGCAGAAAAGTGAACACAAAACAGATAGTTAATAATACACAAAACCCTTATTTTATGTTAAATTTTGAGTGTAAGATAACTTTTTGTTTCCTATATATTAGGTGGTTCGGGGAAAAGTTACTACCTTTGCACCCCAAATCCGCCTACTTCGTAGCAGAGGATGAATTGTGCAACGTTGAAATTTAAACATAACAAAATATATAATTAATTAAAAAACAAACAATTATGCCTACAATTTCACAATTGGTAAGAAAAGGCAGAAAGGTGCTCGTTGACAAGAGCAAGTCTCCCGCGCTGGACGCATGTCCTCAGCGTCGTGGCGTCTGTGTTCGTGTTTACACAACGACTCCTAAGAAGCCTAATTCGGCTATGCGTAAGGTAGCCCGTGTTCGTCTGACTAATCAGAAGGAAGTTAACTCGTACATTCCCGGAGAGGGACACAACCTGCAGGAGCACTCTATCGTGCTGGTTCGTGGTGGTCGTGTAAAGGACCTTCCCGGTGTACGTTATCACATCGTACGTGGCACGCTCGATACCGCTGGTGTTGCCAGTCGTACACAGCGTCGCTCTAAGTACGGAGCTAAGCGTCCTAAGGCTAAGAAGTAATAATCGGAGAAGATTATAAGCCTTTAAGGAATTAAGAAAAAGTAAAAACCGTTTTGCTGGAGAATTGTTAAAGACAGGTTGAGTAAATGCTCATGTGAGAGCGTTGAAGAACGAGAAAAAACAGCCCCAAGCAGACATTAATTCAAAAACAAAAATGAGAAAAGCAAAACCAAAGAAGAGAGTGATCCTTCCCGATCCAGTCTTCAACGACAAGAAAGTGTCGAAGTTTGTGAACCACTTGATGTACGATGGTAAGAAGTCCATTTCGTACGAGATTTTCTACAATGCTCTTGAGACTGTTAAGAGCAAGATGCAGAACGAAGAGAAGTCAGCTTTGGAAATCTGGAAGCAGGCTCTCGACAACATCACTCCTCAGGTGGAGGTAAAGAGCCGTCGTATCGGTGGTGCTACCTTCCAGGTGCCTACTGAGATCCGTCCCGACCGTAAGGAGAGCATCTCTATGAAGAATATGATTGCATTTGCCCGTAAGCGTAGCGGTAAGTCAATGGCTGACAAGCTGGCTGCAGAAATCATGGATGCTTATAACAACCAGGGGGGTGCCTTCAAGCGTAAGGAAGATATGCACCGTATGGCTGAGGCTAACCGTGCATTCGCTCACTTCAGATTCTAATATATTAATAAGGTAAAAGGAAAAGAAATGGCAAATCGCGATTTACATTTGACCCGCAATATTGGTATCATGGCTCACATCGATGCCGGTAAGACCACCACTTCTGAGCGTATCCTGTTCTATACGGGTAAGACACACAAGATTGGTGAGGTGCACGATGGTGCTGCTACCATGGACTGGATGGCCCAGGAGCAGGAGCGTGGTATCACCATTACCTCTGCTGCTACAACCTGTAACTGGAAGTGGAATGGTAAGGAGTACAAGATTAACCTGATTGACACTCCGGGACACGTTGACTTTACCGCTGAGGTAGAGCGTTCATTGCGTGTACTCGATGGAGCTGTTGCTACGTATTCTGCTGCTGATGGTGTTCAGCCTCAGTCAGAGACCGTATGGCGTCAGGCTGATAAGTACAATGTACCCCGTATCGGTTACGTAAACAAGATGGACCGTTCAGGTGCTGACTTCTTCGAGACTGTTCAGCAGATGAAGGACATTCTGGGTGCTAACCCTGTTGTTATCCAGGTGCCCATCGGTGCTGAGGAGAACTTCAAGGGTCTGGTTGACCTCATCAAGATGAAGGCTATCCTGTGGCACGACGAGACCATGGGTGCTGAGTATGACGTAGAGGATATCCCTGCTGACCTGCAGGCAGAGTGCGACGAGTGGCGCAACAAGCTGCTCGAGGCTGCCGCTGAGTATGACGAGGCCCTGATGGAGAAGTACTTCGACGATCCTAACTCTATCACTGAGGACGAGATCATCGCTGCTATCCGTAAGGGTTGTATCTCAATGGCATGCACGCCTATGCTGCTCGGTTCGTCTTATAAGAACAAGGGTGTTCAGCCTCTGCTCGACTACGTTTGTGCCTTCCTGCCTGCTCCCGTTGATGTGGACGTGGTTACTGGTACCAACCCCAACACCGACGAGGAAGAGGGTCGCAAGCCCAGCGAGGACGAGCCTACAGCCGCCCTGGCCTTCAAGATTGCAACCGATCCCTATATGGGTCGTCTGGTATTCTTCCGCGTCTATTCTGGTAGCGTGAAGGCCGGTTCATACGTTTACAATCCCCGTTCGGGCAAGAAGGAGCGTATCAGCCGTCTGTTCCAGATGAACTCCAACAAGGAAATTCCTATGGACTCTATCGACGCTGGTGATATCGGCGCAGGTGTAGGTTTCAAAGATATCCGTACCGGTGATACCCTCTGTGACGAGGAGAAGCCCATCGTACTGGAGTCAATGACCTTCCCCGACACCGTGATCTCTATCGCCGTAGAGCCTAAGTCTCAGGCTGACGTTGCCAAGCTTGACAACGGTTTGGCTAAGTTGGCTGAGGAAGACCCCACATTCACCGTACGTACCGACGAGCAGAGTGGTCAGACCATCATCTCCGGTATGGGTGAGCTCCACCTCGACATCATCATCGACCGTCTGAAGCGCGAGTTCAAGGTAGAGTGTAATCAGGGTAAGCCTCAGGTTAACTACAAGGAGGCCATCACCAAGACCGTTATGGGCTACCGTGAGGTTTACAAGAAGCAGTCTGGTGGTCGCGGTAAGTTCGCTGACATCATCGTTAATGTTGGTCCTGTGGACGACGACTGGGATATCAAGGAGAACGGTGGCCTGCAGTTCATCAACGAGGTGAAGGGTGGTAACATCCCCAAGGAGTTCATCCCCTCCATCCAGAAGGGCTTCGAGGCAGCCATGAAGAATGGTATTCTCGGTGGCTATCCCATGGATTCGCTCAAGGTGACTGTTGTCGATGGTTCGTTCCACCCCGTTGACTCTGACCAGCTCTCGTTCGAGATTGCTGCCCAGATGGCTTACAAGGCAGTCTGCGCTCAGGCTAAGCCCGTACTGATGGAGCCCATCATGAAGCTCGAGGTGGTAACACCTGAGGAGAACATGGGTGACGTTATCGGTGACCTCAACAAGCGTCGTGGTCAGGTAGAAGGTATGGAAGAGGCTCGCTCTGGTGCCCGTGTCGTTAAGGCTAAGGTGCCCCTGTCAGAGATGTTCGGTTATGTAACCGCTCTGCGTACCATTACCTCTGGTCGTGCTACCAGCTCTATGGAGTACAGCCACCACGCTCCTCTGTCTTCAGCTCTGGCTAAGGCAGTACTGGAGGAGGTTAAGGGCCGTGCCGACCTCGTATAACTCGAAATTAGAAATGAGTAGTGAGAAATGAAAAATGACGGACTTCGTCCTAAATGATCAAATGAGAGATGATGCCGCTGAGTGCATTTCTTCATTTCACATTTACATTTCTCATTTCTCATTCCTCATTTAAAAAGAAAACTGCCAGCTGAGCAAATGACTCTTTAGCGGCAGTAAATAGTAAAATAGTAAATTGTTAAATTGTAAATTAGAATTATGAGTCAGAAAATTCGTATCAAGCTGAAGAGCTACGACCACAAACTCGTAGATAAGTCAGCAGAGAAGATTGTGAAGGCCGTTAAGGCTACTGGTGCTATCATCAGCGGTCCTATCCCCCTTCCCACCCACAAGCGTATCTACACCGTAAACCGCTCTACCTTCGTTAACAAGAAGGCCCGTGAGCAGTTCCAGTTGTCAGACTACAAGCGTCTGATTGACATCTACAGCTCAACAGCTAAGACTGTTGACGCGCTGATGAAGCTCGAGCTCCCCAGCGGTGTTGAGGTCGAGATCAAGGTATAGTATATCTTATTTCTCAAGATAGAGCGACATTCCTTTCAATTGGGAATGTCGTTTTTTTTTCTATTTTGATGCACTTATTTGGGCTCTGTCCCAAATGAGTGCATGTGTTTTCTTTATGTTGAAATTTTTTTGTGTACCTTTGCACCATGAACTATAAATCTTATGGGCAAAGAACTCTTTAACACGATTGATTCTGTGGTTAGAAACGTACGGCTCTATGCTAATGTGGACCTGATGCGCGAAGACGTGATGAGGCGTTTCGGTATCGGTCGCCATCACCTGAATGATCTCCTGAATCAGTATGCTGGCGGATTATCATTCCCTCAGTACATTAATAATATTCGTGTTGAGGAAGCTCGTAAGTTGATAGTTCGTCATCCAGAGAAATCCGTTGCCGAAATTGCTTTTGAGGTTGGTTTTACACCCGCCAACTTCCGTGAACAGTTCAAGCGTCGCTATGGGGTGACTCCTACGAAATTTCGTGCGTATTTGGTAAAGAGCCCAAATGTGCGCATCTTTTTTTAGGGTATAATGGATAATTTGTGTAATTTTGCATCGGTTATGAATGAGGTGGTTTATTTACCAGATAAAAACGAGACTGCGATTGCATTCGTGAAGCGTGTGGTAGCAGAGCAGCCCAACCGAGAACTGCTGCTCATTGTTGTGCAGTTGGTGGAGATTGCTTTGGGCGAACTGCATGGTCGTCCTTGTGATGTCAGCGTGACAGCTTCGAAGCAGCAGTTTACCTTGACGCTTCGCCATGAGGGTAAACCCATCGACAATCGTATGGTATGCTTGATGCACGATCATATTGATCGTGCGAAATACCGCGCTGACGGCGATGGCTGGCTTTTGACTCTCCGCCGTGACATCCCTTCATTTTACAAATCCTTTGAAAAAAATTAATTAACTTTAGACCATATATGAGAAATGTCCTTCAAGTCCTGCTGCTTGTTTCTTTATTGGCTTTTGCCGGTTGCGGTAGAAATAACTCAGCAAGACATATCCCCAATTTGGGTGATACGCCTTATCAGGAAGACTCCGTATTGGTGGCTTATGCCTATCATCCGGATCGTGCACTCGTGATGCTCGACTCTGCCTTGCTGCTTGGCAATATCAATGAATACCGTGCCCAGTTTATCCGTGCCAAAATCTTTAGCAAGTCGCTTATTAGGCAGCGGCAGGATTCTGCTATCCTGATCTGTAAGCAGCTGCTGAAGCATGACTCTGTGATCAATGCTCCCCAGGAGCAGGAGAATATTCTCGACCTGTTGATGACCACCAGTCGTGCCAAGGTTGACTTTGAAGGCTATGTGAAGTGGGCGACGCAGAAGGCCGAGGTCTGTCGTCTTCAGGGAGAGGAGACGGAGCAATGGCGTACGGAGGCAGAGATCGGAATGGTGATGGCTCACCTGGGACAGCCGGAGGAAGGTATGACGAAAATCGACGAGGCAATCCGTCAGCTGGATGCACCCGGCAGTATCGACCGCATGGATGCCTTCATCATTGCCGTGAAACGTAAGATTACTGTACTGAATGATCAGGGCCGCTATGCTGAGGTCATACCCTTTGCACAGCGTATCCTCGACCGGCTTGATCATTACGAGCAGCATGCCAA
>CAMIVY010000048.1 GCA_946402275.1 uncultured Prevotella sp.
AAGCGGATGCAAAGGTACGACTATTTTCCGAACTAACAAAACTTTTCCAAGAAAATTTTTCGTTTTCAGCAAAAAAAAATTTTGCAACTTGACTTGCATCAAGCTGTATCACAAGTACACCTTATTATAATATATATATAGCAATTTATTATCTGAACATAGGAAGCACCAACAAAAATAACAAAAAAACGCCTACTTATTTGCATAATTAAAGACCTTTGTTTATTTTTGCAGGCTGAAAGTCCTGCCTATATGAAGAAAGAAGCCATTGGCGAGATAATACGGTTCTGCATCGCGGGTGTGCTAGTCACGGCCATCCACTATGTTGTTTACTGGCTATTACAGTTGATTATTGATGTGAATATTTCCTGGACAGCAGGGTATATTGCAGGATTCATCGTAAACTATTACCTAAGCGCCTACTTCATTTTCCGTGAGAAAACATCAGCAAAGAATGGTGCTGGATTTGGAATAGCGCACGTCGTAAACTATCTCTTACAGATGGTTCTATTGAATTTCTTCCTATGGGCAGGTCTTACTGCCGAACAGGCTCCTATTGGTGTTTATGCCGTGTCCACACCCGTAAATTTCCTTTTAGTTCGCTTTGTTTTCAAGCGATTTAAAGGAAATCACTAAAAAAGACAGCCAAAAGTTTGGCGATATACAGTTTTTTGTATAATTTTGCAGCCAAATTTGAATAAATATACCAACAATGAAAGTTAAGAATGACAGGCTTGAAGCACTTCGAATGATTATCTCCAGTCAAGAATTAGGTAGTCAGGACGAGCTATTGACAGCCCTCAAGAAGGAAGGATTTCAATTAACTCAGGCAACCTTAAGCCGCGACCTGAAACAGTTAAAGGTAGCAAAAGCAGCGTCAATGCGCGGTAATTATGTGTATGTATTACCAAACGACACGATGTATAAGCGTGTCTCAACACCCCACACCGTCAAGGAGATGCTACAAGTTCCAGGTTTTCTGAGCATCAACTTCTCTGGCAACATGGGTGTTATAAAAACGCGTCCAGGTTACGCCAGTTCTATTGCATATAATATTGACAACAATCACATCAACGAGATTTTGGGAACCATCGCTGGTGACGACACCATTTTCATCGTCATCAAACAAGGTGTAACAAAAGACGAGCTCATTGAAGCACTAAGCGATGTGGTGCCGAATATGAGGTGAGAAGTGAGAGGAAAGAAGTAAGAGGTGAGAAACAAGTACACATTATTATAAATGGAACAGAACGAAAAGATAGAAGTATTTGTGGCAGGACCAGAACATGAAGTCTATGTAGATACCATTCTACAGACCATTGCCGATGCAGCCAAGGTTCGTGGAACAGGTATTGCCAAGCGCACCCACGAATACCTCGCAACCAAGATGAAAGAAGCCAAAGCCGTGATAGCCCTTTCGGGCGATCGTTTTGCAGGTTTCAGCTATATTGAGACGTGGGGTAACAAACGATATGTAACAACCTCAGGCCTGATTGTGCATCCAGACTTTCGCGGTTTGGGTGTGGCCAAGAAAATTAAAGATATGACTTTCTCATTGGCTCGTACTCGATGGCCCCATGCTAAAATTTTCTCGCTGACCAGTGGTGCTGCCGTTATGAAAATGAATACAGAGTTAGGATACCAACCCGTCACTTTTGCTGATCTTACAGACGATGAAGCCTTCTGGCGAGGATGTGAAGGATGCGTCAATGTCGATGTACTCCATCGTACAGGTCGGAAATACTGCATCTGCACAGCCATGCTCTATGATCCGGAGGAACATCTTCCTGCCAAGATTCCAGAGGAAGTGATAGAACGCATCAAAGCACTGGATAGTGAAAAGTGAAAAGTGTATAGTGAAATGAAATAAAGATATGGCAAACAAGAAAGTTGTAGTAGCATTCAGTGGTGGACTTGACACCAGCTACACCGTAATGAAACTTACCCAGGATGGCTGGGACGTATATGCAGCATGTGCTAACACTGGTGGTTTTAGTGCTGAGCAGTTGAAAACCAATGAAGAGAACGCCTTCAAGCTAGGTGCCAAGGCTTATGTGACACTCGATGTAACGCAAGAGTATTACGAGAAGTCACTGAAATATATGATATTCGGTAACGTGCTACGTAATAACTGCTATCCCATTTCGGTCAGCAGTGAGCGTATTTTCCAGGCGATTGCTATCGCGCGCTATGCTAAGGAGATAGGTGCTGACGCCATCGCTCACGGCTCAACAGGAGCAGGAAACGACCAGATTCGTTTTGACATGACCTTCCTCGTAATGGCTCCTGGCGTAGAGATTATCACTTTGACTCGCGACAAGAAGCTAACCCGTAAAGAAGAGGTGGACTATCTGAATGAACATGGATTTTTTGCCGACTTCACCAAGTTGAAATACAGCTATAACGTAGGTATATGGGGTACCTCTATCTGTGGTGGCGAATTGCTCGACCCCACGCAAGGACTCCCCGAAGATGCTTACCTAAAGCACGTCACCAATCCAGAGCAGGAGTCATTGCTGAAGATTACCTTCGATAAAGGTGAGATTGTTGCCGTCAATGGCGAACAGTACACAGACAAAGTGAAAGCCATCCAGAAGATTGAGGAGATTGGTGCATCTTATGCTATTGGACGCGATGCCAACGTAGGCGACACCATCATAGGCATCAAGGGCCGTGTAGGTTTCGAGGCTGCTGCTCCCAAACTGATTATCGAGGCCCATCGCCTGCTGGAGAAGTCAACCTTGAGTAAGTGGCAGCAATACTGGAAGGACCAGGTAGCCAACTGGTATGGCATGTTCCTGCATGAGAGCCAGTATCTGGAGCCTGTGATGCCAGACATCGAGGCTATGCTGACCTCGAGCCAGCGCAATGTGACAGGTACTGCCATATTGAAGCTCCGTCCCTACGGTTTCGAGACCGTTGGCATCGACAGTGCTAACGACCTGACCAAGAGCAAGTTGGGTGAATATGGTGAGACTCAGACCGGTTGGACTGCTGACGAGGCCAAGGGCTTCATCAAGGTCAGCTCTACCCCACTCCGTGTTTACTACGGCATTCACAAAGACGAGAAGAGATGATTAAAGTTGGAATATTAGGTGCGGCAGGCTATACGGGTGGAGAACTCATCCGCCTGCTGCTCAACCATCCTGAGGCAGAGATTGTATTTGCGAACTCCGAAAGCAACGCTGGCAATCTGGTCAGCGATGTCCATGAAGGACTGCTCGGAGACACTGAGTTGCGCTTTACCAGCGAGATGCCTTTCGATCAGGTCGATGTCGTTTTCTTCTGTTTCGGACACGGCAAGAGCGAGGCTTTCCTGAAGGAGCACACCATCCCCGCAAGCGTCAAGATTATCGATCTGGCACAGGATTTCCGCATTAAGGGCGGCCACGACTATGTATATGGTCTTCCTGAAATCAACAAGGCCGAGATTGTCAAGGCACAGCATATAGCCAACCCCGGTTGCTTTGCCACCGCCATACAAGTGGCCTTGCTGCCTGCAGCCAAGATGGGACTGCTCACAGAGGATGTAGCCGTGAATGCCATTACAGGCTCAACGGGTGCAGGACAGAAGCCTGGAGCTACCACCCATTTCTCTTGGCGTTCAGACAATCTTAGCATCTACAAGGCTTTCAGCCATCAGCACATTGCCGAGATACGCCAGTCGCTGACGCAGGTACAAGGCAGCCTCAACGCCTCTATCGACTTCATCCCCTATCGTGGCAACTTTGCCCGTGGCATCTTCTGTACAGCAGTAGTCAAGACGAAGGCCAATACCGAGGACATCGTTGCTGCCTATAAGGATTTCTACAAGGATGCTGCCTTCACCCATTACAGTGATAAAAGCATCGATTTAAAGCAAGTGGTGAATACCAACAAGGCCTTGGTACACGTCGATTGTTTCGAGGGCAAGATTCTTATCACCTCTGCTATCGACAATCTGCTGAAGGGTGCCGTAGGTCAGGCTGTTCAGAACATGAACCTGCTGTTTGGCATCGACGAAACGGCAGGTCTCCGACTGAAAGCCTCCGCCTTCTAGTTACTTGATGTTACGTGGATGATGCAGGAGTATTTCCTGACGGAGTGTTGACATATCTATATGTGTGTAAATCTCCGTAGTACCTATCGTCTCATGTCCTAACATAGCTTGGATGGCACGTAAATCAGCCCCACCCTCTAACAATGCCGTTGCAAAGGAATGGCGGAGGGTATGGGGCGATATTGTTTTTTGAATTCCAGCCTCCAAGGCCTGTTGTTTTATCATGATGAGAATCATCGTACGTGTCAGGTGAGCCCCTCGACGATTCAGGAACACATAGTCCTCCTCCCCAGGCTTTATCTTCATGAGGTTTCGGTCCATGAACCAGAGGTCTAACTGCTGGATAGCCTGAGGCGAGATGGGCACCAGGCGTTCCTTGGAGCCTTTTCCACATACACGCACGTAGCGTTCCTTAATATATAAATCGGAAAGTTTCAGGTTGACCAGTTCCGAGACACGCAATCCACAGGAGAACAGCACCTCGATGATAGCATGGTTGCGCTGCCCCTCCCATTTGGAATGATCGATGGAGTTTTCCAAAGCATCCACCTCGTCAGCTGTCAGCACCTCAGGCAGATGCTCGCCCAGGACGGGTGACTCCAAGAGTTCCGTGGGATCATCGTCACGATAGCCGTCGAGTTGCAGGAAACGGAAGAAGGAGCGCACCCCACTAAGAATACGACACTGCGAACGGGCGTGGATACCAATGTCGTGAAGCCCCGCAGCAAAATGCTGCAAATCCTTCAGCTGTACATCCAGCACGTGCTTATTCTCAGCCTCCAGATAGACCAGCAGCTTATCCAAGTCACGCTGGTAGGCATCCAGCGTGTTTGCCGAATAGCCTCTCTGCAATTTCAAGTAGCGAAGATAAGCCCGAACAATATTTGTCTGCGAATTCTTGCCAGTTTCCATTTTATTTCATAATTTTGACTTTGTCTAAGGCACTCTCGCTCAAAAAAGCTAAAAATATTTGGCTTTTTATTCGCTTCTTCGTACCTTTGCCGCTGCAAATATAATCATTTTATTTGAATTATGAAAATTCTCATTGTTAATGGACCAAATCTCAACCTGTTGGGCATCCGTGAGCCAGGTATCTACGGTTCTTCATCGTTCGACCAGTATCTACCCCAATTGCAGGCACAGTATCCGGACGTAAAGATAGAATACTATCAGAGCAATATCGAGGGAGAGCTGATTAACAAGATGCAGGAGGTAGGCTTCACCTACGATGGCATCGTGCTCAACGCCGGAGCCTACACACATACCAGCGTAGCCCTCCACGACTGCATCCGTTCTTTGAAATGTCCTGTCATTGAGGTACACATCAGCAATGTTCACCAGCGTGAGGACTTCCGTCACCACTCTTTTATTTCATCTGCCTGCAAAGGAGTCATCTGCGGCTTTGGACTAGACTCATACCGTCTCGCCATTGAAGCACTCGTTAAGTGAAAAGATTAAAGTGAAAAGTGAAAAATTTCCTGCCGGTCAGGAGGAAACGTTAGAGCATTATATTCTGACGCATATTGAGCCAGAGCCCGACTACCTGTATCAGCTCTGGCGGGCCACCAATATCCACATGCTTCACGGGCGTATGGCCTCTGGTCATCTACAAGGTCGCCTTTTGAAGATGCTGGTGCAGATGATCCGTCCTAAAAATATCTTGGAGGTAGGCACGTTCAGTGGCTACTCTGCACTTTGTATGGCAGAGGGACTGGAAGAAGGCGGCATGGTTTATACCTTCGAGATTAATGACGAGCAAGAAGATTTCACCCGTCCATGGATAGAACAGTCACCCGTTGCCGACAAAATCAATTTTATCATCGGTAACGCCATCACAGAAGCCCCCAAACTAGACATTACTTTCGATATGGCCTTTATTGATGGTGACAAGCGGACCTACAAGGAAACTTACGAGATGGCACTCACCGTAGTTAGAAAAGGAGGTTTTATTCTGGCAGACAACACCCTTTGGGACGGACATGTAGTGGATCACAACTACGACCGCGACCCTCAGACCCATGGCATAGAAACTTTCAACGACTACATCTTAAACGACCCTCGCGTAGAACAGGTCATTCTACCACTTCGTGACGGTCTTACCCTTATTCGCAAGGTCTAAAAACACAAAAAAGAAGGGAAATGCGCCTATTTTTACACTTTTCCTTCTAAATTGTTTGCATATATCAATATTATTACTTACTTTTGCTTACAATTTGTAAAGTAATAACTCTAAAACCAATTCTAACAGCTATGGAAAAAATTGACAATCTCGACAAAAAGATTCTCAATATCCTGTCAAAAAACGCCCGCATTCCATTTAAGGATGTGGCTGCCGAGTGTAACGTTTCGCGTGCCGCTATCCATCAGCGTGTGCAACACCTGATAGAAGGTGGAGTGATCATGGGTAGTGGTTTCGATGTGAATCCCAAGAGCCTGGGTTATAGCACCTGCACTTACGTAGGTATCACCTTGGAGCGCGGATCCATGTATAAAGATGTCGTAGAACGCCTGCGCCACATCCCTGAAATCGTTGAATGCCACTTTACCACCGGTCCATATACCATGATGGTAAAGTTATACGCCCGTGACAACGAGCAACTGATGCACTTGCTGAATGGACGCCTGCAAGATATTCCTGGCGTGGTAGCCACAGAGACGCTCATTTCGCTGGAGCAGAGCATCAAGCGAGAAATTCCCGTAACCGTTGACGAATAATCTTATGAGCAATCGCTTTGATTGGCAGTCGCTACTTACGAAAGCCTATACCTCATTTCCAGAAGCACCCCAAAAACCAGTCATTGGTATCACGGGCAACTACGGAGAATTAACCTGTAAATTAGCTGAAGGCTACTACAAGTCCATTGTTCGTGCTGGTGGTGTACCAGTCATCATCCCACCTCTCAGCGATACCGACGTCATCATCAATACCCTTGAGCAGCTCGATGGTCTTGTGCTCAGTGGCGGTGCTGACTACGACCCCCGCTATGCCGGCGAGGAGCCATGGCCTACCTTAGGAACCATTAATGAAGAGCGTGACTTGCCAGAACTGCTTATCACCCAGTTGGCATATAACCGTCAGATTCCCATTCTAGGCATCTGCCGGGGCATTCAGACCTTGGCGATGGCGTTGGGAGGCCATGTGCGTCAGGACATCTCCGACATCCAAGATCACAACCACTCGCAAGAGGAAGATCGT
Source organism: uncultured Prevotella sp. (assembly GCA_946402275.1). Lineage (GTDB taxonomy): Bacteria > Bacteroidota > Bacteroidia > Bacteroidales > Bacteroidaceae > Prevotella. The sequence goes on from CAMIVY010000048.1 coordinate 7,236, forward strand.
AATATCCCTACACATACCGTCAGTATTGAAAAGGACTCCCTTCTGTACAGTATGTATAACGGCAGCCCATTTTCCACATCCCACTCATCATCCTTCACGATAGCTGTCAACTCCTTCCACCATCAGGCAGTCGATAAGCCCGGACCTCGCTTCCGTATCATTGCGCGTTCCGACGACAACATCATTGAAGCCATTGAGAGTACAGAGTATAAAAGCATCATGGGTGTACAGTGGCATCCAGAATGTCTGGAGAACGGACAGCCTATCTTCAGTTGGCTGGTAAAAGAAGCTACATGCTATCGTGAGACATGCCGTCTGCATCAGCGCATTCTGACCCTTGACACCCACTGCGACACACCGATGTGGTTTCCCAAGAATGTTGACTTCTGCAGTCGTGACAACCAAGTGCTCGTCGATCTTCACAAGATGACGGAAGGTCATCAGGATGCCACCATTATGGTAGCTTACCTGCCCCAACCCACTGCCCATCCGAGGGCATTTGCCGACGCTATCTTCGACAAGATTGAAGCCATTGTAGCAGAGAACAGCCAATACATCGGTTTGGCACGTACGCCCGACGACCTTTGGAGGAATAAGCACCTTGGCAAAAAAAGTATCATGCTAGGTATCGAGAACGGTCATGCCCTCGATGGAAAGATAGAGAACCTGTATCATTTCGCAGAACGTGGCATTGTCTATATGACGCTCTGTCACAACGGCGATAACGACATCTGCGACTCTGCTCGCGGCAGTCAGACCCACAACGGCGTGAGTGCTTTTGGCAAACAGGTCATCCAGGAGATGAACCGTTTGGGCATCATGGTAGATTTGAGCCATGCTCACGAAAAGAGTTTCTACGATGCTTTGGAGATGAGTCGCCAGCCTATTGTTTGCAGTCATAGCAGTTGCAGAGCCTTATGCGACCATCCCCGTAACCTGACAGACGACCAGATGCGTGCCTTAGCGGCTAAGGGTGGTGTTATGCAAGTAACACTCTATAACGGGTTCCTTGTAAAAGACGGACAAGCAACCATCGAGGATGCCATGCGCCATCTGGACCATGCCATCAGTGTGATGGGCATAGACCACGTGGGACTGGGTACCGACTTCGACGGTGACGGAGGCATCTGCGGTCTCGCCTCCTCGTCAGAGCTGTTGAACTTCACCCGTCAGCTGTTGGAGCGTCAGTTCAGCGAGCAGGACATCCAGAAGATATGGGGTAGCAATTTCCTTCGCGTGATGCAAGAAGTGCAAAACATGAAAGATTGAAAATCCAATTCCAGACACTTTTAAGATCTAATCTCAGAAGCATTAAATATTCATACAGCTGTTATTCGGTGAATAGCAGCTGTATGAGTGTTTGGCCTACAGCCTGCAGCGTATTCTTATCGATATGCTGCATATCGTCACTAACGGTATGCCATGTCGGTCCGAAGCTGCTCTGCTGACAGTCAGGATAATAACTGATGATATCGATGCAAGGTATATTGGCTTTCTCGTTGACAGGGATATGATCGTCAGTGATACTGCCACCGGTATCATTCACGAACAAGCTCCCATAGCCGGCAGCACCAGCAGCCTGCCACACCTTCTCCACAATGCTACGTGCATACTTCATAGAGAATCCCTCTCGATAGAATTTAGCACCTTGTCCGCCCACCATATCCAGTAAGATACCATACTGATAGTCTTTTCCCGTATAATTCGCTGCCCAGTACTGAGAGCCCAATGCCCATGAGTCACCATCCACCTCATCGCTCCACTGGGGCACTCCCCAGTCTTCCGCATCAAAGCAGATGAAATCAACCGCCACAGGAATGGAGTCGTTCTGTTGAATGGTACGAGCCACTTCCAACATGACAGCCACTCCGGAAGCCCCGTCATTAGCTGCCATCACTGGCTTATGCCAATTGGTGGAATCCGGGTCGTTGTCTGCCCATGGTCTGCTGTCCCAGTGGGCACAGAGGAGAATACGCGGACTCTTCTCCAACGGACTGCGGGCTATGATATTGGTACTTTTCAGCAGCGTACCGTCGTAGCCTTTCAAGTCTGCTTTCTGCTGTTCTACCTGATAGCCGTACTGCTGGAACTTCCCCACAATCCACTGGGCACACTGCTCGTGAGCCTCACTGTTCATGGTACGTGGTCCGAAACTACACTGAGCCGCACAAAACGTATAGGCTGAGTCTGCATTAAACTCAATCTTCACCACTCGCTGTTCACTATTCTGACTTTTCTTGGCTGTACCACAAGAACAAACAAGGGCAAACAAAGCCAAACCACCTAATATATTTTTATACATAATATATTTTTATACATATTCACTTTTCTTTGACCAAGGTCAAAGCGACCAAGGTCGAGCGCACTCTTCACTATCATATCTGTCCTGCCTCTACCATCAGCACCACCCGTTCCGTGAGGCGGTCAATGCCTTCCGGGTCATACTCCTTTTTCAAGGAGGCACCGAAAGCCCATGCAAAAGCCTGATAGAAACCGGCACGTACCGGTCCCAAGAAGGCCTGTATCAGCTCATACCCCGACGAATTACTCTCTCGGTAAATCAGTTTGATGAGCAGCTTTCCCTGAGAATAGGTCAGCTTCTTCATACGGGGCTTATACTCCTTCATGATACTCTTCTCCACCCTCTTCATGTGCTCATCCCGGGCGTCCTTGCTAGGCAGTGTCTCCAGATATTCCGCAGTTTCCATCATGATCAGTCGCGCCTCCTTGGCAATGGGCAGCACCGTTTTCACATTCTTCACCAGTCGCATATAGGCATTCTGTTGTTTCTTGCTACTGAACGTGATAGGAGGAAACACATAGACATTATTCATCTCCATATATTGGATACTGTCTCCGTCTTCCAGTACTTTACCTACCTTTACGGTAGGCACGAAGGTAGGACTGTCCATATCCACCTCCTGTCGCTTTTTGTCCTGTGCCATGACGGCAAAAGACAAGAGCAAAAAGCCAACAATCAAGCCAATTTTTCGTTTCACGGTGCAAAAGTACGAAAAAGTTGAGAGTTTATGGCTACTGGTTAAGATTATTTTTTTTACCTTTGCAATCATGAAACGTATTTTGATACTCTTTTTCGCTTTCCAAGCCCTCTCTTCATTCGCTCAAACACCCGATTGGCAAGAGGATATGCAGGAGTGGACCACGATGGAAGACATGGGAGACAATACTAACATGGAACTGTTGGAGGATTTATCAATCAACAAGATTAATCTGAACCAAGCCACCCGTGAACAATTGGAGCAACTCCCCTTTCTGTCAGCCCAACAGGTAGAAGGCATCATGGAGTATCTCTACCGCTATGGTCCTATGCGCTCCTTGAGCGAGCTGCAGATGATTACCCAATTGGACTATCAGACCCGTCAGCAACTCAAGCACTACGTCGAAGTCGGTAAAGAGCAGTCACCCAGCGTATGGCCCAAACTGAGTGATGTGGCCAAATACGGCAAGCATACCATCATGGCGACCGCAAAGATTCCATTCTATCAACGCCAAGGAAACCTTGACGGCTATCTGGGTTATAAGACACGTCACGACCTACGCTACCAGTTCAACTACAACAACCGTATCAAGTTCGGACTGACGGCAGCACAGGATGGTGGTGAGCCCTTTTTTGCCGACCGTAACAAAATGGGCTATGACCACTACAGCTACTATTTCCAGCTCCGTGACATGGGATGGTTGGAAGCCCTGAACCTAGGCATGTATCGTGTGCAGATGGGAATGGGTCTGGTCATGAACACCGGTTTTCACTTAGGCAAGTTGGCGGCACTCCAGTCAATGGGTCGCAGCAACCATCTGTTGACAGCCCATTCCTCCCGTTCCGTGGCAGGATATCTGCAGGGAGCCGCGGCTACCCTCCGGTTGTCCAAGCAACTGTCCGTGACAGCCTTCGCCTCCTACCGTCCTTTGGATGCCACACTCAATGACGACAACACAGTACGCACCTTGATTAACACTGGATACCACCGCTCCCCCACTGAAATGGGCAAGAAGCACAATACCCATGAGACGGATCTGGGCATGAGCATCGGTTGGCGAAAGGGAACGCTCTATGTCAACGCCAATGGCGTATATTCCCACATGGACCGTCGCCTTTCTCCCCAGAAAGAGAATGTCCTCTATCGCCGTTATGCGGCTGAAGGCAGCGACTTTGCCAATTTCAGTTTGGACTATGGATACAACAACTACCGCATGAGCATTGCCGGAGAGACAGCCATCAACCGCGACGGAGCCATCGCAGCCCTCCACTCTCTCAGCTATGTGGTAAGCAGTCAGGTAAGGCTGACAGCTATCCACCGTTATTACGACAAGCGTTATACGGCCCTCCATGCCTATAGTTTCAGTGAGGGCGGTAGCATGCAGAATGAGCACGGCATCTACCTGGGTATCAACTGGCAACCTGCCAAGTCATGGCTCGTACAGGGATATGCCGACTATGCCCACTTCAGTTGGCTGCGCTATCGGGTCAGTGCTCCCAGCGATGCCTTCGATGCGATGCTCACCACCAAATACAGTCAGGAGAAATGGAGTCTTGAAGGTCGTTACCGCTTACACATACGTCAACAAGACAACAAGGAAAAGACCACGTTGATTAACCGCACCGATCATCAGATACGCCTAAACTGGAGCTATACGTTGATGCCAAAGCTGACCACCCGCACAATGGTCAATACAGTCAGCAAAGCTACCGAGCAAGGCAACAAGCAAGGTGTGATGGTCAGTCAGGAGGCTACATTGAAATACCGTTGGCTACAAATGGATGCCAACGTGGGATGGTTCCATACCGATAATTATGACAGCCGTATCTATCTCTATGAGAAATCCGTTCTGTACGACCATGCAGCCACCATGTACTATGGACATGGCATCCATTATGCCCTGATGGCACGTGCCGAGTTGAGCAAACGTCTAACGCTGTCAGCAAAGATGGCAGTCACCAACTATTTCGACCGTGGCACCATCAGCAGTGGTCTGCAACAGGTGGACAAATCGTCCATGGCCGACCTGCTGGTACAGCTCCGCGTGACATTATAATAAGGAGTGATAGAGACGAGCCACCTGACCGGCCACATCGTTCCCTTCGAATTTGCGGATATACTCACGACTCTTGCGGATACGCTCATCACGCCCACGGGCTCCACGCAGCGACATCTTCAAGGCTTCCGTCATTTCTATCACGTTATCCGGTCCCACATACAAGCTATGCGGACCACCCGCCTCCTCCAGACATGAACCCGTACACGCCACCACGGGAAGACCGGCTGCTATCGCTTCAATAATAGGAATGCCAAACCCTTCGTAACGTGATGGATAGACAAAGACCTCCGCCATAGCATAGATAGCCGCCAAGTCGTTGTCAGGCACACCACTCAACAGATGGATGCGTTCGTCATGAGCTATCTTTTTGGCATATTCCGTCTGCTTGCCAACAGCCACTAGATGGATATCCTGCGGCAACAGCTCCACAGCTTCTGCAGCAAGCGCCAAGTTCTTGCGTTCCTCTATCGTACCCACGTTCAGCACATAACGCTGTGGAAGCTTATACTTCTCACGCACCTGTGCCTTACGCTCAGGTTTTATCTCACTGGAGAAACGGGGTGCAAAACTCTGGTATATCAATTCTATACGGTCAGCATACTGTTCTCCCCCAAACTCTATGATGTCCTGTCGAGTACGCTCACTGATAGCAATAATACGGTCAGCCTCGCGTATCGCATGGCGAAACTTCCATTCGTATATCTTGGTGTCTAACCAATGGTAGTACTCAGGATGGCGCAAAAAAATCAAGTCATGGATGGTCACTACCGAGGGGATTCCCTTTTTCCGCAAGCCAATGGGCAGTTCACCAGACAGTCCGTGATACAAATCGATCTCGTCATTCTTTAAGTCCTTCACCACGCTATAAGAGCGCCACCATGCCTTCCTCAACGAAGAAGGATGCCCGCTGGGATAGCAGAACTGCACATTACCGTCACCGATAATCTGCTCACGCAACTCATCAAGTCCCTCGTCAGGAGCATACAGGCGAAAATGCACATGGCTGTCACCCATCCTGATCAGGTCATTCACTAATGTACGTCCGTAGCTACCCAGTCCGGTACCATTGCGTACTATACGCTTCGCATCAAGTCCTATTATCATTCCTAATTATGAATTATGCATTACACAAACTCGTCTCCGTATTTCATTTGTACCTCGTTGACATATTTGCGCACCATCGCAGAGGAGTCGCCCTTCTTGCATATCAGCAGCACATTACCCTCCTCAGCCACGATGTATCCGTCGAGCCCGTTGATAACGCCCAGCCGGTCCTTAGGCAGTTTGATGACATTGTTATGTGAATCCTCCAGCATCACGTTAGCGTTCACCACCACATTATCACCCTCGCCCTTACTCATACACTCGTAAATGGCATGCCATGTGCCCAGGTCAGCCCATCCGAAGTCACACTTCATGACAAAGACATTCTTGCTTTGTTCCAAGATAGCATAGTCGATGGAGAGATTCGGATAACGCGGATAGTTCTGATCCACATACTCCAGTTCCTCCTCATAGGAATAGTTCGGGTTCTCAAATTTCAGGTTACGCAACACACTGGGGAAGATGTCCTCAAAGCTCTGTGTAAGGTATCGGGAATTAGTGATAAACACGCCCGTATTCCAATAGAACTCACCACTCTCCATGAACATCTTGGCAAACTCGCGGTCAGGTTTCTCCGTAAACGACTTCACACGGAACACCTCGGGTTTACAGCTGAGGTCACCCAACTGGATATAGCCATAGCCAGGTTCTGGACGCGTAGGCTTCACACCCATCACCAGCAGCACATCGTTCTCTGACGCATAGCTGATGCCCACCTCTACACTATGGGTGAACGACTCCTCGTTTAACACCAGATGGTCAGAAGGTGTCACTATAATGTTTGCATCAGGGTCTATCCGTTTGATGCGCATGTTAGCCCATGCCACACTGGGAGCCGTATTCCGGTTCAAAGGCTCTACCAAAATCCTGCGCTCGTCAAAGCCAGGCAACTGCTCTTTCACCAGTTCGACATATTCCTTACACGTACATATATATATATTGTCTTTTGGCAGCAACTTCACGAAGCGGTCATACGTAGTCTGCAACAATGTACGTCCCGTACCGAAGAAGTCTATGAACTGCTTGGGGTATAGTTCACGGCTACAGGGCCATAGTCTGCGACCTCGTCCACCGGCGAGTATAACGCAGTAATTCTTCTTATTTATTTCCATAGTATGATATTAAAATGTTATTTTTCGACTACTAAGGTACGAATTATCTTGTAATAAAACAAGAAAATGCACATCTTTTATATTAAATTCAGAAATAATTCCAAAATTATTTTGTTTTTTGCTCACTTATTCGTAACTCTGAGACTACGTCTCGAAGGTACTTTCGTTCGAAAAAACAAAAATAATTGCAAAATAATTTTGTTTTTTGCTCACTTATTCGTATCTTTGCACCCGCTTTTGAAGCCCAGATGGCGGAATCGGTAGACGCGCTGGTCTCAAACACCAG
>CAMIVY010000049.1 GCA_946402275.1 uncultured Prevotella sp.
CTTATAGCATTAGTGAATAAACAACTATGAGAAAAGCAAGTAGAGAGATGGATGCTGATAAACAGGGTGAAGAAATGAAATATGGCAGAATGAAATGACCAGGATTGAGCAAGAGAAGCGAATAGTCCGTAAGATGATTGAGCTGTATTGTCGCCATCATCTTCATCAGGACACAATGCCGGATGAATACTTGCATCTGGCAGACTTCGCTTGTCGTCGTCTTGATCATTGCACGTATGGCGAACAGAAGACAGCTTGCAAGGATTGTCCTACCCATTGCTATGCTCCTAAAGAGCGCGAGGCCATCCGTGAAGTGATGCGCTGGGCAGGGCCAAGAATGATATGGTATGCCCCAAAGGATGCCTTCATTCATTTTTTTCATATAGTGAAACACTGGCTCCAGTCGCTCTCTTTCAGAACTGGTGTTATTGTTCTTTTGTGCTGCATACCCTTCTATATCCTTTCCTTCGCCCAGATGCTGCTACCAACAAGTGTTGCTGCAAAGGGAATCTTATGGACTATACTATTCGGATTGGCTAAGACCTGTCAATATGGAGGTCTTACAATTCTTGGTGTTGAGGGCTACAAGCGGTTAAAAAATAAACTCAAAAAGAAAAAAGAATAAATGGAAACAAGAAAACAAATAGCAGCAGAATTTCTTGAAGAACAATTAAATGGGTAGAAGTCAAATATGCAGATAATACTCGCTTCCGCAAAGATAATGAATGACCGCTCGGCGACGAAAGGAGACGGTCAATTTGAACAAGGGCAGCATGAGTTTCATGACCAACTATATCAGCGAACTCGAAAAGTTGATTATAGATGATGATGTGGATTTTTATTATTGAGACTTACGCCTCCATTGCTGCTGCCTGGAATACCTCTATACCAAGACACTCCTCGATTTCCGAGATTGTCTTGAACGAGAAGTTCACCTTGCCGGAAAGAATCTTGCTCACATACTGCGGGCTGACTCCCAGCTTCTCGGCAACATCGTTGCGAAAAAACCCTTTGTCCTGCATATAGTCCATGATGGCATAAGCCACACGGCGCGACCTTCTCAGCCAAGAGGCGTTCTCCTGCCTCCACTTGGCATCGTCAACAAACGTGGAACGCTCACCAGACTGGTGTGCCTCCAAAAACTGTACTGCTTTTGAATTCATATATGCTGCAAAATTAAATATATTCTTTTAATTGTGCAACTTTTAAGTTGCGTTTTTGCATTTTTCTTATAACTTTTCAAGTTCCTCTGTCAGTTGGTTGATGATAGCCTTGGCTCGTTTCCATTTGTCGGATGATTCATTGAGCAGCTTTGGATTGGCCAGCAACTCGTTATATCTCCGTTGTGGAACATCGTGACCACCTATCGGTTTGTCGGACAAGTGCTGAATAGCCCGATGGAAGGTGATGTAGTCGCAGTTGTCTATACCATGTGATTGTGACTGACGGGGCTTACATGAGTTATGAGCAGGGCAGGATATAGGCTGTAGGAGGGGAGACAATCCGATGGGGTGGCTTTCCCTCTTGCCCACGTCGGGCGGCTGCTCCCGTCGCTGGTCGCAGCCTCGTGGGACGAGTCTCCTGTCAGAGCCTCGCCCCGTTACAAGGTGTCTCCGATGGGCGAAGAAAACGTTTCAATCCGTTACCACCTCATCGAAATGCTCCTTGCCCCAGTCGATGAGGGCTATGATGGCGGGCATCAGTGAACGGCCTGTTCCCGTCAGAGAGTATTCTACACGTGGTGGTACCTCTGGATAGACCTCGCGATGAACAAGGTGGCTCTGCTCTAGGTTTTTCAGCGTAGCCGAGAGCATCTTCTGGGAACAGTCCGTCATCAGGCGACGAATCTCATTAAACCGCAATACACCCGTCTTGCTGGTGTGGAGCATATAGAGCACTAACATTGACCACTTGTCGCCGAAACGACTGATGACTTGCCTGATGGGACAGGCTAAATACTCTGCTTTTACATCTGCCATAACTATCGATTTTACGGCAAAGGTATCAAAAAGTTACCAAGTAACATCATTATACTTAGTTAATCTAAGTTAAAGATGATTTTGCAAAAGTCCGAATCTGTCACAATTCCTACCATTTGGTAACTATGGCACCAAAAAGTGCCTTCTTGCAGGAATGAAATTCTTGCCGTACCTTTGCACCGTCGAAACAAAAGTATTAACAATAAAAACAAGAAGAATTATGGCAAAGAATGTAGTTTTAATCGGTGTAACGGGTTTCGTAGGCAATGCTATCCTGAACGAGTTGGTTTCCAGAGGTCACAAAGTTACGGCTATCGTACGCAACATGGACAGTGTGAAGGTGAAGAATGACCTGATAGAGTATGTGGTGGCCGATGCTACCAATCCTGCCGAACTGGCTGCTTTGGCTAAAGGCAAGGACGCTGTCATCAGTGCCTACAATCCCGGCTGGGCGAATCCACGCCAGTATGAGGAAACGCTGGAGAACTATCCGAAGATTGTCGAGGGTGCAAAACAGGCCGGTGTGCGCCGACTGCTGATTGTCGGTGGGGCTGGTACGCTGTTCGTAAAGCCCGGTGTACGCCTTGTTGACACGGGTACACTGCCCGAGTCGTGGCTGCCAGGAGTAAAGAGCCTTGGCGAGTTCTACCTGAATACGCTCATGAAGGAGCAGGATATAGACTGGATATTCTTCTCGCCCGCCGGAAACCTCGGCAACCTGCAGCCCGGCACTCGCACCGGCAAATACCGTCTCGGCAAGGATGACTTGCTTGTTGATGAGAATGGCGAGAGTTTCATCTCTGTGGAGGACTATGCCGTAGCAATGGTTGACGAACTGGAGCAGGAGAACCACCACAAGGAGCGTTTCACGGCTGCATATTAAGCGTATGTTACAGACAGCACTCAGTTTCCTGGACGGGCATAAGGAGATTACCCTTGCTACGTGTGAGGGTAATCTGCCAAAGCTTCGTGTCTTCCAGGTGATGAAGCGTGAGGGCAATATGCTCTACTTCGCCACTTCTCCCGAAAAAGCAGTATGGCGTGAACTTCAGCAGAATCCTAATGTGGAGCTACTGGCATACGCCGACAATGTTTCCGTCCGTTGCAGCGGTATGGTGAATTTTGACGTGGAGGATGACGTGAGACAATGGATCTATGAAAATAATCCCGTGTTGCCCCGTCTCTACACCAGTTGGGAACGTCTGGCTTACTTCTGTCTGCCGATTGCCGAGATGGACTACTTCGACCTGACACCTACGCCGCCTGTATTCAAGCATTTCGACCTGATGACGGGTGAAGTCAGCAACGGATTTGTAGGTGAGCGATTCAAAAACAAATAACTTAGTATAAATTCAAAATGGACAGGCTGGAGAATCTGAAGAACATTATCATGTATCTGATGGCTGACGAGCATGTCAGCCATCGGATTCCTTCTTCGCTCGAAGAGCGACAGCGGATGATGCGGGCACTGATGAACGTATGGGAGCCAAGACCTATCAGCGAAGACTTTCTGAAAATGCAGGATGCCGAGTTGCAGATGCAGCGAGAGGACAAAGGGGTGGTGAAATTGGAAGAAGTGGCGGCAGCAAATTCTTCACTCTTCACTTTTCACTCTTCACTTCTATTGTGGCAAGGCGACATCACCCGTCTGAAGGTGGAAGCCATTGTCAATGCTGCCAACGCTCAGGCACTGGGCTGCTGGGCACCGCTCCACAACTGCATAGACAACTGCATCCACTCCGCCGCCGGCATCCAACTGCGCAAGGAGTGTGCCGACAAGATGCAGGGACGGCTGCTGGCTACCGGCGATGCCTTCATCACGCAAGGCTACAACCTGTCTGCCCGTCATGTCATCCACACCGTTGGCCCGATTATTCCCGATGGCGTTCCCACGAAGGAGCAGGAAGAGCAGTTGGCTCAGTGCTACCGTTCCTGCCTTGACCTGGCAGAACAGAACGGACTGGAGAGCATCGCCTTCTGCTGCATTTCCACGGGCGTGTTCCATTTCCCCAACGAACTGGCGGCAAGGATTGCCATAGAGACCGTCAAATCATATCCACGACATGCACTTAAAACGATTGTATTCAATGTTTTCCTCGACAAAGACCGTAACATCTACCAGCAGCTTCTCAGAGCGTAAAGAATGGCTCGGAGAGCAGATTGCCGAAGCCGACTACGTGCTGATTGGGGCAGGAGCCGGACTGACCACTGCCGCTGGCATCGACTATGCCGGTGAGGACTTCCGCAGGGAGTTCCGCGAGTGGATAGACCGCTACGACATCACCGACCTCTATAGTGCCGGATTCTATCCCTTCGAGACCGATGAGGAACGCTGGGCTATGTGGGCAAAGCACATCTGGTTCAGCCGCTATCGGACGGGAGCATTGCCGCTATACAAGAAACTGCTGAAGATGGTTGACGGCAAAGACTACTTCGTCATCACCACCAATGTTGACGGCCAGTTCGAGATGGCAGGATTTGACTCTGATCGCATCTTTGCCACGCAGGGCGACTACTGCTATTTCCAGCCAGCATCGGGTTCGCCCAACGAACTATATCATAATCAGGAGTGGGTGGAACATACACTGCCAGCCATCCGCGACTGCCGCATACCCACAGAAATGATTCCCCATACCCCTGACGGACAGCCCGTCAGCATGAATCTCCGCTGTGACGATACTTTTGTGGAGGATGAACACTGGCACCGTCAAGCCCAACGCTACAGCGACTTCGTGCGCACGGCATCCGACCGGCGGCTCCTGCTCTTAGAATTTGGCGTGGGCTTCAACACGCCCGTCATCATCCGCTTCCCCTTCGAGCAGATGGCATCTCAATTTCCAGATGTTACTCTCGTCCGCTTTAACCGGGACTATCCCCAGCTGACTACACAAGGCATCAGCCGATACGTGGCTTTCTCCGAAGGCGTGGAGCAAATAGTCATGTGACAACACTAGTGATATAGATTGCAAAATGAAGATAATAGGCGACAAACCTGATCAATGGCGTGGTTGAGCAAAAATAGTAAGAGGGCAGATATCGGCATGAAAAACGGTGTCTGTCCTCTTAAAGTATATAAAAAGTGGCGTGATGTGGGATATTTTTTGTACCTTTGCGAATGATTAACGAAACAGACAGGGCATTATGGAAGAGCATAACATCCTCAGTACAGCCAACAGAAGTGAGTTCCGTGCATGGCTTGAAGCCCACCACGCCAGCGAAAGAGAATGCTGGGTCAGCGTGAAACGGGGACGACCTGCAGATGACAAGCATTTCTGGTATCTTGATGCCGTGGAGGAGGTGCTCTGCTTTGCCTATAATGTGGCATTCTATAAGACCAGAGACAAGGGTATGTATGAACAGACCCTGTTGCACCTTATCATAGAGACCAAAGCCAGACGCATGTTTGGCGAATGGAACGACTACGGTAGGTTGCTGGACTACTAAATTCCAATTTAACTGCCAGAAACATGAAACGGATTCCTGTATATAAGTTCTACAAGCACAAGTATGGCGATGAGCTGCTGGTGGATGTCATCAGCTACGAGAAGATGATGCCCGACATCAGACGGACACCTGTGTTCAGCGAGACCTTCTATAGCATTACGCTGGTATTAGACGGTGATACATCGGTAGCTATCAACGGACGATTACGCAAGCTGGAGAGAGGGTTGATTATCTGCTCCATTCCGGGTGAGGTGTGGTCTTTCGAGGACAATCCGCAGTTGGATGCGCTGAACCTGGTGTTTGAGAAGGAGTTTCTGTTGTCGTTCTTCAGCGACCCACACTTTCTCGACCGTTTCACGTATCTGCAGGCAGACCGCAGCAGTCCGTTCCTGATGGCGGACGATGCTGCCTTTGAACGCATCCACACGCTCTATCAGGAGATGCGCCGCGAGATAACAGACTATGCCCAGAAAGACCAGCACATCCTGCGCGCCATGCTCTACGAAACGATGATGCTTCTGCAACGGGTGCCGATGGTGGATGCAGAGCAAGTGGAGACCGTTCAGCGCAGTCTGACGGACATCCCTGTGAGCCGCTATGTGGATGACTTCGTACAACTCGTAAGTGACCACTTCCGCGAGGAGCACGGCACGGAGTTCTATGCCGACCGCCTCTGCATCACGCCCAACTACCTGAACAAAATCGTACGCCAGTCGCTCGGCAAGTCGGCCAAGACCTACATCCTCGACCAGATACTGGCCGAAGCCTGCCGACAGCTGAAATACACCACGCTCCCGGTGGCCGACATCGCCGTCCAGCTGCACTTCGATACCGCCACCTACTTCGTCCGCCTGTTCAAGAAACACATGGCGATGACACCTTTAGAGTATAGGGAAAATGGTTAGTCCCGAAAAGTGACATTTCCGTCTTTATTTGTCTTGCAATGCATTGGAATTTTCGCCGTACCTTTGCAGCGTCAAAAATGACACTGCGATTCTGGCATCACCTCGGCATAGCTCAAGCAAGCTTGGCTCTGCTCTCGGTTCGCACAGAATTGCAGCCGAAAAAAGAAACAATAAAAAGCAAGACAAATATGAAGACAATTTATGATGTATTCAAACAGCAAGTGACGGCACAGACAGATGCTGTGGCCGTGATGGACGAGAAGAAGTGCCTGACGTATGGCGAACTGGACGCGTTGGCAACTGAAATAGCTGATGGTTTTCCCGTGAAGCAGCCCGCCAAGGTGGGCATTGTGATGAGCCACTCGGTAGAGATGATTGCCACCATCCTGGCAGCGTTGAAGTCGGGGGCAGCGTATGTGCCAGCCGAACCCTCGTTCCCCAAGGAGCGCATCAAGTATATGATGGAGGACTGTGACTTTGTGGTGACGGACAAGGGCATTCAGCATATACATAATAATACAAATAAGGTGAGCGACCTCGCCTACATTCTCTACACCAGCGGCACGACAGGCAAGCCCAAGGGCGTGATGGTGACGAACAAGAATGTGCTGCACTATATCCGAGCTTTCCAGCACGAGTTTCATCCCCAGCCAGGCGACCGTATGCTGCAGCACTCCGTCTGCTCGTTCGACATTTTCGTAGAGGAAGTCTTTACTACGCTACTCTGCGGTGCCACGCTCTGCATCCCCTCGGAAGAGACCAAGGCCGACATCCACCGGCTAATGGATTACATCGAGCGCAACCAAGTGACGATGCTCAGCAGCTTTCCTTATTTATTATTAGAGATTAACAAACTTCCCCGGATTCCTCATTCATTGCGCCTGTTGATTAGCGGTGGCGATGTCATCCGTGCCAAATACATCGATCGTCTGCGCACACAGGGCGTGATGATCTACAATACCTACGGCCCCAGCGAAACCACCGTCTGCGCCTCCTACTTCCGTGTGGATAATGCTGAACCATTGGCCGACGGTACATTTTCGATTGGCAAGGCCGTCCTCGGCACGAGCATCGAGATTCTCGATGACCGTCTGCAACCCGTAAAGGACGGCGAGACAGGCGAAATCTGCATCTTCGGCAACGGCATCTCCCTCGGCTATCAGGGCGATGTGCCTGAAAATGCCAATTTCACCACGATGCCCGATGGTCGTCGCGTCTACAGCAGTGGTGACCTCGGCTATGTGCTGCCCGACGGGAATCTGGCCTTCCTCCACCGTAAGGACAAGCAGGTGATGATTATGGGCAAGCGTGTGGAGAGCGATGAGGTAGAGAACGTGCTGTGCGACCAGCGGGAGGTGGAGACTGCCGTGGTGTGTCCGCAGACCGACACCGACGGGTTGTCATACCTTGTGGCTTACATCGTGCCTCGCAGCAAGAGGTTCAGCCTGAATACGCTGAAGCGTTCGCTGACCGACCATCTCACGTCGTTTATGATTCCTGAGTTCTTTGTCACCATGCCCTCGCTGCCGATGACTCCCAACGGCAAGGTGGACCGACGCGCGTTGCCCATCGTCAGAAAGGAGGGACGGCTGTATGCATAACGACATCACCATCCGTCAGGCATCGCTCGATGACCTTGACCTTTTGATTCAATGGCGCATGGAGGTGCTGCATTGCGTATTCTCCATCCCCGCTGATGCCGACACCGCAGAACTCCGCCAGCAGAACATTGACTACTATCGCAAGGCATTGTCCAATGGCAGTCATATCGCCTGCTTCGCCGTAGAAGACGAGGCGATCGTGGGCTGTGGCGGATTGTGCCTCTACGATGAGATGCCCTCGCCTGACAATCCCACAGGTCATTGTGCCTATCTGATGAACATCTATGTGCGCCCTGAGCATCAGGGACAAGGAACGGGCAAGCGTATCGTCCGCTGGCTGGTGGGCTCAGCACTCTCGCGTGGCATCAAGAAAATCTACCTCGAAACCTCCGAAGCTGGCCGTCTGCTCTACTCGGTTCTTGGCTTCAGCGACATGAAGGACATGATGCATTTGTCCTTTTCAGAATAAAATCGTAATTTTGCAACGAATATGAAACAAATTGTAGAAATCGGTGGGCGTGAGTGCCTGTTGTATAACGAAGGCGAGGAGCCGCAGGTGTTGCTCATTCAGACGCTGGGCGCACAGGAGCGTGGCAGCATTGACAGCGAGGTGGCCATGATTAGCGAGGCTTCGGGTACATCGTTCGTGATGGCAGCCTTTGCCATCGGCGACTGGGAGGTGGAACTCACACCGTGGCACGACCCTGCCCTTTCGAAGCGTCAGGCCGTGGGCGAACATGCGGGAGAGTCGCTCCGTTATATCACAGAAGAATTGATTCCCTATTTGCATCAGGAATACGGCGAGATTCCCATTGTCTTAGGCGGCTACAGCCTTGGCGGTCTCTTTTCCCTTTGGTCAGGCTCGGAGTCCGATTGTTTTGCTGCCATTGCAGCGATGTCACCCTCGGTGTGGATTGCAGGATGGCAAGACTATGCCAGCCAGCATCCCGTCAAGTCACCCTATGTCTATCTCAGCCTTGGTGACCGCGAGGAGCACTGTCGAGACAAGGCCATAGCACAGGTGGGCAATAACATCCGTTGGGAACATGAACACCTGAAGCAGACGCTCGGTTCCGACCACACGACGCTGGAATGGAATACGGGCAATCATTTCGTGGATGGTGCCCGCCGTACCGCCAAAGGCTTCGCATGGTGCATTGACAAGGTGTGCCAGAGATGAGCCAGATGTGGAATCTGTGGCATGGATGCCATAAGAAGAGCGAAGGTTGTCAGCACTGCTATGTCTATCGGCGCGATGCAGAGTTTGAGAAGGACTCGAACGTGGTGCATAAGACAGCCTCGTTCAACCTGCCCGTCCGTCGTGACCGTCAAGGACAGTGGAAGGTGTCACCAGGCACGTTGATGTGGACGTGTTTCACATCAGACTTCTTTATCGATGAGGGTGATGCTTGGCGCGAAGAAGCTTGGCTGATGATTCAGCGTAGGAGTGACCTGCACTTCTACATCGTCACCAAGCGGCCAGAGCGGATAGCCAGTTGTTTGCCAGAGGATTGGGGCGATGGCTATGAAAATGTCACCATCTGCTGCACGATGGAGAATCAGCGTCGTACAGACGAGCGACTGCCCATCTTTCGTGAACTGCCTATTCGTCATAAGGCTATCATCTGTGAACCGCTGTTGGAGCGTATTGACTTCCGTGGTGGTCTTGGTTCGTGGAGTGAACAAGTGACTGTAGGCGGTGAGTCGGGCCGTGATGCCCGTGTGTGTGACTATGACTGGGTGCTCGATATCCGCAGCCAGTGCGTCGAGTCAAATGTTCCATTTCATTTCAAGCAGACGGGGGCGTTGTTCCGAAAGGATGGCCGTCTGTATCGCATCCCCCGTAGTCAGCAGATGGCGCAAGCCCGGCGTGCTAACATCGGGTTCCAGACAAGTCATATTGCAGGGAATCATCAATAGTCCCGAAAAGTGACATTTCAGTCGCTGTTTGTCTTGCAATGGTATGGGGAAATTGTCGTACCTTTGCATCGTCAAAAAGTAAGAAACAATATGGTGAAGATACAAGAAATTGAAGTGAAGTCGGTGATGACGAAGTCCAACCTGCCGGTGGCCGACTTCTCGGTGAATCCTTACGTGGGCTGCCTGCACGGCTGCAAGTACTGCTACGCCTCGTTCATGAAGCGGTTTACGAACCATCCGGAACCTTGGGGCGAGTTTATCGATGTGAAGTACTGGCCGGAGATTAAGAATGCCAGGCGGTATGCGGGCAAGGAGGCATTCTTCGGCTCGGTTACTGACTGCTACCAGCCGCACGAGGCCAAGTACAAGCGCACCCGCGCCTTGTTGGAACAGCTTCAGGGCAGTGGCATCAGCGTGAGCATCGCCACGAAGTCTGACCTTGTGTTGCGTGACCTTGACCTCATCAAGACCTTTCCCCATGCCCGTGTGTCGTGGAGCATCAACACGCTTGACGAGTCGTTCCGCCGTGAGATGGACGTGGCCGTCAGCATCGAGCGCCGCCTGGATGCCATGCGCCAGTTCTACGAGGCTGGCGTAGAGACCACTTGTTTCATCTCTCCGATATTCCCCGGCATCACCGATGTAGAGGCCATCATCCGAAAGGCTAAGGACTGCTGTAACCTCGTCTGGTTGGAGAACCTGAATCTGCGTGGCGACTACAAAGGCAAGATTCTCGCCTGGATTCATGAGCACCGTCCCGAACTGGACCAACTATACCACGACATTTACATAAAGAAAGACCGCTCCTACTGGATGCAGCTCGACATGCAGATGCGCGCCTTCTGCGAGGCTGAGGGACTGCCTTACGTTCGCAACGACGACTCCGTGCGCTCCCGTCATGGCCAGCCACCGGTGGTGGTAAACTATTTCTTCCACGAGGAAATTGTGAATAGGGGGAAATGAAGCGTTGTCTCATTTGGAATCTATTCAGTAATGTTTAACCGAGTTTAATAAACTGTCAGTATAGTTTAAGCGAGTTTAAAATCCGTGCCAGTTTGACTTTATCCCTGGTTTAAGCCAGCCCCTTAACAAGGGGCTTCAAACGTGCCAACAGTACAGCACCCGCAGTCAATGTCAAGGAGAGTGAGAAGGCCTACACGATGGAACTTGCAGCTCCAGGCATCAAGAAAGAATATTGCCGCGTAGGCATCAATGACGAGGGCAACCTCACCATCGCCATTGAGGACAAACAGGAACACAAGCATGAGGACAGTCATCGTCACTACTTGCGCCGTGAGTTCAGTTACTCAAACTACGAGCAGAACTACGTGCTGCCTGACGATGTTGTGAAGGACAAGATCTCAGCCAAGGTGGAGGACGGCATTCTGACCATCACCATGCCGAAGACCGAACCGAAGGAGAAAGTCACCAAGGCCATTGAGGTCTCATAACAGACATTGATTAACCGCATAAGTTGAAGTCCCGACCTGCAATCGTGCAAGC
>CAMIVY010000050.1 GCA_946402275.1 uncultured Prevotella sp.
AAAGCAGTAATCAGAACAATTTCAGGCGTGTATAGTTCAGAATCAAAGAACGACAAAGACTTCGAGGAGGCCAAGCGCCTTACCGACGAGTTCGCTCAGAAGGAGGGTCGCCGTCCGCGTATCTTCGTTGCCAAGATGGGTCAGGATGGTCACGACCGTGGTGCAAAGGTAGTGGCAACAGGTTATGCCGACTGTGGCTTCGACGTGGATATGGGACCCTTGTTCCAGACTCCTGCGGAGGCTGCCCGTGAGGCCGTTGAGAACGATGTTCATATCGTTGGTGCTTCATCCCTGGCAGCAGGTCATAAGACGCTCATTCCACAACTTATCGAGGAGTTGAAGAAACTGGGTCGTGAGGATATCATGGTCACCGCTGGTGGTGTGATTCCCGCTCAGGACTACGACTTCCTCTATAAGGCTGGCGTAGCCTGCATCTTCGGTCCTGGCACTCCGATTCCGTACTCTGCTATTGAGATGATGAAGATTCTGCTCGACAAAGAGTAATCAAATCCTCATTTATAATATTAGTGCCGGCAAACGCTATGTTTACCGGCACTTTTCTTACCTCTTTGACCTAAAGGTACAAAGCGACTTCGTCGGTTACTTACCTCTTACTTCTTCCATTTCAGCCCCATGTTGTAGAGGATAAAGCTATAGATGTCAGCCTGTTCCTCCAGTACCTTGGCAAGAGGTTTGCCGCCGCCATGTCCAGCCTTGGTGTCTATGCGGATAAGTACTGGGGTCGAGCCACTATGGCATTCCTGCAGGGTGGCTGCAAACTTAAACGAGTGGGCTGGCACCACACGGTCGTCGTGATCAGCTGTTGTTACGAGGGTGGCAGGGTAGGCGACACCCTTCTTCAGGTTGTGCAGGGGTGAATAGCCTTTCAGGTATTCAAACATCTCCTTCGAGTCTTCGCTGGTGCCGTAGTCTGAAGCCCAGTTCCATCCGATGGTGAACTTATGATAGCGCAACATATCCATCACACCCACCTGAGGAATGGCCACACGGAACAAGTCGGGGCGTTGTGTCATACAGGCGCCTACCAGCAGTCCGCCGTTCGAACCACCCACAATGGCCAGTTTGTCGCTGGATGTGTATTTCTCGCGAATCAGGTATTCGGCGGCGCTGATGAAGTCGTCAAACACGTTCTGCTTTTGCATCTTCGTGCCTGCCAAGTGCCACTCTTCGCCATACTCGCTACCGCCACGCAGGTTGACTTGTGCATAGATGCCTCCCTGTTCTAGGAAGGGGATGCGCATAGCGGAGAAACCTGGACCCAGCGAGATGTTGAATCCGCCATAGCCGTAGAGATAGACAGGATTCTTGCCGTTGCGCTTCAGTCCTTTCTTATATGTAATAAACATAGGTACGCGCGTGCCGTCTTTGCTGTTAAAGAATATTTGCTTGCTCTCATAGTCCTGCATGCGGAACTTTACACTCGGCTGCGCATACAATGTACTCTCGTTCTTCGCCATATCGTAGCGATAGATGGTGCCAGGCATGGTGAATGATGTAAAGGAGTAGAAGCACTCGGGTTGTTTCTCGTCGCCCGTAAAGCTCACACTACCCACCATAGGCAGTTTCACTTC
This sequence comes from uncultured Prevotella sp., assembly GCA_946402275.1. Lineage (GTDB taxonomy): Bacteria > Bacteroidota > Bacteroidia > Bacteroidales > Bacteroidaceae > Prevotella. The sequence continues at coordinate 1,593 of CAMIVY010000050.1, forward strand.
GTGGTGCTTCTTGCCATCCAAGCCATAGACGAAGGCATGGTCGGAAGCATCCTGGTTATAGGTGAGGACGAACAGGTGGTTGATGACCTCAACACCACTCAGCGTGTTCTGCTGTTCAGGTATCAGTTCCTGCCAGTCGTTGATGCCGGGCTTGCGGATGTCGGCCACCATGATGCGACCCTTGGGGGCTCCGTAGTTGGTGTAGATATAGAACTTGCCATTCTCGTCGTAGATGGGCGAGTACTGGAAGTCCATATTGTCCGTCAACTGCATGAACTGCGAGTCTTTCTTCTTCAGGTCTCGCACATACAGGTTGTTACCTGCTCCTGCTCCACTCTCAAACAGATACATCAGCGTCTCCTCCTCGTTGACACTCACGTCATAGAAACGCTTGGGCTGTGTGGGATTCTGATAGAACAGCACATCCTCCGACTGTGGTGTACCCATCTTATGATAATATATCTTCATGCCCTCGTTGACGTTCGAGAACTCCTTACCCTGCTCAGGACGGTCGTATGATGAGTAGTAGAAGCCATCGCCACACCATGCAGCACCCGAGAACTTCGCCCATTCAATGTGGTCGTTGGTCAGTTGTCCCGTCTTCAGGTCAATGATGTAGAACTCCTGCCAGTCAGAGCCGGAGCGTGAGATGCTGTAGGCAGCCCATCGTCCGTTGTTCGAGAAATAGACACCCTTCAGGGCAACCGTTCCGTCCGTGCTCAGCGTGTTGGGGTCGAGGAACACGCGCGGCTCACCACCCAATTCGTCCATCTGGTACATCACATACTGGTTCTGCAGTCCGTTGTTCTTGTAGAAATACCACTTGCCGTGACGCTTGCGAGGTGCTCCGATTTTCTCATAGTTTACCAACTCCGTCAGTCTTTTCAACAACTTCTGGCGGAAAGGAATCTTGCTCAGATAGCTGTTCGTCACCTTGTTCTCAGCCTCCACCCATGCTGCAGTCTGTGCCGACCTGTCGTCTTCTAACCAGCGGTAAGGGTCGGCCACCTTCACACCGAAGTATTCATCTACTGTACCGTCTTTCTCAGCCTTCGGATAAGACAGTTGTTGAGCCGTAGCCACCGTAGTAGCTATCGTTGCCATAGTCATGATAAATATCCTTTTCATCTTTTTATTGTTTGTATGTTTTTTTAGAATAATAAGTTTGTAGGTGAGATTATAGCTCTACTGCGTACACATTCTCCACACCTTCGAAGTTTGCACGGAATATGATCCAACGCTGGTCGGGAGAGAAGTGAACGTTGGGTTCCAGATTATAGTCATGGTTCTTCATATTCACCAGCCGTGTAGCCTTCAGACGAGGACCATCATATTCGAAGAAATAGATCCACTGTCCCTCAGGCGAATGAGCTACCGATGTCTTCGAGCCACCATCACCTGCCAGCGTCTTCTCGTCCCATGCTGACACAAAGTGGACGGACCATTCGCTACGCTGCAGTTCAAAGTCCTCCTCCACACCAGTATAAACATTGGTCTTTCCCACGAAGAAAGTCTCGCCGCGTGGCTTCTGCAGGTCGAAATAGATATGCCGACCATCAGCACCCCACCACTCGTGACCAGCTATCTCACGATACATGGTACGCTTATGGATAAGCCTGGGCTTTTCACGCCTTACAACATCCATGGTCCAGATACGGTCCACCTCGTGCCAAGGCCCCTCGTGGCAGAACATGAGCAGCGTCGGGTCTGTAGGCGAGAACTGCAAATGGTTCAGCCAGGCCCGTTCGCTGTAGATAGTATCCATGATTCCCGTCCTGGTATCTATCGTAAAGATTGTCTTTTTCAGATGTGCATCAAAAATAAGCCTGAAGAATTCGCTCTTCTTCGGGTGTTCTCTCAGAATCTTGCGTTCCTCTGGGTCATCCAGCTTTCCTGCTAGCAGGGTGCCGTCAGCATTCACGGTGACAATTCCGCCACGGAGTTCCTTAGGCATCACGGCAACGGTTCGTTTCCTTAGGTTGTCAATGTTCAGGGCAAATACCGAGTCCTCATGTTGATAGAAAATCTCATGGGTAGCAGGACAGACAATCTCCGTTCTTACATTATAGGGCTCATCAGTCAACTGGCGGATGTCCAGCGATTTCAGGTTGACAGCATACATCTGCGTTCGTCTCTTAGGTCCGGCGCCATGCATCATGTCGTTTCCAGCATGCTCCACATCACTACCTCGGAACACCATCTCGTCTGCCACGAACGGATTATTATGGAAATAGAAACTGGCATTGCTGCCTCCCCGTCTGGTGAGTTTAATCACCCGGTGTCCTGTATCTTTGTCTATCCATTCGTCAGGCATTGGCCTGCCTCCAGTTTCCATCGTAGGAATCGTCTGCGCCATCGTCATTGTGACTGCGCCCCATAACAGTAATACTAAAAAACTTCTCATTGGTCTCGTCAGTTTTTCTGCTGCAAAGATACAAAAAAACATTGATAGCTCATCGGAATCAACAAAAATTATGTTTTTTAGGTTTCACAAACAAAAATCATCATACAATGCCTGTGACCTAAATTTTCTTCCTTATTTATTTGCAAAATATTGAAACTTTCCTTATCTTTGCAGATGAATAATAAATAATTGTTATGGATGCAAAGGTAATGCAGCCATTAAATGCTGAACAAATAGAATTGTTAAATTCTGTAGCTCATATAGATTCCGAAGAGGATCTTCGTGAGTTGAAACACACATTGTCTATGTTCTTTGCTAAGTTAGCAGACAGAGAGATAGACCGTCTTTGGGACGAAGGTGTTATCAACGAAGAAGTGATAGAGGAATGGGCGCACGAGCATATGCGTACACCATATCGCCCCAAGATGTAAGCGACAGATGAGACATGTAGTAGTCGATACCAATTGTCTGCTTCGCATGATTCTGAAGTGAACCCCAAAGTTTGGACAGATTAAACACTATTGCTCTTTTGGAATTGAGTCCGGTATTGTACTGGGCTCATTCCATTTAATCTGAGCTTTATTCTCTCGTTGTTATAATATTCAATGTATTCTATCAGGTCTTTCTTGAAGACCTCTGCCGATGTGCAGAAGGAGACTACCAGATAATATCTTCGCTTATGGTTTTAAATCCCAAAGAAGTATGTACAGAAACATATTTAATTATAGGGGATTTTGATAATAAGAGCGAAGCCAAGAATATGGTTTCATATGTTAAGACAAAATTCTTAAGATTTTTATTGCACCAATCATTAACGTCCATTCATATAACAAGAAACTGTTTTCAATTCGTCCTCCTCCAAGACTTTTCGAAACCTTGGACGGACGAGGAGCTATATAAGAAGTACGGGCTGACGGACGAGGAAATCCTGTTCATCGAGTCGATGATTCGCCCGACGGAATAACCCGTAAAACAGAATAATAACACAGGCGCTCTTTGACAAGTTTTTGAGGTTTTATTTGGAATTCTCGTAGAAAGTTCGTAAATTTGCACCGAGAAAATCAATAAGCAATGATTAAGGTGTACGAAACAAAAGAAGAGAAGATGGCTGCTTTCAAGCGCTCTGTAGGTCTCCGCAAGGTTTGGGAAGACCTGACTTCTGGTAAGATGTCGTTTGACGAATTCAAGCGACAGGGGTACAATACGGTCAATATCACAAAATAATGGAATTGACTTTCATCTGTTTCACTTGAGAAATATGAGCATAGCCATTGATGGTACAGAGTACTTTGCCTCGGTTATTATGAGAAACGACAATCCAAGATTTGAGGCAATGACTGAGGCTATTGACAGTTTTATAGAAGATTTCCAAGATAAACTAAGATAAACTTGTTGCTGGGCGCCATAACGAAACGATAAGGTTATGGCAGCAACACAGAATTATTTCCCACGGAAGTCGGAGTCGGCTCCGATGATTTATGCGTATGAGGATAAGTATGACCCACAACTGAAGGGTATCCTGAAGGTGGGCTACACTACTATTGGCGTGCAGGAACGTGTGCGCCAGCAGTATAACATCGTGCGGCCTGGCGAACCTCCTTACCGCATACTGGTGGAAGAGAGTGCCCTGATCTGGCTGAGGAAATAAACGGAAAAGGGAGCCGATTGGCTCCCTTTTTCCATTTTACCAGATTTTCACACGTTTCTCAGGTTCAACAAACAGTTTGCCGTCCTTCACGTTGAACACGCGATACCAGTCGTCCATCAGGGTGACGACGCCACGGATGCGGTTGCCGTGACAGGAGTGTACATCGTTGTAGTAAGCCTTCAGCATGTCCAATGACAGTTTGGCCTGCCACAGCTTGGCATAGTGGAGGAAGAACTCGCGGCAGGCGTGGTCCAGCTCCTCGCCACTCATTCCCTTGGCAGTCATGTCTTTTAGGAAGAGCGCGTAGGCCAGTTCCATACCGCCATAGTCGGCCATGTTCTCAGTCAGCGTGCGAGTGCCGTTAGCAGGTTGACCAGGGTAGGCCTCCAGTCGGTTGTAGAGGGCTATCAGCTGGTTCTGCTTGTCTACAAACGTAGTCTTGTCGGCATCGGTCCACCAGTTTCTGTAGTATCCGTTCTCGTCGTAGTTGGAACCGCTGGAGTCAAAGCCGTGTGTCATCTCATGACCGAACACCACACCTACGGCATAGCGGGTGTATTCGTCGTTGGCAGGCAGTAGGTTGTCGCCGCAGAATGCGGGCAGTATGTTCAGCGAGTTTGTTACGGGATTGTAGTACGCGTTGTGTACACCGTACCATTCAGAGATGTCTATCATCAGTAGGGGGCTCTCCTCCAGTTTCTTGCCAATGAGCTTCTCTTTGATGGCATGGTTCTGGGCGTAAAGCTGCAGCATGTCCTGCATCAGCGTGTTGCCTTCGTCCAAGGTGAACTGGGCGTCGTACACCTGGTCGGGTACACCGACAAAGAACTGCATTTTCTGCAGTTTTGTGCGTGCAGCCTGGCGCGTGGCGTCGCTCAGCCAGTCAAGTTTCTGGAGCCGCTCGTCGAACAGCTTGCGCATCTCTTCCAGCATAGTGGTGCAAGTTTCCTTGCCCGTGCTCAACTCTCTCATCTTCTCAAGTGTCAGCTGGTTGGCCAGCAACGGAATGCTGGAGGTTAAGCCTGAGAAGTAGAGTATTGTCTCGTCATTGGTCTCTACCTCCTCCGTATAGCTATAGTCGTCGCCGCTGGCATTCTTGTCGGCAGGCAGGAATGTGCCTAACACGCAGATGGGCTGGTAGCGCAGATAGTCATAGAAGGTCTGCAGGGCCGTGGCGTCATTGCCTGCCAGCTGGGCGTTGATACCTTCCAGGTATTCTTTGAAAATTTTCGAATCGTCGAACGATGCCTTGTCGCCCATATTGAAGGCGGCTTTCAGTCCCTCAAGTGTGAACGGGCTGACCTCTCCGGCACGGCGGGTGGCTATACGGTTGCTTTCAACAGTCTCTCTGGCAGGTGAGAGGCCCGGCACGGCGATGACGCTTTCAGATTGCTTGACGGTATATTCGAACAGTTTCTGCTCAAGTTTCAAGATGTTTTCGGAGCGCGTCATCAGTTGCTCCACGTATTCGTCTGTAATCTTCAGGTCGGGGTTCTCAATCTCGTCAATCACCGTCAGTATATTTTCAATCATCTTCTTCAAGGCTGATGTCGCACCCATATCAATAGCATTCTTGGCAGAGGATGCCTGCTGTCCGAGTGTGACTACGGCGCGGAAGCTGTGAGTATTGTTCTCACCGTCGACAGCACTGCCGATAATGGGGTAGAAACCCTTGTCGCGCAAGCGGACAATCTCATTCAGCACGTCAGCAGCATTCTTGGGCTTCTGGATGTTTATCTGGTCAAGAATAGTCTTCACCTCGTCCATCTTCTTACGTTTCGTGTCCTTGAAGTTCTTGACCAGGTGTTGTGCCAGTGGATTGCTGGAAGCCATGAAGTACTCGCGAAGTGCTTTTGCCTGCTTCGTGCTGGCATTGTCCTGGAATCCGGCGTCGTCTTCCGGCGAAGTCTTGAGCCAGGTGCCTAAGGCATAGTTGTAGAAGTCGTCGCCGGGTTTGACATTCTTGTCCATCCAGGCTTCGTTGATAAACTTCTCACTGCCCTTCGGATCGAAGGGCTGAGGCTGGTCTGCAGGATTGTCTGCATTGTCTACACACGATGTAAACGTCAGGCCGCAACACAAGATGGCGGTCATCATCCATAGTTTTTTTTGCATAATATAAAACGTTAAAAAGATTTGTTTTGTCTCAAATAATGCCGCAAAGTTACGAAAAAGATTTGAATGGGAAAAGTATTTCCACATTTTTTTCCTTTTCCGACTCGTTATCCCAGATGAAATATATCTGTAAAAAAACAAGGTGAGAATCCCGCCAAAGAGCTCTCACCTTGTTTTATGAGTGTCAAGTATTACCAGATCTTTACGCGTTCAGCAGGTTGCACAAACAGTTTGCCGTCCTTCACGTCGAACAGCTGATACCACTCGTCCATCAGCGTCACGATACCATTGACACGGTTCGTGTTCCTCGAGTGACTGTCATTCAAATATTGATCCTTTAGATCTTCAAGCGTCGGCTTCATTTGCCATAGTTTTGCTAAATGCAGGAAGTACTCGCGGCAGGCGTGGTCGAATTCTGCACCACTGAGCCCCTTGGCCTTCATGTCCTGCTTGAACAGTGCGTACGACAGCTCTATGCCGCCGTAGTCAGCCATATTCTCAGCCAGCGTCATGGTACCATTGGCTTTCTGCCCGGGATAAGCCTCCAGACGGTTGTACAGCTCTATCAGCTGCTCTTGCTTGGCTTCCAGTTTCAGCTTGTCGTCAGGGAGCAGCCATGGATTATATAAACCTTGCTCGTCGTAGTTGACACCATTGGAGTCAAATCCGTGAGTGATTTCATGACCAAATACCATAGAAGTGGCATAGCGCATGTATTCTTCATTAACAGGGAAAATGCTGTTGGTGAGGAAAACAGGCAGGATCATCAGCGAGTTCGCAGAGGTGTCGTAGTATGCATTCACCTGACCATACCACGTAGTTAATGTATGGTAGTCTGGCAGGTCTTCTATCTTTTGTAATCTCAGACTGTTATTCAGGGCGACATTCTGAGCGGCCAGTTCCATGGCGTCCAGAATCAGCGTATTGTCATCCTTCAGTGTGTATTCCTTGTTGACCATCTTGTCAGGGAAACCAATTCCGAACGTCATGTGGTCCAGCTTGTTTTGGGCTTTTGCACGGCCAGCGTCACTGAGCCAGTCGAGTGTCTGCAGGCGCTGACGGAAAATGGTGCGCATGTCCTCCATCATTTTCTTACAGGTCTCTGCACCTACCGAAAGTTCCTTGAGTTTGTCTTTTGCCAGCTGGTTCATCAGCAACGGGAAGTCGTTGGTCAGCTGGGCGTAATAAGTGTTGACGGGCGTTGCATCGGTAGTCTTTACGGGTGGCAAGTAGTTCATGAGCATGCTCAGCGGTTGATAGCGCAGATAGTCGTAGAACAGCTGATAGTCTTTTGCTTGTTCGCACGTAGCCACCACATCTCTGAGGTATTTCAGGTAATTCTTGAAAGCATCCGAGTCGTCAAAGTAAGATTTTTCGTCTATGTTGAACACTGCCTTGATGCTTGCTTCGTCGAAGTTGGCAGCTTCGCCGGCACGACGTGAAGCAATCTGGCTGGTCGTCTTCATTTCAAGGACGGGAGCAAGGCCAGGCACCTTTTTCAGCTCCTGCGGTTGCCCACTAGTACCGGCATAAATGGCTGATTCGATTTTATAGATGTTTTCCGCGCGTGCCGTAACAGCACTGACATAGGCGGTAGGGTCCATAGCAGCAATGGCGTCGAGGTTGGTAGCCAAATCAATCTCCGTCAGCACATCGGAGATGAATCCTACAGCTTTATCCTTCTCTTTTAACGCGAGGTGACGCTGGAGCGTGGGAGACATGTTTCCATAGGTTACGAGAATGTTGAATTCATGGTTTGCGAGCAAATCCGTCTTGCTGCTGACGAGTGGGAAATAGCCCTTGTCACGCATCTTGTTGATTTCACTCAGCACGTCTGCTGCACTGTTGGGCTTCTGTATGTTCAGAACCTTCAGCATGGCTTCTACTTCTGAGCCCCTTGTTCTCTTCCTGTCGTTGAAGTTCCTGACCAGATGCTGTGCCTTCGGGTCACTTGATGTCAGTACATACTGGAGCACTTCATTTGTAAATTTCTCGCCTTCGCCGAATATGTATCCTTGGTCGCCTTCAGGTGCGGTCTGGAGCCATGTGCCCAAGGCAAATTCATAGAAATTGTCGCCAGGCTTCGTGTTACGGTCCATCCAGGCTTCGTTCTCATACGTTTCATTGGCAGCAGGGCCACTTGGACCTTGTGGCTGCACAGGATTGTCTGTGTTGTCCACACAGGCAGTCATCATCAGACCGCAGAACAGGATGGCGGTCATCATCCATAGTGAATTCTTTTTCATTGTCATTTACGATTTGTTTGTTAGTAAAAAAATCTGGTGCAAAGATACTCATTTTCTCTAAAAAAATGTTATTTCGTTGAAGAAAATCGACCATTCGCTGAAATCTTCAGGTGGACGTTTTTACTTTTCGTACCTTTGTAACGTCATATAGATGTCGATTGCGACAAAACAACGAAAATGAATGTATCACTTTTAAACAACAAAACAAGATGAAAAAGATTTTATTGACAATGATTGCCCTGCTCTCAATGACAGCAGTGATGGCACAGAACAACGACAAGAAAGAACGTAAGGCTCCCAAGGAGATTACTCCTGAGCAGATAACAGATCGTATGGCAAAGGATCTGGAACTGACTGACGACCAGAAGGCTAAGGTGTTGGCTCTCAATGCAGAATATAAAGATGTGCTTCGTGGTCCGGGTATGCGTGGCGGACATCGTGGTCCGCGTCCAGATGGGCAGACCGGTGCTACCCAACAGAACCAGCAACAGCGCCCTGAGCGCCCTCAGCTGACCGACGAACAGAAGGCCCAGATGAAACAGCAGATGGAAAAGCGCAAGGAGTATGACCAGAAGTTGAAGAGTATCCTTACCGATAAGCAGTACAAAAAGTTCCAGAAGCAGCATAAGCATGGACATCATGGTGAAGTGAACCCCAAAGTTTGGACAGTTAAACAATCGAAGCTGTAAGCATCTTC
>CAMIVY010000051.1 GCA_946402275.1 uncultured Prevotella sp.
GGATTGCGGTTACCCTGTCCCTTCTCAGCCCATTCGATGCGGGCGATGAAGTCGTCTCTTTCTCTAAGCTGAGAAAAGCCATTTGGTCAGATCGTTTCATCAGGTTATGCAGATCCGCCCCGTAAGCCTCTACCACCGAATCACGATAGGCAGCGCTCTTCGTGGGATAAGGGTCGCAGTTCCAGCCCGTCGAGGTGATGATACCCTCAATCTCCAGTTGGTCGGCATAGCAAAGCAGATGCACCAGCGACTCTGTATCATCAGGTTCAAGATCCGGTTGTCCGATGTCAGTCAAGATCACCACACGAGGTTTCAGTTGTGCCTGCGCTCCCATTGTCAGAAGGCAGAGTAGCAGAAAAATAAGCAAGTTCTTTCTCATCAGTATCTGTATAATTTGAAATGTTGAATCTGGAATGCTCCTACGGGTATGCGCACATGACGACCTTGATGCGTCTGGTCGCCATTCAGGTGACGGATGATGCGCTGTTTGCCATCAACGATCTCCACCTCCTCGCATTTCGCTAACCCGATGCGCTGCTGAAAGGTAACCACCACCCCACTGCCTATCACCAGGTAATCCTCTTTACCCAGCCGAAGGATGATACAAGCCGTCTCTGGCCATTCCGCATCCTTCGCACCAGGTTCCCAACCCAGCGAGTAACTATGTTTGACGGTGAGACGAATCCCATCAGCAGTGATGATCTCAGCCTCACGCTGTTCGTTGTCGAGCAGCACGGCATCCATATCCTTCGTGCCCTGTCGCTCAAGAATCAACGGTTCTGTCTGCCGCAACAGCTGATAGGATGCCACAAGCGGTGACTGCGAAGAGCCTACCGACGAGAAAGCATTAAGCTGATCGTCCTGCGAGAGATCCATCTGCTTCCAGTCGTTGGCATTGGAAGTCGTTGTGAGCGGATAGTCCTCGATGCTGAACGGACAGAACCCCATCGCCCCATGATGCCCGAAGGCGTAGAGAGCATACATCGCGTCTTTATCCTCCAGGCGTATCTCTGGCACGAAGAGCGGATTGTTGGGCTGGTGGTATTTTGCCAGCCACGACTTGATGCCCTTGTCGTAGATATCCACCCCCAGCACATCGATAGATGGAGCCCCACAATGCCACAGGTCGATGAGATGAGCCAACGGACCGCCCGACGGATATTGCCCAGGCTTCCGGTCGCGGCTGTTGAGAGCCACATTAACGTACATTGGCAGATTGTAGATTTCACGTCCCGCCTTGGCTATCTGCTCCACATAGGTGGCGTAGGTCCACGTCTGGAAGATCTCCTCCGTATAGATGTCATCCCCAAACAACTGCGCCCAGTTGGCACCAGCTTTAGCCTGCGGCTGCAATTTCTCTTTCAGATAAGGGTGCAGCGACTTCTGATGCCTCTTCAGATAGTCGGTCAGCTGCTTGGGCACAGCGCTCTGGTACAACCGCGTCGCATTCGCCGAATAGTCGCGCGGCACCTCAATCATACCGATCTCATTCTCCACCTGCACCATGATCACCGTCTGCTCCAGAGCATCATGATCACGTAGATACGCCATCACATGACAGAAGGCACGCTTGTCGGCCTCCAGCACATTCTTACTCAGCGAAGAAGCCTCCTCAACGGGCACCCCTTCAGACGTATGGGCACGAGGGAACCGCTTCACGTCACGCTTAAACCACTCTGGCGCATAGCAGCTCATCGAGTTTTTCCAAGCCCCAAACCACAACAGCACCACTTTCAGTTCGTTATGCCTTGCTTCGCTCAGAATCACGTCGAGCGTCCCCATGTCGAACTCACCTTCTTGGGGCTCAATCAACTCCCACGACACGGGAACGAGCACAGTGTTGAGTCCCATCTTGTGGAGATGCGAAAACGTACGCTTCACGTCCTCTGGCGTCGAGGCTGACGAGTTACCCAACTCACCACCAATCATCAGCATAGGCCTGTCGTTGACAACAATCCTAGCCGTACTATTATCACGATGCTCCAGGCGAGGCTGCCGTTGTGCCTGTGCTCCCATTGCAAGGATACAGAGCAGCAGGGAAATAAGCAAATTCTTCATATCATCTAAAAGTCTGATCCATTTTACATATTTGGTGCATTGTTCTTCTAGCTTCCCTCCAACGAGGGAAGAATCTGTCCATCAGTGCATGGAAACGGGCATTGTGACTGGGTTCCAACAGATGGCACAGCTCATGAACCACCACGTGCTCAACACACCATTCCGGCAACAGCAGCAGATATACAGAGAAACAGATGGACTTGTCCCTGACATTACAGACACCCCAACGTGAAATCATCGCCTTGTAAGAAACAACTGCTGGCTTCACACCCATCTCCTTGGCATGACGTTCCACCATCGGCTCTATCAGGGCTTTCAGTCGGAGCAGGGCAGCGTCAGCCTGTTCCCTCGTCTTTAGTGGCAGCTGATTATAAAAGTCTGCCCTTTGCTTTTGGCGCTCGTAGGTTTTCTTACGTGCCTCGACTATCCATTCGCGGTGTTCCTCAATGAATCGCTCCACCTCTTTCTGAGGCATACCAATAGGTGCCGACACATGAACATCGCCATTCTTCACGATGCGCATTGACAGCCTCCTGGTTCTCCTGTATGTCACCTGTATAGCCATATTGGTTGCAAAGATACAAAAAGTTTTAAAGTAGAAGTGTCTGTCGCTCACGATGTTTTGTTAATCATTCTTAAAGTTTTAAATAAATCGCTTGCGATACAAACTGTTATTCATACCTTTGCACCGACAAAAGTCGCAAACGATATAAACATCTGGAGTCCCACGATAAGGGACGACTATCACTCGGCTTTGCCGCTTGGCTAGTCCAAGAATGCAAGGATTCAATATTATTAAAATAAAAAAGATTATGCAAAAGATTTATGATTTCAAGGCTTTTTCAAGCAGAGGTAAGGAGATTGATTTCTCACAATTTCAGGGTAAGGTATTGCTGATCGTGAACACAGCCAGCAAGTGTGGATTCACCCCACAGTTCGCAGGACTGGAGGAGTTAAACCAGAAGTATAAGGACAAGGGGCTCGTCATTATCGGTTTCCCCTGCAACCAGTTCAAGGAACAGGATCCGGAGGGCGATGCTCAGATCGAGGAGTTCTGTCAGTTGAACTATGGTGTGACTTTCCAGATCATGAGAAAGGGGGATGTCAATGGTAAAGATGCACAACCTATCTTCGAGTATCTGAAGGCACAGGCACCCACCGAGGAATACAAGGGACTGAAAGCAAAGGCTACTCGTGCCCTGCTGAAGACACTGAGCAAGAGTGTTGAGAAGGACAGCGACATTCTATGGAACTTCACTAAGTTTCTGATTTCGAAGGATGGTGAGACCATCAAGCGCTTTGCCCCTACTGCAGATCCCAATGACTTCGAGAAGGACATCGAGGAATTTTTGAGGTAAGAAGTCTGAGGTCTGAAGTAAGATGTAAGAAGTAAGAGGTAAGATGTAAGAAGTATGCACGCAGAATTACAGCTTGACAACCAGATATGCTTTCGTCTCTACACGTCAGCACGACTCATTACGCAGGCCTACACGCCAATGCTGACGGAGTTGGGTATTACCTACCCACAGTACCTCGTTCTGATGGTATTGTGGGAGAAAGACTGCCAGCCTGTGAATGATATTGCCCATCGCTTGGTGCTCGAAACGAATACCGTTACTCCCCTACTCCAGCGCATGGAAAAACTGGGTATTGTCACACGGAAGAAAGGTGAGCAGGACAAGCGTCAGCAGATTGTCAGCCTCACAAAGAAAGGTCGTGAGATGGAGGAACAAGCCTACAAACTCATCCCTGCCGGCATGGGAGAAACGCTGAAGGCCTGTCCGCTCCGGATGGAAGACTATACGCATCTGGCCAGTGAACTAGATTCTATCATCGGCGCATTAAAGAAATAAAATGGAAGTAAATCAAGAATAATTGTCATGAAGAATTTTATCAAATCATCAGCCCTCGTGCTGACAGGCGCACTGCTCATCGCCGCCTGTGGAAATAAGGAGCAGAAGAGTGAATCAAACGTTAACGAGAATCCCACTCAGGAGAAAATTGAGGTAAAGGCCGTTGAGGGTCGCAAGAATTTCAGCGATAAAGCTGTAATCACGCCTCTGCCCGCCATCATGATTGCTACATGGGACGAGAACAAGAATCCCGACGTGATGATGGCTGCATGGGGAGGCCAATGCGGCCCCAAGCACATCACTTTCGAACTCTCCAAGCACAAGACCACGGACAATATCCGTCTGAAGCAGGCTTTCACCATCAGTTTTGCCACGAAGGGTGATATTGTCCAGAGCGACTACTTTGGCATCGTGTCTGGCAACGACGTGCCCGATAAGGTGGCTAAGGCAGGATTCACCATCACCCCCAGTCCCAACGTGGATGCACCTATCATCAACGAGTACAAACTGACGCTGGAATGCAAGGTTGTGACCTTCGATGAAGACAAGAACGGCGGTGCCCGTGTTGTTGGCGAGATTGTCAATATGAGTGCTGACGAGAGCATCCTCGATGAGAATGGCAACATCGACCTCGGCAAGCTTCAGCCCGTCATTTTCGACTCTGCCAAGAACGAATACCGCGTAGTCGGCGAGAAAGTCGGTACGGCATGGGGTTCAGGCAAGGCCATTCTGGAGCGTGAAGTAAAATAACGAACGATTATTTCCCCACAAACTCACTGGGTGTGAGCCCAGTGATTCGCTTGAACAGGCGGGTAAAATGGTGAGGGAATTCGAAACCCAACAGGCGGGAGGTCTCGCTGATGTTATGACCTTGCATCAGCAGACTTTTCGCCTGATTTATTATATAATTATGGATGTAGCCAATAGCCGCGTCGCCGACTAACCTTACATAGTCGCGTCACGTCGAAAGTCTTGGTAACCGTCACCATCGGCATAGGCGATTTCATCCACAGCTCGAAGGCGATAGCCCGATTTGTCTCTTTGGGATTGATTTCCTGTTTTATTATTTATCTGTTTTCGACTGCAAAGTTACGAATTGTTGCGGAATACTCCAAATTTCTGGAACATTCCGTATGTTTTTGCGACAAACGGCACGCAATCTCACAGATAATTACCATCTACGCCTGTGGAAATTACTCAATCACGAAACTACGTGGATAGAAATCACTGTAGAAACGACCGTCGTTGGCGGTGAACTTCAGCACGCAATAGTTGGGATCGGTGACGCCGCCGGGATAGTACTGCTCATCGCCATCGTGCCAGACCATCTCTTTCGAAGCAGCATCCGTCAGCACCTCCATCGTGCCCCGCAGCATCATGCCCTTGAAGCCTTTGGCATCACAGAAATAGATGCTTGCCTTGGGATTGGCCTTGTAAAGAGCCACACGTATTGAGAATGTGTTGGTTGTAAAGTAGAAGGTTTTGATACCCTCACGCTTGCGTGGTTTCAACATGGCTTTGGTCCATGGAAAACCTTCTTGGTCTACTGATGAGATGTAAGCGATGGGCAGTTTGTCTGCCATCTGTGCAATGAGTTCCTTTACACCTGCCAAAGCGGGGTTAACATTCATAACTTCATCGTTACTAACATCCAGCGTTTGGCGCCAACGCTTCAATTGGGGAAAGTACGATTTCATCATACCAATATATTCCTCTTTGGTGATGGGTTTTTCCAACCCCTCGTTGACTGCACCAACAAACTGGGCACAATGTTCGATCATCTCTTCCATCGTACATTCCTGCAAGAATTTTCCATCCCTGTAGCAGTACATACAGTAATCTTCGTTCTTACTGCCGTCGGCATTCGTGCCGAGGACATCTTCTGTGAGCGGCATGCCGCAACTCTGACAAAATCTCTGTTCCATAATATCTTTATTTGTTAATTTCCAGTCTCAATACTCTAATTGGCCTGTTCTCGCCTTGGTACTGATTAGCGTCTATGCAGGTTTCACCTGTTGGAAAAAAACCACACTTCTCCATCACCCGGCCTGAGGCGGGGTTGTCTACGAAGTGGCCGCTAATGAGCGATTTTATATCAGTAGTTTGTCGGATATGGTCTAACATCAGCCGCAGAGCCTCCGTACAGATACCACGATACCAATAGGGCTTTGCCACCCAATAGCCGATAAGCGGTTCACCTTCACGTGCAGGCAGGTCACACTCACATGAAGGCCCATAGCCCATTGCGCCAATCGCCTCACCTGTTTCCTTTAATTCAATAGCCCAAGTATTGGTTGCATCATTGAATACGGTGCGGATAATCTCTAGACTTTCCTCCACACTTTTATGCGGTGGCCAGCCTGCACGAGGCCCCACATCCGGATCGGAAGCCCATTTGAACAGCGTCTCCGCGTCACTGTCTCGCCAAGGGCGCAATATAATACGATCAGTTTCCATCATTGTTCTACTTTGATTTTTATTATTTCGACAGCAAAGATACACATAGTTACAGAGTCTGCAAAATTTTCAGACATATTCTTATCACATTCTTGCCTTCTGCTTATCGCCGGCGCCGGAACCGCGGTACTTCGACCGGGCCTCGTTGAACTTCCATGTGAGGTCGAGCATGAAGGTGCGACAGGCTGGATTGTGGCTGGTGAGCTCGCGATAGCCAAATATGACGGCATCGGTCTTGTTGGTGTTGAAGAGGTCTATGCAGCGCAGGTCGGCCGTCAGCGAGCCGAGACGATGCAGGTTGAAGTCCTACTGGACACCGAGGCAACCAACGATGCGCGGTTTGTTGATGCGGAAATTATTGTATTCACCCTTCGTGGCCCATTCCAAGTCGGCACTGAGGCGGAGGGCATGGGGCAGCTCGAAGGTGTTGCGCCAAGAGCCGTTGAACCAAGGCTGGCTGAGGGTGGCGACTTCGCCTGTGGCGGTTGGCGACTTGTAGTTCTGGAACATGGCTACCACAGACCATATGGGATGCCATGTTAATGGAGAATTGAAAACTGAGAATTGGAAATTAGGCCGTGCGGAGGCGACGACAATGAAGCGGTCGTAAGACTCTTTAGTGTTGATGGGACGCACGAGACTGCGCTTCCAACTCATCAATACGCCGTTGGTGGCCCTGTTTATCTGTCTGTATCGCCACTTTGTAATGAGCAGTCTGGTGGAGAGCAATCGTCTGTCGGTGAGCAACTATCTGGAGACGCTGGCCATCATTGCCTTCCTCTCCTTCGCCATCGGGCTCTACTGGCGTTTCAAGTTCCGAAGCAGGTATCTGGCGGTGGAACTGGAAGAGACAAAACTTCTAAACGAGGAACTGAAGAAGATGCAAAGCCCTGAGCATACATCTTCGAACGAAATGGAACAGTCAAGC
This sequence comes from uncultured Prevotella sp., assembly GCA_946402275.1. Taxonomy (GTDB): domain Bacteria; phylum Bacteroidota; class Bacteroidia; order Bacteroidales; family Bacteroidaceae; genus Prevotella. The sequence goes on from CAMIVY010000051.1 coordinate 7,297, forward strand.
GAAAAGCCCCTTCAGCAGGAGATTACCCTCACTGGCACGACCAACGAATCGGTGACGCTCCAGATTTCCCACCTATTATATATTGAGGCCGTGGGCAACTATGTCAAGGTTAATCATCTGCGCGACGGGCAAGTGCGTTCTGATATGCTTCGCGCCACGATGAAACAGATGGAGGAAACGCTACAGGACTATCCGATGATAGTCCGATGCCATCGTGCCTTCCTGGTCAACCTTGGTCAGGTCGAGCAAATCATCTCACATTCCGGCTCCACCCAGTTGCTCATCAGACAATGCCACGAATCCCTCCCTGCCTCGCGTAGTAACATGGCTCAAGTCAAGGCTGCTATTGCTTCTACAAGATGCGGAAAATAGTCTAATAATGGTATGTTTTTTTACGTTTTTAAGCACTTTCTGCGAAATTGGTATATAATCAGCCAATTTGTGTAATACCTATATAATATATAATGTGTACCTTTGCACCGTGATTCAAGATCACGTCGCGAAAACAGGCGGCGCCTCAGCAATTCGATCAAGATCGATTGCATTCGGCTTGCACCGTCTTTGCACCCAGAAACTTTAAAACGATAAAAACATGTTAGGTAATTTTACATTCCACAATCCCACGAAGTTGCACTTTGGTGAGGATTCTTTGAGCAAACTGAGTGAAGAACTGAAAAACTATGGCAAGAAGGTGATGCTCTGCTATGGTGGCGGCAGCATTAAGCGCAACGGCATCTACGACCAGGTAATGGCAGAACTGAAGAAGGCAGGCTGCGAGGTTGTAGAGATAGCAGGTGTGATGCCGAACCCTACTATAGAAAAGGTTCTGGAGGGTGCCCATACGGCTCGCAAGGAAAATGTCGATTTCATCCTTGGTGTAGGCGGTGGCTCTACTGTTGACTACTGCAAGGCTGTAGCTGGTAGTGCCTGGTACGACGGTGACCCTTGGGAGTATTACTTCAAGAACTGGCAGCCTATGACCTGCCGTTGGATTCCTGTGGGTTGTGTGCTCACAATGGCTGGCACTGGCTCTGAGATGGACAGCTGTTCAGTTATCTCCAGTCACTCGGAGAACCGTAAGATGTTCTATAACTTCCGCAACCCCGACTTCGCCATCCTCAACCCTCGCTTTACCTTCACTGTCCCCAAGTATCAGATGGTGGCTGGCATCTATGATATCATGAGTCATATTCTGGAGCAATACCTCTCTGGCACCGACGACAACACCAGCGACTATATCGCCGAGGGCTTGATGCGCTCACTCATCGTCAGCAGCCGTAAGGCTATCGTGAATCCTGAGGACTACGAGGCACGCTCAAACATCATGTGGACCGCTACCTGGGCACTCAACACGCTCATCGACCGTGCCAAGGCTACCGACTGGATGGTGCACATGCTGGGACAGGCTGTGGCTGCCTTTACTGATGCCACTCACGGTCACACCCTCGCTGCCGTCAGCGGTGCCTATTACCGTCTGCTCATCAGCAAATCGCCCGATGCCGTACAGAAGTTCAAGCGTCTGGCAATGAACGTTTGGAACGTTTCTGCCGAGGGCAAGACTGACGAGCAGGTTGCGATGGAAGGTCTTGAGACGATGGAGCAGTGGATGCGCGAACTGGGATTGGCGATGAATATCACCGACTGCGGTGCCAAGCCAGAGCTGATTGAGGGAATGGCTGATGCCTGCCCCATCTGTCAGGGTGGCTACTACATTCTGAATCGCGACGAGGTGGTACAGGTACTGAAGGAAAGCCTGTAAAGTGAAAAATGAAAAGTGAAAAGTGAAAAATTTCTTGCCGAGCAAGCGACCAAAGGTCGAGCGGCTACCGCATTTGTTTAGCATTTTGCTTGCGACAATGGCTACAACAACGATATCGGCTCAGGGCGTGATTGATGTGCACAGCCACATCATCACTCCTGAGTTTGTGTCGGCTCTTGAAACAGAGGGACGTGTGATGGACGAGGGATTTCCCTTGCCGAAGTACGATGTGGAGAATCATCTCAGATGGATGGACGAGGCTGGTGTGGAGACATCGGTGTTGACATTGGCAGCTCCACAACCTTCATCAGCAAAAGTGGTGAGACAAACCAACGAGGCTGCCGCCCGCATCAAGAAGGAACACCCCGGACGATTCCTGTTCTGTGCTGCCCTACCCCTGCCCGATGTATCGAAAGCCATCGAAGAGGCGAAGTATGCGCTCGACGTACTGAAGGCTGATGGCATTAAGTTGGCAACAAATGTTGACGGACAATATCTGGGTACCCCCGAACTCGACACGCTCTTTTCTGTGTTGAACGAACGCAAGGCTGTAGTGATTCTGCATCCCCATCGCCCCGAGCCAGTAAATAAGCAGGTGATGCAACAGACACCACTCGCCATGCAGGAATATCTCTCGGAGACTACCCGTGCCGTGTCGAACATGATTTCACGCAATGTGTTGGCTCGCTATAATCATATAAAAGTAATAGTGCCCCATTGCGGTGCCTATCTGCCGTTGGCCATTCCCCGCATGAAGTCGCTAACACCAGTGATGCAGGCCAACAAGATGGTAGGTGAGATTGATTACGAAGCCAACCTCCGCACCCTCTATTACGACCTTGCCGGTGCACACTCTCCAGAGGTCATCCGCATGCTGCTCACCATCACTACGCCCGACCACCTGCTCTACGGTTCCGACTATCCATACGTCGCTCCGCATGTGCTCACACAAAGCCTGGCAAGAATGAAAGACTATCTCTCGACAGAGCCCGACCTGGCACCGTTCAAGGAGATGATACTATGGAAGAATGCCCAAAGCCTCACCCAATCACTTTCTACTCCCCTCCATCACAGGGAGGGGCAAGGAGGAGGGTCTCTGATTGTCCGCATTGCCGAAATTGAGGTCTATCCACAATATTTGGAAGAATACTTAACCTTTGCCAATGAAGTGGATCGCCTCAGTATTGAGCGCGAGCCTGGCGTCATCTGCCTCTATCCCATGCAGAGTGCCGAGGATGCCACAAAGATTCGCATCCTTGAAATCTATGCCTCCGACGAAGCCTATCAGCAGCATCTGAAGACAGACCACTTCCAGAAATACAAGCAGGGCACGCTCCACATGGTGAAAGACCTGAAAC
>CAMIVY010000052.1 GCA_946402275.1 uncultured Prevotella sp.
GAATGTTTCCCCAACTTTTTCGAATTTCCTGTGTCTTTTTTTTCGGGGTCAGAATGTGTTGCACTTGTTGACTTCATCGACAACTACTGGCGCTCGGCATAGTTGATGCAAGCATCACTTTGCTCTCGCTGTTGCAGTTGTTGACTTCATCGACCCTGCTGGCGCTCGGCATAGCTCAAGCGAGCTTGGCTCTGCTCTCGCTGTTGCAGTTGTTGCAGTGTTGCAGTTCTCTTAAAGGTATTCCCATACCCTAAAAATACTTCTATATTTATATATAAATATAGAGTTAATTTTTGACTTTCGTATAACCTATTTTGGAACTGCAACACTGCAACACTGCAACGCATAGTGCACAGCGGAACCGACCCTATTGTGCACTTTTTCGCCCATTTCTTTGTTTGGTATATTATTATTTTGTATCTTTGCCTGCAGAAACTTGAATCTGTATGCCTAGAAAAAAAAGAGAGAAGAGCGGTACGGGGATTTACCATGTGATGATGCGCGGCATCAATCACCAGGACATCTTCGAGGACAGGGGTGACTACTGGAAGTTCCTAAAGTTACTGCGTATGCAGACGCATCCGGAGGACAATGCTGGTAAACCGCTGCCTGCCCATTGCATCGTCTATGCCTATTGCCTGATGTCTAACCATGTACATCTGTTGCTGCGCGAGTTAGAAGAGGGATTAGTTCCACCTATTAAGAGTATCGCCATTTCCTATGCGCAGTATTTCAACTACAAATACGAGCATTCTGGGCAGGTTTTCCAGGACCGTTTCAAGAGCGAACCCGTCAATGATATGGCATATTTTCTGACGCTGATGAGGTATATCCATCAAAATCCTGTGGCGGCAGGCATCACCTCGTCGGTTGGCAGCTATACGTGGAGCAGCTGGTGTGAGTATGACGAGACGAAAACCTGCGCAGTGCCCGTCTGCAATACCCAGCATGTGCTGAATCGCATTACGGGAAAAGAACTTGCCGAGTTAGTGAACGACTTGCTGCCCAAAGCGCTCAACATCCTTGATTTCGACAACGAGACAGAACAGCGTATAAGCGATGAAAAGCTCCGTCAGTTCCTGTCTGAACTCATGGGTGGCACTAGTGCCTCCACTCTCCAGCATTACAAGAAGGAAGAACGCAACCGTATCATCAAACAGTTGAAAGACTTTGGCGCTAGCATCCGTCAGATCAGCCGTTTAACAGGTGTCAGCTTTGGCGTCATCCGTAACATCCGATAAAAAGTGCACAATAGGGTCGGTTCCGCTGTGCAATTCTGCGTCAGCCTTTCGAAATCTTCCTATATTCAGTAGGTGTCAGTTTGTAGCGTTTGCGGAACAGCGTGTTGAAGTGGCTGCGGCTGACAAATCCGCTGGCAGACATAACCAGACCTATTGAGTCTTCTGTTTCAGCCAGCAGTTTTGCGGCGTGGCGCAGTCGCCACTCATCTATGAAGTCGCCGATCGACTGTCCGTTGGCACATTCGCGGATGGCATCGGCCACCAGATTGTAGTTGGTGCCCAGCATCTGTGCCAGGTTGTCGCGGTTCAAGTTGCTGTCGGTATAGGGCTTCTGCTCCTTCATCAGTCTGACGATGCGCTGATACAGTTGTTGGTTGCCCGACAGTGCCGTCTCAGGCGTCTCTTCCAAAGCCTGCTCTGCTTCGTTCTGCTTTTCCAGCATCTGCTGAATGGTGACATACAGGTCGTGGTTGCGCTCGTTCAGACGGCGTCTGTCCAAGATGATGCGCCACAAGGCGAGTGCGCCCAGCAGCAGGATAGCGGCAAGCGATATGATAATAATAAGGTGTATGCGCTCGCTGGCCTCCTTCTCTTTCAGAGCCATCTCAGCCTCCTGCGTCTTAAACTTCGCCTCATACTCTTCTGCTTTGCTGTTGCGTTCACGGACTGTGAGGCTGTCCTGGATGACAGAGGCGCGCGTGGTGGCCTCGAAGGCACGGCGGTAGTCGCCCAGACTGTTGTACAGGTTGGCTCTATTGATGAACAGCGTGCGATATAATTCGCTGATGGTGTCGCCTTGCTGCAGCAATTTCTCCCGTCGCTCGCTTAGCTCTTCCACGCGGGCTTTGTTACCCGTCTTAACATAGTAGGGAAGAATGTTAAACTGTCCTGTGGTCGTCATGGCGTATGATGTTTTTTCAAAATTCTCGGCAGCGCGTCGCGCCTCGTCCATGTGTCCTAATTCCGCCTCCAAGCAGGCCAGCACGCAGTAGGCTCCGCCCCGCTGTTTCTCGAAGTAGCCCTCAGGCATCTTGATACCCTTCTGCTCCATCTCGTCGATGAAGGCCAGCCGCTCGCGGCATACCTGTGCCCCTTCGGCGTATTTCTTGTTCTCGCCAAGCCTTTGGGCCAGCAGACTCATATAGTACGAAGCCTTGGGCTGGGCACCTGCATCGTCCATACTTCTGATGATGTCGATGGCTTTCCTCAAATATGCCTCACCCGAACCAGGGCGCTGCAGCTCCATGGCCGAGCCTGCTGTAGCGTAGAAGGATGCCTCCTGTCGCTTTAAACCGCGCTGGCGTGCCAGTTCGATGCCCTCCAGTGCTGCGTTCAGTGTCTCTTCCGCCTTCCCTTCCGACATACAGATCGTGGTGTAGCCGTCGAGTGTAGAGATATAGACGTCACTCGTCTTGTCAATTCCTTCGCGGTCCAATACCTTTCTCATATAGAGCCTGCCCTGCTTGCGGTCTTGCAACCCCGTGTTGTACACGTAGCCGCGCATCATGTTACAGCTATCGACAGTCATCATACCCTTCATCTCGGCAGTGTCGATGAGTCCCAGGCAGCGTTCCGGCTCCTTCACGAAGTGCATCTTGATATACTGATAGGTGTAGATGCTGTCGGCATCCGATGGCATAGCAGTTGTTGACTGGTTCTTTTCCTGACAAGCGCCCAGCGCCATCAGCGCTGCAAAGATGAAGATAAGTTTTTTCATATTCATTGCATTTATGGGGCAAAGTTACAAAAAAATCCAATGAAATGCAGATTTTGCGTAAAAAAATGTTACTTGTGCGCCACGAGAACAAAATTGTGCGCCACGAGAACAAAATTGTGCGCCACGAGAACAAACCTATGGGCGGTTTTTCGTACTTTTGCCACAAGAAATCAAAATAATGCTACAAAAGATTGAGAAATAGTAGAATGATGAAGATTAAAAGATACATATTTCTTGTTGCCGCTCTGCTCTTGATGGGGCAGGGGGCAAGTGCATGGAGTGGATCCGGAAACTCAGCTTCTGACCCGATCCTTATTGCGAATGCTAATGACTGGAACACGCTGGCAACAAATGTAGCTAATGGCACCAACTATAGCGGTAAGTATTTTAAGCTGACTGCCGACATCACCGTGACCACGATGGTAACCGCCACATTCTCGGGCACATTCGATGGTGGCGGTCACACCCTCACTTTCAACTACACCGCGACAGGCGATAATGCTGCACCCTTTGCAGATATTACAGGTGCAACTATCAAGAACCTTAGGGTGGCTGGCACGATTAACAGCGGAAACAAGTTTGCCGCAGGTATTGTAGCCATCAGTAATGGGGGCACTATAACCAACTGCCGAAGCAGCGTTACCATCGCCTCCAGTAAGAGTGGAGATGGCACTCACGGTGGCTTGGTGGCAGACAGTTACACAGGTACGCTCAACATAACAAACTGTCTTTTCGATGGCAAGCTGTTGGGAACAACTACCACAGGTTGTGGTGGTATTGTGGGTTGGCACAATAGTAAAAGCACGCTGAATATTTCCAACTCACTCTTTGCTCCGGCGGAAGTCACAGTCACAGTTCAAGGAGGCGCCATCTTCGCCCGCAATGGTGCAACAAGTCTTACCAAATGCTATTATATCTCCGACTGGTCTGCTGAGACTGTTCAGGGCACCAATGCCGGCAGCATGACTGCTGCAGCGTTAGTAACAGCGCTTAACGGCAGCAATAAGAACTGGTGTATTCATCGCGGCAATGCCATTCCAATCATGGTGAACCTGGTAATCAGCACTAAGGCCCAGTGGGATACGTTTGCCGCAAATGTGGGCAACTACGACGGCAAATATGTGCAATTGGGTGCCAATATCGGAACGGCCAAAATCCCAGTCACTGCAATGAAAAGTGGTGAATTCAAAGGTGTTTTCGATGGCAACGGATATACGATGACTGTCAATTTCTCTGCAGATACAGGAAATGAAGGGGCTTTCCGTTACCTCAATGATGGTACTATCATGAATCTGACTATCACGGGAACTGTGACGGCGGGAGGCAATTACGCGAGCGGACTGGTGGCCAGAACTTCAGGGGGCGATTGCCTTATAGACAATTGTGTAGTGAACACCAATGTCGCAGGAAGCGGGTATGCCGGAGGTATTGTAGCTCATGGTGATGACGCGACCAAACTGACTATCACCAACTGTATCTACGGAGGAGAGATATCGGAGGTCAGCAGTTATTCAGGTGGAATACTTGGATGGTACAATAATAATGGGACAATGGATCTCGTTATCAACAATTGTTTGTGCAAGGGTATTTATACGGGTACCGCAGATTTCCATCCCATTGGTCTGAAAAAAGCAACTAACTGTTCTTTTAAGTCCATCAGTTGTACCAACTGCTACTATACAACAAATCCTCATAATCCAAATGGTCGTAATTTCACAGACGGCACCAAGGTTAGCGCACTGACCATAGGAACTACAGGCGTGAGCATTGCTTCCGGCAGTTATGCTACCTTCCAAGGCACTAAATACTACTATGGTACGGTTACGCTGGGCTACAACGGCCCCATGGCAACCACGAATTTTAGTCTGGACGGCACTCATCTCAACGACAACAGTTTCACCATCAGCACTGATAATGCTGCGTTTAACGATGGTACCGCCACCATCAAATGGGATTTCCCGGGAAGAGGAACAGTGGAAGACCCCTACCAGATTTCTTCAGCCGCCGTTTGGGATTTCCTGGCAGACGAGGTGGATACAGGCAATAACAACTATGAAGGAAAGTATTTCCGCCAGACGGGAGATTTCACCATCACAAGGATGGTGGGAGCTGCCGACAATGCCGATGACAGTAATTATAATGATGAAGTGTTCAGAACCTTTAATGGAACCTATGACGGATACGGACATACTCTCGACCTCAATATGGACGTTACGGGTGAGCGATACGTAGGGCCTTTCCATTGTGTGTCCGGTGCAACCATTAAAAACCTGAAAGTAACCGGTTCGGTGCAAGTTCATGAAAATACTAATGGTGCCGCATCCATTCACCATGCCTCGGCATTAATCGGTTGCGCGCGCGGTACGGGACAGGTGACCATCGAGAACTGCTTGGTCAGCGCCAGTGTCGGTACAGCAGAATATATGGGTGGTTTAATAGGAAATAGCTGGAACGCAAACGTTACCATTGAGGGCTGCGCCTATACCGGCACATTGACAGCAACAGGAACGAATTACACCGGTGGCTTCATCGGTTGGGGCGGTACCAACGGCAATTGCACTTTTAATCTTACCAATAACATTTTTGCCGGTACGTATTCAGGGAACGGTAAATTCCATCCAGTCGGAGTTCTTAATGGTAGTAGTGCCAACACCAGAACCGTCACGAATACCTACTATACTACGGGACCAGTAAACATGACAGATGATGATACAAATTCTTTAGTGAAAGATTTGGTGGACAAAGGCAAGTTGGCATATTCCATCATTACAGGCACCGATGTAACTATCAGCGGTCTTGGTACTGCCACTAGCACTTATGAGCATAATGTCATCACAGTCTACTCGCATGGTATCAAGTATAACTTAAACAGCACTGATTACTATTACGCTGGCGGCGACGAGGTAGTCAGCCTTAACCTTGCCCACGGCTCTAAGACAGGCTATACTTTTAGCAACTACGAAGTGTCTGGTGGTGGCTCGCTGACCAACATCGACGCCACTAGTGCAACCCTCACTATGTCTGCCGCTAACCAGACCATTGACGCCCAATGGACCGAGAATGTCGCCACGCTGAATGAGACGGCCAATGCCTTAGACGAGCTGACAGCGATGAGCGGAAAGCAGACCAAGGTGACGTTTACCCGTTCCGGACTGACGGCAAACTCCTATTCGACGATGTGCCTGCCATTCGACTTTACTGCTCCCTCAGGCTGCACCTTCTATGCCTTTACGGGCGTGGAATGGAGCACGACGAACGACCAATGGGAGGCAACCATTACGGAGCAGGCTTCTGCAACAACGCTCAGCGCTCACACACCCTACATATTCAAGTGTACAGGCACTTCCGCCACCTTCACCAACAACGCCGTTATAGCTGCCAGCAGCTACGATAACGCACTGGTAGAGGTCGGCGCCACATCGGGAACAGATCAGGCCTGGAAGTTCAAGGGGACTTACACTCCACTCTCCTGGGCCAGCGCTGACCCGACAGAGCCCACCTACGGATTCTCCACCTATGTGCCTAATGAAACCATCGCTGCCGGAACATTCGTAAGGTTCGTAAAGGGGGCGTCACTCGCACCGTTCCGTGCACGCCTTATCTATAGCGGCACAGACACCCATCTGAACGCGCCACGTCGTGCTGGTGCCAACGAACTCCCCGTAATCATCATTGTACGAATCATAGGTATTAACGGTGAGACGACATCCATCGGTACGCTCGATACCCGCACGGGGGAAGTGACTACCGATGGCTGGTACACGCTGGGCGGCATGAAACTAAAAGGCCAGCCCAATCAACAAGGTATTTATATTCATAACGGAAGAAAGGAGGTAATACGATGAAGAAAACTTATATAAAACCTACGACAAAAACAATCGAAATACAACAAAGTAAAATGCTCTGTGGCAGTAATCCTAACAACCCTCCACAGTGGCCTTACCAAGGAGGATAAATGCACCAGGGTAAGAGAATTTATGTGAGAGGTGTCGTCATCATTACTTGGTACGGCACCTCTTATCCTTAAGTACACAAAACAATAATCAGTGGGCCTTGTCACACGGTGCCAGGCACGGTGTGATACATTGTGGATAACCTGCGAGTTATCCACAATTTTTATATTATTAACCATTCCGGTGTATTCTCTGATTAACCCTTCCAGCCGAGTTAGTGTTAAATTAACAGAAGAAATTGCAGATTATGTTCAAAATATTTGTTGTATTGGACAAATTTTACTAATTTTGTCCAGTAAAAAAGTAAAAATTGGTCATAATTATGAGGTCTATCGTACTTTCACAGCGTAAAGAGCGTGACGGTCTTTTGGAAAAAGTCTTCCTCCCACGCGACTATCAGATGGAGGCGGAGTCATTTCTTTCCTCACCACTCATCAAACTGATAACCGGTCCTCGAAGGGCTGGCAAGTCTGTGCTTACTCTTTTGCTATTAAAGGGCAAAAACTTTGCATATCTGAACTTCGACGATGAACAGTTATTGGAGCGTTTTGATGAAGATACAGCCATGCAGGCTCTCTTAGAGGTCTATCCTGGTTTTAATTATTTGTTACTTGATGAGATACAGAACCTTGAACATTGGGACGTGTGGGTGGCCAAACTCTATCGGCGCGGCTATAACCTGCTTATAACAGGCTCTAATTCAAAGTTGCTGTCAAGCGAGATGGGCACGGTTCTCACTGGCCGCTATCTGGAGATAGAGGTGCTGCCTTTCTCGCTGACAGAGTGTTTCAGATTCAAGCAGCAGGAATGGCAGTCAGAATTGCCCGATGAAAGAGCTACGCTGATGTTACAGGTCGAAGACTATATGCACTATGGCGGTTACCCCGAGATTATCAATAGCAGGGAGATTACCGAGAGTTATCTCAGTTCTCTTTTTGACTCCATCATTCTGAAAGATATTGCCAAAAGATACAAAATCCGCAAGACTACAGAGTTGTACCGGCTGGCGACCTATCTTGTAAGTATGTTCTGTAACGAGTTTACATACTCATCGCTGAAGGATGATCTTGATTTTTCCAGCAAGTCAACACTACAGAAGTTTTGCAACTACCTCCAGCAGACATATTTATTCTTCTATCTGCCCCGTTATAACAACAAATTGAAACTGATGCAGAAAGCACCTCAGAAAGTTTATGTGGTTGATAACGGTTTCCTTTCCTCCAATGCTTTCCAGACTACAGAGAATAAAGGCAGACTATTGGAAAATCTTGTATTTTTGGAACTACTGAGAAGAAAGAATAAGGTTGGCGATAATCTATTCTATTACCACTCTCGCAATGACCGTGAGACAGACTTTGTCGTCCGTGAAAATTTCAATGTCAAGCAACTGATTCAGGTGTGTTATGATATGACAGGAAAGAAGACGGAAAAGCGTGAAGTTGACAGCATCCTTGAATGTGCCGGTGAACTGAAATGCGACAATCTGCTGATTATCACCTGGAATCAGGATGGTATCATAGAAAAAGTTGGAAGGACAATCTTAGTTATCCCATACTATAAGTGGTGTCGGGATTACTGGCATCCATCGTTTTAGTAGCACAACAGAACCAACTCTTCCGAACACTTTACTAACTAATTGTGGATAACCTGCGAGTTATCCACAATTTTTATATTATTAACCATTCCGGTGTATTAGCGTAATGAGATTTTTTATACCTTTGCAGTCCCCTATGATGATAGGAAGAAATATCTGGAACAATCTTAGTTATTAAAACAAATGGTGGACTACAAAAATATACTGACTGGAGTGGCTGAGAGGCTTTCCAGTTTGAGGGAAGAACGGCCCTCGGCGGGTACAAGATACCGGCTGATGGGCGTGTTGGCGGACATTATGGAGGCAGTGGAAATGCTGTCGAAAGAGGTATTGGATCGTGTCAGTCAGGAGGCCGTGCTGGACGCCGATGTTGATGCTGACTTCGACGTGATGAGCGAAGAGGTGTTGTCGTGGGAACTGACAATAAAGAACGACGATTTGCAGGAATTGACACAGCAGGTGAACGACGCGCTGGGCGGGCTGAGCAATGTGCTGTCGCAAATAGGCAGTCAGCTGTCGCGACATCATAGCAATGAGGAATATGCACGACTCTATGAGCAGGAGAAGCGGCGCTATCTGGGCTCGAAGACGGCAAAGTCGGCGCGTAAGACCTTCGACGAGTGGAAGGAGGACCAATGCTACGGCACACCGAGTCTGGAGGATATCGTCGATTACGCTTTGGAGAAGCTGGTGCACATGTTCAACAAGGGTGTGTTCAGTGCCAGGGTGGAGCACATACAACGCACCACACGCTATCCGGGCGAGTTTGACTTTGAACAGTTGGACGTGGACGCAGAAAGCAGAAAACTGATCTACAAGAACTATGCCGTCCTGCGCAAGTTAGTTGACTATACCGACGGTTTTCTGGTGGTGAATGCGGCCCGTGTAGGTCAGCATTTTTACGCCAGTCGCCGCGAGGAGAAGGCGAAGGCTAACCGTACGAATTTCCTGAAGTATATGCACAAGATTGATATGGTGCAGCAGGAGCGCAAGAAGCTGCTGGAAGCCGAGATTGTACAGCAGGAGAGTCCAGAGAGCACACTGAACTATTTTGCACCGGCCAAGAACCTGAAGGTGCTGCTGAGCGAGGAATGGTTCGAGATACACCGCACGGATAAGCGCTACGACCAGCGTTGGACAGAGAATTTTGTCAATGGGCTGATGAAGTCGGAGCATAGGGACTATCTAGCTGCAGAGTGGAGCAAAGGCAAGCGACAGGACTATATACGCGGTTGCGTGCTGGGACTGTTGAAGGAGGGAGGTGTCATCAAAGGCAGTATGGACAGTATAGCGCGCAGTGCCAATGTGTGCGACAACTACCGGACATTCAGCCGATATATGGGTCAATGCCGTCAGGAACCCTTTGCAGAATGGATTCTCAACTATGTCCGGCAGTCGGCATAAAGTGTACTTTGCGATTGAGGCTTGCGATTGAACGACGAGAGAACGTTCAGTCGCATTTTTTTTATTTTCTCTCTTTCACCTTTGTCAAAAGGGTTCCGAGGTGTTTTGTTTTGCGATTGGAAATGCGATTGATTTTTGATTTTTCAATCGCAAAATCGCATTTTATCTTTGCACCGTGAATCAATCACAAGTGCTCTTTGACATATTGATACAACAATCTACCAACAAAAATTAGGCACGCATGGACACGGATGGACACTGTTTTTTGCCCTAGAAAATTCCGTGTATTCCGTGGCCATCCGTGCCCAAAAAACAGAATTTAATCTTTAATTTATTAACCCAGAGTTGAAGTGAGGAGGATGTTCCCGGGTAAATGCGCAAAGATTCC
>CAMIVY010000053.1 GCA_946402275.1 uncultured Prevotella sp.
GACCTGCAGCGCGTGATGCTGAAGGCTACCTTCGACGAGAAGGAGAACTGCTGGCGCCTGAACGGTGTGAAGCGTTTCATCACCAACGGCGATAGCGATATCCACCTCGTGCTGGCTCGTTCTGAGGAGGGCACCAAGGACGGACGTGGTCTGTCGATGTTCATCTACGACAAGCGCCAGGGCGGTGTTGACGTTCGCCACATCGAGCACAAGTTGGGTATCCACGGTTCACCCACCTGTGAGCTGACCTATAAGAATGCCAAGGCAGAACTCTGCGGTAGCACCCGTCTGGGTCTTATCAAATATGTGATGGCGCTGATGAACGGTGCCCGCTTAGGTATCGCCGCACAGTCGGTAGGTGTTGAGCAGGAGGCTTACAACGAGGGACTGGCATACGCCAAGGAGCGTCAGCAGTTCGGTGATAAGATCATCAACTTCCCCGCTGTCTATGATATGCTTTCCCGCATGAAGGCCAAGCTCGATGCTGGTCGTTCACTCTTGTACGAGACAGCTTGCTATGTAGATGTATATAAGTGTCTCGAGGATATCGAGCGCGACCGCAAGCTGACTCCCGAGGAGAAGCAGGAGCTGAAAAAGTATCAGCGTCTGGCTGATGCCTTCACCCCACTGGCAAAGGGTATGAACTCAGAGTACGCCAACCAGAATGCCTACGATGCCATCAGCATCCACGGTGGTTCGGGTTTCATCATGGAGTACAAGAGCCAGCGCCTGTTCCGCGATGCCCGTATCTTCTCTATCTACGAGGGCACCACTCAGTTGCAGGTAGTAGCTGCTATCCGCTACATCACCAACGGCACCATGCTGAACAACATCAAGGAGATGGCTGCAAACCTGCAGACTTGCGATTGCATGGCTGGACTGAAGGCTCGCGTTGAAAAGCTCATCCCCGTTTATGAGGAGGCTCTCGCCAACGTGAAGGCATTGGAGAATCAGGATGCACACGATTTCCTGGCTCGTCGCCTGTACGACATGACTGCTGAGCTCGTGATGAGCCTGCTCATTATCCGTGACGCCAGCAAGGCTCCTGAGCTCTTCAAGAAGTCTGCCAACGTTTATGTTCGTATGACCGAAGAGGATGTTCTCGGAAAGAGTGCATATATCAAGGCCTTCCGTGTTGAAGACCTCGAGAGTTTCCGTTCTGAATCAAGTGCAAACGAGGAGTAAGCCATGATGACAGCTAACGAGATTCGCGACTCGTTCAAGAAGTTCTTCGAGTCGAAGCAGCATGCTATCGTGCCCTCTGCACCGATGGTCATCAAGGACGACCCCACGCTGATGTTCACCAACGCTGGTATGAACCAGTGGAAGGATATCATATTAGGTACGCGCGACCCTGAACCCCGTCGTCGCGCTGACACCCAGAAGTGTCTGCGCGTCAGCGGTAAGCACAACGACTTGGAAGAGGTAGGTCACGACACTTACCACCATACCATGTTCGAAATGCTAGGCAACTGGAGTTTCGGCGACTACTTCAAGGAGGGTGCCATTGACATGGCTTGGGAGTATTTGGTTGATGTGCTAAAGCTTAATCCTGCCGACCTGTATGTCACCGTATTCGAGGGTTCTCCAGAAGAAAACATCCCCCGCGATGACGAGGCTGCCAAGTATTGGGCTAAGCATGTTCCAGAGGATCATATCATCAACGGCAACAAGCACGACAACTTCTGGGAAATGGGTGACACAGGTCCATGCGGTCCTTGCTCCGAGATTCACGTTGACAGTCGTACCCCTGAGCAGAAGGCTGCCTCAGGCAAGTCGGGCCGTGAACTCGTCAACCAGGACGACCCTCAGGTCATTGAGATATGGAACTTGGTGTTCATGCAGTTCAACCGCAAGGCAGACGGCTCGCTGGAGAAACTTTCCATGAACGTTATTGATACAGGTATGGGCTTTGAACGCTTGGTTCGCATGATGCAGGGCAAGCACTCCAACTACGATACCGACGTATTCCAGCCCATTATCAAGGCCGAACAGGATATTACGGGTTTGAAGTATTTCACCTTTGAGGAAGAAACAGAGAATCCTATCAGCAAAGAGCAGGACGACATCAACGTAGCTATGCGTGTCTGCGCAGACCACTTGCGTGCCGTTGCTTTCTCGATAGCCGATGGTCAGTTGCCTTCCAACGCAAAGGCAGGCTACGTGATTCGTCGCATCCTTCGCCGTGCTGTTCGTTACGCCTATACCTTCCTTGGTCAGAAAGACGGTTTCCTGTATAAGCTCATCCCCACTCTCGTTTATGAGATGGGCGATGCCTTCCCCGAACTGAAGGCTCAACAGCAGTTGATTACCAAGGTTATCAAGGAAGAGGAAGATTCCTTCCTTCGCACCCTCGACAAAGGTATCTCGTTGCTCGATAAGGCAATGGAAGAGCTGAAGGCTCAGGGCAAGAACCAACTGGATGGTGTTCAGGCATTCCGTCTGTTTGACACCTATGGCTTCCCCCTTGACCTCACAGAATTGATTTGTCGTGAGAACGGTTTTACCGTTGACGAGGAACAATTCAATGTAGAGATGCAAAAGCAGAAGGAACGTGCCCGTAACGCCGCTGCTGTGGAGAACAGCGATTGGGTAGAGCTGTCACAGGGTGAGCAGCAGTTCGTTGGCTACGATTATACGGAATACGAATGTCACATTCTGCGCTACCGTAAAGTAACCCAGAAGAAGAACGAATTCTACGAACTGGTACTCGACTATACACCATTCTATGGTGAGATGGGTGGACAGGTAGGCGATTGCGGTGTTATCTGCAACGAGGACGAGACCATCAACATCATTGACACTAAGCGCGAGAACAACCAGAGCGTGCACATCGTGAAACAGCTGCCCAAGAATCCTTCAGCCCAGTTCATGGCTTGTGTGGACACAGACAAGCGCAATGCCTCAGCCGCTAACCATACGGCAACCCACCTGCTCGACTATGCTTTGAAGCAGATTTTAGGTGACCACGTAGAACAGAAGGGATCGTTCGTATCACCTGAGACTTTGCGTTTCGACTTCTCACACTTTGAGAAGGTTACCGACGAGCAGTTGCGTGAGGTAGAGCGAATGGTGAACGACATGATTCGTCAGGACATCCACATTGACGAACATCGTGACGTGCCTTTTGATGAAGCTAAGAAACTCGGTGCCATCGCCTTGTTCGGCGAGAAGTACGGCGATAAGGTCCGTGTGGTTCGTTTCGGTCCTTCATGCGAGTTCTGTGGTGGTATCCACGCTTCTTCAACGGGTCGCATCGGCTTCTTCAAGATAATCTCTGAGAGTAGCGTAGCTGCCGGCATTCGCCGTATCGAGGCCCGCACAGGTAAAGAGTGCGAAGAACTGCTCTATCACATCGAGGACACACTAAAGGCCGTAAAAGCATTCTTCAACAATGCTAAGGACTTACAGGGTGTTATCAAGAAGTATATCGAGGAACACGATTCCATGAAGAAGGAGATTGAAGGCTTCCAGGCTCAGGCTGTAGAGCGCTATGCTAACCAGTTTATCGAGCGTGCCCGTGAGGTAAATGGTGTAAAGGTGGTTACAGCAGTACTGCCTATGACACCTGCTGCTGCCAAGGATCTTGCCTTCAAGATTCGCGCTTCCGTTGAGGGTTCGTTGCTTTGCGTTTTGGGAACTCACGACAATAACAAGCCCCAACTGTCTATCATGATGAGCGACGATATGGTTTCAGACCACAAACTGAATGCTGGTCAGATGGTTCGCGAAGCCGCTAAGCTCATCCAGGGTGGCGGTGGAGGTCAACCACATTTTGCTCAGGCCGGCGGTAAGAACGTTGATGGTCTCAGCGCCGCTGTTGACAAAGTCATTGAGTTAGCCAATCTCTAACTATCTATACCATCGAGTAGGAGGAAAACGAAATCGTTTCCCTCCTACTTTCTTTTAGCCAGACAGCACGTACAAAACAAATCATAATAGTCCGAAAGAAAATAAAATTAGTCCAAGAGAAATCTAAATTAGTCCAAGAGAAATCTAATATAGATTTAAATGTAAGAGTTGCATGCATTAATGATAGCAATTGCGACGACGGGACGTACTAAGAGTCCGAAGCCTACGGACTAAATAAAAGGCTTACCTCGCGGCAAGCCGATTATACCAAACTAAACAAATACTTTTATGAATTTTATACCTTTATGCTCATTCAAGAAAAGCTACTCACTTTCATCGATGCAAAGGTACGACGAATCATTAGACCACACAATACCTAAAACTAAGTGTTTTAGACATTGCTTTTTATGGACGAACGCCAAAATCAGATTAATAAGAATTAGGTATTAGAACCTACCAGTTTTCTTGCGCTCCTGCCAGATTTCAAAACTATTAATGATGTTCTGCCAAAGGACATAACACCCCGCACCGATCGAAGCGACAGGATTCAGATACATATAAGCCACCCAGATGCTGAGCGCCGTATTTTTCTGGAACAAGGCCTGCCCTGCATTAATCTCCTCACCCAGCCAACGTCCTACCATACGACCTAGAGCGAACTGAATGAAACAAAGCACAAAAGTAGTTACTGCTATCAGCAAGAGCAGCATAACAGTTGCCTCGCTATGAACGATGTTCTTAACGGTAATACCCGTCGTGATGCTGAGTGAGATAGCCCAAGTGTAAAAGCTAAGATTGGGCATCGAAGCAATACGATGCTGTAACCGAGGTAGGAAATGCTTGATAAACCAGCCTAACACCAAAGGCAACATCAATACAATAGACACTTTCTGGAGAATAATCAGGAAGGCTTCCATAAAAGCCACCCCTGCTGAGGGTTCAAGAATAGGGAACACCAAAGGAATCAGGACGGTGGACGCCAAGGAAGAGAGGATGACATAGGTGGTCATGGTATTGATGTTGCCTCCCAGCTTGCCTACAACGACAGGTGCTGCAGAGGCTGCCGGACCAATGATGCACGTCAGAAGTGCTTCCCAAAGCAGCTTTTGGTCTGCATCACCCTCTACCCAAAAGATGACTCCGATGGTCAGTGCTACCAAGAGCAACTGCGCCAACAAGACTCCAGTATGCCAACGATGAGGGAGAAGCTGATGATAGTCAACCTTGCAAAAAGTGATGAGCAAGGTAAGGAATACAAACAGAGGGAAAATGACATCGAACACAGGGACCAATGCGTCACCAGCCTCATCAAGTGCAGGAACATGATAGAACAGCAAATAAAGGGTTGTGCCAGTAGCTATAGACACGGGCAGTGTCCAATCTTTGACGAATTTTAAAATGCCGTGTTCTATCCTTCCAGCCTTTTCTTCTACCTTCCTTTTTACTTCCATCTTATCATTCCTTACAAGATGCAAAGTTACAAATAAATGCGAGAAAAACCAAATTTTCTTGGCTTTTCACTACTTTTTGATTACCTTTGCGCACATGATTCTCAATGAAGATACTATCAAGGTAGTGGCTTTCGACGCTGACGACACCCTTTGGGACTGCCAGTCTTGGTTCGATGAGGTAGAACGTCAATGTGGCTCGTTACTCAGTCCATGGGTTACTCAGGAGGAAGTTACGCAAGGGCTTTTTGCCACTGAGCGTAATAATATGGAGCTGTTAGGATATGGCACCAAAGCTTTTACCATTTCACTTGTTGAAAACGCTGTCAAGATTACCAATGGACAGGTTCCCGGTTCTATTGTCATGAAGCTTATCGAACTAGGCAAAAGCCTGCTCCGTTTTCCCACCACTCCACTTCCAGAGGTACGCCCTACTCTTCAACGGCTCTTTGATGACGGGCGCTACCGCCTTGTTGTATTCACCAAAGGCGAGTTACTCGACCAAGAGAGCAAACTCAAGCGCTCTGGTCTGGCAAACTATTTTGAATATATGGAAACGGTTTCCAACAAGGGGAAAGACGAGTATGTAGCACTCTGCGACCACCTTGACATCACTCCCGACCAATTGTTGATGGTAGGTAATTCGTTTCGTTCCGACATTGCCCCAGCACTAGCCATAGGCAGCTATACTGTTCATATTCCCTATCACGTGGTATGGGAACTGGAGAAGACTGAAGAATTCCCGCATGAACGTCTTGAGAAAATCTCAAATTTCAAACAGCTTCTTCGCATACTTTCTGTTGACCCACAAGGATAGCAAAACTATCAAACTACTAATTAATATATAAATAAGGTATAGCTGCAGCGTGGTGAGAGTGATTCCCTCCACGCTACTTTTTGGAAAAAAGCTTATCGCTTCCAACACCTGGTTCATGAGTCCGACAATCCATCCCAACACCACTACCAGTAACTGTTGCAATCCGCCCCACCAGCCTGTCAAGAGACAAGCCAGTGTCAGATAAAGAACCACCGATGCCATCGGCACTACCAGATAGTTGCTCAACAGGAAGTAGGTTGAGAAAGTGCCAAAATAATAGGCTACGAGAGGAGCGGTACCTAATTGTGCAGACACGGAAACGGTGGTTATCGCCCACCAGACTTTCAGCCAGCGGTGTTCCTGCAAGACATGGGGAGGTATTATCTTCGCAAATATCGGATTCAATATAAGAATTGCCAGTACGGCAGCAAATGACAATTGAAAGCCAATATCGTAGAGGGAACCAGGATTTACCACTAACATGACTATTGCCGTAAAAGCCAACGTATTCACAGACATTTTCTCTCTATAGCCCAGCGATAGCAAAGCATAAATACTAATCATGAAAGCCGACCGTACCACACTAGGCGACAATCCCACCAGAAAGGCAAATGCCCACATCGAGAGAATGGTCACCACTTCTTTTAACAACCGGTAGCGCCACCACCCTATCGCCATTGTTACAACCGCATATATAATCATCATGTGAAGACCACTCAATGCCAATATATGAGCCACACCAACCTCCCTATATGTTTTCACCACCTTTCTGTCCAGAAGCGACTTGTCACCCAACGTCATAGCAGCAATAACGCCTCGAGCCTCCCCGTCTATATTCCAGTGAGCATATTCTTTCAGCAACTTTTGCCTTGCCTCCAATGCATTCTGCTTGACCCGATGGAATTTCTGGCAAACTACTTCCGGCATCCAAATGCCATCCGTCCTATTTGGATTACCCTTGCTAAGAATCATGCCCAACACCACAACACAACTCAAGATGCATGCAGTCTGCAGCTTTGGCCATTTCCACATCAAAGCTGTCACCACCAAAAGGGGGAGCAGCAACAAAAAGGCTACAACCAACGATTCCAAATTCTGGCCTAAAACTATGCCAATCATCAGACATAAGGCTATCGGGAGCAAAGGTGCATGAAGCTTCATGGCTGCAAAATTACTATTTTTTTTGTATTGTTTTAGTTAAATAATCATAAAATTACAGCTAATTGGCTCTATTTCACTCTTTTCACTTTCCACTTTTCACTTTTCTTCGTACCTTTGCAGTCCGATTATTGGGGGAGAGACTTAGAATCCCCCGTGGACCTTGTGTAAATAGTAGTGTCTTTGGCCGGGCATTGCGGTTTGTGAATCATGGTTCAGCACAGACGTTAGACTGCGAGCAGGGCATTAGACTCCCTGTGCGTGGTAAGTGTGTGCATAATAGAGAAAAGAATAATGTTTTTTAGTAGTAAAATTTAAAAAGAGAAATGAACACTTTAAGTTACAAGACCGTTTCCGTATCTAAGGAGGCTGCTCGCGAGCAGAAGGAATGGGTGGTCATTGACGCTACCGATCAGGTAGTAGGCCGCCTGGCTTCTAAAGTAGCTAAGATTATTCGCGGAAAGTACAAGCCCACCTTCACTCCTAATCAGGACTGTGGTGACAATGTTATTATCATTAATGCCGCCAAGGTGGTTTTCACTGGTAAGAAAGAAACAGACAAGGTTTACACCCGCTACACTGGTTATCCTGGTGGTCAGCGTTTCAACACACCTGCCGAGCTCCGCAAGAAGCCTTTCGGCGTTGAGCGCATCATCAAGCACGCCGTTAAGGGTATGCTGCCCAAAGGCCCCCTTGGACGTAGCCTGTTGAACAACCTCTTCATCTATGAGGGTACAGAACACAAGCACGAGGCTCAGAAGCCAAAGGCTATTGATATTAACCAGTATAAATAAATAAGGAACGATGGAAGTAATAAATGCAATAGGTCGTCGTAAGAGCTCTGTAGCTCGTGTTTACCTCTCAGAGGGAACTGGTAAGATTACGATCAATAAGAAAGACTTGGAAGTATATTTCCCCTCTGCAATCCTGCAGTACGTGGTAAAGCAGCCACTGAACCTGCTGGAAGTTGCCGAGAAATATGATATCAAGGCCAACCTTGACGGTGGTGGTTTCACAGGACAAAGCCAGGCTCTCCGCCTCGCTATCGCCCGTGCTCTCGTCAAGATTAACGAAGAGGATAAGAAGAGCCTCAAAGATCATGGATTCCTGACCCGCGATGCCCGTGAGGTTGAGCGTAAGAAGCCGGGGCGTCCCAAGGCACGTCGTCGCTTCCAGTTCAGTAAGCGTTAATCTATTTTACAATTGGACAATTTTCGATTGGACTATTGTGATTGGACAAACTGAACAGTTTAGTATCTAAACCGACGGGACTCTGGCTAGTACAGCTAGTAAGACTAGTACAACTAGACTACCCGCTGGTTGATCTAACAAAAGATTAAAAAGAAAGTAAACAACAATTTAAAGAAAAGCAAAAATGGCAAGAACTAATTTTGACCAATTGCTGCAAGCTGGCTGTCACTTCGGCCACTTGAAGCGTAAGTGGAACCCCGCAATGGCTCCCTACATCTATACCGAGCGTAACGGTATTCATATTATTGACCTCCATAAGACTGTAGCTAAGATTGACGAGGCTGCAGACGCATTGAAGCAGATTGCCAAGAGCGGCAAGAAAGTTCTGTTCGTCGCTACTAAAAAACAGACTAAGGAAATCATCGCCGAGAAGGCTCAGAGCGTTGGTATGCCTTACGTCATCGAGCGCTGGCCGGGTGGTATGTTGACCAACTTCCCGACTATCCGCAAGGCCGTTAAGAAAATGGCGAACATTGACAAGCTCATGCAGGATGGTACCTATGCTAATCTTTCAAAGCGCGAATTGCTGCAGGTTACCCGTCAGCGCGCCAAGTTGGAGAAGAACCTTGGTTCTATCGCCGACCTGACCCGTCTGCCTTCTGCCCTTTTCGTTGTTGACGTGATGAAAGAGCAGATTGCCGTTCGTGAGGCTAACCGTCTGGGTATCCCCGTATTCGGTATTGTTGACACCAACAGCGACCCTAAGAACATCGACTTCGTGATTCCTGCCAACGATGATGCCAAGGATTCTGTAGAGGCTATCCTCACAGCTTGCTGCGATGCCATCAATGAAGGTATTGAGGAGCGTAAGGTTGAGAAAGCCGACGAGAAAGCTGCTGAGGCTCAAGTAGAAGAAGTTGCAGAAGAGGCAAAGCCCAAGCGCGCAGCCCGCAAGCCCCGCAAGGCCGCAGCAGAGGAAGCTCCCAAAGCAGAGGAAGCTGCTGAGTAAATAATAGTAATTTGTAAATAACAAAAATTGTAAAAAATGGCTATATCAATTGACGATATCAAGAAGCTTCGCGCTATGACCGGCGCTGGTCTGGCTGACGTAAAGAAGGCTCTGACCGAGGCTGAGGGCGACTTCGACAAGGCTAAGGAACTGCTCCGTGAGCGTGGACTGGCTATCGCTGCCAAGCGTAGCGACCGTGAGACTTCTAATGGTTGCGTACTCGTAAAGAAGGTGAATGGCTTTGCTGCCATGCTTGCCCTGAAGTGCGAGACCGACTTCGTAGCTAACGGTGCTGACTTCATTGCTTTGACTCAGAGCATCCTCGACGCTGCCATCGCCGCTAAGGCTCAGGACATCGAGGCTGTCAAGGCACTGACTGTGAACGGTCAGACCGCTCAGGAGGCTGTTACACAGCGCAGTGGTATCACTGGTGAGAAGATGGAGCTCGACGGCTACCTGACTCTCGAGGGTGATAACATCGAGGTGTATGACCACATGGGTAAGCACACCCTGTGTACCATGGTACAGACCAACAAGCCCGCTGCCGAGCAGGGTCACCTCGTGGCTATGCAGGTAGCTGCCATGAAGCCCGTAGCTCTGGACGCTGCCAGCGTTGACCAGAAGATTCTGGATGAGGAGTACAAGACCTCTTTCGAGAAGACCAAGCTGGAGCAGGTGGAGAAGTTCGTAGAGATGAAGCTTAAGAAGGCTGGTCTGAACCCCAACCTCGTTGACTCTGAGGATCACATCGAGAGCAACATGGCTAAGGG
>CAMIVY010000054.1 GCA_946402275.1 uncultured Prevotella sp.
CCCGCGACCCCAACCTTGGCAAGGTTGTGCTCTACCAACTGAGCTATTTCCGCATCTTTTTTCCTCTTTCGAGAAGCATCTCTCTCGATTGCGGATGCAAAGGTAATGCTTTTTTCGGAACTGACAAACTTTTTTGCTATTTTTTTTCGAAAAAAGGTGTTAATCCATCCTATTTCGGTAATCTTCGTAGCCAAATTGGCGTAAAATCTCCAGTTTCCCGTCGCATCTCAGCATTCCTATAGCGGGGTGTGTGATGCCATTAAAGGTATTGGTCTTCACCGTGGTATAGTGTATCATGTCCTCGAATACCACCTGTTCACCTATCTGCAACTCATGGTCGAACTGCCAATAGCCCATGAAATCGCCACTCAGACAA
Source organism: uncultured Prevotella sp. (assembly GCA_946402275.1). GTDB lineage: Bacteria > Bacteroidota > Bacteroidia > Bacteroidales > Bacteroidaceae > Prevotella. The sequence continues at coordinate 377 of CAMIVY010000054.1, forward strand.
CTATTACCACCCAGTCTATAAACCCATTCCTCATTCTCTCCTTGAGAGCGATCAATGCTCGAGCGCCTTATTCCTAACATTTCATTCTCTAGATGTTCCGCCCTGCGAACATCTGGATAGTAAGGCATTTCCAAACAGTCGGGCATGTGGCATGTGAAGCTGATATCCAGGATAGCCGTACGGATGCCTTTGTCTTCCACCACATCGACCACACTGCTTACCAACGGACCCGTCTGCCAGGCAAAGGCACTGCCAGGCTCGAAAATCACACGCAGGTGGGGATAGCGCTTATGAAAACCCTCCATCAGTCGCACCAGCCGTTCTATGTCATAGTCTTTACGCGTCACTAGATGTCCGCCTCCGAAGTTAATCCATTTGATTTGGCCAAACCATTTCGAGAATTTCTCCTCGATATGCGTCAGGGTACGTTCAAAAACGTCTGAGCCACTCTCACAGTGGCAGTGGCAATGGAAACCGCTGATGTCTGCAGGCAACTGTTTTGGCAACTTGTCTGCTGTCACACCGAAACGGGTACCTGGCGCACAAGGGTTATACAACAGCGTGCCTACCTCGGAATATTCTGGATTCACCCTCAATCCCAACGAGCACTCCCCTGCCCGCTCATGAAACCGTTCATACTGGCTCAGCGAATTAAACGTCAGATGACTGGAACAGCGTACTATCTCATCGAACTCATCGTCCTTATAGGCTGGCGAATAGGCGTGTGCTTTGGATCCGAACTCCTCCAGGGCCAGCCTTGCCTCACAGAGCGAACTGGCGGTTGTCGAGTGGATATATTCACGGAATATCGGGAATGTCTTCCACAAGGCAAAGGCCTTGAAAGCCAGTATCCACTCCGACTGAGTGCGGCGAGCTACCTCGCTGATCAGTTTCAGGTTCTTGCGCAACTTCTCCTCCTCAATAATATAAATAGGTGTATTCATGGTTGCAAAGGTACACATTTTTAGGGACGCACAAAGCCTTTTCTGCGAAAAACTGATAAAATACGGGAATAACATGCTGATTTCTGCCCGATTTTTTGTACTTTTGCAGCCCAAAACGTCAACAAACGAGGTTTTACCCCAAAGCATGCATAAGTTCTTATTCAAGATTTTCCTACTGCTGACGGTGTTCTTCGTGAACAGCAATATGATGATGGCTCAATCTGACAGTGCCTCGTTGCGCCCATATTTCTCGGTGGATATGACCAGCGAGCTGCAAACAGACCTCGACCGCTGGAAATGGGCTAATCTGCTCGAACTGCATGCCGATGTACCTCTCTCGCGTAAATTCACGTTTAACTTCGGCTCCATCAGCTATTATACCAACCTCGAAGAACTTCTGGTTGACAACCTCCAGTATTACTCCAACATGGATGCGTATAACAAAGCCTTCGCACTCACCGTGGCTGGTTTTACCTGGCAGATGAACGACCGTCACTCACTCTTTGCAGGCATACGCCGCATGGACGAGGATTATTTCTGTAGCGACGCCCTCTCTCTTTTCACCAACAGCAGCTGCGGAGGCTTCCCCACCTTGTATTACAACTACCCTGTAGCCACCTACCCTATGGCATCCCTGGGACTGCATTATGTCTATGACTATAAGAACATCACGCTGCAGGCTTCGTTATACAACGGCATTTCCGCTTGGGACCTGTCAGGTCGTGAGAACGTTTTCCGCTTCTGTCCCAAGACCGACGGACTCTTTCTCGCCTCACAGCTGGAATATCGCAACGGCGACAGTCATTATTACTTAGGAGGAAGTCTTTACGAAGGCGATTTCAATGAGGAAGAGGAACCACGCAAGCTCCGTCCTTCGATGTGGACTTATGCGGAACAAGCTTTGATACCTAACCTGACGCTCATCGGGGCCTATTCTCATGCTTTCTGCAAAGACGACCTTTGTTTCGACTTCGTAGGACTGGGTGCCAAATACACCCTCGGACGTGCCGAATTCGGCGTATTTTCCGACTATATGCGAACAGAGGGCATATTTGAAGAAGGGGAGACAGTAGAGGAATGGGCCACGGAGATTACGTGCAAAATATCGCTCACCGGATTCCTTTCCGTCCAACCCGTCATGCACATCATCAAGTTTGACGGCGAGACCAATTGCGTCGGCGTGTTCCGCCTGAACGTCAGCTTTTAACAACCACTTGCAACCAAGGACATGAAGAAAGCTATTGTATTATTCATAGCCGCGATGTTCATCCTATCGGTAGTGATAGGAAGACATAACAACACGTGCACCAACGATGAAGACATCAAGGTTGAGGTGCCTGCCGGTGTAGAGATTCCTGCCTACGAAGAACATGCAACGAGCCAGCTTCTGGTGCGCAAGGCTTACACGGCGTCTTATAACAAAGAGACACGATGCCCCAACTGGGTGGCATGGGTTCTGACCGCCGACCATATAGAGGGCACGACCACACGAAAAGCATCATATCGCGAAGACGAGGAGGTGCCTATACCCAGGGCTACCAACCAGGACTACAAGGGCAGCGGATGGTCGAGAGGTCATATGTGTCCTGCTGGCGATAACAAATGGGACGAAGAGGCTATGATGCAGTCCAACCTGATGACGAATATCTGTCCCCAACATGCCAGCCTGAACAGTGGCGTTTGGAACGTAATAGAGCGCGACTGCAGGAAATGGGCTCAACGCTACGGTGCCGTATATATCGTCTGCGGACCTATCTTCATGAACTGTAAACACGAGAAAATAGGCACCAACGAAGTCTTTGTGCCGGAAGCATTTTACAAGGTGATACTACGCCTGGCCCCCACACCAAAGGCAATAGGATATGTTGTAAGAAACAACGAAGGAAAAAAACGCAAAGATCAGTTCGTAAACAGCGTTGACGAAGTAGAAAGAATAACAGGAATAGACTTCTTCCCTGCACTACCCGACAGTATAGAGGACAAAATAGAGGCAAAAGCCACTTTATACGACTGGAAATAGCCCTTTCTGAAGCTGTTTTTCAGATAACAATTTAACAGAAAACCAATAATGTAAAATATTATGTTCAAACCATCCTATCAATTATCATCGGAAACCATCACTCTTATATCAGAAATTTCCGAACAACTTGGAATCCTGAAAAATCTCACTAATTCCAACACAGAGACAGTTCCAGAACAACCCTTTAACCCTTTTGACGAAGAAGACCTCATGCGTGCACATGAGAACATTGTGGACAGACTGAGTGAAGGGGCAGGACGGTATTGCCACAACGATCAACGCATCCGCCTGCACATGGCTATGCTCTTCGACTGGCTAACAAATACCGATGAACACCCCCTCATCCGTAGTTGTATTTTTCATTACGAATTAATCAATATTCACCCGTTTTTCGAGGGTAATGAGCACCTGGGACTCTATTGGCAGACCCTTCTGCTCACCCAATGGCGACCCATTTTGGCGAGCTTACCCTTTGAAGCACTCGTTTTAGAGCGTCAGGAAGAATATCGTCGTATTTTAGCATATCACGGTGAAAATGCCAAAATTTGCCATTTCATCGAGTTCATTTTGCACTGTTTACTAGATGTTATTCTTCGGGAAGTAAAGAATAAAGTAGAGGATAAAGTAAAGAATAAAAGTAGAGTAAAAGTAAAGGATAACACGGATGAAAACGGCATAAATACAAGTGCCGAAGCCCAACTATCCAAGTCTGAACAGCGTATTGTCAAGCTCCTGGCAGCCAAACCGCACATCACCATCGGCATCCTTTCACAACGCTTACAGCTCTCAGAAGCCGGTATAAACAAGGTTTTAGCGGGATTGCGCAAGAAAGGAATCATCGAGCGCGTGGGTGCTAACAAGAATGGATCGTGGAAAGTTAACTTGTGATGCTTTACTTAAAGTACAATAATACAAAACTCTTGTAACAAACAACTTACAATTTCACAAATACCACTGGCCACCCAAACAGGTAGCCCGCTCTTATACCCGCAAATCACCCATTTTCAACCTTTTTTGCCCTTCTTCAGGCAGGCATCCGTCACACTTTCCTTTTATTTTACATTACCAACACCCATTTTCCCTCCCGATTAGACATCCTTTCACTGTGTTTTCTCCACCATCTTCAACACTTGACCATCACGACATCCCATCTTCTCCCCTACCCTTTCCTTTACCGTCTTCATCACCAAAAACACCTCCCGTCATCAACTAACCCTATCCGCTTCTGATATCACGATCACACCTCATAGTGCCCCCTTTTCATATGAACCACTTTCAAGAAACACCAAAAACAATTAACATTTTACTCAATCATATTTATTGCTTAACTCTAATATTATGTTTATTATTTTCTTAGTGTCTATTTTACACCATTCCATTTCACCGTCCCCCGAGTCCATTTTTTTCTTCCGTTTTTCTTAAAAAAGCAGTCCACTATTTTTGGCTTATCATTGTTTTTTCGCTACTTTTGCACATCACTAACAACAGCCGAAAGAAGCCAAAGGAACAAAATGAAGATTATCCACGTAGATATGGACCAGTTTTTTGCCGCCGTGGAACAACGCGACAATCCCGAACTGAAGGGCAAGCCGATAGCCGTGGGACATGATGCCGAACGTGGCGTAGTGTCAACAGCCAGCTACGAAGCCCGTCGCTATGGCGTTCATTCAGCACAGTCCATCCAGGTGGCCAAGCGACTATGTCCGCAGCTCATCATCGTGGAGCCCCACTTCCAACGATACAAGGAAGTGTCTGCCCAACTCCACGAGATCTTCCACGACTACACCGACCTGATAGAGCCCATCTCCCTGGACGAAGCCTTTCTCGATGTGACAGAAAACAAGAAAGGTATCGCTCTGGGCGTTGACATAGCCCGGGAAATCAAGCAACGCATCTACGAAACCACCGGATTGACAGCATCGGCAGGCGTAAGCTATTGCAAGTTCCTGGCGAAGATTGCCTCCGACTGGCGCAAGCCCAACGGCCTGACAGTGATTCACCCTGACCGCGCCCTCGACTTCATCTCACAACTGAAAATAGAGAAGATATGGGGCATCGGACAGAAGACCGCGGAGAAGATGCACCGCATGGGCGTGTTTACAGGCTCCGACCTCAGAAGACTATCGCTCATCCGACTCACACAGGAGTTCGGCAAGATGGGTCAGACATTCTACGACTTCTCGCGAGGCATCGACAAGCGACCTGTCATCTCCGAATGGGAGCGGAAATCCGTCAGTTGCGAACACACCTTCGAGACCGACATCAACGACGCCGATGCCGTGACGACCTGCATCCGCCACACCGTAGAAGAACTGGTCAGGCGCATCGCCAAGAACAGCTTCGAAGGACGAACCCTTACCATGAAGATAAAGTTTGCACACACTTGGCAGGACAACCATTCCCAAGACTTCCACCAGATAACGCGCAGCATGACGGCCAGCCACATTCTACGCACACAGGACGAGATCCTGCCCTTAGCCGAACAACTCATGCAAGGCGTCGACTACCAATCCCGTCCCATCCGCCTTCTAGGCCTGGGTGTATCAAATCCCGGAAACCTCTCTACCAACAACGAGAAGGCTGCTGGCCTAGGTGCCAACAAGCAGCAGCAATGGGTAGAACTCGAACTGGACTTCGACCCGTGGCCAGAAGAATTCATATAACAGTACTAATATTTAGAATACGCCAAACTATTTCTCCAAATGTCTTGGTACGAAAAGCGCACAGGTGAGATTAGGCACAACAGGAACGGTTAAAAAGTTTTACAGAAATAATCAGGTTTGCATAACTCTTTTTTGTACCTTTGCATTGTCAATAAGGAGATAATTTTTCCGCCCTGGGCAGCGCGCAAAATTTTCCTAGTGCACGAGGAATAATTACCTGGGGAGGGAACAAAAAGAAGCTCTGAAGCGACAAGCGAGTGTTTTAACTAAAAAAATCAACAATTTGTCCTTGACATCATTTCATAATTTTGCGTCCGTTGTGGATATAGGGAGCATGGGCTGGCAGCGATTCCAGTTTACGTCCCTGCATGTCGTAGATTTGACCATCGGCCTTCGACTTCTCGCTGAGCGTCTTAGGCACTGATGCAGGCTCGTCGGGATAGGCAATCTTCTCATACTCGGCGCGGGCCTTCTGCAACTGCTCCTGATATTCCGGAGTACCCGTGATAGCTGCGAAGATGACTGAGGCCTCGATTTTACCGGCATCGATGTCGCTCTTCCAGTGGTGACCGCAGATGACGCGGTTCATGGCAAAAGCATTGGCACGGACAGCAATGGCTTCAGCACGTTCGGGAGCAATGGATGCAAGCACGAGGGCGAACATCCAGCCACGGGCAGTATGTCCAGAGGGGTAGCTCCACGTCTGGGACAGGTGCTCGTCTTTCTCAGGAGCGATAGACGGCTCGCCATAGAAGGCAAAGGGACGCACGCGCTTGAAGTGGTTCTTGGCCATCTTGTTGGCACGGACAACATCGTTGACGGCACGTCGGGCCAGTTGGATAATCTCAGGCGCCTTGTCGCCAACCTCAATACCCATCACATCGTTATAGACGCCCAACTCCTCCTCACTCATCAGTTCAGCGTCCTCGTCCCACACGGCATAGCTGTACTCCCGCTGGGTCTTGCCCCACTCGTAGTACCACCAGTCGTTGTAGAACTCACCATCGGGGGTCTTCGAATTAACGGGGGGATCGTACAGGAAGTACAACGGATTGGGACGTGTCTCATCAGTAAAGAACGTGTCGGGGTACTGTGCCCTGACGTTGGTCGCACCGCTGAGGAGCAGGATGGCGACGAGCATACTGAATAGCCTTTGATTCATAGTTTTTGCTGGTTTTTTCCTACAAAATTATATAAAAACGGGAAAAAGCTTCCTTTTTTTACATGAAGATGTGTTTTTTTGACATTTTTTTGTTGAAAAATGAGTATTTTTGTAGCTGTTTAGAACACGAAAGAGCATGAAGAGGATAATCAGAGAAGCCATACCGTCGGACATGGCTGATATTATGAAGGTCATAGAGGCCGCCAAGAAGATTATGCGGCAGTCCGGGAACATGCACCAGTGGGAGGGGAACTACCCGTCCGAGGCTGCCATCACTGCTGACATGGAGAGAAACGGGGCCTTTGTGGTGGAGGATGCGGGAAGGGTGGTTGGCTACTTTGCTTTCCTGCCATCGCCAGAGCCTACCTACTATCATATATATGACGGGGAATGGCTTGATGACAGCCAGTCTTACCATGTAGTCCATAGGATTGCCAGCTATCCTGATGTTCACGGCATATTCAGCAGCATCATGGATTTCTGTTTCTCGCATGACACAAACATTCGCATAGACACCCATCGGGATAACAAAATCATGCAGCACAACATCGTCAAGCATGGCTTCTCCTATTGCGGCATTATCTATCTGGCCTCGGGTGATACATTCAACCAGATGCCGCTTACTGCCAAAAGGGAGATAGAACGATTAGCGTATCAGAACATTGGCAGTTTATAGATTAACAAAAGAACGATAACGTAATTTATGGCAACGATTATACGATCACATGAATATAGAACTCATACGAAATTGTTATGGTGAAATATACGAAGAAATGACATGAAAGCTCATCGTATCTGCAACTTTTCACCTCGTTCAAACGTCTAACAGATAGAAACTTTAAAAAATAACGATTATGATACTATCAACAACCCCACAGATTGAAGGTCACACAATCCGCGAATACAAGGGTATTGTGACTGGCGAAACTATTATTGGTGCTAATATGTTCAAAGACCTCTTTGCAGGTATCCGCGACATCGTAGGAGGCCGTGCAGGAAGTTACGAGAAAGTACTTGCTGAAGCCAAGGACACCTCTATACAGGAGATGATGCAGCGTGCTCAGGCTCTTGGAGCCAATGCCATCGTAGGCATCG
>CAMIVY010000055.1 GCA_946402275.1 uncultured Prevotella sp.
TCACCGAAAATATCACTTGTAAAAATCTGAATATTTGCTTTCATTTTGTTTGAGTTGAATTTTTAGCGAGAGAAGTTTAAGAAAGGGCCCTACACCTCACGGTGCTCAATTGATTCCCTCACTTCAACTCAGGGTTAATAAAATAATGTTGTTTTGTCTTTCATGTTATTTTGATTGATAAGGTTTGCCACCAGCCTACCGGTGGGGTCGTTGTTGCAATAAGTCAAAGAGCACTTGTGATTGATTCACGGTGCAAAGGTACGGCGAATAAAAAACAAAAACCCCCTACGCAGGGGGTACGCGTAGGGGGTACGGATTAACGTATATGGCTGATTATCAGCCTATAATATTTTTCAGTCTTTCTTGGAATTCCAACGACTTCTTTTGGTCAAGGGCGGTATTGTAGTCGCCGCGCATATTATTCCGGAGCCATAACTGCTCAAAGAACTTCCATTTGTTGGCAATGCCCAGCCGACGGGCCAACACATCGGCCAGCAGGGCAGCCTCGGGGCGCGACACGGTGGGCTGACCGTCGGCATCCACCAGTCCGGCTTCCTGCAGTTGCTGCCATGCTGCACTCGTCGTCAACGCTTCATACTGCTTCGGCAGCTCCTTCGGTGCTTGTCTGGGGGGTGATATACTGGCAGGATGCTGCGTCACCGTAGCCCCTGGCATGGCAAACACACACCCCGTGATGTTGCCGTTAAACACCTGGCAGTTCGAGCCTGCCGCAAAGTGGTTTACAACGCTTTTTTCATGATTTTCTTCCATTTCCACTGCTCCTTCTTTTTCTTCTTGTCTTTCTGCTGCTTGGTGAACTTACCCGTCACCTTGTCGTTAAACACCTGCGAACTGCTGCCCGCCTCGAAGTGGTTGTGTATCTCCATCGGCAGCGACATGGGCTCCGCAACGAACTGACGCCCCCGCATGTCCTGCAACTGCCCGCGCAGGTCGGCTATCTCGGCGTCCTTCTCGGCTATCTCGGCGTCCTTCTCGGCTATCTCGGCATCCCTTTGTTCCACCTGCTCGTTCAGCTCGTCAATGGTCTGCTGCTGCCGCTCCACCTTGTCCGTCAGCTCCTTCACCTCATTCACCAGGTCTTCCGTAGCGTCCAGTGCCTGTATGTAGCACTGCCGCTGATACAGCTGTTCCTGCAGCGCGTCCGCCTCGTGGGTAAGGGCGCGCCTGGCCTCATCGCGCCATTCTTCAATCATTCTGACATCCATGACCCTCATTCGTTAGAATACCATTAACCAGACTACCAACACTCACTGCAACCACGAATAAAAAATATAATCCTTCCATAATACTTATAGATTTTAAAGTTAGACTTTTTTGTTATTGGTTGCTTGGACAGTACCAGCCTGTCTTCGCAAACCTGGTTGCAAAGATACAAAGGGGGGTGTCCCAGAATCCGGGGACATCCCACCAGTATTTAACATTGTTTAAGGATTTAGCGCTCGCGGTATCTTTCCAGCATGGTCGTTACCATCTGCCGCATCTGCTGCCTGACCGACTCGGGCTCAAGCACTTCTATCCGCGCGCCATGCGACAGCAACTGCCCTAGGAAGTCGGCGGTGGGTCGCAGGTCGAGGGCAAAGTCGGCATGGTCGGCGGTAGTGGCTATCTCGCGCTGCGAGTGGTGTAGCGGCAGCGTGCGCAGGTAATTGGGTGTGGTGTCGTAGGCTCGGATGACGACATGGGCCATCGGAATGGGCATGGTGAGCACACCGAAGTATTCGGCGAAATAGGCCTTCGGCGAGAAATCCTCGGGCATGGTGAACGACTGGGTGGTCTGCTCCGCCTTCGTCATGCGGTCCAGCGCGTAGATGCGCATCTGGTCGTCGGCAGTACGGGCCAGCAGGTACCACCGCTGGTGAAACAGCTTCAGCGCATACGGGCACACCACTTTCTCGTAGCCCTCCACCCCGAATTTCTGGTAGCCTATGAGCAGGCGGTGGTTGCTCTTGATGGCGCGCACGATGAGCGACAGATACTCCATGCCGGCGGGCACATCCTCCAGCACCACCCGGTCTTTCACGGCCACACTGTCCGCCAGCACGCCATGTACGGTCATGGTCGAGAACAGCCACGGTGTCAGTCCGTCGTCATCCAGCACACCGGGGTTGCTGATGAAATAGCGGTACGTCTTTTCCTCACAGTCGATGACCACCCCGAAGAGGTCCAGGATGGCGTCGCGATACCTGTTGAACGACGACCGCGCCAGCGGGTTGCCGTCAGCCATGCAGTCGTCCATCCACTTTTGACTTAGCTGGCTCAAGGTTAGTTTGCCGTTGAGTCTCAGCGTGTTGATCATCCAAATGTACTGTCTGAATAATTTTACTTGTTTCATCGGGATGTTGGGTTTTTCCCGGATTATCCGGAGATTCCGGATTATCCGGGATTTCCGGGGTTTCCGGAGATTCCGGGGTTTCCGGATTATCCGGCCTCATCGCGCTCTTTTAGCAGCGCGCGCAGCCGGGCGAGCTCTTTGCGGAGGGCGGCTATTTCGGCGGCCTGGCGCTCTATGGTCTGGCGCTGGGTCTCGCGCTGGTTGAGCCTTGCTGCGGTCATGCGCTCGCGGATACCGCCTTCGGTGGTGAACTCGCGGTCTTTGCGCTCGATGTATTTTGCCATGGCCTTGTCCACCTGGTGACAAAGGCATATCGCCATGTTGGCGAGTTCTTCGTCGTTCATGCGTTCCGTCAGCGGACGGTAGTCGTCCCAGCGGGTATGCTCCTGGCAGAACCGGTGCAGACGGTCGAAGCGGTCGTTCTTACCGAACCATTCGGTCATGCCTTTGCGCTTCAGGTAGTCCTGATAGTCCTCCAGCAGCTCCTGGTTGCTGCCGCGCGCGATGCCCAGCAGTTTCAGTTCCGTCTCGGTGGATGTCTGGCCGTCGGTGCTGCCCTCGGCAATGTTCTGCTTGGTGCTGCGCGCTGCCTGTACCATCTGATCGACGGTGCGGTCGCCATAGCGGGGCAGATAGCGCTGACAGAACACCTGCGTCAGCTGATACAATACGTCGCTGCGTTTGTAGAAGCGCAGCTCGGTATATACCACACTCTTGCGCATCACGCTGGCCGTGCCATCGGCATAATGCTGTATGTGAGGATGTTTCTCGTCGGGGGTGGGCATCATTTTTTTGAGGTTTTATTGGTTTTCCGGATTGTCCGGATTGTCCGAATTTTCCGGATTTTCCGAATTGTCCGGAGTTTCCGGATTTTCCGGGTTTCCATGCTGCAAAGGTAATACAATCTTTGCGATTTTTTCCCATGATTAGTGGGAAAAAAAATAAAAAATGCAGAAAGTGCCCTGCCGCCATGCAATTTTTTTTGCCAAAAAGTTGTTAGAACCTGTTTTTTGCGTATATTTGCAGGGCACTAACACCAATTTATTTATCATTATGAAACACAAAATCTTTGGAATGCTTGCCACCATCATGATGGGTGGAGCAGTAATGACTGGGCTGACAGCATGCAGCAACACAGACAACAACGACGGTAATGATCAGCAAAAGCGAGTGGCACTGCTGCTACCCGACAATTCGCGTATTGACCGTTGGGGCACTGACCTGAAAAACTTGGAGGAGGCCATGGCTACGTACGGCATCAAGACCACTTCCTACGTGGCTCCCGAGACCGCCGAGGGTGCCGCCGAGCAGGTAGAACAGCTTAAAGCGGCCATCAACGACGGCGTGAGAGTCATCGTGCTGACGACTGTCGATTACAAGAAGATCAATGAGTCCGGACTGCTGGAGCAGCACCCCGACGTCAAGGTGGTATGCCACGACCGCTTTGTCTTTGACAACCCGAGCATTGCTTTCTTCTCTTCTACCAACACGAAGGACGTAGGCCGCACGCAGGCCCAGTTCCTGATCGACCAGTTCCAGGCATCAGGAAAGACTTCCATGACCCTCGAAATCCTGCAAGGTCCTGCCTTCGATGGCAATTCCAAGGATTATTATGACGGTGCCATGGAACTCCTGCTGAAATACATCGACGACGGCAAGCTGGTCGTCAAGAGCGGCAAGATGGCATTCGACGACGTGAAGGCTGACAGCTGGAGCATTGAAGATGAGAAGAAGGCCATGGAAGACCGTCTGAAGAGCTACGCCGAAGGCGAGTGCCCCGACATGGTGCTGGCAGCCGCCGACAATGCCGCACAGGGTGCCGTAGCAGCACTGGAGGAAGCTGGCATTACCAACATGCCCATCATCACCGGTCAGGACAACTCGCCCGCATCGCAGGCACTGATCAAGAGCGGCAAGCAGACCATGACCATCGACAAGAACCTGAAGGACATGGCCAACAACACCGCGATGATTGTCAACAGCCTGATCATGAATGCGCCGATTACCGGCACCCAGACCGTAGCCGGCATTCCGACCATCTACTCTAAGATTACCGTTATCACGAAAGACGACCTTTAAGCGCACGACGGTGACAAAGAAAAGAAAACGGGAGCCAAGCTGGCTTCCGTTTTCTATTGTGTGGTCATAAGGTCATTGGTCATGAGTGTCATTAAGGATTTCGGAAAGGAAAGGGCTTTTTATGCCCATAATAATATATAAATTAAAATTTATATTTTATTATGCGGATTTTTCAGTCCGTTTTTCTTAATGACACTCTTGACCATGACACACGTGACACAAAGGCGGACTTCGTCCTAGTGAAGAGTGAAAAGTGAAAAGTGAAAAGTCTTTGACCAAGGTCAAAGCGACCAAAGGTCGAGCGGAAAAATTTGCTACCGCACGAAAAAGTTTAATGTAAAAAAGTGGGAAAAGATTCGTGAACCGCAATGAAAGATTCTTACCTTTGCAACGTCGATGAAGATGAACGACGGAGCGCCGTCGGCAACGGAAAATATCTTTCAGGCCTGAGAAAATTTCCTCGCTGCCCAGCGCGTAAAAATCGCGAGCTTGAAATCGGCAAAACGTGAGTTATCAACTATTTATTACTAACAACCAAAAAACATTACAACTATGACAATGAAAGTTAAAGCAGTAGAGAAGAAACTGAAGTTCACGAAGGACGAGAATGACCCCGGCGTATATCGCTATGTGATGTCGCCCGAGCAGTACTCGAGCCTGAACCAGAAGAAGGTGATCCGTGAGGCGGCCCTGCGCAGCGGCGTGAGCCAGGGCGTGATGCAGGCCTGCTGGGATGCAGCCGGTGAGGTGATCAAGGCGTGGGCAACTGAGGGCCACAGCGTAGCACTGCCCGGACTGGGTACCATGCGCTTCGGACTGCGCTCGAAGTCGGTGGAGAAGGTGGAAGACGTGAAGAGCTCGCTGATTATCAGCCGACGCATCATCTTCACTCCCGACACGGACCTGAAGGACGAGCTGAAGAACACCGCTATCGTCATCACCTGCTACGACCGCGACGGCAAGGAGGTGAAGCGCGTGACCAGCGCGGACGACGCTGAGGTGGAGGACAACGAGAACGAATCTACGGATTCTGGGAACAATGGATCTACGGGTAGCGGAAGCACGGACAACGGCGGCAATACCGGCACTGTAACTCCCGGCGGAGGTGACGAAGGGTAAGTAAAGAGTTGCGCCTACGGGCGCTACTCTTTAAATGAGAAATGAGTAATGAGAAATGAGAAATGAAAATGAAAAATGAGTAATCGACGAAGTCGCTTTGCACCTTTAGGTCAAAGAAATGAACTTGGTCAAAGAAAAGGGAAAAATTATGAAGAAGAATCGATTGATTGAGGTAGTGGTGAAGGTAATAGTAGCCGCTCTCACAGCTTTCTTGACGGCACTGGGCACCACCAGTTGCATGGGACGAGGACCGTTTTAAGTGAAAAGTAAAAAGGGCGCTCGACCTTTGGTCGCTTTGCACCTTTAGGTCAAAGAAAAGCGGGGTAACCGAAAGGGTTGCTCCGCTTTTTACATGTTACAAGCTTGGTTTTTCGCTCACTTAATCACGACCCTGAGCTTATCCCGCAGCCGGTCGGACTGCGGGACATTATCAAAAAAAGAACTTATCTCATCAGCAGCGCTTCTGTTTTCTCTATATGATAGGTCTGATGGGAACCCTCTATATTGAATGCCAATTCGGAATGCTCTGACGTGACAGTAAGCGAACACGGCGCGCCCTCAAGAAGCGGGACACAGCTGTTGTTGCTGACTGGAAAGCCACAGCAGACAGGAATATCCATATCATGCAGATGAGCGATCAGCATCTGTTCGACACTACCATACTGCAGGTCGTATCTAATGGAATCGAAAGCTCCGAAGATAATACCTTTTACCCTTTCGAAACTGTTCTGCAAGCGTAGCATATAAAAAAATCTGTCGATGGAATGCAGCGACTCTTCTACCTCCTCTATGAAAAGAATAATGTCCTGATCTTCGGGCATCTGGAATTTTGAACCAGAGATGACCGCATAACTTGAAAGATTGCCCCCTACAAGGAGTCCTTCTGCATGACCACAGCGGTTATAGGGATTGCTTAGAATGACGTATTTGGGCAATATTCCCATAAGAAGATTGCGCATAACAGTGGTTGTCTGTTCCGATTGGTTGGTAATCTGAAAGCCCATAGGACCATGAATGCTAAGTGTACCCGTGGTAGCCACGGCATAAAGCAGCACCGTGATATCACCATGTCCTATCAGCCATTTGGGATGTTGCCTGAACTTCTCCAGGGGAATCCGACTCAACAGGTGCATGGAGCCGTAACCCCCTCGTGAACAAAATATAGCTTTAATGCTGTCATCCTCTAACGCCCATAACAGGTCGGATGCGCGTTCATCCGCTGTTCCTGAGTAGGCTTCCACATTCAGACTTGTGGTATGAGGACCGATAACTGGCTCTAGTCCCCACGATTTCAACGCTTCCGCTGCCTGTAAAAGTACTCTCTCCGGCACCCAATAGGCAGGGGACACAAGGGCCACCCGGTCCCCTGCCTTTAAATAAGGTGCTATCACAATCTCTTTACCATTTTCTGTCATCACTAAAAAAACTTATAAAAATTTTGTGCAAAAATAGGAAGAATAATCCTAACCACCAAAAAAGACATGCACACATTTGGGACGAGAACCAAATGTGTGCATACTAATGACATTTTTGACCAGATGAACTATAAACTCTGGCGGTATTCCTGCGGGGTTACACCGTATTGGCGCTTGAACTGTTCACGGAAGTTGGCGGGTGTGAAGCCCACAGCAGTAGCGATGGCAGCAATGGTCATCGAAGCGTTATCGCGAAGCAGAGGAAGCGCCTCCTCCATACGGATATTATTAATGTACTGTGGAAACGAGGAGCTACCAACATGCTGCGCCAACAGGTTGTTGAGCGTATGACGGGTGATGCTGAAACGGTTACAAATGTCCTGACGCTGAAGCGTAGCATTGGCATAGAGGTGCTCTGTGCGGATGGCAGTATCGATTGTTTCAAAGAGAGCAGAGGTATCCTCAGGCTTCTCTGAATCGCTGATCTCATCGGTATCCTCCGCTCCTTCTGTCTCATCAGCAGGTGCCACAAACGGTGTACCGTTAATCATACGTACCAAGGCACGGTTTTTCTCAGTGATAATCTGGCGCTGACGACGGTAGTAGAACGAGATGACACTAGCGATGATGAACAACAATACGATGACACCAATGATGATCGACTTCATGCGACTGGCAGCCTCGGTCTCCTGAATCTTCAGTTCCTGCTCCTGGGCATGATAGCGGGCGGCATAGTCGTGGGCCTCACTGACATACAGGCTGTCACTAAGAACCTTTACCAGATTAGCATGACGGTTCATCAGATTGTAGGCCTCGTCGACATGTCCTTTGGCACGGGCAACGACGGCACGGTCGCGCAGAATCACGGCATAGTCGTTATTAATGGTATCGTTACCCATACGATACACTATCTCATCACTGGTGGCCATCGCCTCATCATACATACCCAGTGCCATCTGCGCAGGAATAATCATCCTGCGGGCACTGAAAGAATGGCCATAACCGCTCTGGTTGAAGCGGGAGAGACATTCACGGGCGTGAGGGGTATCACCCGTCATGGCATAGGCTTCAGCCAGGAAACCATTGGCCTGGGCACGGCTGAAGTCAAGATAGCGGTCGCGGTCGGAAGGACTGTCACTCCACGACAAGCGATAACTGTCTTCGGCATAGTCGTTGGCATGCTGCTCGTAATGATCAAGCCGGTCGAGGATACGCTGTGCAAAGGGTA
>CAMIVY010000056.1 GCA_946402275.1 uncultured Prevotella sp.
GACAGGTACTTGGGTATGACGGCTGCTATACCCCAGGTGCCTGTCCCCACGGCTAAAATTAAATCGTGCAATACTCTTGCATTTCTATAAAGCGTTTTCAATTCTTCCAGTTTCTACTTTCAGATATTTCTCCAGGCACTTAGCGATTTCGGGGTAGTAGTCATCTAGAGTCTTGTAGCGGCTCCGATGCTTAGAGTAATGGCGCAAGGCGGTGACAAGTTCCGGCATCCAAAGGAAGTCACGGGCTATCTGCTCGTAAATTTCTGATTTGATTTGCTCTGCACTGAAGCCGTTCTCCTGCATGTAGATGATGACAGCCGCACGGACGATGCTCTCGTTAATGACAGTGGTAGCGTTTCTGTAGGCTTGGTTGCTCATTCCACGATAATATCGTTTTAGCAAATTCTCGCCGATAGTGAGGAGTAGGTCTGCATTGGCATCGTATAAGGGATTGACAAATGAGTGGTTGAACTCATGGATGAGTGTCGCGGCATAGTCCATCCCGTTTTCGAACGCTTTCCCCGTCTTCTCGTCTATGCTGTAGCCGCAGATGGCAAAGACCTCTTTAGGCTGACCAGTCAGTTGCCGACTTGGGCCATAGTTGCCGCCGCCGTTAGTAAAGCCGATAACGATGCGGAATCGCTCTGTCGGTTCCGTACCATAAAAACGCGGGTACCAATCCTGATGAAAGTAATGCATCACGTTATGTTCGTAGGTGCGAAGGACTGACTCATAAAATGACTGATGTTGCGTATAGAAATCGTGGAAGCGGGTGTCGGCATAGAATTGATTGAGGTGGACGAGAAACGTGTCAATCTTAATGTTCTGCCAGCGGTTGCCGAGGTTGAGCTTTTCTCCTGTCATCGTTACTTTCTTTCCGTCTGTTTCGAGATTGATGGCCATCGTCATCACGGCATCGTAGCCAGTGTTATATTTACTGCGTAAATCTTTCATGTAAGCAACGGCAGGGTGTTGCTTGTATGGCGCAAGCCAAGCCTCCGTGTCCTTGGTGTACTGCCCGCCCATATCCATGCAATACTCCCTAAAGCCAGCCGTGCGAGAAAGGATTGCCATGAGTTCCACCGTCTCGGATGCTTCGACAATAATCTGTGCATTCGCAAATGTCACTGCTTTCAGCATAGCCAGCAGAAGCAGAAATCGTCTGTAGTGTATCATTCTGCCTCGGCCTCTTTGATCTTTGCTAACAGTTCCTCGCGCTTCGTCTCGTTGGTGCCGTGGACGGCGTGGCGGACGATGCCCTTCTTATCGACAACGATTGTGAGGGGGAAGCCCTCATAGCCAATCCATGCCATCATGTCCTTGGCCTCGACGAGGTGCGTCCATGTGAAGTGGTGCTTGTCGGTGATGCGTTTGGCGGTCTCAGCATCGTGGTAGGTGGCTGAGAAGAACATGACATCAGGCAATTGTTCCTTCCACTCCGAGAGGATGGGCATCTCTGCACGGCAAGGGCCACAGCCGGAGTACCAGAGGTTAATCACCATGACGCGCCCCTTCACACTGTCGTTCGTCCATGTGCGCCCGTCCATGTCCTTTTCCGAGAACTGCGGAAACGGCTCGCCCTCCTTTGGCGAATACCATGTGCCGTCGGCCTTCACACCAGCCTGTGTCAGCGAGGTCACCGTGGCCATCATGTTCAGTCCGTTCAGGAACTGATCGGCGTTGTGAACTTGTTCGCGAGGGATAGCCTTGCGGATGAGTGACTTGGGCAGCGTGGCGTCAACGTTGATGACGATGACGCTGTTGCCCTCCTTGTCCTTCAATCGAGACATCGTTTTCTCGCCGTCGGGCAGCGTAGGCATTTCACGGAAGAAATAGCCGTTGGAAAGGAATTTTGGGATAACTGTGTCGATGCGCACTTCTTGTGCCCCAACCGTCAACGTGACAAGGGCAAGCAGTGCGGTGATGATTGTTTTCTTGTTCTTGCGTCCTTTCAGTAGCAAGCGATTTTTAATCGAGCGCATGTTCATTTCGTTTTATGTTATACCTTTTTATTATATACGACGTTTTCGTGGAAATATCTCGTTCGGGGCATTCGTCATGCTGTAACCGCCTACGAGAGTCATTCCGAGCCACAAAGTTACAAAAAGGCATAAAAAAAGGCCCTTGGCTAAATCTGAAAAAGAAATGCCAAGGGCTAATGTCTCAACTTAGGTTGAGAGTTTCTACCTGTTATAGACTATTATTTGCCGCCAAACGTAATGTCACGCCGTATTTTGCTGACAGTATTTGGATGAACATTCAAGAACGAAGCGATGTCTTGCAAGTCAAGAAACTCCACAATGCCGGGACAACGCTGCAGCAGCAACTCATAGCGTTCGAGGGGCGTGGCGCGGTGGAGGTCGGTGTAGCGGGCACGGGCCTGACTGAGTAGATGCTCAGCTATGACACTGCGCAACTCCATCTTTTCAGCGTCTTGACGGAAAAAGTCCATCAGCTGTTCGCCGCTCACACGGAGCATGCGGCTGGGCACCATCGCCTTGATCGTGGTCAGCGCGGGACCACCGTCGAGACAGGCGGGATAGTCGCCCGCAAACTCGCCCTCGAACGAGAACCACGTGATGTGCTCCCTGTCATCGCTGATGCCGTGAGTCACGTACTTGAAGCACCCTTCGGTGACGAAGCCGAACCATCGTGCGGGGTCGCCCTCGCGCTCCAGCTGTTCGCCCTTGCGGTAAGTCACCTCCTTGCCCTCGCGCTCGCAAAACTCGCGCAGCGCCTTGATGTCAATGCTATTTTTCCCGAATTTCTGTTCCATCGTTCATGCCCAAAGATTGGAAGAGGTTATTCTAACAAGTTGCCAACGTCCCATCTCAAGAATTCTTCGATGGGAACTCCACCGGAACCGACGACAAAGGATTGTTTGGGATGGAATCTGTCACGGAATACCCCAAGTCCTTCATTGGTTGTCCTTCGCCCGCTTTTAACTTCTATAGCGATGCACTGTTTGTTATACTCGATGATAAAATCAACTTCGTCTTCCCGAATTGCGATCTTTTAAACATAACTATTTGATTTTACGGCACAAAGATAAGCAAAATTCTCAAATCTTCCAAACAAAATTCTCAAAAGTTCCAAGAAAAATTCTCAAAACAATCAAGAATAAAGATCAATCACCAGTCCCCTTGATTGATTGGTGAAAGTCTTAAACTAGTTAAAGAGTTTTTGCTATATTTGTGGCTATTCTTGGGCCTCCAAAGAGAAATTCTTAAACGGCCTCGTTCAATTTATATTTGCAGAATATTTGTTCTTGTCAAATAAATATTGTAGTTTTGCAACGTAAACTCATCTGGGTAAAGCAAGACTAAGATTCTATATGATGAAGCACAACGAGATATATTCCGCAGCCCAACTGACGGCATTCATTCAAGAGGTGGGATTCCTGCCTCTGTTAGACAGTGGCATACAAGGCTATTCTGCAGAAGAGATGGTAGCTGACGACTGCCGCTATGTGGTATTCGACGATGGAGGGTGGGACTGGCCGTTGTGGAAGTGGAAAGGTCCCATCGTGTCGGACGGCAGTTGCGTGTATGGCAAGTTCTTCAATAAGAAAGCTGGCTTCATCAGTCGCGAGTGGTGGCCCGACTTCTGCAACTACCGCCGTAGCAAATATCCTGTGCCTGAGGAAGGAACCATTGACGACATCATCCTCACTACGCTTCGCGAACACGGCAGTCTCATTACCCGTGAACTGCGTGCGGCTTGTGGCTTCGACGGTCCTAAGATGCGTAGTAAGTTCGACGGCTACGTCACCCGCCTGCAGATGGCCTGCCTGATTGTCACCGAGGACTTCGTATATCCCACCGACAAGCACGGACGGGAATATGGTTGGGGATGGTCGCTGCTCACCACTCCCGAGACACTCATGGGACATGATGGATTCCGATGTCAGCGTACCCCGGAAGAGTCCTATCAAAAAATTATTTCCCACTTCAGAGCTCTTCTGCCCGAAGCATCCGACAAACAACTCCGACAGTTGATAGGATAAATCTGAACGAAATGAATAAGAGGTGAAACCATTGCAGTTTCACCTCTTATTATTATAGAGTAGGGGTGTGGTCAGAAGCTAAACTCCTGACCGCACTTGTTCTTAATCCTCCCAGTTCTCCTGCGTCTTGCGGACGTAGGTCTTGTAGCGGAGCTGGGCCATCTTCTGAGCCTCGGCGAAGAGTTCCTCGGCCTCGTTAGGATAAGCCTTCTTAACTGACAGGTAACGAACCTCACCGAGCAGGAAGTCGTGGAAGTTCTCCCAGTTCGGCTCCTTAGAGTCGAGGCTGAATGGATTCTTGCCTTCCTCAGCCAGAGCGGGGTTGTAGCGCCACAGGTGCCAGTAACCGCACTCCACAGCCTTCTTCTCCTCGGCCTGGCTCTTACCCATGCCGCCCTTGGCCTTCAGACCGTGGTTGATACATGGAGCGTAGGCGATGATGATAGAAGGTCCGTGCCATGCCTCAGCCTCGCGGATAGCCTTCAGGGTCTGAGCGTGGTCAGCACCCATAGCAATCTGAGCTACGTATACATAGCCGTAAGTGGTAGCAATCATGCCGAGATCCTTCTTGCGGATGCGCTTACCCTGGGCAGCGAACTGAGCGATAGCACCGAGAGGAGTAGCCTTAGAAGCCTGACCACCAGTGTTAGAGTAAACCTCAGTATCGAGCACGAGGATATTCACGTCCTCACCGCTGGCAATCACGTGGTCGAGACCGCCGTAACCGATGTCGTAAGAAGCACCGTCACCACCGATGATCCACTGTGAACGCTTCACCAGATAGTGGTCGAGGGTCTGCAACTCCTTGTTGACGGGGCAGCCGGCAGCAGCGGCGGCACGGATGGCAGCACGCAGCTTCGGAGCAATCTCCTTGGTCTTGTCGGCATCGTCCTTGTTGTCGATCCACTCCTTAGCCAGAGCCTTGTACTCCTCAGAAGCATTGGGATTCTCGCAAGCCTCCTGGAGCAGCTTAGCTACGCGCTCCTTCATCTTCTTGTTACCGAGAGCCATACCGAGACCGAACTCGCAGAAGTCCTCAAACAGGGAGTTGTTGAAGCATGGACCCTGACCCTTCTCGTTCTTGGTGTAAGGCGTAGAAGGAATAGAAGCAGAGTAGATAGAAGAGCAACCTGTAGCGTTGGCAATCATCTGACGGTCACCGAACAACTGGCTGATGAGCTTCACGTAAGGAGTCTCACCGCAACCCGAGCAAGCGCCCGAGAACTCGAACAGCGGCTGAGCGAACTGAGAGTTCTTCACGTTGCTGCGGATGTCAACGAGGTTCTGCTTGCTGGGCACCTTAACCAGTTTGTCCCAGTCGGCAGCCATCTTCTTCATGTCGGCTGCATCGGGGTTGAACGGAACCATCGTGAGGGCCTTGCCAGTCTTCGGGTTACCCGGGCAGATGTCGGCGCAGTTACCGCAACCCAGACAGTCGAGGACAGAAGGCTCGATGACGAAGTGCATGCCCTTCATAGCGGCAGGAGCCTTCATCTCGAGAGTCTCTAAGCCGTCGAAGCCAGCCAGTTCCTCGTCGGTCAGAACGAACGGACGGATGGCAGCGTGAGGACAGATGTAAGCACACTGGTTACATTGGATACAGTTGTCCTTGTTCCACATCGGAACGAAGGCCTCGACACCGCGCTTCTCGTAGGCGGCAGTACCAACCTCCCAAGAACCGTCAACAGTACCGTGCTTTACGAAGTCGCTGACCTTCAGCAGGTCACCGGCCTGAGCGTTGATAGGACGAACGAGCTCCTTCACGAATGCGGGAGCGTCATCCTGCTTCTCAGCATCGTCGGCCAGGTTAGCCCACTCGGGCTTCACCTCAAACTTCTTATACTCGCCACCGCGGTCGATAGCGGCGTAGTTCTTGTCAACCACGTCCTGACCCTTGGCACCGTAAGACTTCAGGGCAGCAGCCTTCATCTTCTCGACAGCCAGCTCTACGGGAATCACCTCGGTGATGCGGAAGAAGGCCGACTGCAGGATGGTGTTGGTGCGGTTGCCCAGACCAATCTCCTGTGCAATCTTGGTAGCGTTGATGGTATATACGGTGATGTTGTTCTGAGCGAAGTAGCGCTTCACCTTGTTAGGCATGAACTTCTCCAGCTCGGCATCGTCGAAGATGGTGTTCAGCAGGAACGTACCGTTCTTCTGCAGACCACGTGTCACATCGTACATGTGCAGGTAAGCCTGAACGTGGCAAGCCACGAAGTTAGGTGTAGTCACCAGATAGGTAGAGCGGATAGGTGTGTCACCGAAACGCAGGTGTGAGCAGGTGAAACCACCCGACTTCTTAGAGTCGTAAGAGAAGTAAGCCTGGCAGTACTTGTCGGTGTTGTCACCAATAATCTTCACAGAGTTCTTGTTAGCACCCACGGTACCGTCGGCACCCAGACCATAGAACTTAGCCTGGAACATACCCTTACCACCAAGAGCAATCTCCTCAACCTCGGGCAGAGAAGTGAAGGTCACGTCATCTACGATACCGATGGTGAAGTGGTTCTTCGGCTCGGGCATAGCGAGGTTGTTGAACACGCTGATGATCTGAGCGGGAGTCGTATCGTGAGAACCGAGACCGTAGCGGCCACCCACGATAAGAGGACGATTTTCTACCTCGTAGAAGGCGTCCTTCACGTCCATATACAGAGGCTCGCCGTTTGCACCGGGCTCCTTCGTGCGGTCCAGGACGGCAATCTTCTTCACCGTCTTGGGAACAGCAGCCAGCAAGTGCTTCACGCTGAACGGACGATAGAGGTGAACAGAGATCATACCCACCTTCTGGCCGTTGGCGTTCAGGTAGTCGATAGCCTCGCGGGCAGCGTCGGTAGCAGAACCCATCAGAATAATCATGCGGTCAGCATCCTCGGCTCCATAGTAAGAGAACAGGTGATACTCACGACCGGTAATCTTAGACAGCTCGCCCAGATACTTCTCAACGACCTCGGGCACTGCATCGTAGTAGGGGTTGCAGGCCTCGCGGTGTGTGAAGAAGGTCTCGGGGTTCTCAGCGGTACCACGTGTGATAGGACGCTCAGGCGACATGGCACGATCACGGAAACGCTTGATATACTCTTCCTTAACGAGCGGACGAACATCCTCCTGGTCGAGCAGCTCAATCTTGTGATACTCGTGAGAGGTGCGGAAACCGTCGAAGAAGTTAACGAACGGTACGCAAGTCTCCAGAGAGGCGAGGTGAGCAGCAGCGGTCATATCCATAACCTCCTGTACAGAACCCTCGCAGAGCATGGCGAAACCAGTCTGGCGGCAAGCCATCACGTCCTGGTGGTCACCGAAGATACAGAGAGAGTGAGAAGCCAGCGTACGGGCAGAAACGTCGAATACGCAAGGAATCAGCTCACCGGCAATCTTGTACATGTTAGGAATCATCAGGAGCAGACCCTGAGAAGCGGTGAAGGTGGTGGTCAGAGCACCAGCCTGCAGTGAACCGTGAACGGCACCGGCAGCACCAGCCTCAGACTGCATCTCCTGCACACTTACGGTCTGACCCCACAGGTTCTTGCGACCGCGGGCAGCCCACTCGTCAACGTGCTCGGCCATAGGCGAGCTCGGGGTGATGGGGTAGATAGCAGCTACCTCCGAGAACATATAGCTCACGT
>CAMIVY010000057.1 GCA_946402275.1 uncultured Prevotella sp.
ACAGCCATCTTGATAGCACGGCGGTAAGCAATCTTACCCTCTATCTGGCGAGCGAGGTTGTTGGCTACGATGTTTGCATCGAGCTCAGGCTTCTTCACTTCAAAAATATTAATCTGAATCTCCTTGTCGTAGAGTTTCTTCAGCTCTTCCTTGAGCTTGTCAACATCCTGACCACCCTTACCAATGACCAGACCCGGACGGGCTGTGCAAATGGTGATGGTAACCAGCTTCAATGTGCGCTCGATGACAATCTTCGAGATGCTGGCCTTGGCCAGACGCTCGTTCAGATACTTACGGATTTTCTGATCCTCTACCAGGTTGTCTCCGAAGTTCTTGCCTCCGAACCAATTTGAATCCCAACCCTTGACGATACCAAGACGGTTGCTAATTGGATTAACTTTCTGTCCCATACCTTTTACTTATCATTAGTTTTAGCGTCAACAAACAGAGTAACGTGGTTCGAACGCTTGCGGATACGATAGCCACGACCCTGAGGTGCCGGTCTCATACGTTTCATTGTCACACCCTCGTCAACGAAGACGCGGCTTACATACAGCTCGCCGTCCTCTGCCTTGCGGTCATTCTTTGCCTCCCAGTTGGCGATAGCCGAGCGGAGCAGTTTCTCCACATTCTCTGAAGCTGCCTTCTTTGAGAATCTCAGCACGCCGAGTGCGCGATTCACCTCCATGCCGCGGATCATGTCAACGACATAGCGCATCTTGCGAGGTGAAGAGGGACAGCCTTTCAGCTTGGCAAAATACTGTGTCTTATTGGCTGCCTTAATCTTTTCAGCCATTAATCTTTTTCTGTTTCCCATTATTGCTTCTTTTTAAATGGATGAACCTGTATTATTTCTTGTTACCGGCATGGCCACCAAAACGACGCGTCGGAGCGAACTCCCCGAGTTTGTGTCCTACCATGTTCTCGGTAACATAAACAGGTATAAATTTGTTTCCGTTATGAACTGCAATAGTATGTCCCACGAAATCGGGGGAAATCATTGAAGCTCTGGCCCAAGTCTTCACGACATTCTTCTTACCGCTCTCATTCATGGCGAGAACCTTCTTCTCGAGCGATACGTTGATGTACGGGCCTTTTTTTAATGAACGACTCATAATTTACTCTTTCTTAACTTCGTGATTACTTCTTGTTAGCTCTTTCGATAATGTACTTGTTCGAAAGCTTCTTAGGTGCGCGAGTCTTGAGACCCTTAGCGTACAAGCCCTTACGAGAACGTGGGTGACCACCAGACTGACGGCCTTCACCACCACCCATTGGGTGATCGTGCGGGTTCATAACAACACCACGGTTGTGAGGACGAAGACCCAACCAGCGTGAGCGACCAGCCTTACCAGACTGCTCCAGCGCGTGGTCTGAGTTACCTACACTACCGATAGTAGCTTTACAAGCAGAGAGCACCTTACGTGTCTCACCTGAAGGGAGTTTGATCACACAGTAGTTGCCTTCACGAGAAGTCAACTGAGCGAAATTACCAGCCGAACGAACCAGCAGGGCACCCTGTCCGGGACGTAACTCAATGTTGTGAATTACAGTACCCACGGGGATGTTGGCGAGCGGAAGAGCATTACCTACCTCAGGCACTGCCTCTGCACCCGACATCAAGGTTGCACCAACCTCCAGTCCGTTAGGAGCAATAATATAACGTTTTTCACCATCAGCGTAGTAAAGCAGGGCGATACGAGCCGAACGGTTCGGATCGTACTCGATTGTCTTAACTACAGCTGGAACACCATCCTTCTCTCGCTTGAAGTCAATCAGACGATACTTCTTCTTGTGGCCGCCGCCCATGTAGCGGACAGTCATCTTACCAGTGTTGTTTCGACCACCGGTAGAACGCTTACCGTAAACGAGAGACTTCTCTGGCACGGATGCAGTAATATCCTCGAACGTGCCAATAACCTTGTGTCTTTGACCCGGAGTAACGGGTTTTAATTTACGTACTGCCATTTTTTATTACTGAATATTGCTATAAAAATCAATAGTATCGCCCTCCTTGAGAGTAACGATTGCTTTCTTGAACGCGTTCTTCTGACCTCTCACGAGACCTGCCTTGGTATAGCGGCTTGAGCGCTTGCCGGCATAACGAAGCGTGTTCACATTCTCTACGGTCACATTATACAGAGCCTCAATCTCCTTGGCAATCTCCACCTTGTTGGCCTCGGGCTTTACGATGAAACCGTACTTAGCCTGAGCCTTCTTGGTTACTTCCTCGCCGCGGTGCTTACCGGTCTTTGGCTTATAAGTCCTGTCAACCGAAGACTTCTCTGTAATGTTATTCATTCTCTCTGTAATCAGAGGCTTTATAATAAATGCCATATCCTTAGTCTCCTTTATTTATTTAAAACACCGTCGATAGCCTTCAGAGAATTCTCAGTAACAACCATCACGTCAGCGTTCAGCACTTTGTAGGTGTTGATGTTGCTGGCGATAATGCACTCAGACTTCTGCAAGTTGCGAGCCGACAAATATACATTCTTATTAGCTTCTGGCAAAACCATCAGCACCTTCTTACCATCGACCTTCAGATTCTTGGCAATGTTTACGAACTCCTTTGTCTTTGGAGCCTCGAAGTTGAAGTCCTCAACAACGATGATTGCATTCTCCTGAGCCTTGTAAGACAGGGCCGACTTACGAGCCAGCGCCTTCACCTTCTTGTTCAACTTGAAGCCGTAGTCACGGGGTGTAGGACCGAATACGCGGCCACCACCACGCAGCAGAGGTGAGTTGATATCACCGTGACGAGCGCCACCGCCGCCCTTCTGGCGACCGAGCTTGCGGGTAGAACCGGCGTGCTCACTACGTTCCTTAGCCTTAGCAGTTCCCTGGCGCTGGTTGGCCATATACTGCTTTACATCCAAATAGATTACGTGGTCGTTAGGTTCAATTCCGAAGATGGCATCGTTCAACGTAACCTTTCTTCCGGTCTCCTGACCATTGATGTTCAATACGTTAATTTCCATAGCTTACTTCTCGATTAAAACTGTTGAACCATTACATCCAGCGCAGCTGCCCTTCACAAGAATAAGGTTGTGCTCTGGAATTACCTTTAACACTCTAAGGTTCTGCGTTGTCACGCGGTCGCCACCCATCTGGCCACCCATGCGCATGCCCTTGAACACCTTGGCGGGATAAGAACAAGCACCGATAGAACCTGGCTTACGCAGACGGTCGTCCTGACCGTGGGTGCTCTGACCGACACCACCGAAACCGTGGCGCTTTACTACACCCTGAAAACCTTTACCTTTCGAGGTGCCTACAATGTCAACGAACTCAGTGTCGTTGAACAACTCTACGGTGATCGTGTCACCGAGGTTGTGCTCCTCGTCGAACTTGAACTCGGCCAAGTGGGCCTTTGGTGTTGTACCTGCCTTCTTGAAGATTCCCATCATAGCCTTGGTGGTGTTCTTTTCTTTCTTCTCACCATAAGCCAACTGAAGGGCGGTGTAACCGTCCTTCTCGACGGTCTTCACCTGAGTAACAACACAAGGACCAGCTTCGATAACAGTGCACGGTACATTCTTACCGTCGGCACTGAAAACGGATGTCATTCCGATTTTTCTTCCAATTAATCCTGGCATTTCAGTTTAAAATTTAAATAATAATGTGAATATATTCTGTTTCTTTCTAAGTGCCTCCATAAGAACTGCGCCGCAAAACACACTTAAAAAGAAACGCACTCGCTACTTCCAAACTGAAGGCTAAGTCGCTCTTTGTCAGCGTATTGATGGCCTGCCGGCCAGCGCAATACTCACTTTAGCGGCTGCAAAGGTACACATAATAAATAATATACACAATACCTAAAACCTTGTTTATAACATCTTTTAACTGTTTTAGAAATTTTTAATATTCGCTCTGCGCATTTCCGCCCTTTTTCACTCGTTTCCATCTTACCGTCTAAAATTTGTGCGCCTCCGGTTCCCCGAGGGTCTCACTGCAAAGTGAATCCAGATCACCCTACCCTTCTGTTCTATCAGCAGCTCGTCAAAGTCCTCGCCGCTCTGGTCGCTGATGTCCAGCAGAATCGCGGCATACCGCAATGCCTGTTCCATCCCGATGCAACGGATATCTACCGCACAGCCCGTCAGGTGGTTCGACGTCGGCACTCCACCTACCGCCTTGTTCACTGCCGGGCTTCGGAACCCGCTGTTGATGATAATCGGATACTCGCGAACTTCATTTCTTTCATTTCTTTCATTTCTTTCATTTCTCATTTGGTTGTATCGCAACCTTAATTGTTCCAGCCAACGGCACAGGCGTTTTAAGTTATTCACTTGCGCCTCGTTGGGCACGTTCTCTATATTCACTCTCGTTTTGGTTAACTCTCCCAGCGTAAAGTGCTGGGAGAGCTTGGTTTGTTTATTCATTACTGCGTTACTAATCATAATTTCTAATTTCTAATTTTTTTCTTACTCTTATTAATCGGTGTACTCCCTGGGAAGGCTTCGCTATACGCCTTGTCCAGCGCCTTCAGGTCTATCTTGTAGAAGCTGATGCCCAGCCGTACGGCCACGATGGCACGTAGCAGTTCGCGGTGTTTCAGCGGATAGAGCGAGGGGGCTTGCAGTTCGTTCCACCCCTCCTGCTCACTGAGGTGACAGACTTCCCAGATAAAGTCATCGGTGGCTTCATAGCCGAACCACGCCTTCAACACATTACGGATGCAGAAGCGCTTGTACTGTCCTCCGAGGAGGCGCCTCGTGCGCTCCAGCTTTCGCCACAGTCGCACGAAGCATTCTTGAGTGTTTTCAACGTCTTTCATAGCGGTAGCCAATTTTTCACTTTTCACTTTTCACTTTTCACTTTTCTTAATGACACTCATGACCAATGACACTCATGACACCTTCCGATAGCGCTGTGCTTCCTCCTGTACAATAAGCCCTTGCCTTTTCCAGTTCTTCAGCATCTGGCGCACACTGTTATGTGTCACGCCCGCCCCTTTGATGGCGACGCTGTGCTGCATAGCCTGTTCAAAACCGAATTCCACATCCAGCCGTTCATAGATAGAGTCGTTCCTGCCCATGCGCCGGCGGTCGTTGGTGCCCGCATAGTCCCGACTCTTAAAGGCGTTCTCAATGCGGTCGCGGAAGAAGTAGAGGGCGTTCTCCAACAGCGAGTCGGCTATCGCATCGTAGGCCTCCAGCATGGTGGGTGTCTGCGCCTTCAGCAACATTTCCTTCCAAAGGCTTGGTTGCTGTTTCAGCTTCGTCTCGGCGCCACTCTGTCCGTACTTCTGAATCAATGTCTCGCACACCTTGCAGAGCATCAGGCAACAGGTCATGCGCTGGGCCGTCACACAGACACGGAAGCGCTGACGGGCACGCGTGCGGTCGTCGTTCTTCATCGTCTCCAGACGGATGCGCTCCACCCATTCTCTTCCCTTCTGTTCCAGTTTCGGCAGCACCACCTCACCCTGCATCAGCGGCAGCAGGTGCGCTATCTGCTGGATGCGCTCGCGCTGGCGGTCGGTCAGCACTGGCGGCTTATCCTCCAGCGCTGCAAACGTGTTGTCGGGTGTGCGGGCTACGGCTATACGGCTCTGAAAACCGTCGGTGTAGTTGGATACCACACGATACAGCGCATCGGGTGTACCACACATACACACATTCCACAACAATTTCTCGATATGGACGTTCACCGCATCGGCACTCCTTGCCTCACGCTCATACTTGGTGCCGTCGTAGCTCTGGCGGAGCATCACGGAGAAGTCGCTCATGGTCGATTTCCACTTCTGCGCCACCGTGTCGGCCTCGGGCGTGAACGAGAAGGCGTGCTTGCCCTCGGTGTTGGCCAGTCGCTCGGCCAGGTTGGCTACCGTGTTGTTCAGCGTCAGACAGCGCACAGGCAACTTCGGCTCCTCGGGCTGTTCCTTCTTGTTCTTCGCCGCCCGCTTCTTGGCGCGCCACTCGTCCTCCTGCATCTGGTACATCTTGTCCAGCGCCTGCACCTCGCTCATCCAGGCTTCCACCACGGGGTCGATACCGCCCTTACCGCTGGCAAAGTCACCTGCGATATAAGAGATAAGGTTCAGTCCCTTCTTCTGACCGTGCACGTCCAGTGTCACACCCGTAGCCAGCGCACCGATAGCAGGGCAGATAGCCGTCACCACCGGCATTGCGAGGCTAGGACCTACGGCATCAATGGAGTCGCGAATTCCCTGCGGCAACCTCTTCAAGCCTAAGCCCCCAAAGTTAGGGGGTTGGGGGTCTGAATAGTTGTCTTCGTCAATTCCGTCGTTCAGACCCCTGTCGTCCCCTCGCTCGAACTTGTTCGCTTGCTCAAGCAAGAACTTAGGGGACATAGACAGCGCATTCAGCACATTCCGCAAGCGAATTGGGAATCCGTTGAACTCCGAAGTCAAGGCGCTCTTAATCTTCGCCCGCTTCTCTTCGGGTGAAAAACCGTCGTAGCAGGGAATCACCTGGTCCAACCACTCGAAGTTACGGCCGCAGATGTGGCGCAGGTCGCACGCCAGCTGATAGGTCAGCGTGTCGCGGTCGCCCTGCGTGGGTTCATACCCTCGGTTGTTCACTTCCCAGTACTTCGCGATGATGTCCGCGAACGGGATGCCGTGATAGTGGGTTGGAAAGGACAGACCCTCCCCCTTCCCCTCCCTTGTAGGGAGGGGCGTAGATGGCTTCTGCCCTTGGGACATATCACTCCCCTTGCTTGTTGGGAGGGGCATAGATGGCTTCTGCCCTTGGGACATATCTTGGGACATATCACTCCCCTCCCTACAAGGGAGGGGCAGGGGGGAGGGTCTGAATATCTCATCATCGAGGTATATCAGTTCCGCCTCCGTGGTGGTGAAGAACACCCGCGTGATGTCCTTCGCACCCTTGTCATACTCCACGCCCAGCAGGTCGCTCGCCCACCGCAGGTTCTGCTCCTGCGTGAGCTCCGGACGACGCTTGAACACCAGGTGGTAGCCCTTGCCGCGCGCACTCTCCTCCAGCATCAGCAGTCCCAGCTCGGCCTTCTTCTGGAGTATGCGCTCCTTCACCGTCGCCATGTCCTCCGCCGTCAGGTGGTCGATGTCCATGCCCACCGTCGTACTCATGCGCTTTGCACCCTTCAGCGTACCGTCGTCGTTGGGCAGACACGAGTAGTTCATCTGCACCAGACTCGCCTTCACCGCCTCGTCGCCCTGTCGGATTCTTGCCACATTCTCTTTCTGGAACCCGCCGTTGCGCAGTGCCAGATATTCCTCTCTCGTGCAGACGGGGCGCATCATCTTCACCCCGTTCTGCTTATAAACTATATGTACACTCATAGCCTATTCATTGTTGATGTTTCACATCGAGCCTGCTTTCGCTCGACAAAGCTCAAACAAGTTTGGCT
>CAMIVY010000058.1 GCA_946402275.1 uncultured Prevotella sp.
GACCACTTCCAGAAATACAAGCAGGGCACGCTCCACATGGTGAAAGACCTGAAACTGCCCACCATGAAGCCACTCGACCCAGAGACGATGAAACTGATATTCAAAAAACAGAGATAATATGATGTCACTGCTGAACTGGACACCCTCGGACGATATGTCAGGCTGCCAGCACCGGCCTTAGATTAGCTATTCTTCTTATAGCTCTGTACAGCCCAACAACCCATCAGCGTACCGATGCCCGCAAGGGCTAAGACCTGATGGGCTGTTTCGTGCAGACCGCCACCACGGATGAATACAGTACGAATGGCTTCGATAAAGTAGTGCATGGGGTTGATATAGGTGGTAAGATAAGCCCACTCTGGCATAGAGCGCGTAGGGGTAAAAAGTCCCGAAAGCAGCATGATGCTCACCACAAAGAACCACATCACAAACATAGCCTGTTGCATGGTGTCGGAGTAGTTGGAAATAATGAGTCCGAATGACGAAAAGAACAGCGCCAGCAGCATGGCAAGCACATAGACGAGCCAAACAGGACCAGCTGGGGTAATGCCATAGACAACCCACGCCAATAGCAAACACACGGTAATGATAAATAGCGCGATGAGCCAGTAGGGAATGAGTTTGGCAAGAATGAACGACCACTTGGACACTGGCGTGACATTAATCTGTTCGATGGTGCCTGCCTCTTTCTCGCCAACGATGTTGAGTGTGGGCAGAAAGCCCGTCATCAGCATCATCACAATAGCAAAAAGCGCGGGAATCATGAAGAGTTTGTAGTCCTGACCCTTGTTGTACAAGACAAGAGGTGAGAAGTGAGAGGTCTGAGGTCTGAAGTCTAAGGTCTGAGGTGAGGACTTGAAACTTGAAACCTGAAACTTGAAACCTGAATTGGTAACTATCTGACTCAGATAGGCGCTACCCATCGCTCCCTTGGTACCATTGACGGCATTGGCAGCGATGAGATACTTGCCATCACGTATTTCGAGGATAAGGTCTGCCTTACCCTTCTCAATATCCTTCATCGCCTCGGCATAAGTAGCCTTCTGTCCACCGAAAATAAAGTAGTTGGAGGCAGCAATCTGCTGTATCAGTCGCTGCGACTCCACAGTGTGATCGATGTCAACCACATCCACGACAATATTCTTCACTTCCATCTGCATCACCCACGGCATGATGAACATGATGACGATGGGAAATATGACTATGAGCCTTGGCAGGAACGCATTGCGACGTATCTGCAGGAACTCTTTCTTTATGAGATACTTGAGCATAATTGAGAATTAAGAGTTATTACTCTAGTCTTACGTTAAACTTCTTCAGCGCAATGGCTAGCAACACCACAGTCATACCAGCCATTACAGCCACTTCACGTGCCACGGCATCGATACCCACGCCCATAATCATCAGCTTGCGCATAGCCTCGATATAGTAACGTGGTGGCACTATAGCAGCCAACCATTGCAACGCTTGCGGCATCGATTCTACAGGAAATATCATACCCGATAGCATCACCACAGGCATCAACAGTACCATTGCCGACATCAGCAGCGCCACAAGCTGCGTTTGTGCTATGTTGGAGATGAGCAGTCCTAACGAGAGTGCCAACAGAATATAGAGGGTACTCACGGCTAATATCCAGAACAGCGAACCGGCCACAGGCACTCCCAGTACGAAACGCGCCATCAGGAGGATGGTGATGAGGATGCCGAAAGCTAACACCAGATAGGGTACAGCCTTAGCAACAATCACCATCAAGGGGCGCACAGGTGATACCAACAGCACCTCCATCGTACCTTTCTCTTTTTCACGGACAATAGATATCGAAGTCATCATAGCACAGATGAGCATCAATAGCATACCCATGATGGCAGGCACGAAATTATAGGCAGAACGCATCTGGGGATTGTATAATAGTTTAGAGTTTAGAGGTGAGAGGTGAGAGTTTGCTATCGCAATGGTTTGCTGGGCATAGTTGGTCCATTGCTGAGCCATATTGGGGTCACTGCCATCAACCATAAACTGCACACCTTGCTCCTTTTCGAATATCAAAGCCATATCAGCCTTCTGCCGGCGGATGAGCCGTTCGGCCTCCTGTGGGGTGTTTACAGTCTGCGTGATAATGAAATATTCCGATTGTGCCAGTCGTTCCACAACCTGCTGTGTACGGGGCGACATCTCGGAGGTGACCACCACCGTGCGCACATTCTTCACATCGGTGCTGATGGCAAAACCGAAGAGCAGCATCATCACCACAGGCATGCCGAAGAGTATCAGCATCGTACGCTTGTCGCGCAGGATGTGCTTAGTTTCCTTTATTACAAATGCTATAAACTGTTTCATTTCTCTAAACACTAAACTCTAAACACTCAACTGTCACTACGTGTGGCCTGACGGGCCAGATAGGTAAACACATGGTCCATATCGGGTTGGTGAAGACGCTGCTTCAGTTCATCGGGTGTACCGAGGGCGCTGATTTTACCGTCCACCATGATAGAGATACGGTCACAATATTCTGCCTCGTCCATATAGTGTGTGGTTACAAAAATGGTGATGCCACGATGGGCTGCGTCGTAGATGAGTTCCCAGAACTGGCGACGCGTAGCGGGATCTACACCACCCGTGGGTTCATCGAGGAACACTACACCTGGGTCGTGGAATATCGAAACGGAGAAGGCCAGTTTCTGCTTCCAACCAAGAGGCAGCGAACCCACCAAATCGTCCTTGTGGTCTTCAAACTTCAACTGTTTCAGGACCTCATTCATCTTGCGCTCCACCTCATCGGGTTTCATTTCATAGATACCTGCAAAGAGTCGAATATTCTCGGCCACAGTAAGGTCTTCATAAAGCGAGAAACGTTGCGACATATAGCCAATATGCTTCTTTATCTGCTCATACTCCGTACGAATGTCGAAACCTACTACCCTACCCGTTCCACTGGTGGGTTGATTCAGCCCTGTCAGCATGTGCATCGCTGTCGTCTTGCCAGCACCATTAGCTCCTAAGAATCCGAATATCTCGCCCCTCTTAACGCTGAATGAGATGTCGTCAACGGCATGGAACGAGCCAAAGGCTTTTACCAGATGTTCCACCTCTATGACATTATCGTCTTTTATTTCTGTATCTTTCTCGTGCTCAATTCCTGGCGGGTTAAAGATACTGGCAAACTGGGTGAGGATATCATCCGGAGTACCGATGCCGCGCACCTTTCCTTGGTCCAGAAAAGCGACGCGCTCACAACAGCGTACCTCATCGAGATAAGGCGTTGAAGCCACAATGGTGATACCACTTTCCTTCAGCGACAGTAGCATCTCCCACAACTCCTTACGACTCACGGGATCAACACCCGTAGTGGGCTCGTCAAGAAAGAGCACGCTGGGTTGGTGTACCAATGCGCACGAGAGGGCAAGTTTCTGTTTCATGCCACCCGAGAGGGCACCTGCCTTACGGTCTTTGAAGCGTTCTATCTGCGAATATATCGCCTTGATAGTATCGTAGCCTTCATCTACAGTGGTGCCAAAAAGGGTGGCAAAGAAATGTAGGTTCTCCTCAATGGTGAGGTCCTGGTAGAGCGAGAACTTGCCTGGCATATACCCCACCCTGCTGCGCACCTCACGCATCTGCTTTACCACATCATAGCCATCTACTGCCGCCGTGCCTGCATCGGGTAGCAACAGCGAACAGAGGATGCGGAACATCGATGTCTTGCCAGCTCCATCGGGGCCAATCAGTCCGAAGACCTCACCCTTGCCAACAGAGAACGACACATCGCTGAGTGCCTGTAGCTTGCCGTACGATTTTGACACATTATTAACAACAATAGCATCCATCATTGCCAGTCAGTTATCAGTTGTCAGTTATCAGTTGTCAGTTATCAATTGTCAGTTATCAATTAAAATTTCACTTCCCCATACATACCAATTTTCACGAATCCATCGTTTTTGATTGCCACCTTGACAGCATATACCAAATCGGCACGCTCATCGTCAGTAAGGATGGTCTTAGGCGTAAACTCCGAGCGAGAAGAAATCCAACTGATAGTACCAGTGTACTCCTTGCGCTGCCCGTCACCATAATCAGCAAACACCTTTACCTTCTGTCCTATCTTGATGTTCTGCAACTGAGCAGAAGTAACGTAGGCACGCAGTTTCATCGACTCAGTATCGGCTATCTTAAACAATGGTTTTCCCACACTCACGAACTCGCCCTGCTCCACATATTTCTCGAGTATAATACCGTTCGTGGGAGTAAAGATATGACATTTGCGCAACATATCCTGCAACTGTGCTTTCTGAACATCGGCAGCTGCCGTCTGCTTGTCAAGGGCATGCGTGCTGGTGCTCAGCGATGATATCTGCGCATCCAACTGTTTCTGCAGCACCTTCACCTGACTCGTAGCATCGTCGAACATCTTCGATGGAGCAGCTCCATCAGCTACCAGTTCGCGGTAGCGCTGCTCGTCTTGCTGGGCCTTAGCCAACTGCTGGCGTGTGGCAGCTATCTGCCGTTCCATATCAGGTTTCTGACTCTGATACACAGCTTTTGTAGCATCCATCTGCTGAATCTTCAGCCACGTCTGCGTAGTATCTATAAGTCCCACCTGACGGGCTGCCTCTATCTTATCGCCCTCTTCCACATCGAAAGAAAGCAATTCACCACTTTGTTCGGCAAACACAGTCGTCTCGGTAGCCTCAAACGTACCCGTTGCATCGTAGTCTTTCTCTTTGTTTCCGCAGGCAGCCATCATCAGCGCCACACCTGCCAGTAAATATATCTTCTTCATATGCTTAATTATTTGTCGTGTATTTGTTATCGTATATTTCTTTCAGCATTTCAATCTCGTGTACTGACTGTTGCACACAGGCAGCATGCTCCTGATTGATCTCGCGTACAAGGTCGTTCGAGTCGATGATGCCATGTGTCAACTTCGATTCTGCCGCTTTTCTTACAGCCTGTCGCAACGAGATAATCTCACCGTCTTGAGCCATCAGTTTCTGATAGCGCTCTATGTTCTCGTGCTGCTGAATCTGCTCCAGGTTGTTATTGAAGAGGAACACCTCCCGGCTATTTTCAGTCATATCACGCTGCAACTGCAGTTTTGCCTTGTCGTTCTTGCGGGTATAGAGGGCACCGATGTTCCATGTAACACGTGCACCGACGATGCCGTTCAGGGTCCATTTATGGCGCATCATGTCCTCAAACATATTCAAGCCTGGATAGCCATAGTAACCCTGCGCAAACAAACCTACCTTCGGCATAAGCGCAGCGTTAAGAGCCTTCTCCTGAGCATTCAGCATACCTATCTGTGCATCCAGTGCCTTCAGTTCCGGACGATGGTTTTCAGCCATCAGCCCTCCATCCTCAGCCTTCATTTGCAGCTTCTGTATGTTATTGACTTCTATACCGCAGAATGTACTCAGCATTCTCAGTAACATCTGCTTCTGCGATGCCAGTTCGGTGGCCTTCTGTACCGCATTGAGTCGCTCTGCCCTCACATTCTGCAGGTCGCTCTCGGCAGCTGTGCCACGTTCAGTCATTGACTCCAGTTTGCTTTCGTTGCCTGCCAATAGCGTCTGCAAGTCGTTGTTCAACTTTATCTGTTCGTCAAGCAGCAACAGGCCAAAATACATCTCGTTCACACGCTTTCGAACATTGTAGAGATTTACTTCGTTCTGTGCCGCCTGAACCTTGCCTTGTTCACGGGCTATTCGTTTCTGACTGCCAATGACACCACCATCATAGATGGTTTGCTGCACATCAATGCCCACACGGTATTGGTCCTTCTTCAGGCCCTTCACATTGACGCCCATACCGCTCAACATCGTTTTCAATCCATCAGGCCACGCCATCACATCACTCTGATACGTTGCCTGTGCTGATGCTGACACCTGCGGCAGCCATCCCTTTTGGATATTTGCCACCGTCAACTGTGTGGTCTTCTCTATGAGTCCATACTGTTGTATCAGCGGATAATTCTTTTCAGCTGCCTGCTGACATTCCTCCAACGTCTGTCCAAACGCCAGCATCGGCAGCATCACCAAACCTAAAACTAATTTCTTCATACCTTTTTGTCGTTGAATTCTGGGTACAAAAGTACAATATAAATTTCTTCGGGGCGTTATCCACAGGAGCAAAAAAATGTTCTTTTTGTTCGATTTATATAAAAACAGAACATTATTTCACGGAAATTAGTTATCTTTGCCAACAAAAAAGGACGTATTATGAACAGACAACCGCAATTGATGGATGCCACACGAATGCGCGACATTCTCACACCACACCTCTCGCAAATACGCGAGAATGTCTTTCTGAATAATGAATTGGGAATAATTCGTGGCGACCGCACAGTGTTCAGTCTGATGATACGACAAAATCCGCCTTTCACCATTAACGATCACCGCTTAGGTATTATCCTGAACGGCGAAGCTGAAATCAACTTCAACCTGCAAGACCGCCACCTCACGAGCGGCACCCTCATCTATATCAGTCCGGGCACCATCATCAATCCCAAACGTCTGTCGTCAGACTTCCGCATCTATGGAATAGCCCTCTTTTCCAATTTCCCCATGCCCTTTGCACAGGGACAGACGCCATCAGCCTTCAACGGTCAGGTGCGCGACTTCCAGTTGACTGCCAGCAAAGAGGATATCGCTACTGTCAAAAATATTATGGACATCATCTGGCAAATAGTTCATGCTACCGACGACTATCATCGTCCCACTGTCACAGCCCTCGTAATAGCCCTGATGCACCATTACGACCATCTGTTCCATCAGCAAGCCGACCAACTGGCCAGCAAACGTTCACGCGAGCAGACCATCTTCGACCGATTCCTCCAGCTGGTCACCCAACACTGTGCCGAACATCATCAGATTGGCTACTATGCCGAGCACATGTGCCTCACCGAACGATACCTGAGCACCGTTATCCGCCAAACCAGCGGCACCACCGCCAAAGACTGGATAGACCGTGCCCTCATCA
>CAMIVY010000059.1 GCA_946402275.1 uncultured Prevotella sp.
CAGTCCGAAGCGCATGGTACCCAGTCCGGGCAGTGCCACGCTGTGGCCCTCAGTGGCCCACGCCTTGATCACCTCGCCGGCTGCATCCCAGCAGGCCTTCATCACACCCTGGCTTACGCCACTGCGGAGAGCTGCCTCACGAATCACCTTCTTCTGGTCGAGGCTGGTGTACAGCTCGGGTTTCATCACATAGCGGTACTTGCCCGCCGTTTCCTTGTCAAACTTCAGCAGTCGTTCTACTGCCTTCACTTTCAATGCCATAATGAATTAAAAATTTTAAGGTTGTAAAAATATTTCCTCGTCCTTAAAACCTTTTCCTTAGTCGTGCTCTTAGCGGTTACGCCATGAAAAACTATCTCGTCGACTAAGAAAATTTTTCGCTTTGGCTATGCCGCAATTTTTAGACGCTTTTGTCTGTTTTGCATCTATGATGCAAAGGTACGAAATTTTCGTGAATTATGCAAGAAAAAAAGCAATTATTTTTCGAAAAAATTCAAAATATTCAAATATTCAAATATTCAAATATTCAAATACGACAAGAAGGTTTTCCGATGGGAAACTCGAAATGGATTTCAAGGTGTTGAGAATGCAGTTTTATCTATTAATAGAATTATTATATATTATAATATATAATAATTTGTAATATATATATTGTTATAAAATTAAGATTCCTCCTTTTATATCCAGACAACGACTTCACAACTTATATCCAGACAATGACTTCACAACTTTGAAAAACCTTCTTGTCATAAATGAATAAATGAATACATGAATACATTGTAAGGTTAGACCTATTGTGTCAGACAATTTAGGTTATGGTACCAAAGGACTCCAGTACCAGTCATATAAAAACGCTAAAAAAAAAGGTGATTTCTTGTAGATGTCGAAAAATTTATATATCTTTGCCACACATTACTATATAACCCACGCTTATGACGCACAATACGACACCGAGTTATAAGAAAGTGGGGGGGGCATTTTTTAAAGCCTACGGCTTTGTTGCTCCCCGCACATTACCCCTTATTTTCTCTATTCTGTTCCCTTCCGCTTCGTGCTGGAAGGCACTGACTTGCTGTCCTGAAGTCCAGGCCTATCATGCCGCGTGGGTACTTAAATGCCAGCGGAGATGAGCGACACAGTGGCGATGAAGCGAGCTATCAAGTTCGTACAGAAGTACATGGCAAAGGCCGAGCTGCCCCTGACGGAGGCAGACCTGACCCATGCCTTCTTCGAGGGTAAGAACTTCGGGCTCTCCCGTGCTTGGCACAGAATCGAGGAAAGCTCCCCGTCGCACGAATACGCCAACGAGCAGATTGTGGTGATGTTCGAGATAGCCCGCGACACTTACGACATGAAAGTCATCCGAATCGAGGACTACGACACCTTCATCGGCAGTCGCACGGACAACACCATCCCCCTGTTCTGGGCCTACCTCCGCACCCTGTTCAAAGAAAGATTAAAGCTACCTTCTCGGCAGAGGGTTAAAAAATAAAGTAAGATATATGGAAACGACAATTGACGACCTGATGAAAGAAGAGCGCGACACCGGCGTTGCTGCCGAGCTGTTGCGTCAGAAGCTGAACGACCTCATAGCCCGTTATCAGCTCAGCGGTGCAGCAGTCATCCACATGCTAGCCCGTCTGTCGGCAGGCTACATCCACCAGTTACAGCAAGCCTATAACCAGCAGGGTGCTGATGTCGTTGTCGAAGAGGACTTTCAGCAGATGCTCACCGCCTACCTCACCAGTCTCGACATGAGTGATGTGGCTGGCGAAATGGAGAAGATGAAGAACAAGGAATTGAATTGAAATTACCGCCACGTGGCAGTCACGTGACGCCTTTTAATATGTTTTAATAACAATGATTGTTCTAGTTCCTCGTGGTTCGGGAGAATAGCGAGGATTTTAAAAAAGAAACGAAAAAGAAATAAGATATATGGCAAAGAAAATGCAGCAGTTTTTAGACCTGTGTAACAAGCAAGATTTCAACAAGGCTTTATCCTTGCTTGAAGACCTAATAAAAGACGAGCCTCAGAACTCTGAGGCCTGGCGTTTATTGGCTCAAATTCATTGGACTTATAATAATGAGACAGACAAAGCATATGATGAGTTGATAGAGGCACTTAAATGTAATCCAAAGAACATTTGGGCACTTGTGTTGATGGGTAATCTTCTAATAAAAGAAAAAAATGATGTTGAACATGCCCAGCAATATTATAATAAAGTCTTGGAATATCATAAAGACCTATTGGGCAGTTACCATTTATAATTCAGAAATATAATTATGAGATACTTAGGCTGTAAAGCTACACTTATAGACTACATCCAGAAACTATTCGAGGAAAAGGGACTTTTGATGAACAGAGGAGTTCTTTTTGACGCATTTTGTGGAACAGGAACAATAGCATATCATTTTAGAGATTCTTTTGATTTAGTCTTAAATGATAACTTGCATTGTGCAACAACATTTGCAAGTGGACGGATTTATGCGTCCCGCTGCAAATTTGTGCGATTGGGGTTCAATCCATTTGATTATTTTAATGCGAACGATAACAAAGTACAAGGTTTTTTTTCAAAAAATTATGCACCTGCGCTTTCTGGTCGAATGTATTTTTCTGACGAAAACGCCGGCAGAATAGATTATTTTAGGGGGCAAATACAGGAATGGGTAGACGAAGAACGCATAACGAATGAGGAGTATATGTATTTGTTAAGCGGATTAATGGAGTCTGTTTCACATGTTGCAAATATTGCTGGCGTATATGGAGCATACCTCAAAACTTGGGATCCCAGAGCGGTAAAGCCTATTGTATTTATGCCACCTGCCGATACTGACATTGAAGGTGGAAAAGAAAACAACAGACATGTAGAAGTATGTAATGGAAATATCGAAGACGTTATAGCAGAAGTACCCTGTGATATAATCTATCTTGACCCTCCCTATACCAAGAATTCTTATTCTGTACAATATCACATCCTTGAGACATTAATACAGAACGACAATCCCCAATTAAAAGGAATAACTGGTGCCAGACCTTACGATAATATTTCCAACGACTGGTCTAAGCCAAATAAGGTAGAGGTTCTATTTGATAGAATACTAGCCAAAACTCAAGCAAGCCATATTGTTTTCAGTTATAGTAGTGACGGTTTAATGTCCAAAGATTATATTCTGTATGCCCTGAAGCGTTACTGTTATGAGGAAAGTGTTACATGCGAGGAAATCAATTACAAAAGATATAAAAACTTTAAAACGGAAGATAAACAAGGCCATAGAGAATACCTCTTCTATGGTCATAAGAAACCTATTGAACTGGTTAATTATTACTGTCCGTTGAATTACATGGGCGGCAAGACACCAATAATTGACTTTATTAAGCCAATGCTATTTGGAAGAACAAAATTTGTGGATTTAATGGGTGGAGGATTCAATGTTGGCATCAACACAATTGGTTTCGCCCAAGTTTTATACAATGATATTAACTTTGCAGTCGCAAATATATTGCGAATGTTTAAGAATGAGGATACTTCAACTTTACTTACATTCATAGAGAAGACCATAAAAAAGTATGGACTTGAAAAATGCGGCAAAGATGCATATGTTAGAATTAGGGAAGATTATAATAAAAAATATAGGAATCAAAACAAAGGATATTGGTATTTATATGTTGTAATTCTTTATGGCTTTCAGCAACAGATTCGCTTTAATTCGTCATATGAGTTCAACAATCCTGTTGGAGAAAGCGGCTATAGTGATTCTGTAAAAGAGAAAATAGTTTCGTTTTGTCGTCGTATAAAGGAGATGGATGTTATATTCCATATAGGTGATTATCAAGAAATAGATGATTATATAGATGCAGACACTCTTGTGTATGTTGACCCTCCTTACCTAATAACTCTGGGCAGTTATAATGATGGAAAACGAGGCTTTAGGGGATGGAACGAAGAAGAAGAAGAACGCCTTCTAAATTATCTTGATATTCTTGTTCACAGAGGATGTAAGGTCTTGATTTCTAATCTGCTTGAATATAAAGGATTACACAACGAGTATCTTTATAACTGGGTTGGAAAACATAATATTGAGATAAAACAAACAATATTCAGAGGAAGAACTGAAACATTAATAATATGCCAGTAATATGATACCTAAATTTACAATTTGCCGTATGGGAGCACAGGAAAAAGTTCCTAACATTGACACAATTATTAAAGATAACGACTTCACAAAAATATGTGAAAGACTTACAGGGCAGACACAATATGAAGTAAAATGGATCGAAGAGCGTATTAAGGGTAAAATGTTCACTCTTGAAACTGACTCGCAGATCTATTACATTACATTTACTCCAAAAATAGTCGGGGGTAGGAACTCTTATTTACAGAGTGTTCCGACTGCTTTTGGCATATATTTGTCCGAGTCAATAAAGACGAACAAAAGATGCCAGTTTTGTTTGTATTTTACGCCATTCCGAGGTGAAAACCAGACACGATATCACCAGATGATGTATCGTCTTCTAACTTCCATGGGGGTAAATTTTGTGAATGCTGATGAAGGTCTACGTGGACTTAAACTTCAATCATACTCTGGAGTTCGAGAATTGATAATTGACAGAGAGTCTAATCGGTCACGTAATTCAGGCAACCAATCTT
Organism: uncultured Prevotella sp.; assembly: GCA_946402275.1. Classification (GTDB taxonomy): domain Bacteria; phylum Bacteroidota; class Bacteroidia; order Bacteroidales; family Bacteroidaceae; genus Prevotella. Next base: position 4,650 of record CAMIVY010000059.1, read on the forward strand.
CCTATATTACAGACGAAGGAACCTCCTACAATGTATACGGTAAAACATTCGGAGCCAATCAAAAAGAAACAACAATGCTTTGCTTGGCACTATGTCGAATCACGGACAAACCGATTCGACTTTTTCAAATTTCTGACAATGATAGTGAATATTTGAGCGACACGGATATTGAATCGATTAAATTATTTGCTAAGAACTTTGGAAAAACCAGTATTGAAATTCTTGATGACACGTATGAATTCACTGAAGATGACGAAAAAACTTACGTAGCCACTCCTGCTGACGAGAGTTTGCGTAGTCCGCGATTCATTTTCAATTTGTTGGAGAAAACACATGGTCACAAATGTTGCTCATTATGCCACTGTGAAATTGAGAGTATTATACAGGGTGCGCACATATACCCTGTATATGCTATTAAAAAACGTGTTGACCTGACATTTTCAGAGAAACTAAGAATGGCTACCGACAAAAACAATGGTATATGGCTTTGTGAAAATCATCATAAACTCTTTGACCGAGGTTTGATACGATTTGAAAAGGGCAAATTACAAGTTATGCCGAAACTGAGCCAAAACGATGTGGTTTTTGTGAATACAATTTCGCCATGTAAAAAAATAGAAAGCGAATATTATACACATGCGATGGAAGAGTACTTTGAAAAAAGAGATGTTTTCTATCGCGCTGAGAAAATTTATTAATGTATGATTGCTTTCACAGAGAATCCAGGACACAGAGGTCAAAACATCAGGGACTGGCACCTATCTCGGGAAGAAGTATGATGGCTGATGTCAGATGGCTGATGTCAGCGCGAAAAGCAGTATGAATATTATCGGAATAAACTATTGACGTTTGAATGAAACTACTTTTGGCCGTAATGAGAGCGCAAAGAAATAACAGCAACATAGACCTCGGCATCGTGGATTTCGTAAATCATGCGATACTGCTTGTTAATGCGGCGAGACCATGTCTCTTCAAAAACATAGTGCTTCAAGTGTTCCACCTGACCAGTACCAGTACGAGGATGCTCCTGAAGTTCCAACAGCATATTTGTGACTTTCTTGATGGTAGATTTGTCACCACTCTTCTTGATGGCAACAATTTCTTCCTTAGCCTGTTCAGAAAGAAGTATTGCGTATGCCATTTCCTACAGCGAATTGATAAATGCCGTAATGTCTTCTTTGCTCTCAAGACGCGTGAATTTTGCCCCAGGCTGATGAGCTTTGGCAATGTCGTCTTCGACAGCCTTCACATTGCGAGAGTCAGCAAAGAAAGTATCGCCAGACGGACTGATCTCATAGGGATCGACGCGATACGATTTCTTTTGGGGCTTACTGATAGTTACGCCCTTGATGGCACCCAAAATCTTTTTCAGACTGGGGATAAGACTTGCATCCTCTATATTAAGAACTAACTGTGACATAAATGGAATTTCTTTATTTCTCGCTGCAAAAATACGAATTAAAAATGAAACGACAAAATAAAACAATGAGAATAATTCAAAGAATGCCACGGGGACAGATACTGTTTTAAAAACCAAACTTTTTGGATGAAAAGTGAGGCGTTTTA
>CAMIVY010000060.1 GCA_946402275.1 uncultured Prevotella sp.
CGCCCGACCCCTACGTCCCGAACGTAGTGCGCTACCAACTGCGCTACATCCCGATGGCTTTTTTGGAAAGCAACTGCAAAGGTACAGTATTTTTTTTGATTAAGAGCACTTTTAGAAAGAAAAATTTGTTATTGTGTTAAAAATATACTAACTTTGCGGTCAAAACTAACCTACTAATGAGACGATATCTCCTTCTCTTTGTCGTTGTGTTCATGGCTCTTGCAGGCTATGGACAGGATGTTATATTGGTCAGGAAAGGTGATGTGCAAAGCCTTCTGGATGCTATCAAAACAGCAAGTGACCGTAATCGTGACCGTGATTCCGAGCGAATCTTTATCCTTATTCCCGACGGTTATTATGACCTTGGGGAGAAGACGCTTACGCGAGTGGCAGGAAACAATATCGCACTGATAGGCCAGAGCATGGAAGGCACCATTATCCGCAATGCTCCCAGTACCAAGATGGAGAGTATCAGCAAGACGGCTGTGCTGCAGAACCGTGGGAAGGGGAACTATTACCAGGACCTGACGCTGAAGAACGACCTGGACTACTACAACGTGGAGCCCGACGGACGTGCCGTCTGTCTGCAGGACAAAGGCGACCGTACCATTTGTAACCGTGTGCGCATGCTGTCGTATCAGGACACTTACTATTCGGACTATGAGAAGAGTCACAACTATTTCCAGGAGTCGGAGATTCATGGTACCATCGATTTTATCTGTGGAGCGGGTGACGTTTGGTTCGAACGCTGTATGATTGTAACAGAGAAGCGTCGTCGTGACGGATCCGGGCACAATATCATCATGGCTCCCAGGACATCGGAAACGAAATGGGGATATGTGTTCAACCGCTGTACCATCAAGAATGACGAGTCGGCGTTCTACTATGGTCGCGGGTGGCATACCAATCCGCGCTGTGTATGGCTCTATACCAAGCTGATGACTCCCGAGAAACTGATGCCAACGCGCTTCGACCCCGAGGGCATGAAGATATCAAGCAACTATTTCAAGGAGTATGGGACGATGGATGCTCACGGACATGATATCACACCGAAGACGAATGTGGTGCGTTTCACGCTGAGAGACCATACCCAACCTTTTGTGGCAGAGACCATCATGACGCGCGACGAACTGAAGCAGTATACCCTCAAGAATGTCTTTGGTGAGTGGAACCCCGTTAAGCTGCTGAAGAAGTTGGAGAAGACAAGCAAGAAACTAAAGAAACAATATAAACTGAACTAAGATGAAAAGAATCCTGTTATTGATCGTTTGCCTGGGAGCTATGATGACGGTGAAAGCCCAAGAGGTGATGTATATTCCGAAAAACGATGTGAAGGCTTTGCTGGTGGCGATTGAGGTGGCCAACAAGAAGAATGAAGAGAAAGACTCGAAACCTTTCTATATTATGATTCCAGATGGATTCTACGACTTAGGCGGAACGGTGCTGACCCAGATTACTGGTCATCACATCGCATTGATTGGACAGAGCATGGAAGGAACCATCATCCAGAATAAGCCTGACATCAAACAGGAAGGTATCAGCAAGACGGCAATCTTCGTGAATCGCGGCTCGAACAACTATTTTCAGGACTTGACGCTGAAGAATGCCCTTGATTATTATGCTGCGGGTTCGGCAGGCAGAGCAGTAACTTTGCAGGATAAGGGTACGCACACCATTTGTAACCGTGTGAAGTTGTTGTCTTATCAAGATACTTATTATTCTGATAACGACCTGTGTCAGCATTATTTCCAAGATTCTGAGATTCATGGTACGGTGGATTTTATCTGTGGCGATGGCGACGTGTGGTTTGAAAAGTGCCGCATCGTGACGGAGAAGCGTAGTGCTGACGGCTCCGGGCGTGATGTGATAGCGGCTCCCAAGACTTCCAAGACCCATTGGGGCTATGTGTTCAATAGCTGCACCATTGAGAACATCGTTTCTCCTTTCGAATATGCACGTGGCTGGCATTCCGTGCCCCGATGCATCTGGCTTCATACCACATTGCTTTCGCCAGAGAAGTTGAATCCCAACCGCTTTGACACTCGAGGCATGAACACGGTGACGAGTATCTTTAAGGAATATAATACGAAGAATGTTCAGGGACAAGATATTACGCCAAAGACCAACGTTCTGACCTTTTGGATGAAACGCAAGAAGACGGAGAATGGGCAGGAAACGGTTACGGAACAGCGTCATACGGATGAGACTATTTTGACTGACGAGGAAGCCCGCAAATATACACTTGCCAATGTTTTTGGCAGTTGGCATCCCGATGAGATTATCAAGGAAGTTGAGAAGAAAGCTCAGAAACTAATGAAGCGCCTAAAGTAGGCGCTTCAATTCGTTTAACTCATCTTCCGTTGTTGCCCAACTGGTAACGAAACGGCAGATGGTTTGATGCTTGTCTGCTTTCCCGAAATGGGTAAACTGCATGTGTTGCGACAGGCGTTCTACCTCCGCATCGGGCAACACGATGAACTGTTGGTTGGTGGGAGAATCGACGTAGAAGTGGTAACCCTTTTCCTGGAAAATCTGTTTCATCTGCATCGCCATATCGATGGCGTGACGCGACAACTTGAAATACAGGTCGTCAGTGAACAAAGCCTCAAACTGCAGACCGATAAGTGCCCCCTTGGCGATGACGGCACCATGCTGCTTCTGAATGGAGAAGAAATGCTTGTGGGCCTGTCGGTTGGTGAAGACGACCGCTTCACCGCAGAGTGCTCCAATCTTGGTGCCACCGATGTAGAACACGTCGCAGTGGCGAGCCAGATAAGGCAGGCTAATGTCGTTGCCTTCAGCCATCAGTCCGTAGCCCAGTCGGGCACCATCAATATAAAGAGGTATGTCGTAGCGCTTGCACACCTGATAGATGTCATCCAGTTCGCGTGCAGTATAGAGTGTTCCCAATTCCGTGGGGAAGGTGATATAGACCAATCCTGGGTGTACGGCATGGTCGCGGTTGCCGTCGTGCATGAATGCATCCAGATACTGATCAAGCGTCTTGGCTTCCATCTTGCCGTTCGTGTCGGCAATGGTGATAATCTTGTGCTCGGTAAACTCCACGGCACCAGCTTCGTGCACGTTGATATGTCCACTGCCCACGCAGATGACACCCTCGTACTGATAGAGCATGGAGTCGATGGTGGTAGCGTTGGTCTGCGTGCCCCCCGTCAGGAAGAATATCTGGGCGTCAGGCATGCCGATAGCCTCACGGATGCGGTCTTTGGCACGATTGCTGAACTCGTCAAAGCCATAGGGCGTGGGCTTGGCATTATTGTACTTTATCAGATTCTCAAGTACTTTCGGGTGTGCCCCGTTGTTATAGTCACATTCAAATGATATCATATGTCATTAACCATTAACCAATAACCATTAACCGTTATAACGCCTCCAGCATTCGTTTCAGTACTACCGAGCACGAGATTTCGCGGTTGGCAGCCTCGGGGATAACCAACGAGTTCTTTGACTCGATGACGTCGTCGGTCACGATGAGGTTGCGGCGTACGGGCAGACAGTGCATGAACTTACCGTTGTTGGTCCACGACATGTGTTCGGTATCTACCGTCCACGAGCGGTCCTCGCAGGTTATCTTGCCATAGTCTGCAGGATTGGTGACGCCGGGGTTCGACCAGTTCTTGGCATAGATGAAGTCGGCACCCTCGAAGGCTTTCTTCTGGTCGTACTCCACGCGGGCATTACCCACAAACTTCGGGTCCAGCTCGTAGCCTTTGGGGTGCGTGATGACGAGATCCACATCCTCGGCAGCATTCATCCACTGGGCGAACGAGTTAGGCACGGCCTGCGGCAAGGCTCGACAGTGGGGGGCCCAGGTGAGTACCACCTTTGGCTTTTTCACTGTTTTATACTCCTCAATGGTGATGAGGTCGGCAAAGGCCTGCAGGGGGTGTACGGTGGCGGTCTCCATGGCGAAGACGGGCTTGCCGCTGTACTTGATAAACTGGTTTAGCACCGTCTCGGCATAGTCGTACTCGCGGTCGGTCAGACCGGCAAACGAGCGTACACCGATGATGTCGCAGTAGCAGCCCATCACGGGGATGGCCTCCAGCAGGTGCTCGCTCTTGTCGCCGTCCATGATGACGCCGCGCTCGGTCTCCAGTTTCCATGCACCGGCATTCACGTCGAGCACGATGACGTTCATGCCCAGGTTCATGGCAGCCTTCTGCGTAGACAGGCGGGTGCGCAGACTATTATTAAAGAATATCATCATCAGCGTCTTGTTCTTACCCAGATGCTGATACTTGAAACGGTCGTTCTTAATCTCAAATGCCTCGGCCATGGCTTTATCCAGCGGGCCCAGGTCTTCTACGTTTATAAAAGTATGCATAATTCTAAGCCCCCTAAGTTAGGGGGATGGGGGTCTGAACAAGCGAAAATCAGACCTTTTTATTTTTATACTTGTGGAGTCTGCGCTTGTTCAGACCCCTGTAGTCCCCTAACTTAGGGGGCCAATGTCATGCCCTCACCTGTCCTTCGCCCTCGATAATCCACTTGTAGGTGGTAATCTCTTCCAGGGCCATCGGACCGCGCGGACCCAGCTTCTGCGTGCTGATGCCAATCTCCGCTCCCAGTCCGAACTGGGCGCCGTCGGTAAACGAGGTGGGGGCATTCCAATAGACGCAGGCGGCATCGACATGCGCTTGGAACTGGCGGGCGGTCTGCTCGTTCTGCGTGATGATGGCCTCGCTGTGTCCGCTGCCGTGCTGGTCGATGTGGGCCAGTGCCTCGTCGAGCGACGAGACGGTGACGACATTCATCTTGTAGTCCATGAACTCCGTGTCGTAGCTGTCTGCAGCGGCGTGCTGCAGGTAGGGATATTTGCCGTCAAGGGCGGCAAAAGCCTGGTCGTCCGCATAGATGATGACATGCTTGCTGGCGAGGGGCATAACTAGATTTCCTAGAATTTCCAGACGATCTAGATGGACTAGAAGACTATCGAGCGCATTGCAGACGCTGACGCGACGGGTCTTGGCATTCAGGATAATCTTCTGGCCCATCTCCAGGTCACCGTCTTTGTCGAAGTATGTGTGTACCACGCCGGCTCCCGTCTCGATGACGGGGATGCGGGCGGTGTCGCGGACGAAGTCGATGAGGCGGCGACCGCCACGGGGTATGCACAGGTCTATGTAGCCCACGGCATTCAACATTTCGCCGGTCGCCTCGTGGGTGGCAGGCAGCAGCGTGACCACGTCGGGGTTGACACCAAAGCGCTGCAGCACCTCATGGATGAGCGCTACCGATGCCTGGTTGGACTGGTCGGCATCGCTTCCGCCCTTCAGCACACAGGCGTTGCCGCTCTTGAAGCAGAGCGAGAAGACGTCGTAGGTCACGTTGGGACGCGCCTCGTAAATCATGCCGATGACACCGAAGGGCACGCTGACACGGTGCAGGCGCAGTCCGTTGGGCAGCGTCTTCTCCTTGGTGACGTGTCCTAATGGCGACGGCAGGCTTGCCACGTTGCGCATGTCGCCGGCGATGTCTGCCAGTCGCTTCTCGGTCAGTTGCAGACGGTCGTAGAGCGGATTCTTCGCATCCATCTTCGCCAAGTCTGCGGCGTTGGCGGCCAGGATGCGTTCCTGCTGGTCGATGATGGCATCGGCCACAGCCAGCAGCATCTCGTTACGCTGCTGGTCGCTGAGCAGTGCCAGGCTTTTGCTGGCGCGCTTCACTTTCTTGAATGTCTCCTCTAATAGCATAGTCTTCTCTTTGTATATACTGAGTGCAAATGTACTTATTTTCTGATAACCTGCAACCTCATTGCAGGGGTGCAACGGGCTAGAAATTCGTCCTGCGACCCCATTGCAGGGGTGCAACGGGCTAGAAATTCGTCCTGCGACCTCATTGCAGGGGTGCAACGGGCTAGAAAGTCGTCCTGCGACC
>CAMIVY010000061.1 GCA_946402275.1 uncultured Prevotella sp.
AGACATTGATTAACCGCATAAGTTGAAGTCCCGACCTGCAATCGTGCAAGCCGGGGCTTCTTGGATATATATGGAATGGCAAACAGTTATGCCATGAAGTGCATGATATGACGGGCTGATGTCACTTTCGCATCGTAGATGACAGTCAGTTCACGAGTACGTGGATTCCACTTCGTGTTCATCACACCCTTCATGTGTTCTGCCTTTGCTACAGCCTTGATGTGAGAATCGTAACGGCTTACTCTGAAGGTGCAGGCTTTCACGTCTGGGCGATAGACATGCTTGTGTGCATTGAAATGAGTAGTCTTTTTGTCAACGACTACAACAACTTTGTTGTTTTTACCATTGTAATGCTTCTTATTTCCTGCCATTGCTGGCATTGCTGATGTGATGGCCATCATCATCATGGCTGCAATCACCTTATTCATCATCTTCATATTCAAATCTCCTATTCTTTAAATGTTAGACATTTGTTTCTTGTTCACGGTGCAAAGATAAGGCGATTCCGTGGGGTTTCAAAAAGATTATTCCTATTTGGAGGAGGGCGTTTCCCTAAAGTTGAGTGGGGAAAATCCCCAGATCCTATAGTTGTGCCTATGCTGCTATGTCCGTCGTTGCCTTTCTTTTTATCGATGCAAAGGTAAATCGCTGTTTCCGAATGACCTCGGTATTCAGTGCGGATTCCGTAAAATCTTCCTTTCCCTTATGGTGAAAGAGTATTTGACGTAATCCGCACCGCACCTTCCGACTGCCTATCGTAACCATCCGCTCGAGCTATGCTCGCTTGCCTAAGCAAGAACCTTTTGAGGCATCGTAAAAAAAAAGCCCGACGGCAAGGAGCAAATAGCTCCAAACCAAAGGGAAAAAGTTAAACCTCAAAAACATTTAGAGTTATGATTTATTCAAATTTTACAGGCAGAGTAGCCAAGAAAGCAAAGTTGATTGACGGTGTTAATGGCCAGTTCCTTTCAATGGATATGGCAGTGAACGACTATTCCAAGGGCGAGGAAGTTACGCAATGGGTTCGTGTTCAGAGCAGCGACCCCGCACATCTGAAACTGGCAGAGTTTTTCACCAAGGGACGCATCCTGACCATCCAAGGCATTTCAAAGATTGACCAGTGGGAGGGTAAGGACGGCACAGCTCACGCACAACTGAGAGTACACGCCAAGACCATCGACTTCCTCAATATCGGCAAGAAACAGGACGGAACCAATGCAGCCGCCAATGCCGCAACGGACAGCAATGTTCCCGATGCACCCACGGACACCCCGAAGGAGAAAAAGGACGACCTGCCTTTCTAATCCCCTTCGGGGGATTTCCTTCAAAAGAAGGTGTAATCCTTTTAAAAAAAGCAACAACATGAAACAAGTATTTGTAGTATATGAGACTGATGCCTGGCACACTATCGCCAACCGCGACAGCAAGGGCATCTACACCAGCAAACGGTCTGCCATCAATGCCATCGTCAAGAACCATGAGATAGACCTTGAAGAGATTTTTGAGGATGATAGGCTGGAAAGAGCATCAAGACGTGTGCTTGAAGCCGAGGCAAAACGAATTATCAGAAAAGAACTGGAAATGAACTATCAAACACAGGGCTATTCCACGAACTATGACATTGAAGTCTGGAACGTCAACGACTGGGGATAGCAAAGTCCCCATTTGTTGACAGGTATTGAAAAAAGCAGTTTACGGTTGAAAACTCCTGGGGTTCTCAACCGTAAACTCTTTGGGGCTATTCTGAAAGTAGCTTTGTAGAACTTACTTTGCTTACCATAGGGCAACTTTGCCAATACTGCCAAGGTCAAGTGTTGCCGTTGCAATTCCAAGAGCCTTGAATACTCTGCTCATGGTCGGTATGGTTATGCTATAACCTTTTTCCAACTTTGAGATCTGAGCGCGTTTCACGCCGATTCTCTCTCCAAGCTGCTCCTGGGTGAGGTTCTGCTGAAGACGTGCTTTCTTAATGGCTTCGCCCAACCGATAGGCATGGACGGACTCGTCCACCTTGCGTTCAAACTCATCGCGCTTTGGTGTTCCGACTTTACCGAGGTCGCGGTCAAGCACATCCTCGAAATCAATGAATTTCATATCTCCAACCTTTTCCATATTCATTTTTTCTTTTTAAGTTCAAAATACAGTTTGCGAATCTCTTCAGCTTTCGCTATTTCCTTTGAAGGAGTTTTCTGAGTCTTTTTTACGATACCATGTGTCGCTATCACCAGTGTCTCAGCTTCAGTGTCCCAGAAGGCAAACAGCCTATATGCTATTTTATTGAAGAGCGTCCTGAATTCCCAGATTTCTGTTCCATCCAGTTTCTTGAACAGTTCCCTGTTCTGCTCTCCCTTTTGTATTCTACGGATATTGTAGCGAACCTTCTCCCTTGCCTTTTCCGGTATGGACTGGATGAAGCTATCAGCTTCCGTAGATAATATCAGCCGAAATACCGGCTTCTCTTCAATTTCTTCTTTCATAATGAATTGACGGTGCAAAATTAATAATTTGTTTCCAAATCACGATACAAATACTGCTATTTTTTCGATTTTGAGTGCAAGATTTAACATAATTATGCTCCTCTGCGGTGAAAAGTGGGCTGTCCAGCCAGTTCAAGTGCCATTTTCTTATCCACTACAATCTTTCGACCAATCTGGGTGATGGCTTTCTTGATTCTACCGCTCTTCTTGATACGGTTGGCTGTTGGCAGGCTGCAATGGAACAACTCTGCTATTCCTGCAATGCCATACACATACTTGTCGTTGTCCTCTGCCAACTTTTCTTCCATGCTGCCTTCATTTGCAGCCTTGATAAGCTGAATAAACTCGATTCCGCTCATTTCTCCAATTGTCTTTTCTAATAATTCGTCTGTTACCTGACACATATCTTTTATTATATTTATGTGGCTTATGGTACATGATAAAGCCTACTATTTAATCTTTCCCCAAACTGATGTACCGAAGTGGGGGAGACTCCTTGCTGAGTCCCGGGATGTCTGCTGAGAAGTCAGCCCCCACTAAGTTTGGTACGCTACGAAAATATTAAAGAGGAAAAATTAAAGTGCTCGTAACGACAATGCAAAGGTAATACAAAATTTCAAATAACCTCACTGGATAATGGATAATTTTACTTGCTATCGCATATATCCAGTAAGGTGTCAGGGCTAAAACTCATTGAATTTCTCCATGGCTTTGGCCTTAATATCGTCTGCCACGTCAATGTATGGCTTCATTGCTTTGTAGTCGCTATGCCCAGTCCACTTCATGACTACCTGGGCAGGAATACCCAGCGACAGCGCATTACAAATGAACGTCCTACGACCGCAATGGGTGCCGATAAGCTTATATTTCGGCTCCACCTTGTCAATACGTTCATTTCCTTTATAGTAGGTCAGACGTATTGGTTCATTGATCTTCGCCAATTTACAGAGGTCGTGAAGGTAGGTGTTCATCTTCTGGTTGCTGATAACCGGCAACACTTTGTAGTCCTCAAACTCTGCATCCTTGTATTTCTCCAAGATGGCTCTGCTGTACTTGTTCAGTTCAATGGTCAGACTATCTGTAGTCTTTACAGTAGTAATCTCGATGTGGGCTTCCTTTACATCACTCTTGCGCAGGTTAGATACATTGGAATATCTGAGTCCAGTATAGCAACAAAAAAGGAACACGTCACGCACACGCGATAAGTAGTTCTGCTCTGCAGGAATCTCGCATTGCTCCAGCATAGTAAGTTCTTCTCGTGTCAGGAAAATCACCTTCTTCTGAGTGCTCTTCAATTTGGGCTTGAAGGTCTCAAAAGCCCGATTCTCATGGTAGCCACGATGATAGCACCACCGCAAGAACCATTTTAGAAATGACATCTGCTTGCCGATGGTACTGTTCTTCATGTTCTTTTTCAAGCGAAGGAACTCAACGTATGCAAGCAACCCGTCGTCATCAAAGAAATCAAAGGAAAGGCTCTTCTTAAAAGCCTTCAAATGATTCTCCATTGCATGGAACTTCTCATAGGTAGCTTCCGTCCAATCGTTCTGCCTACCATTGACCTTAATAAATTCCTTGAAAGCGTCCCAAAATATGTTTTTCTCATGCGCTGTCACCTGTTTGTCTATGTCATCAACATACCCGTTTTCGTCACTTTTCTGACTGATTCGTTCGTTGAAGTCGGCCTTGACCTGCTCACGGGTAGGCATCTGTTCCATGAATTCATACTTGTGGAACACCTTGATAATCTCTGCTTTCAGGTAGTCCAGATAGTCGTTGATTTCGCTTGCAGTCTGCATCGCCTGATTCATACCCGTAGCCCGCTGATTTTCAGCGTCCCACTTGTCTGCATCGGTTCTGTAGCCAGTAAAGAAGTCAATACGGCTACTGTTAAACGTCACACGCATACGGATTGGAATATTTTCCAATTGCAGTTGGTCGTTTCGTTTTTTCTTTGTAACTTTGCCCTTAATTTCGAGCGAGAAAGTAATATTCTTCTTAATTAGCATATCTTATTGGAGTTAAATGTTACCCCCAAAATTACCCCCAAAAATTTAGATACGCAAATTATCTCGAAGAAATTTCTTTTTACTGAATACATCGAAAAAGTCCCTGTTTATAGGGCTTCCGAGAAGAGTGATGATATTTCCTGAGACTTCAAAAACGGTTGTGATAGGTTCAAAAATATCCCTCTCTCTCTGTCGATAAATCCGCATAACAAATTGATTATAAATAAGTTATGCGGATTTTTCTGTTTCTTCATTACCCAAAATCAGACCCAAATCTCGTCCAAAACTCGGAGAATTCTGAAAATGACGATTCCTAAACTATCCAAGGAGATGTTAAAGTATGTATCTGATAAACAGATAGGTGGCCCTATGTGCATGCCCCAGATGACGTTTCCTAACGTCTTCATTGGTCTGATTTAGATGACAACAGCCGTTCCGCTGGTGGCTACCATGAGCATAGAGCCATTGGCTCCAACAGTCTCATAGTCGATGTCGATGCCTACGATGGCATTGGCTCCAAGAGCCTGAGCACGCTGCATCATCTCCTG
>CAMIVY010000062.1 GCA_946402275.1 uncultured Prevotella sp.
CCAGCTACAGCACGGCGAATGTGGCAACCGTTTCATTCAGTTATACTGCAGGAGGGAGCTCAGCATACATCGCTAACTGGGGATGGTGGGGATACGGTTGGTCGGCCACCGTCAATGCTGTCGAAGGATATACCATCACCAAATGCGTATTCTATGACGATCAAAATCGTACTGCTACAGACAGCGAAGCTCCCTTTGTTGTAGAAACCACAGAAGAGGATAAGACACCGAGAGTAAATGGCACCCCCATTAAGGCAGACACGTCTAAAGGTATAAAAAAGATTGAGGTGTATGGCTATGTTACGCCCACCGCATCGACCTACAGCGTCACTCTGGCCGAGGGCACGGAGGATGGCGACAAGTGGACCATCTCGCCCACCGAGGCTGCCGAGGGCGCAACCGTCACCGCCACGTACAGCGGCGAGAAGAAGGTGAAGAGCGTCAAGGCGGTGAAGAAGGATGCGGCTCCGGCAGCCGTGACCCCCGCCACCGTCACCGTAACGTGGAACAACGATGATATAACCGGCAGTGGAAAATCTTTCACCAAGGACGGTGTCACTATAACTGCCGGCGATATAGACTTCAATGAAAAGAATTTCATGGGGGGCGGAACATTTACCACCACCCTCGGCAACTTCACCAAGATTGAAGTGACTGCTGGGGATGTTGATCATTTTTCAGGCACCGGCTGGTCGGGCAACTATACAAAAAAGACCTGGACCGGCACTCCTGCCTCCAGCGTACCGTTCAGCGGCGATATTAATGGCAATGGTCAGGGCAATGCCAAGTTTGTGTTCACCATTGAGCCGTAGAATTGAAGCGCACACGGGGACAGGCACCCAGTGACCGTCCCCGGCGCTGCGGCGGACTTTTACAGACTGTACAAAACAGAAAAGACCCCCTCGGCGGACTTTTACAGACTGTACAAAACAGAAAAGACCCCCTCAGCGGACTTTTACAGACTGTACAAAACAGAAAAGACCCCCTCGGCGGACTTTTACAGACTGTATAAAACAGAAAAGACCCCCTCGGCGGACTTTTACAGACTGTACAAAATATAATAAGGTATAAACTAAAAAAAAAATAAATATGTATCCTAACGCATTACAATGGAACGCATTGCCGCTACGGCAAATGGACAGCGCCACGCTGCTGAGCTTCATGCACAACGTGGACGAGAAGGGACAGGCCGACAACGCCGCCCCCATGAGAACAAAACTGGCTGAGTTCTGGACTCCATTCCACCAGGCCTACAACACCTACGACCAGGTGTTCAACCCGGCACGCAGGAGCCTGGACACCGAGGACTTGGAGAAACTTGACACCACGCGCGACAACGCACTGGGCGCATACCACGAGGCAGTGCTCGGACTGCAGCGCAACCCTAACGAGGCCAAGCGACAGGCCGCACGACAGCTGAACCTGAACTACGACACGTACAAGCCCGATCGCACACAGGAGTATATGAAGGAGACCGAGCTCATCCAGCAGATGACCACCGAGATTCGCGCACAGCAGCAACTCGCCGCAGCCATCCAGCTGCTGGGTCTGGACGACTACCTGACCGACCTCGAGCAGAAGAACCAGGCCTTTGCCGACCTCATGAAGGGACGCACCGCATCGACCGAGGGCTACCAGAAGGGGGCCGTGGCAGAGGCGCGCGCCAACGTGGAGCAGAAATACCAGCTGCTGCGACAGATGCAGAACGTGGCAAGCATCTACGAGGGCGATACCGAATACCGACCCTTCCTGCTGGCCGTCAACGCCGAGGTGGAGCACTTCAACCAGATACTGAATCGCAAGGGCAAAGGCAATTCCGGCGACAACCCATCCGGCACCGGCACTGACACTCCGGGCACCGGCGATTCCGGCTCCGACACTCCGGGCACGGGCGATAACCCATCGACCCCATCCGACCCATCAGACCCCGGCACCGGCACAATAACCCCCGGCTCCGGCGACAACGGCGGAGGCGGCGGAGTCCCCGGCGGCGACGAAGGATGACGAATAAAAAACTCGCTCTTTGGGCTTCGCCCGAAGATCATCCTCGCCTCAGCAAAGTCTGAAAACAAGTTTTCACTTTGCACTCGGCTCGTCGATCTTTGACATACTGAGACAAAACGGAAATAAAGACCCTCCCCCTGCCCCTCCCTGTTGAGGGCGGGGAGCAGAATGCAGGGAGGGCGGAAATAAAATTCTGAGGGGAAAATTGGAGTTCTCGCGGAAAAGTCGTATCTCTGAGGCTTTGCCTCGAAGATACTCACGCTCGAAAAAACTCAAGAAAATCTTGGTTTTCTGCTCGCTAAATCGTATCTTTGCAACCGTAAAACGTAAAAACGATACGATTATGGAAACAAAAGACAGAACAAGACAGAATCCCATCCGTCGCTTGTTAGAATACAAGCGAGCCATGAGAGAGTGTATCCAGCGTGGGGCAGACCATGAGGAAATGAAGAAAATAACAAAGGACTATGGCTTCACCCTCGCTACTCCCGTATGATTACGAGGAAATAGTCGAACTGAACTATGAGTTCGTCAACAGAGACGGTATCAGATACCACCTCTATTTCACTCCCATGGACGTGCTCTATCCCGACATGGTGAACACCTACTCTTTCAACATTGAGCGTGAGGGCACTGCTCCGCACAGCATCGACCGCCGTATAGCCGCTACCGTCATTGACATTCTGCGCCGCTTCTTCGAAAAGGTAGAGAATGCGATGATTATGGTGTGCGACAATTCTGACGGCAAACAGGAGAAACGCCGCGTGCTGTTCAACCGCTGGTTCGACTTCTACAACGACGGCACCCTGTCGTCGCGTAGCGCTGAGGCCCGTGAGGGCTACTACCAACTGTTAGTATCCATCTACTTCAAAAACGACAATCCCAACAGGCAGCAACTTCTCAGGTCATTCAACGAGCTGATGAGCCGCGACATCTACGAAATCGTGGTTTGAGAGAATAAAACGCTTACTCAGAAGAAAAATTTCCGCCGAGACATCCGCAACAGGATGCCCCGGCTTTTGCTTTTCACTCCCCTCCATATAGGGAGGGGCAGGGGGGAGGGTCTTCTTCCGTTTTGTCTAACGTATAATATAAGGTAAAGACAATATCAAACAATTTAAAACAATAATATTATGAGAAAATTAAATCGATTAACAATGACGCTCGCACTGCTCATCATGGCAGTCGGCGGAGCGTGGGCGGAGGAGACGCCGCTCTTAACGATTGAGAGCAATGGTAACAGGACCTTCGGGAACGGGAGCAAGACCTTCGGCGGCATGGTCACCGTCACCTTCAGTAACTCGGTTTCCAACGACGGCGACGAATTTGGATGGTATACCTCGGGTGCATCGCTGCTGACCGTGGCTGGCACCAATGGCTACACCATCACCAGTTGCAAGTTCTACACCTTTAACGGCACCGCAAGTACTGGCTATACCGTTGTGGGAGAGAGCCCCTCGGTCTATCTATCTGGATCTAAAGTCTACACCGATGATAGCAAATCAGTGAATATAGGCCAATTCGGCATAACGAAGATCGAGGTCTACGGCACCGAGCCCATCGAACTGAAACCCGACGATACCGGCAAGACGTGGACGCTCGCCGAGATGCCCGCCAGCAACATCGAACTGCAGGTGGAGTACGAGCCCACCAAGGTGACGATGGCTGTCAACGACAATGCAATGGGTACCGTAGAGGTTGGCGGCGAAAACAAAGTGGAATGGACGGCTGACACATGGCAGGGCTGGAAGGCGGATAAAAAGGAACATACCGTAGATGACATCACTATGAACAGCACCAATAGTGCATATATCAATGAGTGGACTTACGAAGATAAATATTTGAATAGTCTTTACTTCTACGTTAGCCAGACTGACGATAATTCTACCGTTACCTTCAGCACCACAGGCGACCCCTTCAGCTGCATCGAATTCACGATGATTGATGATTATGCTGAAGATCAATGGGTTTCTACCAAAGGGGTATATTTGGGTAACCCTGTCATAATGCCTAAGGACAATTGGACCTTCAGTGGCAAGAGCGCCGTATGGGAAGGCGAAGCCACCAAGAGCCTCACGCTCCAGAGCTGCTCCACCTGGGTCAGCAAGATTACATTCTTCCAGGGCGGTGTTCCCGACGGCGTGACTGTCAACGGCGACGGCACGTTCACCGTGGCCAAGACTGCCACCGTGACGCTGACGGCTACACCTAAGGAGGGCTACAAGTTCCTGTACTGGGAGGATGACCCGACCAACACCAACCCCGTTCGCGAAGTCACCATCGAGTCTGGCATGGCTGACAAGATCTATAAGGCCATGTTCGCTGAGATTCTTTACAACGTCACCTTCGTAGAGGGTACCAACCTCGACGAGTGGAGCGCCACACCTAACACCAACGTGAAGAAAGAGACCAAGGTTGACATCAAATACACCGGCGCGAAGAAAGTCATCGGCGTGAAGGCTGCGAAGAAGTCTGAAGCGGGCATCAACCCCGAAGTGGGACAAATCATCGGCAGCG
>CAMIVY010000063.1 GCA_946402275.1 uncultured Prevotella sp.
TAGAGCACTAGCCTTCCAAGCTGGGGGTCGCGGGTTTGAGCCCCGTTTTCCGCTCATAGCTCGCTGTTATAGCTCAGTGGTAGAGCACTTCCTTGGTAAGGAAGAGGTCCCGAGTTCAAGTCTCGGTAACAGCTCTTGAGAAAACGACGATTTAAATCGAATCATTCATTAATAAAACAATAAACAAAGAAAAGCTATGGCTAAAGAGAATTTTGTGCGCACCAAACCGCACGTAAACATTGGTACAATTGGTCACGTTGACCATGGTAAGACAACTCTGACTGCTGCTATCACCACTGTACTGGCTAAGCAGGGTCTTTCTGAGGTTAAGTCTTTCGACCAGATTGATAATGCTCCCGAGGAGAAGGAGCGTGGTATCACCATTAACACCGCACACGTTGAGTACGAGACAGCTAAGCGTCACTACGCTCACGTTGACTGCCCGGGACACGCCGACTATGTGAAGAACATGGTAACTGGTGCTGCTCAGATGGACGGTGCTATCCTTGTTGTTGCTGCTACTGACGGTCCTATGCCTCAGACTCGTGAGCACGTTCTGCTCGCTCGTCAGGTAAACGTTCCCCGTCTGGTTGTATTCCTGAACAAGTGTGATATGGTTGAGGATGAGGAGATGCTGGAGCTCGTTGAGATGGAGGTCCGCGAGATTCTGGAGCAGTATGAGTTCGAGGATGATACTCCTATCATTCGTGGCTCTGCCCTCGGTGCCCTGAACGGTGTTGAGAAGTGGGAGCAGAAGGTTATGGAGCTGATGGATACTTGCGACACTTGGATCCAGGAGCCTCCTCGTGCTACCGACAAGCCCTTCCTGATGCCTGTTGAGGACGTATTCTCTATCACAGGTCGTGGTACCGTTGCTACCGGCCGTATCGAGACTGGTGTCATCCACGTTGGTGACGAGGTTGAGCTGCTCGGTCTGGGTGAGGACAAGAAGTCGGTTGTTACCGGTGTTGAGATGTTCCGTAAGATCCTTGACGAGGGTCAGGCTGGTGATAACGTAGGTCTGCTGCTCCGCGGTATCGACAAGAACGAGATCAAGCGTGGTATGGTGCTCTGCCATCCCGGACAGATCAAGCCCTTCAAGAAGTTCAAGGCTTCTATCTATGTCCTGAAGAAGGAAGAGGGTGGCCGTCACACTCCGTTCGGCAACAAGTATCGTCCCCAGTTCTACCTCCGCACCATGGACTGCACAGGTGAGATTACTCTCCCCGCAGGTGTTGAGATGGTAATGCCTGGTGATAACGTAGAGATCACCGTTGAGCTCATCTATGCTGTTGCTCTGAACAAGGGTCTGCGTTTCGCTATCCGTGAAGGTGGCCGCACCGTTGGTTCTGGTCAGATCACAGAGGTATTTGAGGATTAATCTTCAGGTCTCTTCCAGAAAATCTAGAATTCTAGCAATACTAGATAAACCAAGCCCCCGCTCATGGGTGGGGGCTTACTTACGGGAATAGCTCAGTTGGTAGAGCATCGGTCTCCAAAACCGAGGGTCGTGGGTTCGAGTCCTCCTTCCCGTGCAAGAAAAGAAGATAGTATGAACATTTTTAAGACATTCATTAATTATTGCAAGGCTTGCTATGAGGAGCTTGCACATAAGACTACTTGGCCGACCTACAAAGAGCTTACTCAAAGTGCTGTTGTAGTTCTTTCGGCTTCTCTTATCATTGCAGTAGTAGTGTGGCTGATGGACGTTGCGTTCAAAGCCGTTATGAGTTCTGTTTATCCTAACTAGAGAAAAAATGGCAGAAGCTACGAATATGAAATGGTACGTCCTGCGTGCTGTTAGTGGAAAAGAAGGCAAGGTGAAAGAGTTCATTGAAGCTGCAAAAAAGCATAATGATGTGCTCGAAAGTCACGTTGGTGAAATCCTTCTTCCTACTGAGAAGTATGCTATGCTTCGCAATGGTAAGCGTGTTATCAAGGAGAAGCTTTTCTTGCCTGGTTACGTGCTGGTTCAGGCCAGACTGCAAGGTGAGGTGGCTCACATGCTTCGTTTTATTCCCAATGTGTTAGGATTCCTTGGTGGAATGGATAATCCTCAGGAAGTGCGTCAGTCTGATATTAATCGTATCTTGGGCACGGCAGAGGAGACAACGATAGAGAGCGTAGAGCTCAATATTCCATATAGTGTTGATGAGACAGTTAAGGTTACGGATGGTCCTTTCAGTGGTTTCAGTGGCGTCATTGAAGAGGTGAACGCTGAAAAACGCAAGTTGAAGGTGATGGTGAAAATCTTCGGCAGAAAGACACCACTCGAACTGGCTTTCACACAAGTAGAGAAAGAATAAGGCGTAATTTGTTACGGTGCGTCTATTCTATATACGGTCATGGGAGGCTTCCACTCCTGCGGCTTATATAACAATCTTTTAATATTTAAAAACAGAAATGGCTAAAGAAGTTGCTGGATTAATCAAATTACAGATTAAAGGTGGCGCTGCGAATCCCTCTCCTCCCGTAGGACCTGCATTGGGTTCGAAGGGTATTAACATTATGGGATTCTGCAAAGAGTTCAACGCCAGAACCCAGGATAAGGCAGGAAAGATTCTTCCTGTTGTTATCACATACTATGCAGACAAGTCTTTTAGCTTCATTATCAAGACTCCTCCTGCTGCTGTCCAGTTGCTGGAAGCTGCCAAGGTGAAGAGTGGTTCTGCTCAGCCTAATCGTAAGAAGGTTGCTAGCGTTACTTGGGATCAGGTACGTGCAATCGCTGAGGATAAGATGAGCGACCTGAACTGCTTTACTGTCGAGTCTGCAATGAAGTTGATTGCAGGTACAGCTAGAAGCATGGGTATCACTGTTAAAGGGGACTTCCCTGGTTAAATAACAAATAACTTCAATTAAGAAAATGAGTAAACTGACAAAAAATCAAAAGTTGGTAGCTGATAAGGTTGAAGCAGGGAAAGCATACTCTTTGAAGGAGGCCGCAGAGCTGGTAAAGGAGATTACCACTACTAAGTTCGAGGCTTCTGTAGATATCGATGTGCGCTTGGGCGTAGATCCTCGTAAGGCTAACCAGATGGTTCGTGGCGTTGTGTCACTTCCCAATGGTACTGGTAAGGTTACACGAGTTCTCGCTCTCTGTACCCCCGATCAGGAAGCTGCTGCAAAAGAAGCTGGTGCCGACTATGTTGGTCTTGACGAGTATATCGAGAAGATCAAGCAGGGTTGGACCGATGTTGATGTGATTATTACAATGCCCTCATGCATGGGTAAGTTAGGTCCCCTCGGACGTGTATTAGGTCCTCGTGGCCTGATGCCTAACCCCAAGAGTGGTACTGTTACTATGGACGTTGCTAAGGCAGTTAAGGAAGTTAAGCAAGGTAAGATAGACTTTAAGGTTGATAAGGCTGGTATTGTACATGCTTCAATCGGTAAGGTATCTTTCACTCCACAGCAGATTTTCGAGAATGCTAAGGAGTTCTTGCAGACCATTATCAAGCTGAAGCCGGCTGCTGCCAAGGGTACCTATATGAAGAGTGTCTTTATTTCCAGCACTATGAGCGCTGGTATCAAGGTGGATCCTAAATCAGTTGAATAACTCGTATAAAGTTTAGTAAAATGAAAAAGGAATTAAAAGATACTATCGTAGTAGAACTTGGACAGAAGCTTACCGAATATCCTCATTTCTATCTGGTTGATGTTACCGGACTGAACGCTGAGCAGACCAGTAATCTGCGTCGCAAGTGCTTCAAGAATGAGATTAAGATGGTCGTTGTGAAGAACACACTTCTCCACAAGGCTTTTGAGGCTTCGGAAATAGACTTCTCTCCTCTCTATGACAGTCTTAAGGGTAACACAGCTGTGATGTTTACACAGGCAGCCAATGTTCCAGCAAAGCTGTTGAAAGAGTATAAGAAGGACGGTATTCCTGCACTGAAAGCTGCATATGCTGAGGAAGGTTTCTTCGTAGGTGCTGACAAATTGGAAGAGCTCGTATCTATCAAGAGCAAGAACGAACTCATTGCCGATGTTATGGCTCTGCTCCAGTCTCCAGTCAAGAATGTTGTTTCTAGTCTGAATGCTGGTGGTAAGATTCATGGCCTGCTTGACGCTATCGCTGAGCGTAACAAATAAGCGAAAAAGTAATAACATTAACATTAAAAACAATTAAAATTTTAAATAAAATGGCAGATATTAAAGCTATTGCTGAGGAGTTGGTTAACCTCACAGTAAAAGAAGTACAAGAGTTGGCAACTGTCCTGAAGGACGAGTATGGAATTGAGCCCGCCGCTGCAGCTG
>CAMIVY010000064.1 GCA_946402275.1 uncultured Prevotella sp.
TCGCTCGCCAGATAGAGGGTAAGATTGCTTACCGCCGTGCTATCAAGATGGCTGTGGCTAACACCATGCGCGCTGGAGCAGAAGGCATCAAGGTGCAGATCTCAGGACGTCTGAACGGCGCTGAAATCGCACGTAGCGAGATGATTAAGGAAGGACGTACTCCGCTGCATACCTTCCGTGCTGACATCGATTACTGCCAGGCAGAGGCTCTGACCAAGGTTGGTCTGCTGGGCCTGAAGGTGTGGATTTGCCGTGGTGAGGTTTATGGAAAGGTTGACTTGGCTCCTAACTTCACTCAGGACAAGAGCGCTGGCCGTGCTAACGGTGGTAACAACGGTGGCAGAAGATTCCGCAATAAGAAAAAGTAATTAATTCTAAAAGAAAGAAGCTATCATGTTACAACCAAAAAGAGTAAGATATAGAAGACCGCAGGACGGACGTGGCAACAAAGGCAACGCCCACCGCGGAACACAGCTGGCTTTCGGCTCTTTCGGAATCAAGACTCTTGATGCCAAATGGATCGACAGCCGCCAGATTGAGGCAGCCCGTGTTGCTATCAATCGTTATATGAACCGTGAAGGTCAGGTTTGGATTCGTATCTTCCCGGACAAACCCATCACTCGTAAGCCTGCTGACGTACGTATGGGTAAAGGTAAGGGTGACCCCGCAGGATGGGTGGCTCCCGTAACCCCGGGTCGTATCCTCTTTGAAGTAGAGGGTGTTCCTTTTGAGACTGCCAAGGAGGCGCTGCGCCTCGGTGCTCAGAAGCTCCCCGTGAAGACTAAGTTTGTTGTTAGACGTGATTACGATAAAAACGCTTAAGCTATGAAGATGACAGAAATTAAGGGCCTCGAGACCAAGGAACTGGCCGAGCGCATTGAGAGCGAGACTGCTAAGTACAACCAGACGAAGTTGAACCATGCCGTCACCCCGCTGGAGAATCCATCACAGATTAAGGCTGCACGTCGTGACATCGCACGTATGAAGACAGAACTCCGTCAGAGAGAACTTAACAAATAATAATGGTCCAGATGGAAACAAGAAATTTAAGAAAGACAAGACAGGGTGTCGTAATCAGCAACAAAATGGATAAAACCATTGTTATTGCAGCTAAGTTCAAGGAGAAGCACCCTATTTATGGTAAGTTTGTCCAGAAGACAAAGAAGTACCATGTTCACGATGAGAAGAATGAGTGCAATGTAGGTGATACAGTGCTCATCATGGAAACCCGTCCTCTCTCTAAGACTAAGAGATGGAGATTAGTACAAATCGTAGAAAAGGCTAAGTAATTATGATACAAACAGAAACAAGACTGACCGTTGCTGACAACAGTGGCGCCCGTGAGGCCCTTTGCATCCGCGTGCTGGGTGGTACTGGCCGTCGCTATGCCAGCGTAGGTGACGTGATTGTTGTTGCTATTAAGAACGCAATCCCAACAAGTGACGTTAAAAAGGGTGCAGTATCAAAGGCTCTGGTTGTTCGTACCAAGAAGGAAATCCGTCGCGCCGATGGTTCATACATCCGCTTCGACGACAACGCCTGTGTACTGTTGAACAACGCCGGCGAGCTCCGCGGCAGCCGTATCTTCGGCCCCGTAGCACGTGAGCTCCGTGCCGTTAATATGAAGGTCGTTTCACTGGCACCTGAGGTTCTTTAACAATAAAAAAGTATTAAAGTAATGACTAAGTTACATATCAGAAAAAACGATACAGTCATGGTCCTGGCCGGTGAGGACAAGGGCAAGACTGGTAAGGTGCTCAAGGTTCTCGTTGAGAAGCAGCGTGCCATCGTAGAGGGCGTTAACATGGTCTCTAAGAGCACGAAGCCGAGCGCTAAGAACCCACAAGGTGGTATCGTCAAGCAGGAAGCTCCGATACACATCTCTAATTTAAGTCTGATTGACCCGAAGAGCGGCAAGGCTACTCGCGTGGCTATCAAGCACGAGGGCAAGAACGTTATTCGTATCGCTAAAAAGTCAGGGGAGGAGATTAAGTAATGGCAAATACAGCACAATTGAAGAAGACCTATGTCGAGCAGATTGCTCCGGCATTGGAGAAGCAGTTCAACTATAGCTCTAAGATGCAGGTTCCCGTCCTGAAGAAGATTGTCATCAACCAGGGTCTGGGTGATGCCACACAGGACAAGAAGATCATCGATGTAGCTATCAACGAGATTACCACCATCTGCGGTCAGAAGGCTGTGGCTACCTACTCAAAGAAGGATATCGCCAACTTCAAGCTGCGTAAGAAGATGCCTATCGGCGTTATGGTAACACTGCGTCGTGAGCGTATGTACGAGTTCCTGGAGAAGCTCGTTCGCGTAGCACTGCCCCGTATCCGTGACTTCAAGGGTATTGAGAGCAAGTTCGATGGTCGTGGCAACTATACACTCGGTGTACAGGAGCAGATCATCTTCCCCGAGATTAACATTGATACCGTTGACCGCATTCAGGGTATGAACATCACCTTCGTGACCACCGCTAAGACGGACGAGGAGGGTTTTGCTCTGCTGAAGGCTTTCGGTCTTCCTTTTAAGAACGCTAAAAACGATTAAGAGATATGGCAAAAGAATCAATGAAGGCTCGTGAGGTAAAGCGCGCTAAGCTCGTTGCCCGTTACGCTGAAAAGCGTGCAGCCTTGAAGAAGATTATCGCTACTAGTGAGGATCCCGCCGAGGCTTACGAGGCTGCTCGTGCACTCCAGGCCATCCCCAAGAATGCCAATCCTATTCGCCTGCACAACCGTTGCAAGATCACTGGCCGTCCCAAGGGCTACATGCGTCAGTTCGGTCTTTCACGTATCCAGTTCCGTGAGATGGCATCAAGCGGTCTGATCCCAGGCGTAAAGAAGGCAAGCTGGTAATCCAGAGACAAGAGATTTATTTTATTTAATATTGTCGGGGCAGTCCCGATTAATTAAACAATTTATTTTATGACAGATCCAATAGCAGATTATCTGACCAGACTCAGAAACGCCATTCTGGCCAACCACCGCGTGGTTGAGGTTCCTGCGTCTAACTTGAAGAAGGAAATCACCAAGATCCTCTTCGAGAAGGGTTACATCCTGAACTACAAGTTCGTAGAGGACGGCCCTCAGGGTACTATCAAGGTTGCCTTGAAGTATGACCCTGCCACAAAGGCAAATGCCATCAAATGCCTGAAGCGCGTGTCAACACCAGGTCTTCGTAAGTACACTGGTTACAAGGACATGCCGAGAGTAATTAACGGATTAGGTATCGCCATCTTATCTACATCCCAAGGTGTAATGACAGACAAAGAAGCTGCCCAGCTGAAGATTGGCGGCGAGGTTCTTTGCTACGTTTATTAATTGGAGGATTTGATTATGTCAAGAATAGGAAAATTGCCAATTAGTATCCCTGCAGGCGTTACTGTTGCCCAGGGTCAGGACGGTGTCGTTACCGTAAAGGGTCCCAAGGGCGAGCTCGCCCAGAAGGTAGATCCATCTATCAAGGTGGCTATCGCAGATGGTCATGTAACATTTGAAATCGACGAGAACAGCCCTGTTAATGTAAAGCAGAAGCAGGCTTTCCACGGTCTTTACCGCGCATTGGTCAACAACATGGTCGTTGGCGTCAGCGAGGGTTATAAGAAGGAAATGGAACTGGTCGGTGTTGGTTACCGTGTTTCTAACCAGGGTAACATCATCGAGTTCTCACTGGGTTATACGCACCCCATCTTCATCCAGCTCCCTAAGGAGGTAAAGGTTGAGACCAAGATGGAGCGTAACCAGAATCCTCAGATTATTCTGGAGTCATGCGACAAGCAACTGCTGGGCATGATTTGTGCAAAGATTCGTTCTTTCCGTATGCCGGAGCCTTATAAGGGTAAGGGTATCTTGTTCAAGGGCGAGGTTATCCGCCGCAAGTCGGGTAAGTCAGCCTCTGCTAAGTAATTCTAATAACCATTTAAAGAAGAAAGAATTATGACAACAAAGAAGATTGAAAGACGAATTAAGATCAAGTATAGAATTCGTAAGAACGTATTTGGTACTGCAGAGCGCCCACGCATGAGCGTGTTCCGTTCAAACAAGCAGATCTACGTTCAGGTGATTAACGATTTGGAGGGTAAAACACTTGCATCTGCATCATCACTGGGTCTTGAGGCTATGCCTAAGATCGAGCAGGCTGAGAAGGTAGGTGAACTGGTAGCCAAGAAGGCTCAGGAGGCTGGCGTTACTGCCGTTGTCTTCGACCGTAACGGTTATCT
>CAMIVY010000065.1 GCA_946402275.1 uncultured Prevotella sp.
AGAAGGCTCAGGAGGCTGGCGTTACTGCCGTTGTCTTCGACCGTAACGGTTATCTTTACCACGGCCGTGTAAAGTCACTGGCTGATGCAGCACGTAAGGGTGGACTTAAATTCTAAACGATTATGGCAATGAACAAAGTAAAAGTAAATAGTGACGTAGAGTTGAAAGACAGACTGGTTGCCATCAACCGTGTTACCAAGGTAACAAAGGGCGGTCGCACCTTTACATTCGCAGCTATTGTCGTTGTCGGTGACGGTAACGGCATCATCGGCTGGGGTCTTGGCAAGGCAGGTGAAGTTACCGCAGCCATCGCCAAGGGTGTTGAGGCAGCTAAGAAGAATCTGGTAAAGGTTCCCGTATTGAAGGGTACCATTCCCCATGAGATGGAAGCTCGCTTCGGTGGTGCTCAGGTGTTCCTGAAGCCCGCTGCAGCTGGTACAGGACTGGTGGCTGGTGGTGCTATGCGTGCCGTACTGGAGAGTGTTGGTGTGAAGGACGTACTTGCTAAGTCAAAGGGCTCTTCTAACCCCCACAACCTGGTAAAGGCTACTATCGAGGCTCTGAGCCAGATGCGTGATGCCTACACCATTGCCGGCACACGTGGCATTAGTATGGATAAAGTATTTAGAGGATAAAAGGAGAAAGAACTATGGCAACAATTAAGATTAAGCAGATTAAGAGCAAGATCGGTTATCCCGTAGATCAGAAGCGTACCCTCGAGGCCCTGGGTCTTCACAAGATCTCTCAGGTTGTTGAGAAGGAGGACAATCCTGTTATCCGCGGTATGATTCGTAAGGTTCACCATTTGGTGGAAGTTATCGGTTAATTTAATCACATTAAAAAAAGATAGGATTATGAAACTACATACTTTAAAACCAGCTGAGGGCTCTACACATTCACGTCGTAGAATCGGTCGCGGACCAGGCTCTGGTCTCGGTGGTACCTCTACCCGTGGACACAAGGGTGCCAAGGCTCGCTCAGGTTACAAGAAGAAGATTGGTTTCGAAGGTGGTCAGATGCCACTGCAGCGCCGTGTTCCTAAGTCTGGTTTCAAGAACATCAACCACAAGGAGTACTTTGCTGTTAACCTTTCTACCCTGCAGAAGATGGCAGAGGAGAAGAACCTCACCAAGATTGGCATTGCAGAGCTGGTAGCTGCCGGCCTGACCAATGGCAAGGAGCTGGTAAAGGTTCTTGGTAACGGTGAGTTGAAAGCAAAAATAGACGTTGAAGCTAACGCATTCTCAAAAACTGCCGAAGAGGCTATCAAGGCAGTTGGTGGAAACGCAACAATTATCTAATAGACAACAATGAAGAAGTTAATAGAGACACTGAAGAACATTTGGAAGATTGAGGATCTGCGTCAGCGTATCCTGATAACACTTCTGTTCGTAGCGATTTACCGTTTTGGTTCATTCGTAGTACTTCCAGGTATCAATCCGGCCCTGTTGGACAAACTGCAGTCGCAGACTGCCGGTGGTCTGATGTCGCTGCTTGATATGTTCTCCGGTGGCGCATTCTCCAACGCATCGATCTTTGCGCTTGGAATCATGCCTTACATCTCTGCTTCTATCGTTATGCAGCTCCTTGCTGTTGCTGTTCCTTATTTCCAGAAGATGCAGCGTGAGGGTGAGAGCGGTCGCAAGAAGATTATGACTTACACTAGGTACCTGACAGTAGCTATCCTGCTGTTTCAGGCACCTAGTTACCTCATTAATCTGAAGATGCAGGCCGGTGCTGCCTTGGCTTCAGGAATCAGCTGGTCGGTATTCGTATTCCCAGCTACTATCATCCTGGCCGCCGGCAGTATGTTCATTCTTTGGCTTGGAGAGCGCATTACGGATAAGGGTATAGGTAATGGTGTCTCACTGATCATTATGATTGGTATTATTGCGCGTCTGCCACAGGCGTTCATCCAGGAGGTTACCTCACGCTTCACCGCTATTACCGGTGGTGGTCTGGTGATGTTCCTCGTCGAGATTATCATTCTCTATGCAGTTGTTTGCGCAGCTATCGTTTTGGTACAGGGTGTCCGCAAGGTTCCCGTACAGTATGCAAAGCGTCTTGTAGGCAACCAGCAGTATGGTGGTGCCCGTCAGTATATCCCCCTGAAACTGTTCGCCGCTAACGTGATGCCTATCATCTTTGCTCAGGCATTGATGTTCATCCCATTGGCTTTCGTTCAGTATGCAGCTCCGGAGAATGCAAACTGGTTTGTTCGTTCTATGCTGGATCATCACAGCTGGACATACAACATTATTTTTGCACTGCTGATCATCGCATTCACCTATTTCTATACTGCTATCACGCTCAATCCTACACAGATGGCTGAAGACATGAAGCGTAACAACGGGTTCATTCCCGGCATCAAGCCCGGTAAGCCGACAGCAGACTTCATCGACACGGTGATGTCACGCATCACGCTCCCTGG
This sequence comes from uncultured Prevotella sp., assembly GCA_946402275.1. Classification (GTDB taxonomy): domain Bacteria; phylum Bacteroidota; class Bacteroidia; order Bacteroidales; family Bacteroidaceae; genus Prevotella. Next base: position 2,432 of record CAMIVY010000065.1, read on the forward strand.
CTCGCTGTTCATCGCTTTCATTGCTATCATGCCAGCTCTCGCAGGACTGCTGAACGTGCAGGATGCTTTCTCTCAGTTCTTCGGCGGAACCTCTCTGCTGATTCTTGTTGGTGTTGTGCTTGACACACTCCAGCAAATCGAGAGTCATCTGCTGATGCGTCACTACGACGGCCTGCTGAACTCAGGTCGTATCCACGGACGTGGCGGAGTGAGTGCCTACTAGTCAGTATGAAGATATTTCTGAAGACTGAAGACGAAATAGAGCTGATGCGCCAGGCTAACCAACTTGTTGGAAAGACTCTTGGCGAATTAGCAAAACATATCAAGCCTGGCGTAACGACCCTCCAGTTGGATAAGATTGCGGATGAGTATATTCGTGATCATGGAGCAATCCCCACTTTCAAGGGTTTTCCCAATCCCTATGGAGGGCCGTTCCCTGCCAGCATCTGCACCTCGGTGAATGAGATAGTTGTCCATGGCGTTCCCAATGCGGAAACAATACTGAAGGACGGCGATATTATCTCGATTGATTGCGGAACGTTGCTGAACGGCTTTTGCGGCGACTCTTGCTACACGTTTTGTGTCGGAGAGGTTAGTGCTGAGGTCAGGAAGTTGCTCCGCGTTACAAAAGATTCTTTATATCTGGGCATCGAACAGGCAGTAGCTGGACACCATTTGGGCGATATCAGCAGTGCAGTACAGGAGCACTGTGAGTCCAACGGCTATGGTGTTGTCCGGGAATTAACGGGTCATGGAATCGGTCGTGAGATGCACGAGGATCCACCAGTACCTAATTTCGGACGCCGCGGTAACGGCACCATGCTCAAAGAAAGTATGTGTATTGCCATAGAACCGATGATAACAATGGGGAAACGCGATATAGGACTAATGCCCGACCGTTGGAGCATTCGCACCCGTGACGGCAAGCCAGCAGCGCATTTCGAGCACACCATAGCTGTGCGCAAGGGGAAGGCAGAGATATTGTCCTCTTTCGAAGAAGTAGAACGTATAGAAGGAAAACTATATTAATATTTATGGCAAAGCAAGGCGCTATAGAACAAGATGGAACGATTGTAGAGGCATTGTCAAATGCTATGTTCCGAGTTGAGTTGGAAAATGGTGTGCCCATCATTGCTCACATCTCTGGTAAGATGCGTATGCATTATATTAAAATTCTGCCTGGAGACAAGGTGAAAGTAGAGATGAGTCCATACGACTTGACAAAAGGACGAATTGTATTTAGATACAAATAATTAGGAGACCAATAAAATGAAGACAAGAGCATCATTGAAGAAGCGTACCCCCGATTGCAAGATTGTACGTCGCAAGGGTCGTCTGTTCGTTATTAACAAGAAGAACCCCAAGTACAAGATGCGTCAGGGTTGATTTTTATGTTAAATAAGCATAAAAAGGTAGCGGAGTATCAGAAATTCTGCGTACCTTTGCATGCTTTTTAGCGAAAAATTCGAATTTTAACATTATTATTTTTTAGTTTTAACAAATGGCAATAAGAATTGTTGGAGTAGATTTGCCCCAAGAGAAGCGTGGCGAAATCGCATTGACCTATATCTATGGTATTGGTCGAAGTAGTTCAGCAAAGATTTTGGACAAGGCCGGCGTGAGCCGCGACCTGAA
>CAMIVY010000066.1 GCA_946402275.1 uncultured Prevotella sp.
ACTGTACGCTGAAGGCCTCGCCCTGGCGTACCACTTTCAAGATTTTTGTTTCCATAATGTTTTTGTTTTGTTTTTGAATTAAAACCCCGCTTTATAGCCGCCCCTTACCAAGGGGCTCAAAATGTTGCAATAAGTCAAAGAGCACTTGTGATTGATTCACGGTGCAAAGGTACGGCGAATAAAAAACAAAAACCCCCTACGCAGGGGGTACGCGTAGGGGGTACGGATTAACGTATGTGACTGACTGTCAGTCTAGAATCTTTTTCAGCCTATCTTGGAATTCCAGCGACTTTACTTGGTTAAGGGCGGTATTATAAAGTCATCATAGCTTATCTCCATACTCGACTGAAATGTATTAATATCGTTATTGATTGTTTTGACAGTTTGCCCTCCACTCCGCCATCGAGTGAAAAACGGACGCAAAATTACAAAAAATAGTGGCCCGGCAAAACGTCTGGGCCACTTACTTTACTTAAAAAAAATTAATCCCTTTAGTTGCACGCACACAGCCTGTCTTACCCCTTCCATCAGCCATCAGCCATCTTCAGCGGATCAAAGAACCGTCCCGGTGATCCCTTTACTACTTCGCCGTGATAGTCAACGTGTAAGGATTGGGGCCTTTACTTCTGTATCACATTGGCGCCCTCCTCGATGGTGACGGTGCCTAAATAGCCTTCGCCAGTTGGACTCAGACCTACACCATCTTTCGCTGTTACGCTGGTGACGGTTTTCTTGATGGTGATATTACCACAATATCCTTGCCATCCAGCTCCTATTGATGCAGCACCTCCTATTCCTGCATAATATCCAGATGAATCACCAATAGCGATAATCGTGCCACCGCTAATCAGGATGTCGCCTACGTATGAGAGGTATCCGGAGCCGATGCCTGCGCCTGGTTTTCCCATACCACCTGTTGCCGTAACCGTACCTCCTGTAATGGTAATCGTGCCACAGACAGCTTTAGTATCATCACCTCCTTGCCATCCGCCACTGCCGATGCCTGTAGCATAATCGCCACCTTGGGCGGTAACCGTGCCGCCGCTAATCAGGATATTGCCGCAAGTTGTTGAACCTCCTGAGCCGATGCCAGCACATCCTTCACCGCCTGTAGCCGTGATGACGCCGCCCTGTATCTCGATGTCGCCAGCATCCTTGGCATTGCTGCCGCCGCCAATGCCGCAACCCAGTCCGTTGCTGCTGGCGTCGAGCGTGCCCGTAGTGCCCTGAATGACCAGCTTGCTGCCTTGTGGAACATAGATGCCTGGCCAATTTGCGTCGAATCCCTTGACCACATTCTTTGAGCCATCGGCAAGCACTATGATGTTATTGCCCTGGCATGTGATGCCTGCCCAGTCGTATGCCTTGTCGTTCGTGCCGTTGATGGTCACATTCTTCAACGTAACGATTGCGCCATTGACTATCGTAATCTTATAGTTGCCTGCGAGTGTACCCGTCAGCACATCGCCGTCTTGTGCCACATAGTCGCCAGTGAGCTTCGACAGGTCAACAGGGTCGGGCTGTGCTTCCTCCTTGCCTGGGTCGGGGTCGCCCTGAGCCTTGATGGTCAGCTGATAGGTGTTATGGTCAGTGCCAGCGCTATACCACTTGATGGTGAACTGGCTAATCTTATAGGTCAGCGCATACTCACGCAACGTCTGCAGGGCATTCTCGTCCATCAGCAGCTTCTTAGATGCTTTCACAACCTGCTTGATGGTGTTCTCGCTTTCTGGTGTCTGGTCGGCAAGCTGCATCTCTGGCTGATAGACGCTGGGGAACTGGTTCTTCAGGGCATCCGTCAGTTTTGGCTTCACCTCGTTATAGCCGTCTTGAGTTATCTCAGGGAAGGTCACGTCCATGTTCCATATCTGCTGAGAGCGGTTGGGGGGCAGCAGAGTGTACGACAGTGTGAATTCCTCTGCCGCATCATAAAGTTTTTTTGATGGTTCATCGGGTTCCCAAATGTCTGCTACTATCGTTGACATCCATGACTTCTGGTCGATGTTAAGGGTGTAGTTGCCCTCTGGATTGCCCACTGACCAGCAAGCCTGATTGTTGATGTCAACATCACCCACAAGCACATCGGGAGCCAAGGGGTGCTCATCGACATCGCCTTCCAACATGTCGGTACCACAACTGTAGGTCCAGCTCACCTTATTGCCGTCGGTGTTCTTCTGGCATTTCAGCTCCTTATAGTTCACCGTGCTGCCCACAATGAAAGCCGTGCCCTGCGTATGGCCTGTAGAGAAAGAGGCAGAACCCGTGACGCTGGCACCCATCTTCTGAGAGAAGCCAGGGGTGATAGTGCCGCCGATGGTGGTAGTGGTAGCCTCAAACGAGCCCACACTGATGGTCTTGCTGCCCTCGTTGTTGTCGGTCGATGGTCTGGCATCCTCCACCTGAATGGAGCCGTTGCCCGTAAGGTTCATGCTGTACTCGCCACCATCAAACCATGCACCATAATAGTGATTGGCAATAAAACCTATCTGATCGTATTCATTCTTTTTGTAAGGGCCGAAATATAGGGTTTTATAAGAATTAGACCTATCATCTTCTACTTTTCCGCCTACAGATGCCACTATTTTATGGTCAACGAGATAATAGTCCTTGTTGGTCTCTATATTGTGTACACCCCATACTCGGATAATTTCGTTTAAAGCATTGGGACGGAAGCCTGGTTCTATATCTCGCTCTTTAATTGCACTCAGAGCTCCGTGATAGGTCATCTCCTCGTCGGCACTCATCAGGTCGTTGATGGCATCGTTGCCGCTGGCGCGGTTGCTCGCCCTGAGCGACTTTCGTGCTGCGTCGTGATTGTTCAGCCACTGCGCTGCGCCATCGGCCTGCAGTCCCATCTCGTATGGCGTGTATTCCTGCTGGAAGCTCTTGGTATCGGTAGTCACATTGCCACCCTTCTCACGAATGCGGATAACGACCTTCTTTTCGTTAGCAGGCGCACAAGTGTAGTAAGCATCATTGGCAAAAATCACCATCTCGGCAACGGGCTTCTGCTCGTCCGTGCCGTCCTGGCCGGCTCTGGTCTCGATATTGGTGATGCGCGTCTTGAAACGGGATGCAAAGTCCGACGCCGACCTCTTGTTGGCAGCAATCTTGCGCAAGATGCTGATGCCGTCCTCCAGCATCAGCTCGTCCTCAGCCTGCGCCATCTTCGTCGCAAGCTGCTCCATCACGCTCACCAGATGCGCATTGTGGGGCTTCTCCACAGCTATGTATCCGCCACGAAGGTATATCTTAGCCGCCTTCAGCCACTCCGTCAGCGGACGGCTCTTGATGTCCTCGGCCTTAATGAGTATCATCTTCGTGTCTGAGGTCACTTCGCCCGTCGTGATGTTCAGACGGCGCACCAGCGCACCGCCCATAGACTTCTCGTCAAAGGAGCTCAGCACTGCCGTGGGCACATCTGCCGTCACCTTGACATTCAACTCATCCACCTTCACGTCGGTAGGATTAGTACCGCCGCCGTTATCATTGCTGGCTATGTCTTCTTTAGCACAGCCTGTCATCATCATCGCGGTCCAAATCATCAAGACTGCGGAAATCAGGAAATTACGGTTTTTAGTCTTCATAATCATTTCAATTTTAGATTCTTAGCAAATACGATGCAAATATACAACATTTTTTTGATATACAAGCTAAATCACCATTTTTTACTCATTTTTGATAAAAACAGGGATTGTGGAGTGTGACTACTTCATAAATTCGTTTTAGCTGTTCACGCTGCAAAAATAATAAAAATGTGATTTTGGTGCAACAATTTTATGCGTTGCAGTGTTGCAGTGTTGCAGTTCCAAAATAGGTTATATGATAGTCAAAA
>CAMIVY010000067.1 GCA_946402275.1 uncultured Prevotella sp.
GACCGACGGCAGCGGCGCTTCGGATTCTAACGACAACGTTAACCCTAACCCTAACGATAACACTGGCGGTGGTGACAACACTGGCGGTGAGAACCAGGGCGGCAATACCGGCGGAGGTGACGAAGGCTAAGGCGAAAAGAGTGCCCCACAAGGGGCCTCTTTTCTAGTGAAAAGTGAAAAGTGAAAAGTGAAAAGTGAAAAGTGAAAAGTGAAAAGTGAGAAATTATGAAGTGGAAGCGAATTATTGACATAGCGGCGAAGGTTGTAGTAGCCGCTGTCACCGCCTTTGTGACGGCACTGGGCACGACATCGTGCATGGGCCATGGACCGTTTTAGCGGGCTTCGCCCTAGTGAAACGCTACGCTAGTGAATAGTGAAACGCTAGTGAACAGTGAAGGCTGCGATTAAGCGAGAACAAAGCCAAACTTGTTTGAGCTTTGTCGAGCGAAAGCAGGCTCGATGTGAAATATCAAGAGTGAAAAAGCGGGGTGACCGAAAGGTTGCTCCGCTTTAACTAATGCCAAAGGGAGATGAAGTGAATGATGAAATGCTACAAGAATTTCAAAGATTATTTCTTCATGCCCTTCATGCTCAGCGAGATGCGTTGGCGACGGAGGTCAATGCCAATGACGCGGACGCGCACGTGCTGATGCAGGCGGACAACCTGAGTGGGGTCGGTGACGTAGCGGTCGGCCAACTGGGAAACGTGGACGAGTCCGTCCTGATGGACGCCGATATCGACAAAAGCTCCGAAGTTGGTGATGTTGGTCACAATGCCTGGCAGCTCCATGCCTTCACGCAGGTCGTCGATGGTCTGCACGCTGGCGTCGAACTCAAACTCCTCAATCTGTTCGCGGGGGTCGCGCCCGGGCTTTTCCAACTCGTGCATGATGTCGGTGAGGGTGGGGAGTCCGGTTTCTTGGGTGACATAGCGCTTGATGTCTATCTGTGCGCGCTTGTCGGGCTGGCTGATAAGGTCGGCGACGGTGCAATGGCAATCCTTGGCCATCTGCTCCACGACGCCATAGCTCTCAGGATGAACGGCTGAGTTGTCGAGTGGGTTCTTGGCATTAGGAATACGCAGGAATCCGGCACATTGCTGATAGGCGGCAGGTCCCAGACGGGGCACCTTCTTCAATTGTGCACGTGAGGTGAAGGCTCCGTTCTCCTTTCTGTAATCCACGATGTTCTGCGCCAGCACAGGACCCAGTCCGCTGACGTAGGTCAGCAGGTGCTTCGAGGCGGTGTTGAGGTTAACGCCTACCAGGTTGACGCAGCTCTCGACGGTCTGGTCTAACGAGTGCTTCAGCAGGGTCTGATCGACATCGTGCTGATACTGTCCTACACCAATACTCTTAGGGTCTATCTTGACCAATTCGGCTAGTGGGTCCATCAGTCGGCGACCGATGGAAACGGCTCCGCGCACGGTGACATCCTCGTCGGGGAACTCGTCGCGCGCCACCTTCGAGGCGGAATAGACAGAGGCACCGTCTTCGCTGACTACGAAGACAGGAATGTCTTTCGTGACGTCAGCAATAAACTCCTTCGTTTCGCGGCTGGCAGTGCCGTTTCCGATGGCAATAGCCTCGATATGGTAGTCGTTCAGCATTTGCTGCACATGGATAGTGGCTTGGGCACGGTGGTTGACAGGAGGGTGGGGAAAGATGGCTTCGTGGTAGAGTAGATTGCCTTGTGCATCGAGGCACACCACCTTGCAACCGGTGCGGAATCCGGGGTCGATGCCCATTACACGCTTCTGACCGAGTGGGGCAGAGAGCAACAGCTGGCGCAGGTTCTCAGCAAAAACACGGATGGCTTCTTCATCGGCTTTCTGCTTGCTGAGATTGGTGAACTCGGTTTCGATGGAAGGCTGCAACAGGCGCTTGTAACCGTCTTCAACAGCCTCGCCAACCAATTGCTGACAAGGACCATTGCCTCGGACATAGTTACGCTGCAAGCGTTGAACGGCCTCGTCGTCATCGATGGTGAGGCTGATGCGCAGAATGCCCTCGCTTTGTCCGCGCATCATGGCGAGCAGACGGTGACTGGAACAGCGCCTCAGGGGTTCTTCCCACTCGAAGTAGTCGCTGTATTTCTGGGCTTCATCGGTGTCCTTCTTTGCCTTGACAACTTTGGACTCTATGAAAGCTTCACGGCGGAAAGCGGCACGGACCTGGTTGCGCGATCGTTCGTCTTCGCTCACTTGTTCGGCAATGATATCCTGGGCGCCCTTGAGACAGTCCGCAACAGACAGTCCGTCGCGCACAAAACGCTGGGCGGCTTTCTGGGGATTGGCCTCGCGCTGCATCATGAGAATGGTGGCCAAAGGTTCCAAACCTTGTTCGCGGGCTACCTGTGCACGAGTGCGGCGCTTGGGCTTATAAGGCAGGTAGATGTCTTCAAGCGTAGTCAACTCCCAGCAATCGCTGATGCGCTTCTGCAACTCAGGAGTCATCTTCTGTTGCTCGGTAATGGTCTTCGTGATGGTTTCCTTGCGCTTGGCAATTTCCTCCAAACGTTCTTTGCGGTCGGAAATGGCCGTTATCTGCACCTCGTCAAGTCCGCCAGTGCGCTCCTTGCGATAGCGGGAGATGAAAGGAATGGTACATCCCTCGTCGAGTAGTTTTAAAGTGTTTTCGACAGCGTGTTCGGAGAGGTGTAGCTCGCTGGAAATCAGTTTGGTGAATGTCTTTATGTTGTCCATAGCTATAGGAGTTCTTGGATAAGGAATTAAGGGTAAAAGGTCAGGCGTAGAGGGTCTTGCTGATGAGCTGGCAGGCTTGTTCCAGATATGCCTTGTCGGTATCGTCGAACGTGCCGAGATGTTCGCTGTCAATATCGAGCACAGCCATTACGTCGCCTACATTATTATATATTGGTACTACAATCTCGCTCTTCGACTCAGAGCTGCAGGCTATGTGACCCGGAAACTGCTCGACATCAGGGACGACTTGGGTGGCACGCTCTGCCCAGGCGGTGCCACAGACACCACGCCCTTTGGCAATATGGTAACAGGCTACGGGACCTTGAAAGGCTCCTAACAGTAATTCGCCGTTGACAACACGGTAGAACCCTGTCCACCAAAAATGAAAGGTGTGGTGGATAAGGGCAGCGGCATTCGCCATCACACTGGTTTCATCGGTCTCTCCTTGGATGAGGCCACCCAACTGGAGCAGCATCTCACGATATTGTTCTTGCTTATTCATAAATCTTATTAAAAGGCTGTCGCTTGAAAATTAATAAAGGCTGTCGCGCTTGATACTGCGAATGTGGAACCAGATACCTGCCACGATGCAAAACAGACCCGTAAGCAAGAGGTTGTTGCTGGCAGAGAAGGTGCTGAAACGGGTGGCGATTAATACCAAAGCCCCCAAAATAATGAGTATCAAACCGATGTTTTTGCCGAATTTCTTCATAAAAACGTTAAATTTTAGGCAAAAGTACGAAATATTTCTCATTTCTCATGTCTCATTTCTCATTTTTTTGTACCTTTACTAGACGGTTAAGGTTCTTTCACTCGAAAAAACAAAGAAAATTGGGTTTTTCTTTGGTTTTTTGCTCGTTTATTCGTACCTTTGCACCCGCAATTTGCAAAAATAACATTTATTTAATTAATTAAAGTAGTATGAATCAATACGAAACCGTTTTCATTTTGACTCCCGTTTTGTCTGATGAACAGATGAAGGAAACGGTCGCTAAATTCCAGAAGGTCCTGACCGATAAGGGTGCAGAGATCGTGAATGAAGAGACCTGGGGACTGAAGAAGATGGCTTATCCTATTCAGAAGAAATCTACAGGTTTCTACTGCCTGGTAGAGTTCAAGGCTGAGCC
>CAMIVY010000068.1 GCA_946402275.1 uncultured Prevotella sp.
CGCCGTCAGTGGCTCGGCTGGTGTCGTTGTGTTAAACTTTACTAAAAGTTGCCGTTGCCGTTGCCGTTGCCGTTGCCTGTGCCTGTGCCGCGTTTTTTTCGTACCTTAGCCGCCGTCTAACTTTAACGTTTATTTGCTATGGGTAAAGGTAATCTATTCCTCGGTCAGGGTCGCGGCAAGCTGGGCGACTCTGTGTTCTATCTCAAGAACGGCCAGCAGGCCTTCCGTGTCCGTCGTCGCCAAATCGCTAACCCGAACACGACTGGCATGTTAGTGCAGCGTGCAATTATGGCCACTGTCATGCAGGCTTACAGCTTCGGTAAATCAATCTTCGACCACTCCTTCCAGGGGCAGAAAGTGGGTGAGGGTTCACAGTCAAAGTTTATGTCGGTCAACCTCCGCAAACTCCGCAATGCCTACTTTGCCGACGTCGCCACGATGCAGGATCCTGGATACGATCCGACTGACTTGATAGGTAGATTTGTTGCGCGTGGCTCTACGGTGCCCGTAGGCTGGACGTATCAGATTTCAGAGGGCACATTTAAGGCTCCCGTAGCCTTTATCGTACCCGGTGAAAATGCAACGATATCTTGGCCAAAGTTGGCGTCAGAGAACGAAACACCACGTCAGTATTTCCAGCGCCTCGGCATCAATGAAGGTGATATCAATACATTGTGTGTTTTCGCTAATGGTTCCCCAGCTGCTGACGATAACAACTACGACACCCCCGTGAGTGCAGCGGAGTTCGTGTTTGTGCGCTTCGTTGCCAAAGCTTTGCCGGCTGCGGATGCTGTCTGGAGTGGTAAGCGCTTCAGTGACTTCTTCACAATTGTCAGCAATTCGAACAAACAAACCGTTGCCGATGACATTGCGACGACTGCATTCCTGCCAGACACTGAGGGTACTGTTGACTTTGACTTAGCTGAAGTTCTGTCTGGATCTCAGGACGTGCGTGTTACTTATGCCGGTGTCATTGCCTCACGTTCTGATCAGGATCTTCGTTCAAACTCCGTCATGGTTCCTGTTCAGAACACCGTCGGACTGACCGCAGACTATCTCCTGGACTACTGGAGAGTCGATGCAAGCAAAGTACAGTCAGATCTGATCCTCGAGGGTGGAGATTTGTAGTAAGTTAGTTTTAGAATTTTTAATGGTACCACAATTTGGTACCATGCTGTGCGTTTCCAAGCCTGGCACGTATTCGGCGACGTGCCGGGCTTTTTTGTGTGTATGCATTTGACTATCCGATTTTATATACATGACTGCCCGATTGTATATACAAAACTGCCCGATTGTATACACATGACTGTTCGATTGTATATACTTTTAATGGCCATCAAATGTATATACTTAAGCTGATGGGCGCGTGTATATACTTTCCCAATTGGCCGCAGGCGTGTTAGGATTGTTCCCGTTTCCTTTCTTCCTGCTGGCTGATGATGTCTTTAACTCGGGCTATTTCGTGGTCGATGATGTTTTCAAGTTTACGACAGGCGAGAAAAACACGTCGGTCACGATTTTGAAAGTATCGCTTTTGCGCGTCACGCATTTCGGCGACCAGGTAAAAAAATTCTTCATGCGTCATGATCATTCGTTTTTAGTTCCTTTTCCATTGCCGCGCACTGATCTTCGTACGCTTGGCGGCGTTTACGTACGATTTCCGCTGCCTCCATGTCACCAGCGGCGGCGGCTTTCTGCATGTTTTCGTAATAAACCATGAATGGCGTTTTACCTTGGGCACGTAACTTCTCGATCTTACGTCGTTCACGTGCACGTTCTTGCTCACGTTCTTGCTCGTCGGCCTCGCGCTGCCTTGCCTCGGCTCGTTGCTGTGCCTGGCGTGTGGTCTTCGCGCGCGCGCTTATTGGCGCTTGTGCTACGAACTTTCGGACCGTCCAGACGCGGCCTTCACGTGACAACAGTCCGACGGCTTGCAATTGTAACAACGCGTGCCTGGTTGCCGCGATCGTAAGACCGACTGCACAGGAAAGTTGTCTAATGCTGGTGTCCGTCATGTCTCGGTCCGTATCATGATATCCGCACTTTAATACCAGATGCAAGTAAACAAGCCTGGCGTTATGGTTTCGGTATATACTCGGCAATTCTGTGATGTCGATTATCGTCGTGTATCTCATGACTTTGTTCTTTTGGTTTGACTATCATTCCGATCTGACGGATTTTGTGAGCGTACTCCAGTTTGTCCAGGATCGATAAGTCTTCGTCCTGGATCATTGTAGAGTATAGCCGGTTTATTTCCTTCTGTAACGCGACTATCTGGTCGTCGTATGGTCTGTGAACGATGCTCATTCCTGGCCCTCCTTTCTCAACTCTTCTGACAGTCGCGCAAACATTCTATAAGCCGTTTCCCACGTAATGTTTTTGCCACTTTCGGCTCGCATAATTGTGTAACGTGACAGTCCCCACTTCTTGCCGGCTTCTGCCTGCGTTAGTCCATTACGAAGTCGCCATGTCTTCAGGGCGACGGCAAACGCTTCTTTGTCGATATCCATTGTCAGGCCGACGCGTTCCATTTTCACTTCAATTTTCTTCATGATTTCTAAGCTGTGATTTGTATATACTTTTTAAAGATCAATCATATCAAGGTAGATGTGAGCTTCAGGCGCTATGTATCGTTTAAGATACTTGGCGGCTGCAGTTCTCGCGACTTCACTTTGTGGGCCATGTGCGAGGATCGTTCTTCTTAAATCTTCGTGATCGCAATATTGACGGATTGCGTCGTTTATGATGCGGTTTCGTGATTTCCAGCTGACGCGCGCCTCGTCGTCAATCATTTTCAGAACGTCGTAGTTCAACTTGGCGCTGATTGCTTTTTGGTTAATCATTTGTCGTTGCGTTATTAGTTGAAATTTTCAATTTCGATTTCGTAGCCAACCGCCTCCAAATGTGCGATTGCTGATGAGAGTTTACGGTGCATTATACAGCGCGTCGGCTCGTATGTCCGCACCTGATTGCCATTAGTTACGACTGTCGCTTGGCGGCCGTCTCTGTGCCTAAAATGTAGGCTTTCCGTTGGTTGTTTTGTTGTGATCATGATGTCTTGGTTTGATTATTACGTGGGCAAAGGTAATGCTTTTTTTCGAATTACAAAACTTTTTTGCAACTTTTTTGCACATGCTTGCCACTACGTGACCATACCGCCATGGGGACCGTCTGGGTGCCGGCTGATGCCTGGGCCATGGTGGGGTACGGCTGCCGCCTGTGTCGCTGGCAGTTGGCGCGGGCGCTCGAAGAGCGCTCGCCGGACGCCATCGGCGGCCGATTTCTCCGCGCGCATGGGTGCGCATATGGGCGCGTACGGGTGCGTGTGTGCGCGTGTCGCTCGGCTGTGTGTGTGCGTCCACGTCCGTTAAGTTTATTCTTATTATTATTGTTATAAGATGTGCTGCGGTGCGTGTCGTGGTCTGTGTCGTGGTGTGTGTCGTTGGCTGTGTCGCTGACGGCACGCAAACGCTGTGTGCATCGGCTGTTCGCTGTGTCGTTGGCTGTGTCGTTGGCTGTGCTGTCGGCTGTGTCGTTGGCTGTGTCGCTGTGCTGTCGGCAGGCGGCAGCGTGGAGCAGCTGGGGGCGTGTACGGTCAGCAGCGGACGGCGTGGGCAGTCGGCAGCGGACGGCGTGGGCTGTCGGCGTGGGCAGTTGGCGGCGTGTGCGTGGGCAGCAGTCGGCAGCGGACGGCCTGGGCAGTCGGCAGCCGTCAGCAGTCGGCCTGTGCGTGGGCAGCGGACGGCGGCCGTGGGGAGAGGCGCGCGCTGGCTGGCGATGGCTTGCGGCTGGGCGCGC
>CAMIVY010000069.1 GCA_946402275.1 uncultured Prevotella sp.
CGTTTCCGTCTCAGTGCAAAAGAATGGACGGAGAAAACCAATGCCATAGGAATCATCTCGAAGGCTGGACGTTATGGCGGCACATACGCCCACAAAGACATTGCCTTTGAGTTCGCCATGTGGATTAGCCCTGAGTTCAAGGTCTACCTGATACGGGAGTTCCAACGTCTGAAAGACGAGGAGCAGAAGCAACTTGGATGGACGGCAAAGCGTGAGCTGTCCAAAATCAACTACCGCATTCACACGGATGCCATCAAGCAAAACCTGATTCCAGAAGAAGTGACGGCAGCACAGGCCAGCATCATTTATGCGGAAGAAGCGGATGTGCTCAATGTTGCCATGTTCGGGCAGACGGCCAAACAATGGCGTGAAGCTCATCCTGAACTGAAAGGGAATATTCGTGACTATGCTTCCATCAATGAACTCATTTGCTTGGCAAATATGGAGAATATCAATGCCGTTCTCATAGATGAGGGAGTGCCACAGGGTGACCGACTTGTTCGCCTCAATCAGATTGCCATCAATCAGATGCGTGTACAGGAGAACGACGATAATAGAAATGTATTAAAATGACATGAGTGGATAGAACATAACATAGAACGACATAAGAAGCGTTGACTTTTTGATTCTTAGTTCAGAAATTTCGCCAAAATATCTCGCAAGAAGAAAAGAGTTGATGCTCGCGTTTAGGCGCGGGCTGAGACTTGTATCTGCGAGAACGGCGTTTGGCGATGCCTCTGAACTGGATGCACAGAATCAGACTCGCGCCGTTATTTATAACCCTTCAACTATTTAGGTGACAGAGGTTCCGGTCCCTTGTCACCTTGAAGACCCCATACGTCTGCCAGAGTTCTATGATGGCACGTATAAATATTTGAAGTCTTTAGGAATAATAGAAATATAAATTATTCAAAAACAATCAAATAACTATTTCGGAAATCTTTGTAAGTCTTAACAAAAAAAATTGGGTCAACGGGTATTTCTTTCTTACCTTTGCAGCACATAACGAAAGATTTGAAGTATGAAAGAACTGAATGATTGGTTAAAGAGTCCTTTTGACGGATTAAAGCAAGATGACGTTGCTGGCATTCAAGACAGATGTTTTAAAATTGCAAAAACGCTATTTGAAAATTATAGCGTCGCATGTGGTGATAAAGTCTATCGCTTTGCAGAAATAGAGTTCTACTATTACAAGAAGGAAGAATCAGGTAAAAACAATTTTGACAAAGATTGGAATCGTGAAACATATCCGCGCAATAAAGATGCTGGTGATCTCTTTTTTCATTATAGTGGAGTGGACATTTGTTTTCAATGCCATTATGATGACATAGATAAAAATAATGAGTATGGAGAATTTGGAGGCATTCTTATTCGAAGTCTTCGTGACGGAACAAAGATTCTTGCAGGCCCATTGTTTTGTGCAAATCTGATGCTAAATGCCTGTAAAGAGCATATGCCTACTTTGCAAAAAGGGGATTGTCAACAATGCACATTGGTGCCTGCGACAAGATTTGGTATATCTTCTGATAAGAATCAAGAAAAAGATAAGGAACTGTTTTTGTGCTACTATGCAACGTATGTGGATGGCAAGGAACTCAATTGGGATGAAACCTCCGAAAGAATAGCATGGAATAAGAAAAGTGGGGTATTTAAGAAGCAAACCAGAAATTACAGAAAAGATCGACTCAATGACAACAAATAACTGGAATATCCTCTACGGAACCCATTGTGGCAATCACATGGTTGACAGTCTGACGGATACTGTATTCTTCTCTGACCTGTTGCCAAAGCGGTGTCCTATTATGTATCAGAGTCTTGATAAGATTTTGAAGGAAAATGATATCGACCACAGGTTGCTGGGTCACACAAAGGATATATGGTGTCGTGATTATATGCCGATTCAGACGAGTGAGAAACGTTTCGTTTTTTACAAATACAATCCTGACTATCTACAAACGGAATACTACCAGCGAACCATAACGGATGTGAATCGCATCGGAAATATCGAATGTCTGCGGCAAAATGGAAAGGTTGTGGATTTAGACTTGGTGATCGACGGCGGCAACGTGGTAAGATGTGATGACAAGATTGTGATGACCGAGAAGGTGTTCTTTGAGAACAAGGATAAGTCGCGCAACGAAGTTCAACGACTATTAGAGGAAGTTTTTGAATGTGACTTTATATTTCTTCCATGGGACAGAAAAGAGATTTTCGGACATAGTGATGGCATAGTACATTATGCAGGCGACAATCGTGTGTTGATGACTAACTATGCAGACTTTGATGCTACGAAAGCTAATAAGATTCTAAAGTTATTAGAGAAATATGTGGAAGTGATTCCGCTAATGTACAATGTGAAACGTAAACATGAACGCAGTTGGGCATACATTAACTTCTTGCAGATAGGCAACCTGGTTTTAGTGCCACAATTAGGAATAGCAGAAGACGAGCAAGCATTGCAACAGATAATGGATGCTATGCCGCGTTGTAAGGTGATAGGAGTACCTGCCCTTGAAGCTGTTCGCAAGGGTGGTGCACTGAATTGCATTTCTTGGAATGTTGCTACTACACAATGGAACAGTGGCTTCATGGGCGAAGAATACAGAGTGCATGGACGTCCAGTCAGTTGGATAAAGAAAGCCGCAGAAAAGGGATACAGAAATTGGCAATGTAACTTGGGCTGTTGCCTATTCTATGGACATGGTGTTGAGAAAGACATAGTCGCAGCAAATCAATGGTATGAGAAGTCTGCAGAACAAGGCTGTGATAAGGCGCAATTCAATCTTGGCCTTAGCTGTTACAAAGGAGAAGGTGTTGAGAAAGACTATACCAAAGCGGTGTATTGGTTCAAAAAGGCTTCTGAGCAGGGTGATGCTGATGCACAACTTCATATAGGCAGGTGTATTGAAGAGACTTATGCCAGCAATGAGGATATCGTGGCGGCATATAGGAAGTCTGCAGAGATGGGAAATCCTGAGGCTATGTGTTTCTTGGGAGAATGGTATCAATATGGCGAGAAGGGACTGACTGTCGATATCCAAGAGTCCTTCAGATGGTGGAAAAAGGCTGCAGAAATAGGATACTATCAAGCGCAATACAAGATAGGTGATTGCTATGATTTTGGCAAAGGAGTTACCGAAGACAAGAAAGAAGCCTTGAAGTGGTTCAAGCGCTCTGCTTCCAAGGATTATATTCCTGCTGTTTATGTTTTAGGACTATGCTACCATTACGGTAATGGAATCTGGAAGAATAAGAGAGAAGCGTTGAAGTATTTTAGAAGAGCTGCCAATAATGAATATGCAGCTGCCGTATGCATGATAGGTGAATACTATTACTATGGTTATATAGTTGACGAGGATGAGGAAGAAGCTATCAAGTACTTCAAAAGAGCTGCTGAACTGGGATGTGAAAGGGCTGCGGAAATTCTTTCAAGGATATTACTGAAGAATGAAGAACCTCATTTTGACAATTTACCGTTCTAATATAACATATGAAGCACATAGAAGTCGTAGCAGCAATAATCCGTAAGGAAGATATGATATTTGCTACCCAGCGTGGATATGGCGAATGGAAGGATTGGAGGAACACTAGGGACAGGTCAGCGTTTCACTCCTAAAAAACGGACGGTTCCCGTGAGCTGCTTTGAATCTGGAATCGGCCACATCGTCTATCAGCTCTGCGGCCTGACGAAAAAAGAAATCAAGCTTTGTATGCCACAGGGACGGGTGACTGACATCCGATATTGTAAATCGAGATGGTTTCTCT
>CAMIVY010000070.1 GCA_946402275.1 uncultured Prevotella sp.
TTCTTTTTTCATTTGAACCTTTCAGTTGTGTCCAACTTTCTGGGTTCACTTCAGTGACCTGTCCCCCTGTTATCCCTCAATCCTCCAGACTGCCTTTATACAAAGAAAAGCTGAGAATTCTTACAAAGTTACGAAAAAACGAGAGAAGAACAAAGAAAATATTTCTTTTTCTTCCGAGTGACAGTATCTTCGCGCCTTAACTTTCAAAATTAGCAAAAATTGTTTTAAAATTAGCAAAAATCACGGTTTAGGACATAGGCCGTGATTATTTTTTGGGAGAATTTGCTAACTTTGCAATCGACGTTATCCAAGTGACTATAAATAAATGTAACACCTAAAATATTGTAATTACAAAATGAAAGCAGACCAGATTATTAAGAACGCGAAGATTTTTACTGCTAACAAGGAAAATCTTCAGGCAACCGCCTTAGTAGTGAAGGACGGTAAGTTTATCTATGTAGGCGACGAGGCCGGGCTCTCAGCATACGAGGGAGAGGTCACCGACCTTGGTGGCAAGTTTATCATGCCAGGCATCATCGACAGCCATGTGCATGTGACCACAAGCATCGGATTCGCCTATATGGATCCGGGGGAATACATCTTTTGCTCCAGCAAAAAGGAGGCCCTCGACTTTATGGCGGAAAGAATCAAGAGCAATCCAGGTTTGAAACGCTACAGATTTATCTTAGAGCGTAAATACCTCAATGGGAACGACATCGTAAAGGAAGACCTGGATGCCATCTGCCCGGATGCCGAACTCCTGATACTTGAAGGCGAAGGCCACAGCGTCTGGGTGAACTCCAAGATACTTGACAGGCATGGTATTACCGACGAGACTCCCGATCGCGTGCCCGAACTCAGTTATTATGTACGTAAGGACGGCCACGTGACTGGAAATGCCTTCGAGTCGTCGGGTTGGCACATGCTCTTCGATGACTTGGAGGTAACAGACGAGCAGATTGATGCAGAGCTTTTGCGCTGGATAGACTATTCTGTAAAGGCTGGTGTGACCGTTGTCTTCGACGCAGGTTTCCCTGAGGGCGAGGCGCTCCACGAACGTATCTATGAACGTTTGTACAAGCTGGACAAACAGGGCAAACTGCCCGTTTATATCGACGGAAGTATCGCGCTCACCAACCCCCAGAAGACGAAGGAAGTTATTGAAGCGGTAAAGCGTTTCGGCCAAAAGTTCGACTCCGAGCACCTGAATGTGCATACCTTTAAAGTATTCATGGATGGAACTTTAAGAATCGAGACGGCTGCTCAGGTCACTCCCTATATAGATACCAATAAGCGAGGCGGTACCACCTACAGCAAGGAGGAGATGGCAGAGGTGATGAAGCTGCTCAACGAGGCTGGACTGGACTTCCATGCACACACGGTTGGCGAGCGTTCGTCACGCACAGTGCTCGACGGCGTGGAGCTGGCCAAGAAGGAACTTGGCGACAAATTCCGTGTAAGGGCGACCTGTGCACATCTGGAAATCCAGGATGACGCTGATATGGATCGCTTTGCCAAGTTGGGCGTTACAGCCAATTACACGCCTTGGTGGCATGCCGGATGTACGGGTGGCAATCCAAGTGAGATATGGCGCAGTCTGCTGGGTGAGGAGCGTGCGAATAAGATGTACCGCAGCAAGACGATGTGGAACACCGGTGCCAATGTGACTTTCTCAAGCGATAATATCCTCTATGGTGACTTTGCGACTTGGAGTCCCTATCTTGGTATGGAAGTCGGTATGACGCGATTTATCAACGAAAAGTCGAGCGCCCCTGAAAGGGTCAGAGTTGATGCAGAATATCCTTCTCCCAAAGAAAAGATGAACATAGAGGAGATGATGCTGGGATATACCATCAACGGTGCCAAGCAGCTCGGCATCGAAGCTTCCAAGGGCTCTATCGAGGTCGGCAAGGACGCAGACTTCCTCGTATTCGACAACGACCTGCTGACGGCAGCGCATGAAGGCTTCAGCCACAACATGCCGAGTGAAGTATATATTGGCGGAAAGAAAATGAAATAACTAAAAAAGGATGAAGATATGAAAACAAAAAGCGCTAATCTCCTTGCAAAAGGATATGAACTGATTGATGGTATCACGGTGCCTGTAGGAACATCAAATGTCGATTTGGCCGTAGAGGGAAAAGAGCCCCAAAACGCTGAAAAACTGACCATTGATGTAGGGACTGAAAAGATAAACTTGTGGGTTTTCCGCCCGGCAAATTACAAAGCGGGTGAGACGACTCCGCTTGTCTATTTCATTCACGGCGGCGGCTATCATTTTGGCAATGTAAGCATGGATGAGCCCAAAATACAAGGCATAGCAGATGGAAGTGGTGCCACCGTGATTGCTCCTGACTATACACTTTCTCTGGATCCTGCTTACAAATATCCCATGGAGCTGGAACAAGTCTATGCAGGATTGCTTTATGCATACGAGCATGCCGATGAACTGAATGTGGATCCAGACAATTTTGTCATTGAGGGAGAAAGCGCCGGTGGTGGACTGTGCGCACGTCTGGGTCTTTATAACAAGGACAAAGGAAAGGTTCCCCTGAAGGGCCAGGTGCTGATATATCCCATGCTTGACTACCGTACCGGCGGTGAAAAGGATATCTACAAGAATGAATATGCCGGACATTGTGTCTGGACAAAGGAGAACAACGTCTTTGGATGGGGAAAACTCCTTGAAGGTCAGGACAAGAAGCTTAGCGATGAGGAGATGATCTATTTCTCGCCGGCAGTGGCAACCGTTGAGCAGCTGAAGGGACTGCCAGAGACCTTCATGATAGTCGGCAGCCTTGACCTTTTCTGCGATGAAGACATGAGCTATGCCCAGAAACTGATGGAGGCCGGTATCTTCACAGAGCTCTATGTAGAACCGGGAGTTCCTCACGCATACGAGTACTTATATTGGACTCCTCAGGCACACAGGTTCTTTGAACTGAGAGACCATGCGACGGCTCGGATGCTTGGAGCTGAAAAAGACGTGAAAGAGTCTGCCGAAGCACAAGCCTTCAGAGAGTTATTATTAAAGTATAACCTTGAGCAGTAAGAAGATAAAAGACAAGGAAAGAGACAGTATAGACTTTGGAAAGTCGAGGATAGGTCCGCTGTTTACACGCATTTTCTATCCTACACTGCTGTCGATGGTGTTTGCATCGCTCTTTACGGTTGCAGACGGCATCTTCGTTGGACAGGGTGTGGGCAGCAATGCACTGGCGGCCATCAATATTGTCGCGCCTTTGTTTTTGATCACGACAGGCCTGGCGCTGATGTTCGGTGTGGGTGTGTCGGTTGTGGCCAGCATCCATCTGGCACAGAACAACCACAAAGCCGCCAATATCAATATCACCCAAGCCTTCGACGTGGCTACGCTGTTGATGCTCGTTATCGCCATCGAAGAATCACGGGACAGGTACATGATTCATCAACACAAAGTATAGATTTCCCAAATAATTGATTA
>CAMIVY010000071.1 GCA_946402275.1 uncultured Prevotella sp.
TCCTTGTGATGCTTGGCAAAGTCGAGGGCCGTTTTGCAACCTAATGACTGGAGTTTGGCAGCATAGCGCCTGCCGATGCCCCAGACATCCTCGATGAGACACCATTCCAGAGCCTTCTCCCGTTTGTAGTCCGTATCGATCATGCAGCAGTGCTTATATGCAGCATATTTCTTCGCCAGTTTCGAGGCGATCTTCGCCAGTGTCTTGTTGGGAGCCAGTCCGATGCTGATTGGCAAGCCCACCTCACGCTTCACTCGCTTGTGCAGGTTTTCGCCCCACGTCTGCAACTGATCCAACGCTATGCCGTCAAGATACATGAAGCACTCGTCAATCGAGTAGCGGAAATAGGCAGGTGTTTCTTGTCGGATGATGCTCACCACACGGCCCGTCAGCTCTCCGTAGAGTTCGTAGTTGGAAGAAAATACGGCAATCTTCTGTCCAGGGAATAACTCTGCCAACTGAAAATACGGTGTACCTTCCTTGATGCCCATCTTCTTAGCCTCATTGGAACGAGCCACTACGCAACCGTCGTTGTTGCTCAATACCACAATCGGTTTCCCCTCCAAATCAGGACGGAAAACTTTCTCGCAGGAGCAGTAGCAGTTATCCAAGTCGGCTATACCATACATCGTTTCTACAGCTTTTCAAATGTACGAATCAGATGAATCACGGTTCCCCAAATCTGGAAGTTCTCAGAATCTTTGACCTTGAAAACGGGATAGTCTGGGTTGGCAGGACGCAGTTCGATGTAGCCGTCCTTCCTATGTGTCAGATCGAGGAACTTCATTGTGAAGCCACCGTCCCACCATGCCACGACGATGGAACCGTCATGTGGCTCCACAGCCCTGTCGATAATCACCCTGTCACCGTCCAACAGTCCTGCATCCTTCATAGAATCTCCCTCTACGTCACCATAGAACGAGGCTTCGGGATGACGGATATAGTCACGGTTGAAGTCCAGTGTCTCATGTCTGTACTCATCAGCCGGACTGGGGAATCCTGCCGCTACGCCAGCATGTTCCAGTTCCAGTTTGGTGTCAAATGAACCGCCAATAATCTTTATATTACCCATGTTACTTATCTTATATTCTTTGCCTTTCGTAAGTCCATCATGTCGTCCCAGAAGTCATCAGCATCCGTCTCTGTGAATCCCTTATGGGACATTTCATTGAGAATCGCATCCAACAGTTGCATTTTAGTTACCTGAAGGTCTGGAGCCACATCGATAGGACATGCCACGATGTCGCCCAACGAACCGACATGCACGTTGGAAACGGCAATCTCTCCATTCAGGACTTTTACCTTAATCCGATTGCTTGAACCGTATTCAGGCTTCGTCTTCAGCAGCTTTTCGTAGAGTGGAATGCTGGCGTATGCTTCTGCATCAACAGACTGTAGTAGTTCCCTGAGTGTCATGCTATGCCTAACAGCTCTATTTCAAAAATGAGTGTGGAGCCACCGGGGATGCCGGGCTGCGAGAATTTGCCATAGCCTATTTCGGCAGGAATGTATATCTCCCATTTATCGCCGATGTGCATCTGCTGCATGGCAATGATCCAGCCCTCAATCAAGTCACAGAGTCGGCAAGCCAACGGTACACCGCTACGGCTGCTATCGAACTGTTTGCCGTCGATGGTCTTACCCGTGTAGTGCGCCGTAATGATACTCCGTACTGTCGGTGTGGCACTATTCTTGTTGCCCTCACTCAGCACTTTGTAGTAGATTCCCTTGGGCAGAGCCTTAACTCCATTCTCCTTCGACTTAGCTTCCAGCCAGTCCTTATTTGCCTGTATATACTCCCGTTTATTCATAAATCATCCTAAATTCAGGCACAAAGTTACGCAATAATCGCGGGATTTTATCAGAATTGACTAATTTTGCAACAAAGTTTAATAGTAAAGGCAGATAAATTGGAATATATGATTATAAACACAAAAGAAGTGAAGACGGTATTGACCAAGTCAAACTTGCCCGTCAGCGACTACTCCGTTAATCCATACGTGGGATGCACACACGCATGCAAGTATTGCTATGCATCATTCATGAAACGTTTTACGGGTCACACCGAACCGTGGGGTGAGTTCCTCGACATCAAGCAATGGCCGGAGATTAAGAATCCAGGAAAACTGCGCGGAAAGGAGCTGTTCTTCGGTTCTGTCACCGACCCTTATCTGCCCGAAGAAGAGATGTATCGTCGTACCAGGACTTTGCTGGAACAGCTTCAAGGCAGCGGAATCAAGCTCTCTATAGCCACGAAGAGCGACCTGGTGCTCCGCGACCTGGATCTCATCAAGACATTCCCTGGCGCACGAGTGAGTTGGTCGGTTAACACGTTGGACGAATCGTTCAAGGACGACATGGATAAAGCCGTAAGCATAGAGCGACGGCTTGCAGCCATGAAAGCCTTTCATGATGCCGGCATCAGAACCACCTGCTTCATATCGCCCATCTTTCCCGGCATTACCGACGTGAAGGCCATCATTGATCGTGCCAAAGATCAGTGTAACCTCATTTGGTTGGAGAACCTGAACCTGCGTGGAACTTTCAAGCCGATGATTATGGAGTATATACGGGAGAATAAGCCTGAACTCACCCCGTTGTATGAGGAAATCTATGTGAAGGGCAAGAGAGACTACTGGGAGAAGCTGAATGTGGAGCTGAAAGCATACGCAGAAGGACTTGGCCTTCCGTATGTCCGAGATGATGACAGCTTTAAACGCCCCTTCGATGCTCCGCCCATCGTGGTTAATTATTTCTACCATGAAGAGGTAAAGAAATCGGCTAAGGTTAATAACATAGACAGATAAATCGGAATTTATGGAAATCAATAATAGACCCAACCCCAATGAG
>CAMIVY010000072.1 GCA_946402275.1 uncultured Prevotella sp.
GGTATTACAAAATGTTTTTCGGCAAAATGTCTTTCTACCGTTTACAGAGTCAATAGTTATAGAGTCACAAGCTGATGTAAAAGGAGGTTAAAAAACAAAAAGCACTCGGTCATTCGACATAAAATGACTACCTTTGTAGCCAAATCGTGTGAGACATGGAGTGGATAAACAATCTGCTTTTTAATCCATCGGCTATGCAGACCGTAGTGGTACTGTCGCTGATTTGTGCCTTGGGGCTTGCCTTGGGCAAGATTCGGGTCATGGGTATAAGCCTTGGCGTGGCATTCGTATTTTTTGTTGGTATCCTAGCAGGTCATTTCGGTTTTGAAGTAGATTCCAGGATGCTTGACTATGCCCAAAGTTTCGGTTTGATTCTGTTTGTCTATTGTCTCGGCCTGAGCGTGGGTCCCGGTTTCTTCGGTTCGCTGGCCCACGAGGGTGTTACACTCAACCTGTGGGGGCTGGCCGTCATTCTCATCGGCACGGCGATGGCAGTCTGTCTCTGTCCGCTTACAGGCATCAGTATGCCTGACATGGCGGGACTGCTCTGTGGAGCTACCACCAATACACCTGCACTGGGTGCTGCCCAGCAGACACTGTCACAGCTGGGCATCCCCCACAGTGGGACGGCCCTCGGTTGTGCCGTCACCTATCCGTTGGGTGTGGTAGGTGTCATCCTCGCCATCCTGTTTATGCGCAAATTTTTCGTACGCCCTGCCGACCTGATGCCCAGAAGTATCAGTGAAGAGAACGAGACCTACATTGCCCGGTTCAACGTGGTTAATCCCGCCATCGTTGGCAAGAGTCTGGAAGAGATTGCGACGATGACTCACTTGCGGTTTATCATCTCGCGTATCTGGCGCGGTGACGAAGTCATCGTGCCCAAGTCGACAACCCAACTACAGTTGGACGACCGCCTAATGGTAGTCACCAAAAAGGAAGATGCCTCAATGCTCGAAATCCTAATAGGCCTGCATGTGGAAGAGCCGGAAGACTGGAACAGCGAGAAGGTGGACTGGAATGCACTCGATAACAAGATGGAGAGCCGCGTGGTAGTGCTCACCAAACCGATACTCAACGGCAGGCGACTTGGCAGTCTGAAGATACGCCACACTTACCGTGTCAACATTAGCCGTATCACACGTGGTGACATCAAGTTGCTGGCCACGCCAGACCTGCGGTTGCAGTATGGTGACCGTCTTCACATCGTGGGTGACCCCAAGTCCGTCGATGCCGTTGAGGCTTTCTTCGGCAACAGCGTTCAGAGCCTAAACGAGCCCAACCTGGCCGCTATTTTCATTGGCATCATCCTCGGACTTGCCCTGGGCAGTCTCCCGCTCCAGTTGCCTGGCATGAGCATTCCGGTCAGGCTGGGCATCGCAGGAGGCCCCATCGTGGTAGGTATCATCGTGGGAGCTTTTGGGCCGCGGTTTCACCTCATCACCTACACTACCCGCAGTGCCTCGCTGATGCTCCGTAAGTTGGGGCTCTCGCTCTATCTGGCCTCTCTTGGTCTGGATAGTGGCGCACAGTTTTTCGAGACGGTCATAAGACCAGAAGGTATCCTCTGGATTTGCATAGGCTTTGCACTCACTGTTGTGCCTGTGCTATTGGTGGGCATGGCTGCCCTGCGGAGCCACAAGTTCGACTACGGCACCATCTGCGGCATCCTTAGCGGAAGTATGGCCAATCCGATGGCTTTGGCATATGTCAACGACACCATTGAGGGCGACAGTCCTTCCGTCAGTTATGCCACGGTCTATCCTTTGGGCATGTTCGCCAGAGTTATTCTCGTGCAGATGTTACTTATGATTGCGGGCGGCTGAATTAAAAGATAGACTCTTCGGTCTCAGAGGTCAGCAGTTCCAGTGCCTTCATGCCCATGACGGAGTTACCCTTTATGTTAAGCCGGGGGCTCCAGGTGGCTACGGCATAGTGCAGCGGATGGATGGCCGCTATGCCGCCTCCCACGCCGCTCTTGCCCGGCAAGCCTACGCGATAAGAGAATTCTCCGGCTTCGTCATAGAATCCGCAGGTCTGCATGATGGCATTTATGCGTTTCACCTGCGACGAGGTGAGCGACACGCCGCCATAGTTGAATGGTTGCCGATGGTTGGCAAAGGGCAGGAAGGCGTGGGCCAACTCGTGGCACGACATCTCTACGGAGCACATCAGGAAGTAGAATTCTAGTACACGGGTAATGTCACCCCGAATGTTGCCGTGGTATTTCAGCAGGTTGGCAATGGCTGCGTTCAGGTAGCCGCAACTTTGTTCACTCTGTGCCACACGGCGGTTGAACCCCACGGTGCTGCTGCCACTGAGGCTCCTGACAAAGGTCAGAAACTGTTCCTCGGGGCGGCTCAGCGTAGAGAGCAGCACGTCGGCCATGACGATAGCACCGGCGTTGATGAACGGATTGCGGGGAATGCCGTGTTCATATTCCAGCTGTACCAGCGAATTGAACGCATTACCGGAAGGCTCCTTACCCATGCGCTGCCACAGGCGGTCAGCCTCCTGGCTGAGGCACATGGCTAGGGCAAACACCTTGCTGATGCTCTGCAGCGAGAAGCGGGTGCGCGTGTTGCCTTGCTCGTAGACATTCCCGTCGAGCGTCAGCAGGCACAGGCCAAACTGATTGGCATCTACTTCTGCCAGCACGGGAATATAGTCAGCCTGCCTCCCTTCATTGGCGAAGGGCAGGCAGGCTGTGTACACCTTATCTATAATCTGTCCGTAGTCCATCACTTAA
>CAMIVY010000073.1 GCA_946402275.1 uncultured Prevotella sp.
GTAAGCATTCGATAAACTACAGGTAATAATTCCTATATATTATAGTAACAGCAGTTATAACAAATGAAGTTATAACTGCTGTTGTATTTTTCTTGTACCTATACGTGATACCTATATCATGTGGTTTTGGTCATAACTGATTCCGGATGTGCGAGTTTCCACTTATGCGGCAGCAGTTGTAATAGTTCCTCATGTGTTGCTTTTGCATGATATGGCATCTGGCTTATGATATCATTCATATAGTCTCTAGGATTGACATCATGGTTCCTGCATGTCGCCAGCAGTGAGCAGACGACTGCCATGTTCTGTGCTGCCTCATGGTTTCCGCAGAAGAGGTAGTTCTTCCTGCCCAGCGTGACGGGACGTATCTCATTCTCGGCAAGATTGTTGTCAAGCAGGAGCCTTCCGTCATCGAGATAGCGCATCATGTTGTCCCAGCGTGTGTAGGCATAGGTGACGGCCTTGCCTATGAGGGAGCTCTCGCTGTACTTCAGCCCTTCAGTCTCCATCCACAGCTTCATGGCTTCCATAATGGGACGTGCGAGTTCCTGGCGCTTGGCCTTGCGCTCATCGGGTGACAGCCCTGCGTCATCGCACATGTGCTCTATTTTGTAGAGGTGCTGTATCTCCTTCAAGGCATGCTCTGCCATCTGACGGTTCTCGTCAAGCGCCTGCTCGAAGTGGCGACGGATATGTACCATGCAGTTAACCAGACGCACGTCGGGATTGGTCCTGAAGGCCGTCTCATAGCCCGCAAAACCGTCACATTGTAGATATCCCTTAAAGCCATATCTGTTTGCCAGCGACTCTATCACCGCTCCTGCCCTGGAGCCCTGGTCGTAATGGAAGAGCACCAACCGCTCCATTACAGCCCTCACCATCCACAGGTATTCCTTCGCAGCCTTGTGGGTCTCCTTGTTGATGACAGGCGTTGTCGTCTCATCTGCCTGTACGTAGTCGGCCTTCATGACCTCTGACTTGAGTACCTCGTAAAGAGGCTTCAAGAGTTCCATCGTCTGCTTGAACCAGCCGTCCATGGTGCTCTCGGTAAGTCCTTTCATACCCAGGTGACTGTACTGTTTGATCTGACGGTAGTAAGGCATGTGGTACTCATACTTTTGGAGCAGGATCTCTGCCAGCAGGCTGGCACCGGCGATTCCCTTATAGATAGGCAGCAGGGGCATAGGGGCAATCAGCACACCGCTCATACCCTTGGGAGCTATGGAGGTGCTGTCCTTCAGGCCCCACTTCTCACGGATAATCTCCTTGATATACAGCTGGCCTGGCTTGTGCTCCACGATACGTGTCACCTCCTGGCCAATCTTCTTGTAGAGATCCGTGTCGAGGTTGTCGGGAGTGAGAATCACCTGTTCCAGTACTGGCAGGTCCTCCATCATGATGCGGTTCTTCTTCTCCTGACGGCGCTCTTCTTTAGTCTTGACGATTTTTTCCACAGCCTGGTTACGGGTATCGGCAATCTGCTGTGCATTCTCAGGGAGCATGCCTGCAAAAAGGTCCGGGTAGTTGGGATCGATGATGGGGAGTTTCTCTGACTTGCGACCAAAGAGCTGACGGTTCAGCCATGCGACCTGTGCCGCCAGTTCCTTGATGCGTGCATTAAGGCCGTCCACCTCCTTCTTGTGGTTCTCGGACAAGGTGGCGATGGAGGCGTTCAGCGTCTCTATCGTCTTAATCAGTATCTCTCTTTCTTCCATTGTCCGTACCTTTTAATATAGTGCAAAGGTACGAAAAAAACTTGAGAATAAAGAATGTTTTACGCTATAAATAACTAATAATCAGTAATATATGTATATCCTCAGACAACGTATTCCCTGCGCTGCGCACGAAGGCGTCTGAGTCTCTGGTCAGGGGACTCCTGTATGCCCTCCACCATCACGACCAGGTCGCGCCACTCCATGGGATAGCTGTTTGTCTGCTCGTCATACTCCGGCAGTTTGAAACGTCCTGCCTCCAGCCGCTTGACGTACATCACCATGCCGCCGTCCTCCGCATGAAGCAGCTTCATCAGCTTACGGCTACGGCCGATGAAGATGAACACGTCGCCGTTGCGAACGTCACTCTTCATACGCTCATGCACCACACCGCAAAGAGAGCTGATACCCTTGCGCATATCCGTCCTCCCGGGACACAGGTAGTACCGCATCGTGTCATTCAGGCAGAACATGACTCACCAGGCTTTTGTCCAACAGATCACGAAGCACATCCTCCGTGCCACTGCCGAAGTGGGCACGAAGACCGTTGGGAAACAAGAGTGTGACACCTGTGGGTACAGACCCGGAAAATACAGGATCTGCATGTTGGGTAAAACTGATGGGGGCTATCGGTTGCTGCGGTTGCTTCTCAGAATCCGCTTTCCTGCGCCAGTAGGTATAGGTCGAGTAATTGACACCAGCCTCTTTCAAGTAACTCATCAGTGGCTTGCCACTTTGCTGCAGGTCGAACTGTAGAACTTCAAATTCTTCCTTAGTCATAAAAATAACAGTTATGGTTTGGTGCACTATTGCGACTGCAAAGGTAATATCAAACTACAACTGATACAACATGTATTTCAACAAATGCTTAC